>NZ_BAABMC010000003.1:0-779886 GCF_054767475.1 Paenibacillus sp. YSY-4.3 | reverse complement strand
ATTCAAAAACGATTGTACACGTTAAGTCAGCTTGAGGGAGCGGAAACCACTTACAACATGCCAGGTGTATTCAAGCTGGAAGGAAAAATGGATTTTGACCGCTTTGTAGCGGCTATGAATCAGATCATTGAGCGCCATGATAGCTTAAGAACTTCGTTTTTGTGGCAAAATGGCGAGCTTATGCAGCGAATCGAAGAACAGATTGAGTTTAAAGTGAGCTATTGGGAGACAAATGTTAATAGCAAAATCAAAGCGATCATTGAAGATCTTGTTCATCCCTTCGATTTATCCAAGGCACCTTTGCTGCGCGTAGGTCTTATCAAAATGAGCGAAGAAGAGTATGTTTTGCTATTTGATATGCATCACATCATTTCAGATGGCGTGTCCATGACCGTTTTTGTAGAGGAATTCATGGACTTATATGAAGGCAAACCCCTTTCGCCGATTCGCCTGCAGTATAAGGATGTAGCCGTATGGCAGCAAAGCTATCGTAATACCGAGGCTTATAAGGAGCACGAGGAGTTTTGGCTGAAGACCTTTGAGAAGAAGCTGCCTGAATCGGGACTGCGGACGGATTTTAGCAGACCTTTAATTCAAAGCTTTGAAGGCGGGAAGGTCGATTATGTCCTGGATGAGCAAATGTTAGCCAAAATTAAGCAGTTTGGCCGAGAGTCAGGCGCTACGCTGTACATGATCCTTTTAGCAGCATACAACATCTTGTTGTCTAAGCTTACCGGGCAGGAGGATATCGTTGTCGGCTCAACTGTTGCCGGGCGAAATCATGCCGATATTCAGCGGACAGTAGGTGTGTTCATTAATACGCTGGCTTTAAGAAATGAACCTGCCGGCGATAAGGATGCTGCTGCATTTTTAATGGAGGTCAAGGAGAATACGCTGAAAGCATATGAGCATCAGGAGTATCCTTTTGACGAACTGGTAGAGAAATTAGGGATCCAAAGGGATATCAGCAGAAATCCGCTCTTTGAAGCAATGCTGGTGCTGCATAATCACCGCGAAAATGAAATTATTGAATATGAATCTTTCAAAATATCTCCATACTTCGAGGATTATGGATACCGTGTGGCCAAAATTGATTTGACGCTGGTCGCTAACGAGGAGCTTGGAACCTTGTGGCTTACGCTTGAATATTTATCCCAGCTATTTAAGCGAGAGACGGCTGAGCAGTTAATGAAATATTATGTGCGTATTTTGGAAGCGATAGTGGATCAGCCTGAGATGAAGATTAAGGATATTTCCATTCTTAACAAGAATGAGAGGAAGACCCTCTTATCCAAAATAAAATCGAATCAAAATCTGGTGATAGCCGATTTTGATCTGTAGAATCTGACGGCGAAAAGGGCATGAACATCAAAGAGGACTCATGCCCTGAATAGCCTCTAAAGAAGTGAGGGTTGTCTCGTGATCTTTACAACTAATTCATATTCTCCTTTTAAGATTTTGGCACGCCTGTTGTCCATGAGCAGGAAGTATGCCGCCTGGTTTATCTTTTTATGCGCAGTCGCGCTTCTTCATTCAGGGGCAAGCCTATTAATTATCGAGGTCTATAAGCAGATGATTAATAGTGCGATTATTGGAGATTTGGAGCTGTTGCTGCGTTCTCTCCAACTGGCTGTAATTACGATGGCTATCATTACTTTGCTTGGTTTTGTTAATACATTTGGCGCAGGTATTTTACATAATAAATCTACGCTGTTTCTGCAATCCTTCTTTATTCAGAGAGTACTTAAAATCCGCCTGCCGCAGCTAAGCCTGTTTCATTCCTCCGATCTGGTGAACAGAATTAATGATTCGACAGAAACAGCCCAAGCAGGCATAAATGAGAAACTGATCAGAATACTAGGCGATGCGGCGCAGGTATGCTTTATAGTTGTCTATTTATTGTTCATAGACTGGAGAATCACGCTAGGGGTTGCGCTTATTTCAACGCTTATGCCCGCATTGCTGAGCAAGGCGTCTAAGAAGCTTAGGCATATTTATGATGTACAGCAGCTTATACGCAGTGAACGGGACAGTATCATACAAAATTCAGTTCAGGGAGCTGAAATTGTCCGGGCCTTATCTATCCGCAACAGGATCGCACGAATTTATGCAGATATTTATACGAAGGTAATTGCCTATTCCAAAAAAGCACTGATTCTAGAAGGGGTTATTCGACAGGGGAATTATTTAATTCCATTTATCAGCTTGGTGTTCGTGCTTGGTTATGGAGGGTACCTGACCGTTCTTGGGTCACTGGATATAGGCAGCCTGGTTGCTTGCATCGTTGCTATAGACTGGATTGTAGCTCCTTTGACAGGATTAGCGAATACGTGGACCGATTTTCAAAAAGCCATTTCCAATGGAGCACGAGTACTTGAACTGGAAAAGCTGCCGGTAGAGGACAGTGTCTTGGGGACAGAATCTGCGAAAGAAGTCTCTGATGGATCTGATTATTTTAAGGAGAATTATCGAATTGCCTTTAATGCTGTGTCGTTTTCCTATACTTCCGAACAAGAGGTTCTTAAAGGCTTAGAACTCGTCATTAAATCCGGTACAACAATTGGCATTATTGGTGAAAGCGGGAGCGGGAAAAGCACTTTTATTAAGCTGATTCTTCGTTTGCTGGAGCCCTCTTCAGGCACCATTACTTATAATGGCCAAAATATGGACGGTATCCCTGTAGAAATGTGGCGGCAATCCATAGCCTATATATCCCAGCATACTTTTCTTTTTACGGGAACGATTAGGGAGAATATCAAGGTTGGGAAATGGGACGCAAGTGAGGATGAAATCATGGCAGCTGCAAAGAAGGCGAATATTCATGATGTGATCATGTCCAAAGAGGAGGCGTATGACACACGGATTAACGATAATGGCTTTGTTATGTCGGGAGGAGAGAGACAGAGGTTGTCTTTGGCCAGGGCTTTCCTGCGGCAGCCAGAGCTCATTATATTGGATGAGCCGACGGCATCCCTGGATAAAGCCAATACCATGCTCATTATGGAATCCATAAGGCATTTGATGGAAGGGAAAACGACGATAATCGTTACCCATGATCTGACATTGCTCGAAAATGCCGATCAAATCTGGCGGCTTGCGGATGGCTATGTTTACACCAATGGCAGCATGAACGATATAGGGCTGGAACGCTCTTATGAAAGCCAAATATAGGGGGTGCAGGCATGTTCCTGAAGAAGCGGGAGTCAGAGCTGTATAAGAAGAACCTTCGCTATGTTAAACCGTATTGGCTTCCGTTATCTATTGTGGTCGCGATTATGGTGGTCGAAGTTATTTTTACTCTGTTTGTTGCCAAATATCAAGAGTTTTTTATAAATGGCATCCATGAAAAGGATATGAACACCATCAATTATATGGTAATACTGGCGGTTCCTCTTGGTCTATCATTAATCGTTATACGCTTCTTCCAAAATTATATCCGCTATTACTATCATGGACTGCATATTCGTGATCTATCGTTTCAGGTGCTAGGCAAAATCAATCGTTTTAAGCTCCCATACTTACGCAAAAGGAGTATTTCCGATTATGTGACCAGGGCAACGGGAGATGTTGGCCAGACTGCAAATATGGTTGAAAATGCAACAATAGAGATCATATTCAGTGCATTGGTAATTCTATGCTCCTGCTTTTATTTGAAGGATGTTGATCTGGTTTTCACGATTGCTGCGCTGTCTTCCGGGCCGATCATTTATATGATCGGACGGTTGTTCGACAAGAGAATCAAAAAAATGAGCGTTCTGATTCAGCAAAAGCAGGCGCTGGTAAGAGGGATTGTGCAGGAGGGAATTCAAGGTCTTGAAACCATCAAGGTCTACAATTTGCAGGAGCATTACCATCGTAAATATATTGCCGAGAAAAGCGAACTGAACAGCCTGGTGCTAAAACGGAAAATGACGGCCAAAGCAATGGAAGAAGCCATAAATGTCTTTACCAATTCATTCATCATTGCGATAGTGTTCTTCATCTGCCTGTCTACGATAGATGGAAAGCTGTCCATCGGGTCTGTCATGTCTTCGATCTATTTATTGTTAAGAATCCAGTCCGCGTATGCCACTGTCTCAACATCGATCGGTGAACTGCAGGTGGGTCTTGCCTCGGCAGAAAGAGTTTTTGAAATCATTGATGAAGAGGAGCAGCTAGAGCGTCCTAGCGATGCAGAAAGCGATGATGATCCCCTGTCAGAGGTTCTTGCTCCGGCGATTCATATGAAGAATGTCGGTTATTCCTACCTAACATCCAATGGGGAGAGCAAAGTTTTAAATGAGTTGTCTGTTTGTCTCTGGCCGGGAGAGAAAGTGGGGCTTATCGGGGAGAGCGGCAACGGAAAGTCAACATTAGCCAGGCTTCTTTTGGGCTTTTACGATAATTATTCAGGGAGTATCCACGTCATGGGAAGGGAGGTGAAGGAGCATGTGAATGGGGTCAGGGATAGCATAGCATATGTACCGCAGGATATTCTGCTGCTCCCGGGTTCAATCAGAGACAATATATTGCTGGGCTCTGAGCACAAGAGCGAGGAGGAGATGATCGAAGCGGCGGTCATCGCATGCGCCCATCCGTTCATTATGGAGTTGCCCAACGGATATGACACGCTTATCGGCGAGTTGGGAAATTCGCTGTCGGGTGGACAAATTCAGCGAATTTGCCTGGCGAGGGCATTGCTTAAGGACTCAACTATCCTTATTTTGGATGAGCCGACTTCTTCGCTGGATGAACATAATGAGGCACTAATCGTTCAAGGTGTTTTTGAAAAGCTTAAAGACAAGACCGTTATCTTCATCACACATCATGTCCATTCATTACAGAAGGCAGACCGTGTATTAGTTATAGAGCAAGGAACAATTGTGGAAAAGCAATATGAATTCATAAATTCTTAGGAGGTAGTCGTATGAGTAATACAGTACTTGGAACAGAGGAATTAAAAAAAGTGAACAAACTCCCGTTAGTCATTCAGCCGGATTCGATTGGTCACCAGGATGTGTATGCTTGGGTGCATGATAATAAGCAGACATTGGAGCAGCAGCTTTACGAGTATGGCGGCATCTTGTTCCGTGGCTTCAACATACCTACCGTTTCTCATTTTGAGAGATTTATAGGTATTATAAGTCCATCTCTTGAGGAATACCGGGAAAGATCGACACCAAGAACCGCAGTGCAAGGTAATGTATATACTTCGACCGAGTATCCCCAAGAAATGTGGATTCCTCAACATAATGAAAACTCCTATCAACACGCTTGGCCGATGAAAATATGGTTCTATTCCGTCGAATGCGCTGACGAGGGCGGTGACACGCCAATTGCTGACAGCCGTGAAATTTATAGAAGGCTTGACCCGCAAATCATTAAGAAATTCGAAGAGAAAAAGGTGATGTATGTCCGTAATCTTGGCGGAGGTATTGATTTGTCCTGGCAAGAGGTCTTCCAGACGGACAGCAAGGAAGCGGTGGAAGCATACTGCAAAAAAGCAGGGATGAGCGTCGAGTGGTTAAACAATGACCGCTTGCGGACAAAATCAGTACGTCCGGCGGTTGCAAGACATCCGAAGACAGGTGAAATGATCTGGTTCAATCAGGCTCATTTATTCCATTCCACGAGTTTAACAGCGGAAATCAGGGATTACCTGATTCAAACTCTAGGTGAAGAGAACTTAACCAGAAATGCCTGTTATGGAGACGGGACTCCAATTGAGCATTCGGTGCTGGACGAGATCCGCGGTGTTTATGATGAAATTATGGTTCGTTATTTATGGGAGAAAAATGATGTTCTACTGCTCGATAATATGCTTACGACCCATGGCAGAGCGCCATTCAAAGGAAAAAGAAAGGTCGTTGTAGCTATGTCTGAAGTTTATGATCAGTACTAGAGGTAAGGATATGGCAAGCCCGAAGCAGTATCCATTAACCCATAATCAACAGCATCTCCACCATATTGAAGCTTTATTTCCGGGAACAAAAACGAACAATATTACGGTATCCGGGTTTATGAGCGGTGTTGTGGATTTCCGGGTTTTGGAGATGGTTATCCATAGATTGATTCAGCAAAATGAGGCGCTGCGGATTAAATTTAGTAGCACCGGTGCATCAATTCAGCAGTATGTAGATGAGTATGAAGATACACAACTGGAACTGCTGGATTTCTCAAGTGCTGATGATCCCCAAGGGGAGTTTGATCGTTTTCTGAACTCGTTTCTTGATCAGTCGGTCTCGTTGACAGATGGATTTCTATTTAAATTCATGATGGTTAAAATCCATGATGAAAAGCAGGGGGTTGTGTTTAGAGTTCACCACCTTATTGCTGATGGCTATTCCGTATCGATTCTGATGAATAAAATTTGGACGTCATATGAGTTTGCTATGGAGCAGGGGGATGAGGGGCATCTTCATACGTTGATGGAGGCTTCGAGCTTTTTTGAATGCCTGGACAAAGAAGCATCCTATTTTGAATCCAAAAGATACTTGAAGGATAAGCAGTACTGGCTGGATCGATACCAGGATATTCCTGAATATATGGATTGGGGGAGTGGCAACTTCCTCAGCTCTGCCTCGCTCGAGTCCGAAAGATGGTCGCATGTATTTAGTGTCGACTTGTCAGATCGGATTAAGGATTTCGCAAAAAAAAATCAGCTCTCTATCAATACCTTTTTCGTAGCGATCAGTTATGCCGCGGTGATGAAGCTATACAGGAAGCATGACCTTGCTTTTGGCATACCCGTTTTCAATAGATGGGGAAGGAAAGAAAAGGACAGCTTAGGGATGTTTGTGAGCACAGTCCCCTATAGAATCCGAAAATCACCGTCTTTATCGTTTACAGAACTGATGAAATCGATAGGCCATGACCTCATGAAAGTGTTCACTCATCAAAAATATCCTTATGATGTTCTATTAAATGATCTTTCTGGTTCTCTTAGTGGAGTTGAGGGTCTATATCAGATTTCCGTGAATTACTATAATGTGCCTTTAAAAAAGATCATTACTTCGTTGCCCATGAACTATGAATCATACCATAGCGGAGAACAGCTGCATCCTCTGAATATCATCATTAAAGAGTTGGCTTTCGAGCCAACTATAACAGTGAATTTTGATTATAAAAAATCTGTGCTCAATAAAGAAGATGTGCAGCTTTTAAGCCTAGTTATTCGACAAATGGTTGATCAAGTGTTACGCAATCCGGATGTTTCCATTTATGAACTGGAAATGGTAGCATCGGACCATCGCGAACATATTTTGGCCTTGGGCAACGCTTATACTGCAGACATTTCACATTCTGAGTCATGTATTCAAGACAAATTTACCTTTCAGGCCAAGAAGACCCCTGACCAAATAGCCATAATTTACGGAGACGGAGACACCGCCGTAACCTACAGACAATTGGATGAGAAGATAAATCGGTTGGCGAAATGGTTGAGGAGGAACGGGGTTGGCCAGAACAGCATTGTCGCGCTGTATATGAACCGGTCGATTGAAGCGGTTATCGCTGTGCTTGGTGTGCTGAAATCAGGAGGCGCTTTCCTGCCTGTTGATCCCTCTCTCCCTCCTGAAAGAATCCAATATATGCTCGATGATAGCCGGCCAGAGTTAATTGTTTGCGATAGCCATATGTCCGGATCCATTCAATTTGATGGCTTAGCTGTAAATATACACGATGTCCTCCAGCAGCTATTGAGCACTGATGCTCCAGCTTATCAGGTCAAACCCCGGCATTTAGCTTATATGATTTATACTTCTGGAACGACAGGAACACCTAAAGGAGTAATGATTCAGCACAAGGGATTAAGCTGCCTAGGCGATTTCGTAGGTGAATATTTTGGTGCGGGGACGAGCGATCATGTCCTCCAGTTTGCCAGTATATCATTTGATGCTTTTATATGGGAGCTCCTGATCAGCTTATTGTCTGGTGCGACGTTACATATACCCACGCCAGATATCATGAATAATTATTCTGCATTTGAACAATATTTGAATGCGCATAAAATTACCATAGCCACGTTGCCGCCGGCTTTTCTTGGCTACCTTAATCCAGAGCACGTACATCATCTGAGAGCGTTAATTACAGCAGGAGAGGCGCTTAATGCAAATTTGGCGGAACGGTGGAGAAGAAGGGTTCGGTTGTATAATGGCTATGGACCGACAGAGGCAACAATCTGTGCCACATTATGGGCCGATGATAACCGAACCGAATCCCTGAAATCCGTTCCTATTGGCAAGCCGCTCGATCATGTCGAAGTGTATATTGTTGATGAGTTTGGATGTCTTGTGCCAGAAGGCATCATTGGGGAATTGTGCATTGGAGGAATTGCTTTAACGAGCGGTTATTTGAATCGTCCGGAATTGATCAAAGAAAAGTTCATACCCCATCCCTTGCGGCGGGATGAGGTGGTGTACAAGACCGGAGATATGGCTAAATGGCTGCAAAGCGGAGACATTGAGTTTATGGGAAGGCTCGATCATCAAATTAAATTAAGAGGATATCGGATTGAATTGGGAGAAATCGAAGCAGCTCTGCTGAGTCATCAGTTGATCCGAGAAGCCGCTGTAGTCGTTGATAGACGAAACGACAGGTTCGATGCATTGTTCGCGTATTACGTGTCGGAACAGGTTATGGAAATAAATGAGCTTCGGGCATTTCTTCAGGACAAGCTGCCCAATTATATGATTCCCTCTTATTTTATTATGCTGCCTGACCGATTGCCGGTAAATCATAACGGGAAAATTGACCGTAAGGCGCTAATTCCGCCTGCTTCATATTTCAATGCCTACTTGCAAGCCCCGGCAAATGATACGGAGGTGCAAATAGCGGCCATATGGGCGAAGGTTCTGGGAATTCCCAAAGACCAGCTAAGCGTAAACGACCATTTTTTTGATCTAGGCGGAAATTCCTTGCTGGTTATGGACATATGCACGCAGCTTGAACAGCAATTCAACATAAGCTTTCATGTTTCGGACATCTTTGTTCACGGGACGATTAGACAGCAGGCTGATTCGATTAACAGAAAAATAAATGAGGAAAGCAGCACGATTATCAAATATACCCAGTTGGATGATCGTTATTTTACTTGGGCTGGGACAGCCGGATCTTACCCGCTGCAAACCTGGGAGGCAGATTTTGAAGGAAAGCTGCTTGCGAGTATGTTGACCGCCTGGATTTTAGCCTTTGCCAATCCGGATCGTACTGAAATTACCGTTCATGTTGTGAATGACAAAGAACCGCCTATGGTATTAACGGTTCATATTTCCGCAGAGGCTACACTGAAGGATTTACTGAACCTAGTAGAGCAGTCATGGGAACAGCGTTTGCCTCGAGTTGATCCAAATGACATCAAAAATGTGAAGCCGATTGTTAATCGGAACAAAAGTGTAATTCCTGCTATTATTCTAAATGCAAAGGACATAGAAGCGTATCGCCTAATTTATGATTTTATTTTATCAGTAAGTTTTACGCATGATGGTATTCATTCCCAACTGATTCACTCAGACTTGGTCAACACACTTAAAGTCGAAGAGCTTCAGCGCAAATACAGCAAGATCCTTACACATCTCTCTACTATAAGTATTCAATAGAGGTGAATATTAAAGTGAACTTTAGTATAGATGTTTTAGACTCGTTAGAAGGATTCAAGGAAGCTAAAGAATACTGGGCTCGAAAATTAACTTTGGTCCCAAGATGCAGTAGTTACCCTCAAGACGAGCCCATTGTTCTTCAAGAAACTGCTGCCGTGAAGAGGGAATATCATTTTTCACTTGATCAGTCCTCGGGTCTGAAGCTGTGGGAGATTTGTAAAGAGCAGGATACTTTGCTGTATTCATATTTGCTGACGGTATTTAAAGTTTTATTGTATAAAACAACCTATGAACAGGAAATTGCAGTAGCTGCTCCAGCCTTTCAGGTTCATGAGGAATCCGAAGAAATTCCTTACGTTCTTTTACATGATACCTTGCTAAGCAGCGATTCATTTACGGCTTGTCTTCGGAAGATAAATCAAACCTTCAAGGAGGCTCTGAATTATCAATATTATCCTATCGATCATTTAGCGCGGCTGCTTGAGCTTCCCCAGGGAGCTCTGCTGCATACTGCAATCGCTTTGGATAATCTTCATTCAAATCAGGCCTTAGAAGCTGTCTTGCAGCAGCCTAGAAGCTATTTAACGATCGTATTTCATAGAGGGAATGAAGGGATAGAGGGGCGCGTCATCTATGCCCCAAATGTGTACAGGCCGGAGAGCATGGAAAGAATGGCAAGCAGATTTCTTGCTATATTAAAGCAAGCCTTGGGCAATGTAGAATTATGTCTTCGGGATTTCACTTTGCTGTCAGAGGAAGAGAACCATCGGTTGCTTTATGATTACAATCGTACAAGCGCAAGATACCCGGCTACAAAGCGGGTTCATCAGCTTATTGAGCAGCAGGCCAAGATGACCCCGCTTCTCGTCGCCCTGCAGTACGGAGCACGAACGGTTACCTATCAGGAGATGAACGAGATGGCCAATCAAATGGCACGAAGGCTTAGGAAGGCTCGTGTTCGGGTTAGTGACCGTGTAGCTATATTGGCAAAGCACTCTATAGAAACCGTTGTTTCGATTATAGCGATATTAAAGACAGGGGCATCTTACGTTCCTATCGATCCTTCTTATCCTGTGGAAAGGATTCGATATATGGCAGAAGATAGCGGGGCCGTAGTGCTCCTGACAGATGACGATGTCTTAGGTCAGGCCGTTTGGGATAAGGAGATGCTGGTTATTACGCAGACTGATCTGTATCAGGGAGACCGTCGTAATCTCCGTGCTGAAACAAGCTCCTCCGAGGAAGCATATTTGATGTATACCTCGGGTTCCACTGGCAAACCGAAAGGAGTCATGGTCAGCCATCGTGGAATCGTAAATTATTTATGCTGGGCGAAACAAAAATACGTCAAAGAAGAAATGTGTACTTTTCCACTCTATTCTTCCTTATCGTTTGATTTGACGGTTACATCCTTGTTTTTGCCGCTTATTACCGGGAATAAGTTAATCATTTATGGTGCTGAGCAGCGAGAGGACTTGTTATCGGCCATTTTGCGCGAAGATGAAGCGGCTGTGATGAAGCTTACCCCAGCTCATTTAAGAATGCTGCTGCTTCTGGATTACCGTCCACAACGTTTGAAGCGGCTGATTGTGGGGGGAGATGTGTTAACGAGTGAGCTAGCCTTTAAAGCATCTTCCCACTTTGATCATCAGATCGAAATATGGAATGAGTATGGGCCTACTGAAACCGTTGTGGGCTGTATGGCTCACATCTATAATCCGAAAACGGATCAGGGACGTGATGTGCCCCTTGGTACACCCGCAGACAATGTGCAGATTTATATACTTGATCCTGATATAGCCCCTTGTCCGCCGGGAGTCGCTGGCGAAATATACATCGGTGGCGACGGTGTTGCCCAAGGTTATTGGAATAATGAAGAGTTGACTGCGAGGAGTTTTCTGCCTAATCCATTTCAAGAAGGAGGGTATCTGTATAAAACCGGGGATTTGGCAAGCCGGGATTATGAAGGACAAATTCATTATATTTGCCGGCATGATGATCAGGTCAAAATAAGAGGGTATCGGATCGGAATTTTAGAGATTGAAGCTGCCCTGCTGCATTGTGAAGCTGTTGCTGAAGCTGCGGTCATCGTAAAAGAGGAGGCGGATAATGAGAAGCATTTAAGGGCATTTTTTTCATCGGAACAAGATATAACGGTTGAAGAGATAAGGCAGCATTTATCGGAAATATTACCTGAGTACATGATCCCGCAGCGAATTATAAAACTTCAGGAATTACCTAAATCAATAAACGGAAAAATTGACCGCCAGGCTCTGCAAAATGTACAGGATAAACCGAAGGGGAGCATAACTGCTCCTAGAACGCATATCGAAGAAATGCTGGTCGAGCTTTGGAAGGAAATCTTAGGCGAGCAGCATATCGGAGTGGATCAGTCCTTTTTTGAGTATGGAGGACATTCGATTAAGGCTATTTCCTTACTGGCAAGAGTAGAGCAGCGCTTTGATGCACGGGTGTCCATTGGACAATTCTTCAGAACTCCGACGATCGAGAATCTAAGCAGTCTTATTCAGGAAGCGGCCAAGAGCCATTGGTCAGCCATACCGCCGGCTGGAAGGAGGGCGCATTATCCTGTGACTTCTACTCAGCAGCGGCTGTTTATCATGAGCAAGTTTGAGGGAGCCGATACTGCATTTAATATGCCGGAAGTAATTGTACTGAAGGGGCAGCTGGATGTTGCAAAACTAAATTCCGCGATGGAGGAACTGGTGCGGCGGCATGAGAGTTTCCGTACCTCATTTGAATGGATCGATGGAGAACTGGTGCAAATTGTCCATGATGATATTCCGTTTCAGACGGAATACGAAATTATTGACAGAGAAGAGGTATTAGAGCGCATTCAACGCTTTATAGCTCCGTTTGATTTGGCAACAGCTCCCTTGTTTCGAGCCCGGCTGCTTTCATTGACCTCGGATGAGCATATACTGCTCATTGATATGCATCATATTGTATCGGATGGGGTATCCATGAATATTCTGCAGAAGGAGTTCATCACCCTTTACAATGATGAGCAACTGGAGGAGCTTCGCATTCAGTATAAAGATTATGCGGCTTGGCAGAAGGATTACAGGGAGTCAGAAGATTATAAGAACCATGAAGCCTATTGGCTGGAATTGTTTAAAGACGATATTCCAATTTTGGAACTTCCTGTGGATTATTCCCGGCCTGTAATACAGAGCTTTGCCGGAGACAAAGTCGAAGCGGTGATTAACGGGGAACTGCTGGCTGCACTTAAGGATTTAAGCTATAGGTCGGACACCACAACATTTATGGTGCTGCTGACCGCATATTATGCGCTGTTATCAAGGTACTCCGGTCAAAGCGATATTGTGGTGGGAACAACAATCACAGGCAGAAATCATGCTGATCTGGAGAGAATTATAGGCGCATTTATCAATGTCCTTCCTTTACGCAATAAGCTGGATACTGATTTGTCTTACTGGGACTTCCTGGCCCAAGTCAAGGGTAACACTGTTGAGGCATTCGAGCATCAGGCCTATCCTTTTGAGCAAATGGTAGATCACCTAAAAGTCCAGAGAGATATGAGCCGCAATCCTCTGTTCGACACAATGTTCGTTATGCACAACCATCGTCAGGAACAGCATATGGAAATGCTGAAGCTCAAAGACGTTGAAATAGCTGACAATCCGTATTGGCAATATGAAGTCTCCAAATATGATTTGACATTAGTGGCTACTGAAGATGCCGGTCAAATTTTGCTCACCTTCGAGTATTGCAGGGATTTATTTGATAAAGAGACGATACAGCAAATGGCGGAGCACTTTTTGAATATCCTAACTGACATAAGTGCAAATCATTTCATCAAGTTGGCAGATATCGGTATGATTTCGGAAGAAGAACAAAAACGAATGGCAGGTTTTCAGCAAGGGGAGCATCGGGAAATACCCTACAGGACGCTGCATGAATTGTTTCAGCATCAGGTTCGAATGACTCCGGACAAGGTGGCGATAGAATGTAATGGCGAGAGTGTCACTTATCGTGAATTGGACGAGCATTCCAACCGATTGGCCCGATACTTATTGGAACAGCACAACATAGGCAGTGAGGATCGTGTGGGCATTTTACTGGAGAGATCTATCTATCTTATTGCAGCTATACTTGGTGTTTTGAAGTCAGGTGCTGCCTATGTTCCGATTGATCCAGCTTATCCGGCCGAAAGAATCAGCCATGTTATTCAGGACAGCAGGCTAAAGGTTCTATTAATAGATAAGGAGCCCGAAGGAGAATATAATGCCGCGTGTATTCATGTCATGGAGGAGCAGCTACACAAGCAAAGCCCGCTTCCGCTGGAGAGTAGAGGAACTGCTGATGATCTCGCCTATCTCATCTACACCTCAGGATCTACAGGACTGCCCAAAGGTGTAATGATAAAGCATAAATCGCTGCATAATTTGATACTGGGCATGACCGAGAGAATTCAATTTACGCCGGATAAGACAATGCTTTCGTTAACGACGGTATCCTTTGATATTTTTGTAATCGAGGCTCTTATTCCCCTAACACAAGGGATGAAGGTGGTTGTAGCGAGCGAGGAGCAGGCCAGTCTGCCAAGTGAAACCGAAAAACTGATTGTGGAGAAGCAAATCGATATGCTTCAGATGACTCCCTCGCGATTGCAAGTTATGCTGGAGCATTCGTTTGACTTGTCTTATCTGAAAGTAGTGAAGGATATCCTTATAGGAGGTGAGGCCCTAAGCCGACATATTTATTACGAACTTCTGAGATGGACAGATGCTAACGTGCTTCATATGTATGGCCCTACGGAGACATGTGTATGGTCTTCTATGCAGAAACTGCAGCAGGATTTGCCGATTTCTCTAGGACAACCCCTGCTGAACACCGGGTTGCATGTATTGGATGCGAACCTTCGGCTTCAACCCTTTGGAGTTATAGGTGAGCTGCATATTTCCGGTGAGGGACTGGCAGCAGGCTATTGGGACATGTTCGAACTGACAGCAGAGAGGTTTATCGATCATCCACACATCACGGAGAGCAAGCTTTATAAGACGGGAGACTATGTTAAGCTGCTCCGGGACGGTACTTTATTGTTTATGGGAAGAAAGGATGATCAAGTTAAAATCAATGGTTACAGGATTGAACTAGGAGAGATCGAGGGCTATCTGCTTAAGCATCCAGAGATTGTTAACGCAGTAGTTGTCGCAACAACAACTGCAGAAGATGCCAAGCAACTGCTTGCTTATGTCATCGGCCAAACAGAGCTCGACATGGTACAAGTACGGCAATATTTACTTCAAGGACTCCCGCACTATATGATTCCTGCACATATTGTACAACTAGATGAATTTCCTCTAACAGCCAATGGAAAAATGGACAAGAAAAAACTGCCTAATCCTGAAGCAACCACTAGTGCTGCAGATTATGAGGCACCCCATACGCTAACCCAATTCAAACTGGAGCGTATATGGCGAGGGCTATTAAAAGCCGATAAAATCAGCATCAAAGACAATTTTTTCGATATTGGAGGCAACTCTATATTAGCGGTCATGCTTGATCTCGAAATGGAGAAGGAACAAATAACTGATCAAGAAATGCTGGTGTATAAGTATACGACTATAGCAGAACTGGCAGCATATTTGGACCAGAGTTAGAAAATCAGAAGAGGGAGGTACTGAAACAGTTTTGATAGGTTCTAATATGAATGTGTTCGAGTGTATTTGTACACTTTTGGATGACAAAGAAATACAATACAGAACAATAATTCATCCTCCTGAGGGGAATACCGAGCTCGCCAGTTTAATTAGGGGGCATCCTATAAATATGGCGGCGAAATCGATGGTAGTGTCTGTTAAGGAAAGAAGTCAAGAAGCCAATTATATGCTAGCTGTCATTCCCGGCAATAGAAAAGTCAATATGAAAAGAGTAAAAAGAAGCCTTAATGTTTATGATGTGTCGTTAGCCCCGTACGAAAAAGCCGGAGAATTGACTTATTGCCAAATGGGAGCCGTTCCGCCGTTTTCTTTTCACCGGGATTTGTTTGTGATCGTAGATCCCCTGCTCATGGAGAATGAGGAGATCGTGTTTAATGCTGGATTGCTGGATACATCTATAGCCATGAAGGCAGAGGATTATCTTAAAGCTGTCCAGCCTCACTCCATTATGGAGATTTCGGCTGCCATAGAAACGGACAATCACAAGCATATATTACAAATTTAATTTAATTTTGGAATTGCTAAATTTCAAAGGTTCGTCATACATTGTTACAGAAATAATAATTATAATAATTGGAGGACAAATTATGAAGAAGCGTTTAAGTTCGATTTTATTGGGGGTATTGGTTATTATTTTTGTGGGATGTGCGAATTCCTCAACGGCGCATGCGAATAGTGCAACCTGTAATAAAAATAGCAATAATAACAATGGTGTACTAAGTGGAAATGTAACATGCTCTTTCTCATCTTTTACTGGAAACAAGCAGGTAAGCTTTGACTTGCAGAACAAACCTAAACCGCAGCAATTAACGATTAATTATAATGCTACTGTAAGCTCGGGCACTGTTGTAATTAAGCTTAAAAATGCTTCCGGGTCGGTATATTATGAGAAAACATTAACCAAAAGCGGTGATCAAGCAACATTTAATTTAAGCCTTCTTCCCACTGAAGAACTGCTTCTTGATTTTACCGGGACAAATGCGAAAGGAAATATTTCATTTAATTGGTAATTAAGGACTGATGAGACGCGCTACAGGCTCTCCTCAGGCTGAAAGAGTCTCCCCTATGGGGAGGCTCTTTTGTCGTTGTATGAAGATGACAACAATCAGGGAATATAAATATATACCCATGTTGACATTGCACGGCAGGACGAATTAAGGAGGCGTTTAAAATGAAGGAGCAGCTATTTCAGAAATTGCGCGCCAAGAAAGACCGGATCATCGAGATAAGGCGTTATCTGCACGCCCATCCTGAGTTATCCTTTCATGAAGAGAATACAGCTAAATATATTGCTGATTTATATGCCGGCAAGGATTGTGAAGTACGTAACAATGTTGGTGGAAATGGAATCGTCGTGACGATCGATAGCGGTAAACCTGGGAAGACGTTAGCTATCCGCGCCGATTTTGATGCGCTTCCGATTATGGAGGAGACAGGCCTTCCGTTCGCTTCGAAGAATCCGGGCGTTATGCATGCCTGCGGCCATGATGGACATACTGCCTACATGCTAATTCTGGGAGAGACTTTGATCGAAATGAAGGATGAGCTCCGGGGGAAGGTAGTTATTCTGCATCAGCATGCGGAAGAAAAGCCACCAGGCGGAGCTATACAAATGATCAAGGACGGCTGCCTGGATGGAGTCGATAATGTGTTCGGCATCCACGTGATGTCCACGATGGAGACGGGCAAAATATATTATCGCGAAGGGAATGCACAAACCGGGCGGGCGTACTTCAAAGTCAAAATAAATGGCAAAGGCGGACATGGGTCCTCGCCACACATGGCCAATGATGCGATTGTTGCCGGCAGCTATTTTGTTCAGGCTGTACAGACGATTATTAGCCGCCGTTTGAATCCATTTGATGTAGCATCGATCACGATCGGTTCCTTCGATGGCAAGGGAAGCTTCAATGTCATTAAAGATTCCGTTGAGCTGGAAGGCGATGTACGGGTAATGACGGAAGAAACCAGAGAGCTGGTTGAACGAGAAATTCGCTACAAGCTGGAAGGATTGCAGGAGATGTTCGGGATTACGTATGAATTGGATTATTTGAATGATTATCCGGTGCTTTACAACGATCCGGAGTTGACGGAATTTGTAGCGGAGTCGTTAAAGAACAGCTCGATTCCCGAAGTGACAAGTGTTGAACGTTGTGAACCGCAGCCGCCATCGGAGGATTTCGCGTATTATGCGCAAGAACGTCCAAGCGTATTTTTCTATGTTGGGGCGATGCCGGCAGATGGCAAATATTATCCTCATCACCACCCTAAATTCGATATTAATGAGGACAGTATGCTTATTGCAGCAGAAGCGATGGGCGCTGTAGTTTTAGACTACCTAAGAGAGGACGATAAATAATATGGACACTCCATACCATGGCACAAATAAGCTAATCCTCGGGATCGTATTCGGGGTAATTACATTCTGGCTGTTTGCTCAGTCAATGGTTAACATTGTACCTGCCGTGCAGGCTGATCTGGGGATCTCCCTCGATATGATCAATATCGCTATCAGTTTGACGGCTTTATTTTCCGGGATTTTTATCGTCGTTGCCGGCGGACTGGCCGATAAGTATGGGCGCATGAAGCTGACTTATATCGGGATGGTGCTTAGCATCATCGGCTCTTTATGTCTGATCCTTGCTCATGGTTCTGTTCTGCTGATTATTGGCCGCATCATCCAAGGGTTGTCTGGGGCATGTATTATGCCAGCTACGATGGCCCTGGTTAAAACTTACTATGACGGGGCAGAGCGTCAGCGGGCGCTAAGCTACTGGTCGATCGGCTCTTGGGGCGGATCGGGCGTATGCTCGTTTGCCGGGGGAGCAATAGCTACCTATATGGGTTGGCGCTGGATTTTCATTATCTCCATTGTAATTGCTGTACTTGGGATTTTCCTCATTAAGGGTACCCCTGAAAGCAAGGTTGAACAAAGCAGCAGCTCCAAATTCGATTCCAGTGGCCTGCTCGCTTTTGTCGTTGCCATGGTCTCTCTGAATCTGCTCATTACGCAGGGTGCTTCGTTCGGATGGACTAGCATGATGACGATATCTTTAATGGTGTGCTTTCTGCTGTTTGTCATTATTTTCTTTAGAGTAGAAACGCATAAAGCTGGCACAGGCTTTATCGATTTCTCCCTATTTAAGAATAGAGCGTATTCCGGTGCGACGATTTCCAATTTTCTGTTGAATGCGGTTGCCGGTACGCTTGTTGTTACTAATACGTATATTCAGGTGGGCCGAGGTTTTACGTCTTTTACAACGGGGATGCTATCCCTCGGATATTTGGTCAGCGTGCTCGCTATGATACGGGTTGGGGAGAAGATTATGCAGAAAATTGGCGCCCGCAAACCGATGCTGATTGGCACCGTGATTACAGGGATCGGGATTGCCTTGGCCGCTTGTACCTTTATTCAGGGGTTCCTCTATTCCATCGTAGTGTTCATCGGTTTCATGCTGTTTGGAATCGGCCTTGGCATGTATGCGACGCCTTCGACTGACACTGCCGTAACCAATGCGCCTTCTGATAAGGTTGGGGTTGCGTCGGGCATCTATAAGATGGCCAGCTCCCTGGGCGGTTCCTTCGGTGTGGCGAGTTCAGCAGCCGTATATGGAACAATTGCAGCCTCTGGCAACGTAGAACTGGCGGCTTCCACAGGTTTGCTGGTTAATGTCGCTTTCTGCGTGCTGTCCATACTCGCGATCCTGTTCATGGTTCCCAGCGACAGGAAGGCTGAAAAACGGAGAATCACTAAACTTCAAAAGGCTTAGCTTATAGGATGATCTAAGTTGAAATAAGTGAACGGGGGAACGATATTTGCGAAAACAATTACTAAGTATGCTTGATGCCCGAAAGGCAGAAATGATTAAAATACGGAGACATTTGCATGCGCATCCCGAGCTGTCTTTTCATGAAAAAGACACAGCCCAATATATTGCCGATTTCTATCAAGGCAAAGATGTGGAGATTCAGAGGGGGTGGGACGGTTACGGGATGATCGTGACGATTCGTGGCGGCAAACCCGGCAAGACGATCGCGCTTCGCGCCGATTTTGATGCTCTGCCAATTACGGAGCAGACGGGCCTCCCGTTTGCCTCCGAGAATCCCGGTGTGATGCACGCCTGCGGTCATGATGGCCATACCGCCTACTTGATGGTGCTCGCCGATTGTCTGATTCAACTGAAGGAGGACATCCCGGGAACGATTAAGATCATTCACCAGCATGCCGAAGAGACCCCTCCAGGTGGAGCAAAAACCATTGTTGCATCAGGTCTGCTGGACGATGTGGATCAAATCCTCGGAATACATTTATTTCCAACCTCGCCTGCAGGGACAGTGAGCTATCGCAGCGGTTATGCGATGGCGGGGCGAAGCTATTTCAAATTAATTGTTCATGGCAAAGGCGGTCACGGTTCTTCCCCGCATTTGGCGAATGACGCCATTGTTGCAGCCAGTCATTTCGTTACCGCTGTTCAGACGATTGTGAGCCGCCGGTTGAACCCGTTTGAGACCGGGGTGGTCACGATAGGCTCTTTTGACGGCAAAGGGAGCTTTAACGTCATCAAGGATTCGGTTGTACTGGAAGGCGATGTCCGTTATATGACCAAAGAGACGCAGCAACTGATCGACAGGGAAGTTCACCGGATCGTGAAGGGGATCGAGAGCATGTTCGGCATTACGGCCGAGCTGGCTTATACGGCGGATTATCCTCCGCTTTACAATGACCCTGAAATTACCGCCAATGTAGTCAAGTATCTAAACCGGGGAGTTGGCGATTATCTGACCACAGTTTCAGAGGCGGATATGCTGTCAGGCTCGGAAGACTTTGCTTATTATTTGGAGAAAATCCCGGGCTGCTTCTTCTACATTGGCTGCAAGCCCAAAAATACGGAAGAGGTCTATTTCAACCACCATCCGAAGTTCGATATCGACGAAGACGCTTTGCTTGTCGCAGCCAAGTCCGTCGGCGAAGTCGTGTGCGGGTATTACGGCCTGGAGTAATATATAGACACGCCTCAGGGCGAAATATATTAGGGCTATCCCAGCAGTCATCGGTTGATGATTGTTGGGCCAGCCTTTTTTTGAAAAATTTAATTGACCACTAGTTCATATTTTCGTATAATGTGTAAAAATATAGGAGATCGAATAGTTTAGCTATATTTTTTGTAACTTTACGTTGATTCATAGGAAGGAGGAGCCTGAATGACGAATGAACCCACGATCCGTTCTGTCATAGAACAAGAACTTGAGCGCAGAGGCTACTCTTTGAGCAGCTTTGCCAGCCGCTCGGGGATTAATCGCGGGACACTCAGCGCCATTCTAAACGGAAACCCTCCCAAGCCCATTGCCATCCGGCAATTGGATTTAATGACGGAAGCCCTGGAACAGCCGGAAGGTTTCTATTATCCGTTATATGTCAACGAGTGCGTGGACTCGGATCAACCGAACCGCAGAAGGCTCAAATCCTTTTTGCTGCGGTGCGCCGAAGTCGGTCAGACTGAATGCATACAAGAGGTGCTGGATCGCATCGTAGAAAATTTGAGCTACATCCCGATGATTTTCGAGATTGGCGAGGAGCTTTACGAGAATGGGCTGCGTGAAGAATCTCGCTTATTTTACAATGTCGTGATTGAGAGTGAGAAGTACCAGCACTCGGAGAGGCTGGCGATCAGCCATTATCGGGTTTTTCGGTTATCGCTAGGGGGTGACGCAGAGGCTAATCTGATTGCGGCTACGAGATTTGAACTGTACTTATATCGCTTGCCTGAAGATTATCAATTGGATGGATTATTACATTTAGCTAATGCTTATTTAACTTTGCAAAAATGGGTGCAGACCGAAATATATTCTGATGAGCTCAGAAATCTGGTTAAATTGGTCTACAAAAACTATGAGAGAGCATATCAACAAGGCAAAGAATTTCAGTTTAGGGCTGAAAGAAATTTAGTTCTGTATTATGGACAAGGTTACTTGCTTAAAGGTATCGCATTGCAATTTCAACGAAGATATGAAGAGATACCTGAATACATAGCTGGTTATGCAGATTTAAGCTGGTTTGTTGGATTGAATGAATCTGGGAAGGAAGAGGTTAAGAAATTCAAATTGTTTGCCAAATTGAACACTTATAATTTGAAGGTATTACTCGGTGATCAATCTATTATTCCAGAGTATATTGAATCAGTAAAAAAGCACCCACCTGAGATATTACCTACCCTACGGGTTATTGTTGAAGCATCAAATATTCATAATTTTTTTGTAGATGATATACTTGAACAATTTCACATTGGTACTGAGTTATATGACAAAGGTGATAATTACTACAAACTGGAGGTAAGTAAGGATCGATACCTTAGACTAAGCTATCAATTATCTGTATATTATTTGAGAAAAAAGGATTTTAAGGAAGGTGTGTCGAAAACATTAGATACACTTAGAATTGCAATATCTCTCAAGAATCATAATTACTTTATGAAGGCAGTCCCTTTATTTGAGCGCTATAGGTCGTTTGCAACAGAGGAGCAATTAAGGGAATATGAAAATTTATTGGAAGGGGTGATAAAGGATGCGTAAATGGATTTTGGCGTTAGTTATCGTTATTTCTTTAGGTTCTGGTCTTGCAGGTGGCAACATAGGTAATACGAGTACGGTGAGTAGTCTAGAGCATGGCGGTGGGATCTAGACTAATTTAAAAGTTAGAAGCTACATATCAAAGCCGGCTTAAGCAGAGACTCTGCTAGCCGGCTTTGCTCGTTCATATACCTCACTCATAAAACAACAACCGATTCGCATACGCATTTCGGTATTCGGTCGGGGTAAGACCCGTCATTTGCTTGAAGGATTTCATAAAGTGATGGCTGTCGTGATAGCTGAGCTGCATCGCAATTTCGTTGATCGTTTGATTCGTATCGGTGAGCAGGAAGGAGGCGGCTTCGATTTTTTGCTGCAGCATATATTGCTTCAACGATACTCCGGCGATGCTGGAGAACAGATGAGACAGATACTTCACGTTATAGCCGAAATGATCGGCGATTATGGATACCTTAAGCGGCTCGTAACGATGCCACTGGATATAATCGACGATATCGTTGTAAAGCTGAAGCTGCTTCAGCTTCCGATTTGGGCTGAGTTCCTGCCGGAATAACTGGTTGTACAGCTCGCAGAGAATCGTCGTCGTCATGTAATTGCTCAGCGTCTGCTCCCGGTAGTTGCGGACGGCATCCTGCAGTTGCTTCATCAGGACAAGGATTTTGTCCGCGCTGCGCAGCGTTCCTTTGCGGGGAATGACGATGCTTCTAGCCTGGTGTTCATGCTTGGCCGTATCAATGGCCTGGACATCGGCGGCCTCACCGTCGGACGGAATAAAATGCAGCCAATAGAAGCTGCAATCCGAGGAGCGGTATCCATGCTGCCTAGCGCGGGGAGGCATTAGCAGGAAATCGCCCTCTTCGAGCACGTACTGCTCCGCTTCATCCGCGATATATAACACACCCTTAGTCTGTACGAACAATTCGTAATCCATCAGCACCCTGCTCAAATGTGTCCAATCCGGCGAGGGGGAAGCGAACTTGCCCGTCATCGTCATATGCAGCGGTTGATCCACATTAAACAGATAGCCGTTCATGCGGGAGTTCCTCCTTTAATTCTGACATTTTAACACTTATCTGTTAGGCTGCTTTAAGCTGTGATAATCGAAAAGGTACGGTTTCATTCTATTTTAACGATATCATTTCCAGTGAATTATTCCTACGACAAAAAATAATAACCTAACCTTTTTACACTGATTCGAACGTTTCGCTATTTTCCAGCTCATCCTCAATCGTTAATCTGAAATCAGCGGTTATTTTGAGTGAAAGAGGGATGAAGATGGAGACGATCGTACGGAGCAATGGGCTGCAGGATTTTCGGCTGGAGCAGGTTGAATTGACTGGGGATTACCATGTTAACGCCTTCGCGAAAGAGCTGCAATATTTGCACAGCTATGACGCAGACCGGCTGCTTGCCGGCTTTCGGGAGAACCGGGGCTTACAGCCGAAGGCGCAGAAATATCCCGGTTGGGAGGATACCGAGATTCGCGGCCACACGCTGGGCCATTTCCTTACGGCCTGCTCTCAAGCCTACGAGAATACGAAGGATCAAGCGCTGCTGCAGAAGCTGGAATATATGATGGCTGAGCTGGCGGAATGCCAATTCGAGAGCGGGTATTTATCGGCGTTCCCCGAGAAGTTGATTGACAACATCGAGCAGCGGCAGCCGGCCTGGGTGCCTTGGTACACGATGCACAAAATCATCGCCGGGCTGATTTCCGTATATTACGCTACGGGGTCCTGTACAGCCTACGACACGGTCTTGAAGCTGGGGGACTGGGTCGCCTCGCGAACGTCCCGCTGGAGCGATGAGCTTCAGGCTACCGTGCTTGCCGTGGAATATGGGGGCATGAACGATTGTCTGTACGATCTCTACAAAATTTCCAGGGACGAGCAGCATTTGGAAGCCGCCCATAAATTCGACGAGCTTCCACTATTCGAAGCGATTCAGCAGGGACGGGACATGTTGAGGGGCAAGCATGCCAACACGACGATCCCGAAGTTTCTGGGCGCGCTGAACCGGTATTTGGTACTGGGCGAGAGCGAACGCTTCTATCTGGAGGCGGCGCAGAACTTCTGGGATATGGTAGTGTATCATCACAGCTATATTACCGGCGGCAACAGCGAGTCTGAGCACTTTGGGGAGCCGGATATTCTGAACAGCAAGCGATCCGATATCACCTGCGAGACCTGCAACAGCTACAACATGCTGAAGCTGACACGCGAGCTGTTCAAGCTGACAGGCGATGTGAAGTACAGCGATTTCTACGAGCGTAATTACGTTAATGCCATTTTGTCCTCGCAAAACCCGGAGACGGGGATGACGATGTATTTTCAGCCGATGGCGACCGGATATTTCAAAATATACAGCTCTCCCTTCGAGCATTTCTGGTGCTGCACGGGCACGGGGATGGAGAGCTTCACGAAATTGAATGACAGCATTTATTTTCATGGCGGAAACACGCTTTATGTCAACCAATATATCAGCTCTGCGCTGGATTGGGCCGAGCAAGGCGTCAAGCTGATCCAGCATGCGGAACTCCCGGAATCCGAGGAGGTATCGCTCACTTTTGAAATCGAGGATGGCCGCCGGAAGCGGCTGGATCTGCATTTGCGGATTCCGTATTGGGTTTCGGGTCAAATTGAGGTGAAGCTGAATGGGGTGGCGGTGGCGTGGAATGCTGAGCAGCAGTATATCGTCATCGACCGGGAGTGGAATCATGGCGACGTGCTGACACTGACGCTGCCTATGAAGATACTCGTCTCTAGGCTGCCGGACAACGAAAATGTCGTCGGCTTCCAATACGGTCCTGTCGTACTGAGCACAGGGCTGGGTACGGAGGATATGACGCAGGCGGCAACCGGGATCATGGTGAGCGTGCCAACCCGGAAAATGCTCATCAAGGACTTCATTATTCCTCAAGGAATGACGCCGGAGCAGTGGCTGGACGATATCGAACACCATCTGGTGAAACGGGCCGATGAGCTCGCATTCGAGCTGCGGAACACGGATGAAGACGAGCGCTTCGTTTTTACGCCGCATTACAGGCAGCACCGCGAACGGTACGGTATCTATTGGAACATCGTGGCTGCGGACTCGGAAGAATTGAAGCAGCATTTGGAGCGGGGACGACAGGAGCAGCTGATCAAAGAAGCGACCATCGATAGCGTGCAGGTCGGCAATGACCAGTACGAGTTGGAGCATGGGATTAGGGGAGAGGAGACCTTCGGCGGCGCATGGGACGGCCTCAACGGGCGGCTAGCGCATGCGGGCGGATGGTTCAGCTATAAGCTTGCCGTTGACCCGGAAGCGGACAATCTGCTCCAGGTGACCTACTTCTCGATTAACCATGACCGGGTCATGAATATTTACGCTAACGGCACGCTGCTGGTTAAGGAGAGAACGCCGCTAGAGCGCAAACGGGAATTTTTCGCGAAGCAGTATCCGATCCCATCCGAGCTTCTCCAGGGGCAGCGGGAAATTGAATTCAAGTTCGTGCCGGAAGGCGACTTGAACGGAATTTACGGTGTGCTTCGGACGATGAGACCGATCGAAGACGAATAGTTAAGCTTGAGGCGATTTTAGGGAGCTGAGGTCAGCTCAATCCTAAAGTCGCTTTTTTATATGGTGAGAAGGACATTAAACGGAGAGCAACAAAAATATAAACGGCCATGCATCCTCCGAGTGTTATAAAAGTCCACGTCCCAACTCTCGCACATATCACCGAATAAATCACTCACAAATTGGGGCCATTGTCCGTCTAGTGGGGCGGAATGTATTTTATACAGCTAGTTAAAGCTTTTTTATTAAAAATACATACGCTAAATGCAAAAGATGCAGTTAGTTTGCCTGAATGAAGCAAATTCGTCGAAATAGCCTAAAACTAAATGTAGGTTTTGCAGTTAGTCCCCTCTACCACGGTCAAAACCGATGAACTAACTGCATGAAATACATCTAGTTCCCTGACCTGGCCATCTAGTAGTTTAATTTGCTGGAGGGAAAGACTCCACTTTTATTAGGGGCCCTGTAGTAGATGCAGCTTGCCTGCCATTTTAGCATACGCAATTGGTTGACGAATGAATCGGAACATGCCTATAATGTTAGTGTAAGTATTAATTAATTAATATATATATTAATTGAAAGGCGGTTGTTTCCATGGCAAACCGAGCAATTCTTAACGTCGACCTCCGTAGAGGCACTATTAACCGCAATATTTATGGTCATTTCTCCGAGCACTTGGGTCGCTGTATTTACGAAGGGATTTGGGTCGGCGAGGATTCACCGATTCCAAATACGAACGGAATTAGAAATGATGTCGTGCAAGCGCTTAAGCAAATTAACATTCCGGTGCTCCGCTGGCCTGGCGGTTGTTTTGCCGATGAATATCATTGGAAGGACGGAATCGGCCCGAGGGAAGAACGCAAAAGAATGGTCAACACACACTGGGGTGGCGTGGTCGAGAACAACCATTTCGGCACTCATGAATTCATGATGCTGTGCGATATGCTTGGATGCGAGCCTTATATCAACGGAAACGTGGGAAGCGGTACCGTCCAGGAAATGTCGGAATGGGTGGAGTATTTGACTTTTGGCGGCGTATCGCCGATGTCCGAGCTGCGTCAGGCCAACGGCCGCCAGGAACCTTGGAAGGTAACCTACTTCGGGGTCGGCAACGAGAACTGGGGCTGCGGCGGAAATATGCGCCCGGAATACTATGCGGATCTCTATCGCCGTTACCAGACTTACGTCCGTAACTATGACGATAATAAAATTCATCGTATCGCCTGCGGGCCAAACGTAGATGACTACAACTGGACAGAGGTTCTGATGCGGGAGGCTTCGCGGTTCATGGACTCTCTCACCCTGCACTACTATACAGTACCAGGTGCTACTTGGGAGGATAAAGGACCGGCTACGGGCTTTGAGACAAGCGAATGGTTTACGACGCTGGAGAAGACGCTGCGGATGGATGAGCTCATTACGAAGCATAGTGTCATTATGGATAAATATGATCCTGAGAAGCGCGTAGGCCTCATTGTCGACGAATGGGGAACTTGGTACAACGTTGAGCCGGGCACGAATCCTGGTTTCCTGTATCAGCAAAATTCAATTCGCGATGCATTGGTAGCCGGCTTGACGTTCAATATTTTCCACAAACATAATGAACGTGTTCGCATGGCGAATATCGCCCAGACGGTGAACGTGCTCCAGTCGGTAATACTGACCGAAGGGGAGAAAATGTTGCTTACACCTACATATCATGTGTTTGATATGTTTAAGGTTCACCAGGATGCTGAACGGATCGACCTTGAGGTGGATGGCGGAGCGTACAGCTACGACGGGCGGGAGATTCCAGCCGTGACTGGCTCGGCTTCGATCAATGCTGATGGAGTGGTTCATATCAGCCTGTGCAACACGAATCATGCCGAGAAGGCGGTTGTTCCGGTAGACGTTCGCGGCTGGGGCGGGCAATCCTTCGAGGTAACGGGAACGGTGCTAGCGGGAGATACGATAGATGCTCACAATACGTTTGATGCCCCGAATACGGTAGCGCCGCAGGCATTCCATGGCTTTACAGTTGAGGGCGGAGTGGTGACAGTCGAGCTGCCTCCGATGTCCGTTGCCGTGCTGGCATTGACTCCCCAGGCTTAAGTGGTATGGCAACGTCATCCTGTAAAGGCTGCCGGGAGGAGTATAAGGTAACGGAGGAGCAGATTCAGCGCATTCTGGCCTCCTCCGCCTTTGCGCCGGAACGCTGTGTTCCGGATGAAATTTATACCGCGCGGCTGGAGCTGTGCCGCTCCTGCCCTAAACTGCAGGACGGAACGACCTGTCTCGTCTGTGGCTGCATCATTCCCGTTGTGGCCAAGCTGAAGGAGAGGGAGTGCGCCCTGCCGGGCCAAAGCCGGTGGGGAGCATATCATGAGGAAGTAGTGTAAATGTAATAATAAAAGAAGCCCGGGTTCCTCGGGCTTCTTTTATTTGCTGTAGTTAATGGAACGGCCGTTCAAAAATATTCCATATTTCAGCTGTAGTAGAGCTCGAACAGCAAATGCTCGTTGTAGTTGCCGAAGCCTTTGCCGAACAAAGTAAGTCCGCCGACGTGCACGGCATCATCCTCGACGGATAGCTTGAATGTCCATTGCTTATCCAGGATGCCGATCTCATCCAAGGTGATATTGGATAACTGCAGACCATCCATAAACGTACCCTCGCGAGTGATGCGCAGTTTTTTCAGCAGGCCGTATTGATTCGTTTTGTTATGCCACCAGCTCGGGGTATATTTTCCGCGGCTGTCGCCATAGTCGCCAGGGCTTGTCCAGTAGCCCAACTTGACTCCGTTAAAAATGAAGGTAATGTCGGAAGGCCAATTGTTGTTCGTATCCGGCGCTTCGGAGGCAATTTCCATCGTAATGACAAGCTCCTCCGGGCGTTGGCTCGATAGCAGGAAATTCGGAATTTTATATTCGATGAAGCCTTTGCCGAACCAGAGCACGCCGGCATTAATCCGTTCCTGATCCCAGAAATGCCTTGGGTCATCAAAGCTGCCGATAATATGGTCGACCGTAGCGAGGCCGCATGTCGGCTCGATCATGAAATCTGAGTAATGGCCGACTGGAATTTCCGTACGATGGCATTTCAATTCGTTCTCCTCCTTACGGGGGATGACGATTTCGATGCTGTTGACGGCAAGCGAGCAAATTTTTTGTAAACCGTTCCGCCCTGGGGCCATTTCACTGGACACCAGCCCTGCCCCTTCAAGCTTACGCACGTGCATCGTCATAATGGCGCTGCTTAACCCGAGGGCCTCAGCAAGTTCCTTAATATTCATCGGCCGCTCAGCCAGCAGGTTCATGATGTTCAGCCGGACTGCGCTGGATAATGCCTCATATACAGGCAGCGATTGTGCCGTAAGATTTAGCTTCATATGAAAATACAGCCTCCACCATTTTATTTATACATATATTACGCGATTAACGTTTCTGTTATTTAAACATTTCTAGTTCTATTGTAGTAGATGCCGCCCGTTTAGGAAAGTCCGCCGCTCCCCCCTATCGCCGCATTCCATTGGTCATGGCCCGGAGTTATTGCTGGATCGATAGAAATCCCTATGTCCCGAAAAGAATGTAAGCGCTATAATAGTATCTATCTGAATATACGGAAATCAGACGCAATCCTATTTTCGCCTAAGGAGTAGAGCAATGAGAAAGAGCAAGACGTTTTACAACGTGTTTATTTCTATCCTTGTCCTAAGCATCGGACTCGTTGTCGGCTTTGGGAGCTACATTTATATGTCAACCACACGCTCGGTCGCCGATCGCGTTGGGGAGAGCCGCCAAAGCTTGATCACGCAAATCCGCAATACACTGGAACAGAAAATCCAGACGATTGAATATGCATTTTATACCTACAGTACGACGAAATCCTTTCACGAAGTGATCAGCAGTCCGCTGACAGAACGGGATTTCGAGGCGTATCGGGAATTGAATACACAGCTGAACTATATCGCCACGATGGGGCTGGAGGGAGTTCAGTATTCCTTGATCAGCCTGAAGCAGAACTGGAGAATTTCGAATGGCTCGCTGTCCCAGCTGTCGAGCGAAGATAGGGAGGAGCTGTACGAGAAGTACATAGATAAAGCTAGCAGGGGACTGTACTGGGTCAAAACAGATGACGGCATTCGCTTCGTCCATACGCTGCCCGTGTCCTCCAAAGACAAGCAGGCGGTCGCGCTATCGGACATATCCCTGCAAACGCTGAATCATACGCTGCAAACGAAGCCGGACACTAGCGTTTATATTCTGAATAAAGAGGGTGAACTGCTCTACGCCGCCGAGACGGCATCTGAAATGCTCTCCCCGCAGCAGCTCCGCCTCATTAGCGAGCAGGCCGAGAGCGGGACACAGACGGGAAAAGCGACAATCGAAGGCAAGGCGGGCAGCTCTGTCATTGCCCTATACGCCAAATCCGATTATAACAATTGGACCTATGTGACCCTGCTCGACCAGAAGGAAGTGAGCAAGGCGCTGGCTGCCACACGCTACGGCCTCATCGTTATGGGAATCGTGATCACGCTGCTGATGGTCATGCTGGCGTACGTGCTAGCGGTGTATCTGACCCGGCCCTTCCGGAAGATCCAAAGCAGCCTGGCCATGAGCCCGGAGCCAATGCTGAGGGACGAGGTGGACTGGATCATCCGCTCGATCGATTCCATTGTATCTGAGAAGGAAAGCCTGGAGCATCTGATCGAGCTGGAGAAGCCCAAGCTGGAGACGCATTTCGTGCTTAATCTCCTTCAGAACCGGCTAACCCGGGAGGAAGCGGAGAAAGGGCTGGAACGATTCGAGTATCCGGTGACAGACAGCACGCTTTTCGTCACGATGCTGATCCAACTGGACAGCTATGGCGAGGGGCAGCCGCCTAACAAGGACGTGCTGCTGCTGGCCGTGAACAATCTCGTGCAGGAGATCGTTCCAGAACCAGGAAGAATGCTGCCCGTCGTACTTAATGAGCGGACGCAGGCTACGGTGCTTCTCTTTGAGAAGGGGAGCGCAGCAGACATGCGAAAGCAGATCCTGCAGTATGCCAAGAGAATCATCAAGTCGGCCCGAGAGTATTTAAGCTCCTCCGTCAGCATAGGCATCAGCGTGCCCTATGAGGATGCGCTGAACAGCAGGGAGGCTTGCGAGATGAGCCTGGAGGCGCTGTATCAGCGACTGAATCTCGGCAAGGAATCGATCATTTTTTACGAGGACATCTCCACAGGCATATCCGGGCCGATTCTGCTGCATTATCCGACGGAGCTGGAGGCGCGGCTGTTTGACTCCATTCGCCTGGGAGACGAGCAGGAGGTGGCTAGATCCTTGTATCCGCTGCTGGCAGATATGATGAAGCATAGCTTGAATCCGATGAATCTTGAAGTGACGCTGATCCGCTTCGTTAACAATCTCATGCAACTCGAGCAGCTTATTGGCGTGGAGGTGCTGCTTACGCAAAGCAACGCCAACCTGTACCATCGGCTGCTGGATACGAGGAACCCCGAGGAAATCGAGCGTATTCTGGTGCACGAGGTCATCTATCCGATGGTCAGAAGCGTCAAAGAGAAGACGAACCAGCAATTCCGCTCGATTGCGGATAAGATCGCCGCGATCATTCGATCCGAATACGACCAGGAGCTGTCGCTGGAGTCGATCAGCGAGCGCCTGCATTACAGCCCCAATTATTTAAGCAGCATATTCCGGAAGGAGTACGGAACCACGTTCAGCGAATATTTGATGCATTACCGGCTGGAAATCGCCAAGAAATGGCTGGTGGATACCGATATGACGATCAAGGATATGGCGGAGAAGCTATGTTATCAAAATTCGCAAAACTTCATCCGTTCTTTCCGCAGGAAGGAGCATGTCACGCCGGGAGCCTACCGGAAGATGAAGTTGGAGCGCTAAGCAGCTGGGCGCCAAACATAAGAAGAAGTTCTGGCTTCGCATGATTCATGCGTGAACCAGAACTTCTTTAATTTGAAACATCCGATCATAGAATATATTGGCCTAGCCTTTGACTGCTCCAAGCAGAGCGCCTTTTGTGAAATGCTTCTGTACGAACGGGTAGGCGATCAGCATCGGAACGGTAGCGACGACGATAACTGCCATTTTGATCGTTTGCGCAGGAGGAACGATATCCACGGAGGAATTATCGCCTTCCATGCCGCTGGACACGATGACGATTTGACGAAGCAGCACTTGCAGCGGCCATTTCTCGGAATCGTTAAGGTACAGGATCGCATTCATATATGTGTTCCAGTAGTTGACGCCATAGAACAACGATAGGGTCGCGATCGAAGGAAGGGCCAGCGGCAGCATGATTCTCCACAGGATGCGGAAGTCATTGGCGCCATCGATTTTTGCCGATTCTTCAAGGCTTTCTGGCAGAGCCTGAAAGAAGTTCCTCATAATGATCAGGTTGAAGGCACTAATCGCTGTCGGGATGATCAACGACCAGTACGAATCAATCAAGCCTGCCGATTTGACGATGAGGAAGGTCGGAATCATTCCGCCGCTGAACAGCATCGAGAACACGATAATAAAGTTAATGACATTCCTTCCGGATAAGTATTTGCGGGATAGGCCGTATGCCATCAGGGTCGTCAGCGTCATGCTGACGGCCGTGCCTGCGAGCGTGGTGCCGATCGATACGCCGAGTCCTTTAAAGATGGTCGGTGTTGAGAAGATGAACCGGTAAGCGTCAAGTGAGAAGGTCGTTGGGAACAGAACGAATTTCTTCGAGACGATTTCCTGCGTCGAGGCGAAGGAACTGGCTACAACATTCACAAACGGCAGGAGGCAGGCAAGCGCGAATAGGAGCAGGAACGCATAGTTTGCAAAGTTGAAAATCCGGCTTCCCAGCGATGTTTTTTTAAATGCAGATTTGGACATAGCAGTATGAATCCTCCTTGATAGTAGTCTCATATCCACCATAACAAGCCGCAAATATTCCGTATATAATCATGTCCTATGACTTTAACCGCGGGTCGAAGGCGTGGAACTTCACGTTGAATCAAGGAAATAATCCTGATCTCCACTCATGATCATCAGCTACAATCCGGCAAGTATCCCGATCATGAATTGTGATCTCGAGCTACAGTTTGCCTGGTGCTAAAGGGTTTCGGGGGTCGACGATAGCTGATGATTATATACGGAATGACGATTACCGGATATGCTTGGCTCGAACACATGTTAACTGATCAAGGAGGTCGACAGCCGGTGAAGGAAGCAGATTCCTCAGCTATTCCGTTACAAGGCAAGCCGCATAAGGGAACCGGGCACAGGAGAATTGAAATGCTCCGTCATTTAAAAAGCTTAAGCAGGAACAAACTGTTGTATTTAATGATTTTCCCCGGATTCGTGTACTTCGTCATTTTTAAGTATTTTCCGATGGGAGGCCTGATCATATCCTTTCAGGATTATCAGCCGTATTTGGGAATTCAGGGAAGTCCTTGGGTCGGATTCAAGCATTTTGTACGTTTGTTTACCGAACCGACCTTTGTGATGCTGCTGCGCAATACGCTGATTCTGTTTGCGCTCGAATTGGCCATATTCTTTCCGATTCCCATTATTCTTGCGCTGATGCTAAATGAAGTCAGGCATAAAATGTTCAGAAACTCGATCCAGACGATGGTATATATTCCCCACTTCATGTCCTGGGTCATCATCGTTTCGATCACCTATGTTTTTCTCAATGTGGACGGGGGTGTCATTAACGAGATCATCACTGCGTTCGGGGGCAGCAAAATCAGCTTCCTAACCTCGACGGAATGGCTTCGCCCCATGTACATCCTGCAAATCATATGGAAAGAAGCCGGGTGGTCCACCATCATTTATTTGGCAGCGATTACTGTTGTAGACCCGCAGCTGTATGAGGCAGCCGAAATGGATGGCGCCAGCCGGTTGCGAAAAACATGGCATGTCACGCTGCCTGCGATCCGCCCGGTGATCATTACCCTGCTGATCCTCAAAATCGGCAATACGCTTGAGCTTGGCTTCGAGCATATGTATTTGCTTCTCAACTCGTTGAACCGGGAGATCGGGGAAATTTTCGATACGTATATTTTCACGGCAGGCTTGAAGAACGGACAGCTCAGTTTCAGCACGACAGTAGGCCTATTCAAGGGCGTCGTCGGATTAATACTGGTCATCATCGCGAACAGGCTGGCCAAAAAGTTTGGCGAAGACGGGGTCTATTGACAGGTTATGTGAATTCTTGCTTCCGCTTGGGAAGTGGAAGATAAATCAAGCTTACAAAAAACAATGAAAAAGGGGAAAAGCACATGAAACGGAAAATCGCAAAATTGGCAGCGCTTACGCTATGCTGCAGCCTCCTGCTCAGCGCATGCGGGGGAACAAAATCAGGCACTAATCCTTCCAGCGGCGCCAGCGCCGACGGCAGGGCATCGATCAGTTGGCTGAATATTTTGCAGACGCCATCACCGCCGACAGATACCGTTCTGAGTAAAATCGAAGAGGCGACGAATACAGATATCAAGTTCTCGTGGATTCCGGACGCCTCCAAAGAGGAACGCCTCAACACCTCGCTTGCTTCGGGCTCTCTGGCGGATATCGTCACCCTTACGATGCTGGATAACTCATCGGTACGCAATGCCTTGAAAGCCGGCGTATTCTGGGATGTTGCTCCTTACCTGGACGAATACCCGAATCTGGCGGCCATTTCGCCGGATATGCGCAGATCGGCCTCCATCGAGGGCAAGCTGTACGGTGTACCGCTGCAGAAGCAGGTGGCGAGGAACGGGGTCATCATCCGGAAGGACTGGCTGGACAAGCTTGGGCTGCCGGTGCCGAACACGACGGATGAGCTGATGCAAGTAGCTAAAGCATTTACGGAGCAGGATCCGGATGGAAACAGCGTCAAGGATACGACTGGATTTATGGATCGCAGCGATCTTGTCTTCGGTGCATTTAAGACGCTCAGCTCCTATTTCGGCACGCCAAGCGTCTGGAGCGTCAGCGAGGACGGGCAAGTAACGCCCGAATTCGAGTCGGAAGGCTACGTCAAGGCGATGGATTATATGAAGGAGCTATACGACAACGGATACATCAATCAGGATTTTGCCGTGACGGCAAAGACCGACCAGCAGCAAAATTTCGCGCAAGGCAAAGCCGGGATTTACGTAGGTGCCTTATTCGACAGCAAAAACCTGCTTAATTTGGCCAAGGGTATTCAGGACGATATGGAGCTCGTGATGATTAACGGTATTACGTCTACCGGCAATGAAAGCGATAGAGCCATCTGGTCGACGTCCAACGGCGTCGGAGGCCTGCTCGCCTTCCCTAAGTCGGAGGTGAAGGATGAAGAGGAATTGAAGCGTGTGCTGAAATTCGTGAACGATTTGATGTCGGATGAAGTATACGCGCTGATGACATATGGTATTGAGGATGTCCATTATACGATCGATGAGAACAAAGCGGTAACTATTAAGGATACGAGCTTATGGCAGCAGGAAGTGCAGCCGTTTGCGGGCTCCCGCCCGAAGGAGAGCGGATTTGAAATTCATGACTCAGATCCGCTGAGAAAAGAGGCCAACCGGCTGATCGAGGAGAACGAGAGCTTTGTGATACTTAATCCGCTGTATTCCCTGGAATCACCGACGAATTCGGAACAAGGCTCCGAGCTGCAGAAGATCATTACGGACGCCACGTACAAATATATTCTCGGCAAGACCGATCTGAACGGATTCCAGCAGGCCGTGCAAAACTGGAAAAAAGCAGGAGGCGATAAAATCATCGCCGAATACGAAGCTGCATATAAAGCAGTGTATGGCAAGTAAAAGGGCCGCATTTCGACGGTTTATTTTCCAACAGGAGGGTGATCGGCATGACAACGATGCATTGGGCGATACGGACCGCGGATTCCATTATGGAACGGACGCCAAAACTGTATGAAGGGCCGGGTTATAACGGGAAATGGTCCTATGATTATGGAGTGATCCTGAAGGGATTCGAACGGTTGTGGAAGATGACCGGGGACAAGAAGTATTTCGGGTATATTCGCGATAATATGGATTACTTCATTCAGGAGCACGGCTCGGTGAAGGGTTACCGGCAGGATGAGCATAACATCGACCACCTGAATAACGGCAAGCTGCTGTTCGTCCTGCATAAGGAGACCGGCGAGAAGAAATACGAACGTGCTGCGGCCTTGCTCCGGGAGCAATTGAAGACGCATCCGCGCACGTCGGAAGGGGCTTTTTGGCATAAGCGGATTTATTCTTACCAGATTTGGCTGGACGGACTGTACATGGGGGCTCCTTTTTATTTGGAATATCTATTGAACTTTGAGCAGGAGGGCGACCTAACCGACGTAACCAGGCAATTCATCCTTTGCGAAAGGCATACGAAGGACGGGAAGACGGGACTCCTCTATCACGCCTGGGACGAGCTGCGCGTGCAGCCTTGGTGCAATCCACAGACAGGGCAGTCCCCGAATTTCTGGGGAAGGTCGCTCGGCTGGTTCGTGATGGCGCTCGTTGACGTCCTCGAGCTGCTGCCGCCGGAGCACGGCGATTTCAATGAGCTAAGGCGCATTCTGAACGATACGTTAAGCGCGCTAAGGAACTATCAGGATGCCGATTCCGGCGTCTGGCATCAAGTCGTCGATGCTGGGGGCCGCAAAGGCAATTATTTGGAGGCTTCCGCCTCCAGCATGATCACGTATGCCATAGCCAAAGGCCTTCGTCTCGGGCTGCTCGGCTCCGAGTGGATCAGTTCGCTGGACCATGCCTACGCTGGCCTGATTGCGGAATTCGTGCTGGAGACGAAGGAGGGCTGGGTCAATCTGAATAAGACCTGCCAAGTAGCCGGCTTGGGCGGAGAAGACCGCCGGGACGGCACCTATGCGTATTACATCAGCGAGCCGATCATTACGAATGACCAGAAGGGGCTTGGCGCCTTCCTGCTGGCTTGTACGGAATACGAGTACTTGGATCGAAAGGCGCATGGCGCATCAATAATCTGACGAAGGAGATAGTGGCATGCTTGTTTTTAACATAGATGATTATGGTGCGCGTAAAAATAGCTCCGAGCTGTCGACAAAAGCGATTGCGGCTGCCATCGCCGCTGCGGAAGAGGCGGGGGGAGGCACGGTATGCGTCCCGCCGGGCCGTTACCGTACTGGAGCGATTATCATGAAGAGTAACATCGAGCTTCATATTAGCGCGGGAGCTACGCTCTCCTTTAGTGATCATCCGGAGGATTATCCAGTGGTAACCTCCTGCTGGGAGGGCGTGAAGCAGGAGGTATACGCATCATGCATTTTCGGCCAGGGTCTGGAGAATGTGTCCGTAACCGGCTTGGGCAGGCTGGAGGGAAACGGGCAGGCGTGGTGGGAGAAACATCGGAACCGCCGAGGAGAGCTTGCGTACCCCCGTCCCAAGCTGATCAGCTTCGATGGCTGCCGCCGGGTGACTCTGCGTGATGTGTCTCTTGCGAATTCGCCGAGCTGGACGGTTCATCCAGTTCGCTGTCAGGATGTGACGATCGATAATCTGTCGATCTTCAATCCTGCAGACTCGCCGAACACGGACGGCATCGACCCGGAGTCCTGTACGAACGTTCGCATCAGCAACTGCCAAATTGACGTAGGGGATGATTGCATCGCCATTAAAGCGGGGACGGAGGATACGAAGGAGCGCGTTCCCTGCGAGAACATCACGATTACCAACTGCACGATGATTCATGGGCACGGAGGTGTTGTGATCGGCAGCGAAATGAGCGGCGACGTGAGGAATGTCGTCATTTCGAATTGCGTATTTAAGCAAACGGATCGCGGTATTCGCCTGAAATCTAGACGCGGACGGGGCGGGATCGTCGAGGATATTCGAGTAAGCAATGTCGTCATGGAGGATGTCATTTGCCCGTTCATCCTGAACCTGTATTATTTTTGCGGGCCGCGAGGCAAAGACAAATACGTATGGGACAAGCATCCGCATCCGGTTACGGAGGAGACGCCATGCTTTCGCCGGATCCATTTCGCCAACATTACCGCCCGAAGGGTGCATGCCGCCGCCGGGTTCCTGTACGGACTGGCTGAGCAGTATGTTGCGGAGGTGACCTTCGATCAGATCGATATATCGATGGCTGAGAATGCTACGCCTGGACAGCCGGCGATGATGGCGGGCATCAAGGATATGAGCAACCGGGGCTTCTTCCTTGGTAACGTACGAGATATCCGTTTCCGGAATGTAACCGTGGAGAATCATGAAGGGCCGGCCTTTTATGTTGAGAACGGCGAACGGGTCTCTGTGGAGAGTTGCGAATCCCGGAATACGAAGCAAGCGGAGCAACTGCTGGAGCAGGTCAACGTGCCTCCCGGGAAGAGCTTGGGTGGGAACGAAGAGTGACCTGAAATAAGGCTTGATGAAGATTTTTGAGATCAGGCCATGGATGTTAAATCGAAATAGGTTTATGGAGGGGAGCCAACTTGATTTCGGATAACAGAATCACGGAAGTGATCCGCAACCCGGTACTGCCGGGCTTTAACCCGGATCCCTGCATTGTACGGGCCGGAGACACTTATTATATTGCCGTTTCCTCGTTTGAATGGCTGCCGGGCGTTAGAGTGTACGAATCGATCAACCTGGCGGAATGGGAGCATTGCACGGATATTTTGACGGATCAGGTTCAGCTGCAGGGAAATCCGAAGAACTGCAGCATTTGGGCGCCGCAGCTCAGCTATGATGGTGGCTTGTTCTATCTTATGTATACGGACGTCAAAAGCACTAAACGGCCTTTTAAGGATTGCCATAACTATTTAATTACCGCTCCATCCATACACGGGCCGTGGTCAGAACCGGTTTACCTGAACAGCAGCGGCTTCGACCCGTCCCTGTTCCATGATGATGATGGCCGCAAATGGCTGCTGAACGCCTTATGGGATTACCGTATTACGGAGGGTAATAAGTCGAGCGGAATCGTTATTCAAGAATACGATCCGAAGCAGCGCAAGTTGATTGGAGAGCCGCAGAAGCTATTTGACTGCACCCCGCTGAAAAAGACGGAAGCCCCGCATATTTATAAGCAAAACGGCTACTACTACCTCATTACTGCGGAAGGAGGCACAGGCAGCGGCCATGCGGTTACCGTCGCTCGTTCAAAGGAGCTGCTCGGGCCCTACGAAGTCGATCCGTTTAATCCAATGCTGACATCCAGCGGCAAGCCCGAAGCAGAGCTGCAATGCGCCGGTCACGGCAGCCTGGTGGAGACGCCCGAAGGCGAATGGTACATGGCTCACCTGTGCACCCGTCCGCTCGAAGGCCAGTATGCGATCCTTGGGAGGGAAACCGCCCTACAGAAGGTGTACTGGGATGAGGAAGGATGGCTTCGTTTGACCTCCGGAGGCAATACGCCGCAAGTAGAAGTGCCGCTGCCCAAAGGAGCGGTCATCAAGGGCGGGATTCGGGCAGAATTTGTAGATGATTTCAACGGTACTAAACTGCATCCACGCTGGAACACGCTCCGGATGATGGCTAATGAAAGCTGGTGCTCGCTTTCCGAGCGTCCGGGCCGCTTGCGAATTTATGCAGGCGAATCTGCCCAAAGCCTGTTCAGCCATCATATCGTGGCCATCCGGCAAACGGATAAGTCCTTTTGGGCCGAGACAGCATTGGACCATGAGCCAACGTTGTATTTGCAAATGGCTGGAATGATGCTGTATCTGAATGAGGACAATTACTGGTACGCTTACATCAGCCATGAAGAGGGGCGAGGTAGGGTTTTGAGACTGCTGCGCTGCGAGCGGGACGAGTTTACCCTTGAACCCGTTATGATCGATTTAAAGGAAGGGCCCGTTCACTTGGCCGTGGACGTATCTGGAGTCAGCGGTCAGTTTTATTATCGCGGGGAAGGAGCGGCAGAATGGCAGCCGGTCGGTCAGCCGCAGAACATTAGCTTCCTGTCCGGCGGGTTTACCGGTAATTTCATCGGCATCGCCGCCCATGATATGAATCAGTTTAAAGGCAGTTATGCCGATTTTCATTATTTCCGGTATGAAGGCCGGGACGGGTAGACCGGCAGTCTGTGCGTAGGCGCATGAAGGCACGGATTGCACCGAAAGGCTTTAAATTACAGTATAGCTGTCAGGGGACATGACCTCTGACAGCTTTTTTAATCAAACTTGGAAGGGGGAACGTTATAGTACTTTTTAAAAGCTTTTGAAAACGTAAATGGATCAGGGTAGCCGAGAAGGCTGGCGATTTCCTGAATCGTATATTTCTTTAAGTTCAGGTAATCCCTCGCCCGGTTCATCTTAACCTGGTAAATATATTGTCCCGGAGTAATGCCCAATGTCTTTTTGAAATAAGTGATGAAGTATTTCTCGGATATGCCTACAAGCTGGGCGAGCTCACTCATTTTAATCGATTTGTGCAGGTGGTTGTTAATATAACCGAATACCGGCTGCAGCACGTCCAAATTCCGCTCGGCTCTTGGTATTCTCCCGTTCAGAAATTTGCCGGTATACCGGTCTTGTCCATAGAGTTCAATGATTTTGGCGATGACAGCAATCAGGCAAGCTTTTAAGTATAGGCGGTTCCCCGGCATGCTGCTTAATTGATTCGATTGCGTAAAGGCTTTGCCGAAGAGAATGGTTTCTTCCCGAATCAGCTCTTCCGGTATAATTCCCGAGAGTGGAAAATCGCTCAGAATTCGCTGCTGCTTGCCGATTTCGAAGTCGAAATGCACGTAAATAAACTGACAGCCCTGATCGGTAGTAGAAGCTATATAAGGAATTCCCGGATAAAAAAAGACCACATCTCCCGGACTGGCCTGATGTTCAATCCCATCGATACGAATCGTAATGATCCCGGATTGAACGAACCAAAGATCGTAGTCAATGTGCGCCTTATGCTCGACCCACTTTCCGTCATGGGTGTGCTCAAAAACAGACTTCATTCGCAGCGAGATCAAATCTGACAACTCATTGAGAATTCCCATGTCCTTCATTTTCATATCCAGTATCATTCCTCTACCGTAAGACATATTTCAAATAATTATAGTATACGATTGAAGTTTCCGCTTATAAATAATCAAACTATTTGACATGAACGTAAAACTATCTCATATTCTACTTTCGAAATCAGTCTCCTATAATGGGGTCATTACCCATGAGGAGGGCATGATCATGACAGAATCTAAAGTGCCGCAACCGAAAGTTGTTGTCATCGGAGCAGGAAGTTTATTTTTTGGCCGCCAATCGATTTGGCAAATGGTCGACTCTAAATATTTGAATCAAGGAACACTTGCTTTGGTAGATACGGACGAAGAAAAGCTGTCCAAGATGGTCAGGCTTGCTGAAATGGTTGCTAAAGAGAATAATGTGTCACTTAAAGTGGAAGGCTCGACAAATCGGAGAGAGGTACTGAAGGGCGCTGATTTTGTCGTCCTCAGTTTTGCTGAGGATACTGTAAAATTCCGCGGCATCGATTGCCAGGTAGCTTTAAAATATGGAATTCGCATGTGCTCCGGGGATACCATCGGCCCAGGCGGGATATTCAGAGCCATGAGAGAGCTGCCAGTTATTATGGAATGCGCTAAAGACATTGAGGAACTTTGTCCCGATGCATGGGTCATCAATTACATCAACCCATCTGCCGTCCACGGCATTGCTTTAAGCCGATATGCACCGCAGCTGAAAACCTTCGCCCTATGCGATAGCCACCACATGCCGCATAAGAAAGCTTATTATGCCATTCGGGCAGGCATCATTCAGAATATCCGTGAATTCAGCGAGGAGACCGATCGGAAATTTGATTTCCGCATTGCCGGCGTCAACCATTTCACCTGGCTGCTTAAGGCCGAGTATGATGGAAAGGATGTCATGTCCAAGGTAGCTGAGTCGATGAGAGTATCGGCGGGAACGGAAAACGATGGCGGGGATACAGGTGCGAAGGCGCTTTATAACGATGCCATCACGTATGAGCTCTATAACATTTTCGGATATATTCCGACATGTACGGCCCACACGAAAGAATACGTCCGCTATTGGCAGGGACTGGGCAAGACGGAAGACGCTATTCCGCCTTTATCGATTTGGGAGACGGAAGACCGGTATCAGCGGCATGAGGAGATGTGGGGGCAAGTGGATGATTTCCTATCCGGAAAGCGTCCGATCGCCGACTACATGAAATCATTCGGGCCCGACCACGCCACGGATATTATCGAAAATATGGTGGGCAATTTGGGCAAGCGTTTCTTTATTAATACGCTCAATAACGGGGCGGTGACGAACATGAATGACGACGCTTTCCTTGAATTGTTATGCGAAGTGAATATGAATGGTATCCAACCCCTTCACGTGGGTGAGATGCCGCGGGGGATCAGGGGCATGCAGGAGCTCGTGCTGGATACGCACGAACTGACGGCGGAGGCTGTTGTAGAACGAAGCTTCACGAAATTGAGAAGAGCGATGCTAACTGATCCGCTGGTAAATTCCATACATGATGCAGATATGATGATTAAAGAGCTGCTGGAGTTGGAAAAGGAGATCATCCCGGGATATTGGTACGAGTAAATGGGGTTAACTTTATTCAATTAATTTAGAACTGGAGTAATAAGCCTAAAAGGACGGCCAATGGCCGTCCTTTTGTTCGTTGTTATTCACCTTCGAGTTTTATGCGGAAACCTAGGGGTTACCTGGAAGGGACACCTCGCTATTGGATGCGGCTCGATGACCCGCGGGGAATAAATTGGGTATCCACCTTTACTTTCGTCTTTACGACCTGGGGAGATTCAATCGACTGAATCATCAGATCGACGGCCAGGTGAGCCATGCGTTCTTTTTCCACATGAACCGTTGATAGCTCGGGGGTGACGATGCGCGCCTCTGAGATGTTGTCAAACCCGACGATGGACACGTCCTCGGGAATCCGATAATTCAGCTCGCCAAGCGTCTTGATGGCGCTGATGGCAATATAGTCGCATTCGCAGAAAAAAGCGGTCGGCATAGGCTTGCCGGAGTCCAGGTACGCGGTCAGCTGGCTTTTCAATTCTTCCTGTGAGGAGAGGATTGTAGGAGCTACGGCGAAGAAGCCATCCTCAGGCACCTCCAACTGACGGTCACGAAGCGCAGCGAGGAAGCCCCGTTTGCGGTCTTCGAAATTATGGATTCGCACATTGGAGGCGATGTAACCGATGTGGCTGTGTCCCGACTCGGCCAAATGAGCCCCTGCCTGATAAGCCCCCATAATGTTGTTGATCTCGATGAAATGAACGGGAAGCATCTCATAACAGGTATCGAGCACGACGAGCGGAGCGTTCAGCTCGCCCGCTATGGCTGCGATTTGCGATTGATTCAAGTTTGTTCCAAGCAGAATAACCCCGTCGCTTCGCTTCTCCTCCACGATCGATTTAATGTCCTCCATATAGCGCTCGGGTTCCACCGAGGTGAACATGAGCGAATACCCGTAACTCCGGCATCTTTCTTCAATGTATTGAATCAGCTCGCGAAAAAAGGGCTGCTGATAATATTGTTCAAGCACGATGCCGGAATTGGCGAAGGCTAGAAAAATTAACGTTCTGAGTGCTTGTTCCGGCGCGGCCGCCTTGGATTTAGGTAAATAACCGTGTTCCTTGGCGATCTGCAAAATCCGTTCGCGCGTTTCCGCACTGATACCTTGTTTTCCGCTGAGCGCAAATGACACGGCTGCTTTGGAAACACCGGCAAGCTTGGCGATATCCTCCATTCTCACAGTTCAAAATCTCTCCATTTCATTCATCGTTTAGTAAGTTTAGTGTACACATCCCTAAAAAATTAATCAAGGACGACGAAGAAGTGAACTAAACAATTTAGTTAATATAACTTAAATACAACTAAATTTCAGTAAATATCGTTGACCATTCGTTAGATAAGTGTTATTTTTAAGTCAACGCAAGAGAAATTAACTAAATTATTGGTTAACATTGTTTAGTTTCATTATTGAGTTTAGTTAAGTTTGTTAAGTTGGAGTTGAATCTACCTGAGGAGTGAGGCCGGATGAAGAAATTGAAGCTGGGATACGCCCCAACCCGCCGTTTTACGTTCAGTGCGGAGGATGCATTCAAGTACAAAGTGATGATTAAGGAGAAGATCCAGAGCTTTGGAATGGACTTCGAGCTTGTGGATCTGGAGGGAATCAACGAAGAAGGGCTGCTGTACGACGACCATATCGCTGCGGAGAAAATTGTCGAGCGGTTCAAACGCGAAAATGTCGATGCTGTATTTTTCCCCCATTGCAACTTCGGGACAGAGGATACGGTAGCAAGGGTAGGCAAAGCGCTGGGCAAGCCCGTGCTGCTGTGGGGACCGCGGGATGAGGCGCCGCTTGAAGATGGCATGCGTCTGCGTGATACCCAGTGCGGATTGTTCGCAACGGGCAAGGTGCTGCGCCGTTTCAACGTACCGTTTTCGTATGTGACGAACAGCCGGGTCGATTCGCCTGTATTTGAGCGGGGTTTCACGAATTTCGTGGCCGCGGCGAACGTAGTGCGGCAATTCCGCAGTCTGCGCATTTTACAAATCGGTCCCAGACCGACCTCGTTCTGGACGATGATGTGCAATGAAGGCGAGCTGCTCGAACGGTTCGGCATCGAGCTTCATCCGATCACTTTGATCGACATTCAACGGGCTTCGAAGCAGATCGAAAAGGGCAGCAGCTCGGAGCTGGCGGAAGCGATCGATTATATCAAGGCCAAGCTGGATTGGTCGGAGGTCACAGAGGAAGATGTCCGGCGTATCGCCGCTTTGAAGGTGGCGATGAAGCAGTATGCGGTGCAAAACGGCTGCTCGGCCATCGCGATTCAATGCTGGTCGTCCCTGCAGGAGGCCATGGGAATCATGCCTTGCCTCGCCAATGCGATTCTGACCGATGAGCAAATTCCGGTGACGTGCGAGACGGACATCCACGGGGCGATTACCTCGGTCATGGTACAGGCAGCGACGATGAATCAACTGCCAACGTTTTTTGCCGACCTGACGATCCGGCATCCGGAGAATGAGAATGGGGAGCTGTTGTTCCATTGCGGCAATTTCCCTGTATCGCTGTCCGTAGAGGAACGTCCGAAGCTATGCCGTCATTTTCTGTTCGACGATCACTCACCGGGCACGCACGAAGGCGAAATCAAGGGCGGCGGCATGACGCTGGCCAGATTCGACGGGGATCACGGGGAATATCAGTTGTTCCTTGGTAAGGCACGGGGCATTCAAGGCCCGTATACACGCGGTTCTTATGTATGGGTGGAAGTGAACGATTGGCCGCTATGGGAAGAAAAGCTGGTCAAAGGCCCTTATGTGCATCATTCGGTCGGCATTCATGCGAACGTCATTCCGGCATTGTACGAGGCATGCAACTACATTCCAGGCCTCACCGCCGATCCTGTCGATCCGACCGAGGAGCAAATCAAGGCTTGGCTGCGTGGTTCAAATTTATAAATCACCAAGAATAAGGAGGCAGCGGTAGAGATGGACATTATTGAATTGAAAGCAAAGGCTGCGCAGATCCGCATGGATCTGCTCCGGATGATTCATCGGGCCAAGGCGGGGCATACCGGGGGCTCGCTCAGCAATACCGATATTTTGACCGCACTTTATTATAGAGTCATGAATTTGGATCCGGCCCGGCCGAAATGGGAGGACCGCGATCGCTTTATAGCCAGCAAGGGTCATGCCGTAGAATCACTTTGGTGCATTTTGGCTGATCGAGGATTTTTCCCAACAGCTGAATTGGAGACGTTCTCCCAGTTTGGAACCCGTCTGATTGGCCACCCGAACAATAAAGTGCCCGGAATTGAAATGAATACGGGAGCATTGGGGCATGGCCTTGCGATCTCGGTGGGTATGGCGCTTGCCGCCAAACGGGACGATCGCGGCTACCGGGTGTTCTGTCTGATGGGTGACGGGGAGCAAGCCGAAGGCTCCGTGTGGGAGGCAGCGATGGCGGGCGCGCATTACAAACTTGATAATTTGGTCGGAATCATCGACCGCAATGGACTGCAAATCAGCGGTTCCACAGAAGATGTCATGGGACTTGATCCGCTGGACGAGAAGTGGTCGGCATTTGGCTGGAACGTCGTATCGATCGACGGCAATGACATGGAGCAGCTGGTGACGGAGTTGGAGAAGGTGCCGGTCGTGGCAGGAAAACCGACGCTTATTATTGCGAACACGGTCAAAGCTAAGGGCGTATCCTTTGCCGAGAACGTGCCGCATTGGCACCATCACGTACCGAGCGACTCTGAGCTGGAGCAGGCATTATCCGAGTTGTCCGCGGCATTGGACAGCTATCAACAAGAAGGGCAGGTTCGATAACGATGGGGAACAAAATAGCTAACCGTCAGGTCATATGCGATACGCTGCTGGAGCTTGCACAGGCTGACCGAGACATTATGGTGCTTGCCAGCGACTCAAGAGGCTCGGCGGCAATGGGACCGTTCGCTGAAGCGTTCCCTGAGCAGTTCGTCGAGGTCGGCATCGCCGAGCAGAATATCGTTGGCATATCGGCAGGGCTTGCTCACAGCGGGAAGAAACCGTTCGTCACTTCGCCCGCCTGCTTTCTGTCTATGCGGAGCATCGAGCAGATCAAAGTGGACGTAGCCTATTCGGCCACGAATGTGAAGCTGATCGGTATCAGCGGCGGGATCAGCTACGGCGCGCTCGGAATGTCGCACCATTCCGTGCAGGATTTGGCGGTTACCCGGGCCATTCCGGGCCTTGCAGTCATTTTGCCTGCGGACCGTCATGAGACGAAACGGATGACCGAGGCGCTCGTGAATTATGAGGGCGGGGTTTATGTGCGTATCGGCCGGAATCCGGTGGAGGATGTGTACGAATCAGCGGATTACGACTTTGTCATCGGCAAAGCCGTCACGATGCGCGACGGATCCGACATTACGCTGATCGCCGCAGGAGAGACGGTGCGGGTGGCATTGGATGCCGAAGCGCTGTTGAAGGAGGCCGGGATTTCCTGCCGGGTGATCAACATGCATACGATCAAGCCGCTGGATGAAGAGGCGATCATTAAGGCTGCTCAGGAGACGGGCCATATTATTACCGTGGAGGAGCACAGCATTCACGGCGGCCTGGGGGCTGCGGTCGCGGAGGTTGTCGTTCAGCATCATCCGGTGCCGCTTCGCCTGTTGGGCATTCCCGATGAACCGGCGATTGCAGGGAAAACCAAGGAAGTATTCGACCACTACGGCATCAGCGCGGGGCATATTAAGGAGCTGGCGCTGAACATGCTTGGGAAATAGAGGCCGGAGCGATGGAGAACAAGAAGGATTACCTGCTTACCATAGACCAGAGCACGTCGGGAACGAAGGCGCTTGTTATCGACTCTTCGGGGACGATCATCGCTAAAAGCTCCATAGAGCATCGGCAATATTTCCCCTTCCCTGGATGGGTTGAGCATGACCCTGTAGAAATTTACGAAAATGTGTTGCAAGCGTCCCGGGCGGCACTTAAGCAAGCTGGCATCGATCCGGGGCAGCTTGCCGCCCTCACCCTGACGAACCAGCGCGAAACGGCGGTAATGTGGGACAGCGCTACGGGACTTCCCGTCTGCAATGCCATCGTCTGGCAGTGCCAGCGCACGGCTGAGCGCTGCGAAGCTTTGAAAGCGGCCGGCAATGAAGATATCGTAAGGGCGAAGACGGGATTGATGCTTGATCCTTATTTCTCTGCGGCTAAATGGAGCTGGATGCTGGAGCAGGTGCCTTATATCGATCGGTTGCTCGAAGAGGGACGCTTGCTTGCCGGCACGATGGACAGTTGGCTGCTCTGGAAGCTGAGCGGGGGCGCCGTTCATGCCACGGATTACACCAATGCGAGCCGGACGTCGCTGTTCAACATCCATAAGCTTTGCTGGGATGCCGAGCTGTGCGAGTTGTTCGGCGTACCGACTGAACTCCTCCCTGAGGTGAAATCCTGCGATGAAGTATTTGGCTGGACGGATGATCCGCAGCTATTCGCCTGTAAGGTGCCCATTGCCGGCATCATCGGTGATTCTCAGGGAGCTTTGTTCGGCCAGCACTGCTTCGAGAAAGGCATGGCCAAAGCGACCTATGGCACGGGAACCTCGGTGCTAATGAATATCGGCGAGAAGCCTGCAGCCGTGCAGAACGGCCTGGTACTTGCCGTCGGCTGGAGCGTTGGCGGGAAGGTGACTTATGCGCTGGAAGCCGTGATCCGTGCATCGGGCGATACGATAAAGTGGGTTCGTGACAATTTAGAATTGTTCCGTACTTATAGCGAACTGGAGGAACTGCTCGCCCAGGCGGAAAATAATGAAGGCGTATACCTTGTCCCGGCGTTCGTCGGATTGGGCGCGCCATATTGGGAGCCACAAGCCAGGGCGATGATTTCCGGGATGAACCGTGGAACGGGCAGGCCGCATATCGTTCGGGCCGCGCTGGAAAGCATCGCCTACCAGGTACGGGATGCGATTGGCCTTATTGAAGAGGGAACAGGAATTCCGCTCTCCACGCTCCGCGCCGACGGGGGCGCTTCCGATAACGAGATTTTAATGCAGTTTCAGGCGGACATGCTGGGCTGCGGGGTTTCGAAATCGGACGTGGCCGAGCTGTCGGCCATGGGTTCGGCTTATCTGGGCGGGCTTGGCGTCGGATTGTGGGCCTCGCTCAGCGAAATCACGCAGCAGCAGCGCAATTATAGGCTGTATATGCCGCAAATGGAGCAGGCGCAGCGCACGCAAAATTACGATGGCTGGAAGCACGCGGTCGCCTGCGTGCTGCCGAATAGACATTAATAATGAAAGCTGCCCGGGTCTGAGAGTCATCTCGTTAGGCCCGGAGCAGCTTTCGTTGCGTTAAAACAGCTCTACGTTTTTGCGGCAATGATTACGTGAAGAGGCGTATATCGCATCGAGCAGTCCCATGGAATAAGCGGTTTCCCTGAGAGCAATATAGCTGTCATTGCCGCCTGCCAGATTCCGATAGAAACGGTCGATCAGCTTGGCATGGCCTGTGCCCCAATAGGATTTACCCAGGGATGGCGCAGACTTGTCGATATTAATATCGCTTTCCAGCAATTGCATCTCTCCGTCGCTGATGAGAACGAGCTGATTGTCGATATAGCGCAGCAAGCCTTTCTCCATATGCATTTCAATGAAGAAGGGGCTATTCTCGGAATGCCCGTTGGTAGCATAGAACAATCCGACCTTGCCGTCCTTGTAATAGAGTGTAGCCTCGGCGGTGTCTTCCACCTCAATGATATCCCTTAGCACCCGGGTATCAATATTTCCTCTAACGGCTTCAACATCCCCTCCGAGATAATACAGCAGATCCAGCATATGCACGGCCTGATTAATTAGGAGACCGCCGCCTTCGGTTGCCCATTTGCCCCGCCACGAGTCGGACTGATAATAGTCCGCCGTTCGCCTCCAGGTGAGGAACCCTTTAATGCCCAGCATTGGTCCAAGCGTTCCTTCTGTAATCAGTTCCTTCGCTTTCTTGATGGACGGGTTCAACCTGTTTTGTAAAATCGCGCAGCAGGAAACGCCGGCTTTCTTCACTGCATCCGATACTAAGCGTGCTTCCGCTACGTTCATCGCCACAGGCTTTTCGAGCACGATATGCTTCCCGGCCAGAGCCGCTTGGATCGCCATGTCGGCATGCAAATGATGCGGGGTGCAAATATGCACGCTATGAACCGCTTCATCGGACAGAACCTGCGAAAAATCAGTGTAGACCCGGCACTCGTCCTTGCCAGCCAGCTTCTGGGCACGCTCCTCGGTAATATCGCACGCGCCATATAACCGGGCGGCCTCCGATTGCTTGACGGCTGTGGTGTGAATCGGGCCGATCGCTCCGCAGCCAATAATGACAGCATTCAGGCGGCTCATATCAGGAGAACCCTAACTTTTGCAAATGGTTATAGCTAATTCTCAAGCTGTCAAAAGCATCTGTCGGCCCGTCATCGCGTTCGATCAAATACCACTCCACTCCTGCTTCCTCACAGGCCTGCAGAATTTCCGGCCAATGGAGATTGCCCTCCATAATTTCGGTCATGATCTGCTGGGAATCGATGATGGTTAAATCCTTCAGGTGGATGGCCTCGATTCTGTTCTTCAGCTTGCGGATCCATGCGCTCGGATCGCCGCCGCCTACCTGTACCCAGTAAGTGTCCAGCGTAAACAGAAAGTTGTCCGGATTCGTCTGCTCGACAAGCACATCCATTCCGAGTTTTCCATTATAGCGTTGAAATTCCCAATGATGGTTATGATAGCTGAACTTTAGCCCGTTTCGCGCCAATTCATCGGCAATTGCTGAGAATTGCTTGGCGAAGGCAACATAGCCTTCCGCGCTATGATATTCCTTGGGCAGCCCGCCGAGCCCCGCCAAGCCGCAGCCGAGCGTATGGTGATCCCGGATGACGCCGTCCAGATCTTGCATGAACCGTTCATAAGGGATATGGGTTACGACGGTGGTCAAGCCGTGGCTGCGAGTAATCGCCGCTAGTTCATCGACGGGGATATGCCACATAGCGGATACCTGGATGGTCGTATAACCCATTTCTTTAATTTTCTGCAGCGTTTCATCGAGCTCTTTTGGTGTTCCGGCAAAATTCCGAACCGTATACAGTTGTGCGCCTAAAATTTTCGCCATTCGCGTAACCTCCCTTTAATGTGATCCCGATACGTCAACGACTTGTTGGACGACATTCTTCTTTATCGTGGAACTGTTTATCTTCTCCTGCAGCAGCTCATAGAAATGATCGTGATCGAAGTGGTCAAGCTCTGCCCAGTCATCCGTCCAGGTTGAATAGTGGATCGCGTTAGAGATAAGCAGGCCATGAATTCCTTCTTCTCCAGGGGCGAGCAGCTTCTCGCCATGCAAGATGGCTTTTGTAAAGTTTTTCATAATCCCGATGTGCTGCTCCCCGCCGTCCGCCGAAACGGGAATTTCGCAGCGCCAGCACTCCGGCTTCCTGAAAGGGTCGGTATTGATCCGATTATGTTCGCGTTCCGAAACCCGGTTCCGGTCAAACGTGATGCGATTGTTCTCCACGACAATTTTGCCCATATCCCCGGAGATTTCCAGCCGGTTCGTGCCGGGGGCTTCGCCAGTTGACGTGATATATACGCCCGTAGCTCCATTCGGGTATTCCAAATAAGCGGTTACGTCGTCCTCCACCTCGATATCGTAATATTTACCGAAGCTGCAGAAGGAACGAATTCGGCTGGGCATGCCGAGCATCCATTGGAGCAGATCCAGATTATGCGGGTTCTGATTGATGAGCGTGCCGCCGCCTTCGCCCTCCCAGGTGGAACGCCAGGAGCCGGAATCGTGGTAAGCCTGCGGACGATACCAGTCCGTGATGATCCATATTACTCGCTTAAGGGCGCCCAATTCGCCGCTGTGCACAAGCTCCCGCACTTTCTGGTACACGGGATTTGTCCGTTGGTTGTACATGATGGCGAAAATTTTGCCGGACTGCTTCGCGGCAGCGTTCATCTCCAGCACCTGCTTCGTGTACACGCCGGCCGGCTTCTCATTAAGCACATGCAAGCCGCGGGCAAAGGCCTCGATCGCCAAGGAAGGATGATGGTAGTGGGGGACGGCGATTAATACAGCATCGATCAGACCGCTATCGTACATTTCTATCGCATTTTCAAATACGGCAACTCCCGGCAGGCTATCCCGCGCCCATGCCCTCCGGCTGTCGCTAATATCGCATACCGCTCCAAGCGTCAAACCGGGCACCTTATGTTCCATATGAATCCGCAAGCTGTGGGACATACCCATATTGCCGATGCCGATGATTCCTAGGCGTACATGATCCATGATGTGATTCCTCCTTTAAATTTTGCTTAGAATCGATAACAAGGATGAATGCGCTAATCTAAAAGTGTGCAGCCCGCTTGCTTCAAGCGTATTGGCTAGGGGAGCATGCTCTAGTGCGGCCAAGCCCTCGAAGCTGCCCAAATGCGGCTCCAGCGATAAAAAGCCTTCAAACCCATCAGCCTTTAGTGTTCTCAGCACTTCATCGATCCGCCCGGCCCCCATACCTGCCGGGACATTGCTTCCATCCTCCATAGCGTCCTTGATATGCACATATTGGATATGCGGCTTGAGCAGTTCGAATGCTGCCGGGTAAACCTCGCATCCGCATTGAACAAAGTTGGCCGGATCGAAGGCGCTGGCGAAATGGGGGACACCGCAGGATTCCATCAGATCCAGGCAGCGTTCCGGTATGTCACCGTAAATATCTTTTTCATTTTCATGCAAGATCGTTAATCCGCTGCCTTCCGCTGCCTCCAGAATGCCGCCGATTCGCTCGATGACCTCGTCCCGGTATGCGAAAGGATCGCTGTTCTTGGGCATATAGAAGCTAAAAATGCGTACATATGGGCTGTTCAAGGTGTGAGCGGTTTCAAAAATCCTTTTGGCCATATCCAAATGGACGCTAAAGTCGTCTAAGATGTTAATTTTACCGATAGGCGAGCCGATGGAGGAGACTTGGACGCCGTAATGATGAAGCGCGCTTTTGACTTCTGCGATTTCCTCGCGCGACAGGACGGAAATGTTCTTCCCGTTAACTCCTCTGATTTCGATGTAATCGATGTCAAGTGCATTTAATCCCTTTAATTGGGTCTTAAAATCAGCATCGATTTCATCGGCAAAGCCTGAAATTTGAAACTTGGCCATCCGAATCACCTCTTCGAATTGATATTACTTCTTGAATTTATCATTAATATTTTCAAGGTTCCTTCTTATAATTGTTTGAAACTATGCAAATCTTGCTGTATGTTTGTGAAGAGGTGATGTTCATGTTGATGGCAGGAACTCCCATGCGGAATTTGCACTATGAGGCTGCAGACGGTTCATTTCGCTATCACCATATCAGGGATGAGCAGCCGAATCCGCTGGATCATAAGCTGCATTATGAGAAGGGCTTCGAAATTTTTATGTTTATCAGCGGCGCGGGCAGCTTCACGATTGAAGGCAGCAAATATGAGCTGGAGCCGTATTCCATATTAATCATGAATTCGAACGAGCTCCATGTCGTGAATATTGCGGAACATCTGCCGTATGAACGGATGGTGTTAACATTGGATGCCAATTTCCTGCCCCCCTTTATGGCTAGCGGCGTTGATTTCTTTCGTACGATCAAATTCCGCAAGCTCGGTCAGGATAATCAATTCAGCGCGGAGGTTGTAAGGGCAAGCGGTCTGCTGGAATTATTCGATAAGCTGCAGCGGGCGCTGAAGCAGAGGAGCGCTGAGCATGAAATCGTGGCAAAATGCGTCATCGTGCAAATTCTAGCGGCGATCAATGATTTGGCCCAAGCGGATTTGCCAAGCAGCAGCAAGCAGGGGGACGGCAAAATCGGCGCGGTGCTCGAATATATTAATGCGAATTTGGAGGAGCAGTTGACGCTCGATCAACTGTCGGAGCAATTTTTCGTGACGAAATATCACTTATGCCGCATCTTCAAAGAGGCAACAGGATTTACGATCAACCAATATATCACCTATAAAAGAATTCATTTGGCCGACCGGCTGATGACGCAGGGCTTTACGCCGACCCAGGCTTGCTTTATGTCCGGTTTTAACGGATACTCCAGCTTCTTCAAGGCTTACCGCAAGCTGACCGGAGGGACGCCGAGAAGCGGGAAGGCGGAGCAATAAAAAAAGCCTAATTCTGCATCCGCCGAACCGGCGATGAAGATTTAGGCTTAAATATGAACACTGGGAGAAGATCAATCAATGAATTACCTGGCCATCCAGCCTCCGTCGGCGCAGAGGACATGGCCGTTCAAATAATCAGATGCCGAGGAGGCGAGGAATACCGCCGGACCTTTAAGGTCTTCCGGTGTACCCCAGCGTCCGGCCGGAATCCGGTCCGTAATCGAAGCGTAGCGGTTCTCGTCCGCGCGAATTTGCGCGGTATTATCCGTAACCATGTAGCCTGGAGCGATGCCGTTAACTTGCACGCCGCCGCTTGCCCATTCGTTGGCAAAGGCTTTGGTCAGACCGGCAACGGCATGCTTGCTGGCCGTATACCCCGGAACGTTGATGCCGCCTTGATAGGAGAGCATCGAGCAGATGTTGATGATTTTGCCGCTGCCTCTCTCCAGCATATGGCGCCCTGCGAGCTGGGACAACAGGAATACCGTATTCAGGTTCAGGTCGAGGACATCGGACCAATCCTTCTCGCTATGATCCTTAGCCGGCGTACGGCGTATAATACCGGCATTGTTCACCAGGATATCAATCTGGCCCGTCAGCTTGAGCGCCTCGTTAAAGGTGGCTTCCAATTTGCTGTGATCGCTCAGATCGACTTGAACGACCGTCGCTTTTCTTCCAAGGCCCTTAATTTGCTTCACGGTCTCTTCGCTGGGGCCAAGGGATACGCAGACGACATCCGCTCCAGCTTCAGCAAGCCCAATGGCGATACCTTGTCCCAATCCGCCGGTAGTACCTGTTACCAGAGCCGTTTTGCCTGTTAAATCGAACAATTTCATGGGTTGGACTCTCCTTAATCATATTAGAGGTTCTTATCGTTTCCGCACTCAATCGTTACTCCTGCGCTGCTGTACTGCCGGGCAACCTCGTCTGGAAGTCCGCTGTCGGTAATGATGCAGGTCAGCTCGCTGAGGGAGGCGAACGTCCGCAGTGCGGTTTGCCCGAATTTATGATGGTTAATGACGGCGATGACTTCGCGGGCGGTCTCGATCAAAGCCCGTTTGAAGCCGATCAGGTCTCCGGTGTAAATGGATAATCCATGCTCGGGGTGAATGCCTGTCGCCGAAATAAAGGCTTTTTGAATGTTCAATTGCTGAATATATGAAGTAGCTTCCGGCCCGGCCAGCATGTTGCGAACCCGGTAGCCGCCGGGAACGACGAGACGTATGTTGTCCTTTGCGGCCAGTTCACTGATGATATAAACATCGTTAGTAATGACGGTCAGCGGTTCGTTGCTAAGACGGCGGGCAATTTCAAGCGTCGTGCTCCCCCCGTCCAGCGCGATGATGTCGTTAGGTTCGATATGCTGCAAGGCTCTATGGGCGATATCGGCCTTCTCATCCCCATGCTTCGCGAGCGGTTCCTTGGAAGGAAGAATACCGAATTGATCGCTTTGCGCCAGAATGGCGCCGCCGTGAACGCGGACGATTAAGCCCTGCTCCTCGAGCCGGGTCAAATCCTCGCGAATTGTCTTGCCAGTCACGCCCAGCTTGTCGCTCAACTCCGCAACCGTAACCTCTTTGTTCGTCAGCAGAACTTCCATGATTCTCTCATGCCGTCTAATCGGACTCATACCATCTCAACTCTTCCGTAAATAGTTATCTCTCTATCTTAAATCCTTCATGGCTACGGCGTCCATATCGCTATAGATTTTGTTGTCGCCGGCCATGCCCCAGATAAATGTGTAATTGCTTGTTCCTACGCCGCTATGGATCGACCAGCTTGGGGAGATGACCGCTTGTTCGTTCCGCATGACGATGTGGCGAGTTTCCGTAGGTTCTCCCATCAGGTGGATGACGACCGCATCTTCAGGAAGATCAAAGTACATATAAGCTTCCATGCGGCGCGGGTGCACGTGCGCAGGCATTGTATTCCACATGTTGCCTGTTTTCAGCTGCGTCATGCCCATGACGAGCTGGGAGCTTTGGATTCCATCAGCATGGATGAAGCGGTGGATCGTGCGGTCGTTGGAGTTCTGAATCGAACCAAGCTCGCTGGAATCCGCCTCGCCCAGCGTCGTCTTAGCAATTGGGTACTCTTTGTGGGCAGGTGCCGAATTCAGATAGAATTTGGCTGGCTTGGCTGCGTCTTTGCTGCGGAAAACAACCTCTTTCGAGCCCATTCCGATATACAGGCAATCTTTCGTGTTCAGATCATATTCTGTGCCGTCGACGATGATCGTTCCAGGTCCGCCAACGTTGATCGCTCCAAGCTCGCGGCGCTCCAGGAAGAAGGATACGCCAAGCTGCTTCAGATCGGTTTCCAGCTTAACGTCTTCTTTCACGGGGGCAGCCCCGCCGATAATCAGGCGGTCCTCATGAGTCAGGACAAGCTCCAGCTTGTTGGGCGTAAACAGGGTAGGGATATGGAATTCCTGACGAAGCCGATCCGTGTCGAATTGTTTCACTTCATTAGGGTGAGATGCGTAACGTCTTTCCATGATAAAAAGCCTCCTCTTTTCGTTCGTTTAGGTTTAAAACGTTCATATAGGTTCATATTAATCCGTTTGCGTTTATTTTGCAAGCGTTTAATGATTGCTCCGATCGGAAGTGAAGTGTCTGCGGAGGTATGAAATAAATATCAAAAATATAGGGTAAAAAACATAAAAATATTAGGGTTGGAAAAAAAAGCATTTTGGATTATGGTGATATGAGTTAATTCGAGATGAAGAGCGTTCCATAAAGGCGGTTCATCGGCGGAGAGGGAGTGAGCTTTTGAGTTTAATCGAAGTGAAAGGTCTTCAAAAGGTATTCCGGCAGGCTATTAAAGATCCAGGTCTTGCCGGAGCGGTAAAGCATCTTTTTTATCCGCGCTATAAGAATAAATATGCAGTAGAAGGCATTGATCTGACGATCGAGGAAGGAGAGACGGTTGCTTATGTCGGGCCCAATGGGGCAGGCAAATCGACGACGATAAAAATGCTCAGTGGCGTCCTTGTTCCAACGGGAGGAGAAATTCGGGTAAACGGCTTGATTCCCTATAAACAAAGAATGGAGAATGCGGGACAAATCGGGGCGGTATTCGGGCAGCGCACACAGCTTTGGTGGGATATTCCGGTTCGGGAATCCCTTGCACTGCTGAAGGATATTTATCAGGTTCCCGCAGATACATTCAAACGGAATTTGGATGCGTTTACAGAAATACTTGAAATGGATGCCTTTATCCATCTATCCGCCCGCAAGCTCTCGCTGGGCCAACGAATGCGGGCCGACTTGGCGGCTGCTTTGCTGCATAACCCCAAAATCGTTTATTTGGATGAACCTACGATCGGCTTGGACATTGCGGTCAAGCAAAGAATTCGCGACTTTATTAAGGAAATGAACCGGACTAAAGGGACGACGATGCTGCTGACTACGCATGATTTAGGGGATATCGAGGATTTATGCGACCGATTGGTCATCATTGACCATGGGCGGATCATTTATGACGGGGCGATGCAGAAAGTCAAAGACATGTTCGCCAGGGATAGGACTATACATATGGCGCTGAGTTCACCGATTGCCGAGGCAGCTTCTTTATTCGTGGACATGCCCGAAGTTTCTATAGAAGCAGCCGAAGAAGAATTGAAGGATGCGCTCGAGCTTTCAATTCGCTTTGACCGGTTCAAGTGCACGGCCAGTGAGATTGTAAAACGCATGATGAACCATGGGGAGGTTATCGATTTCCGGATCGACGAGCCCAGCCTCGAGTACATTATCCGCAGCGTCTATGAGGGGAAGATGGATGCGTCCGCATTATCCGGGGCAATTAGGGGGACGGCTTGAATGGGCATAAAAAAATATTGCTCCCTTGCGCTTTGCTCTATGCAGAACACGCTGGCATATAGACTCTCATTCATGCTGAATTTCGCCGCCAATTTCATCGGACTCGTCGCGATGTACTGCCTTTGGCAGGCGGTTTATGACGGCCGATCAGAGTTATCCGGATTCACCTGGCCTATGATGCAAGCCTACTTGTTGATTACCTTCTTTGTTAATTCGATGCTGTCGTATTATTCGGAATCAGGAATAACGAATAAGATTCTGGATGGGAGCGTCATAATGGATTTGCTGCGGCCACTGCATTTTCAGAAGGCCCGGCTTGCGGAGTCGCTGGGCTCCTGCGTGCTGGAGGGCATGTTAAGCATTGTGCTGGTCAGCGTGATGGCCATATTTACAGTGGGAGCTTCTTTTCTGCACGGCGGCTTGACGAGTGCGCTGTTCCTTATCAGCTTGCTGTCATCGATCCTGGTTAAATTCGGCGTCGTCTATGTTACGGCGCTGCTGTGCTTCTGGACGACGAGCGGGTTCGGAATCATTTGGATGAGAATGGCGATCACCAATCTACTGTCGGGCGCTTTGGTGCCGCTGGCTTTTTTTCCTGCCTGGTTACAGTCTGTGGCGATGCTGCTTCCGTTCCAGGGCATCGTAAATACGCCGGTAACGATCGGTCTTGGCATGGCGGGAACCGCAGAGTCGCTGCGGCTAATTGCGATTCAATGGGTGTGGGTCGCGGTTCTATGGCTGCTTGGCAGATGGATGTGGTCGTGGGCCGTACGGCAAATAACGATTCATGGGGGCTAGATATAGAATGAACAGATCACCGCGAAGAATCGTATTTTTATATTGGAGATTATTCAGTCAGCAGTTGAAGGCCATGATGGAATATTCCGCGGACTTCTATATCATGATCGGTGCCGCCGCCATGACCCAGATTACCGGGTTCTTGTTTTTGTGGGTTGTTTTCTCACGGATTCCGGACATTCAGGGCTGGCAATTTTGGGAGGTGGCCTTCATGTATGCCGTGGTTTATGTCTCAGAAGGCATAGGCTCCTTATTCTTTGAAGGGACGTGGCGCATGCTGCGGCTGGTCAATATGGGCGAACTGGACCATTATTTGGTGCGCCCGATGCCGATAGCGCTGCAAATTTTCTGCACGGGAATCGGCATGAACGGCTTGGGCAATATCGTAATTGGCGGAACGATTATGGTGCTGGCCCTATCGCATATCGAAATAGCCTGGAGCCTGACCACGGTTGGGATGGCTGTCGTCCTGCTTGGGTCAGCAATGATCATCCGGGTAGCGATTAACCTGGCTGCTAACTGCTCGGCCTTCTGGATTCGCAACAGCGGCAATGCGTTTCCGATTATGATTCATAATTTAAGCGAATTCGCGAAATATCCGATGACCATTTTCTCGCAGGGATTGCAGCTTTTTATTTCCATCGTCGTTCCTTTTGCGTTCGTTAGTTTTGTTCCGGCTGCTGCGCTGTTCGGCAAAGCATCCTGGAGCTACCTGGGCTGGTTCAGCCCGCTTGTAGCCTTGTACTGCTGGGGATTTGCCCTGCTCCTACTGCGCATCGGCTTGCGGAGGTATGAGAGCGCTGGAAATTAACGATCCGTTCCCATTGACGATGCGGACGCAGTTTTATATAATGGTTGGTAATTAAAAATGGATAAATAGGAACTTTGAAGAGGAATAATAGTTTGGATTCTGCCACCCAGAGAGCCGGTGCATGGTGCAAGCCGGTTGGAGAATGCAAATGAACTCGCCTTGGAGTTATGATGCAATGGGACTTTGCGTTTGCGTTTGGCTGCGTATACTGTCTCGGAAACATCATCGTCTTGCCCGCGTTAAGGGTGCAAAGGGAGCGGATGGCAAAGCATGCCGGAAGCTAACTAGGGTGGTACCACGGGAATACTCCTCTCGTCCCTAGCGATGATACGCTATGGGTCGGGAGGTTTTTCTTTTGGTGGCCAGTTTACTTAGAAATACGTCGATCGACGTGTTTATCCACTGAAGGGAGTTTATGATCATGAGCAATAACAATCAATCTCACGATGTATACCGTGCCCAGGCGATTGAGCCGAAATGGCAGGCATACTGGGATGAGCAGCAAACATTCAAAACCGGGGAGGAGCCGGGCAAACCGAAATTTTATGCGCTGGATATGTTCCCGTATCCATCTGGTGCAGGTCTTCACGTAGGCCATCCGGAGGGATATACGGCGACGGACATCGTCTCGCGGTATAAGCGGATGCGCGGATTTAACGTGCTTCATCCTATGGGCTGGGATGCATTCGGCCTGCCTGCGGAGCAGCATGCTCTCGATACGGGTGAGCATCCCCGCGACATTACGGTTAAGAACATCAATAACTTCCGGCGCCAGATTAAGTCGCTAGGCTTCTCCTATGACTGGGATCGGGAGATCAGTACGACGGATCCGGAATATTATAAATGGACGCAATGGATTTTCATCCAGCTCTACAATAAAGGCCTCGCTTATGTAGCCGAGGTGCCTGTCAACTGGTGTCCGGCTCTCGGAACTGTCCTTGCCAACGAAGAGGTTATCGACGGCAAGAGCGAACGCGGGGGACACCCAGTTATCCGCAAGCCGATGCGCCAATGGGTATTGAAGATTACCGAATATGCTGAGCGCCTGCTGGAGGATCTGGAGGAGCTCGATTGGTCGGAGAGCATCAAGGATATGCAGCGCAACTGGATTGGCAAGTCCGAAGGAGCGGAGGTCGTATTCCAGATCGAAGGAAGCGATGAGACGCTGACAGTGTTCACGACGCGTCCGGATACTTTGTTTGGAGCCAGCTACGCCGTGCTTGCGCCAGAGCATGAGCTGGTGGAGAAAATCACGACGGAAGCCCAGCGCGCAGCGATATCCGATTACCGGGAGCAGGCTGCCCGCAAGAGCGATCTGGAGCGCACGGATTTGGCGAAAGAGAAAACCGGCGTCTTTACCGGAGCTTATGCGATCAATCCGGTGAGCGGCGAGAAGCTGCCGATCTGGATTGCGGATTATGTGCTGGCCGGTTATGGGACGGGCGCGATTATGGCCGTTCCTGGACACGACGAGCGGGACTATGAATTTGCGAAGCAGTTCGGTCTGCCGATCATCGAGGTCGTAGAGGGCGGAAATGTTGCGGAAGAAGCATATGCTGGGGACGGCGCGCACATCAATTCCGATTTCCTGAACGGACTGCGCAACGAAGAGGCGATTAAGAAGATGATCGCTTGGCTGGAGGAGAACGGCAAAGGCCGCGGGAAAGTAAGCTACCGTCTGCGCGATTGGCTGTTTAGCCGCCAGCGCTATTGGGGAGAGCCGATTCCGATCCTGCATCTCGAGGACGGCACGATGAAGCCGGTACCGGAAGATCAACTGCCGGTGCTTCTGCCGGAGGTCGATCATATCGAGCCATCCGGTACGGGTGAGTCGCCGCTTGCTAACGTGACGGAATGGGTGAATACGACGGATCCTGAGACGGGCCTTCCGGCTCAACGCGAGACGAATACGATGCCGCAATGGGCGGGAAGCTGCTGGTACTATTTGCGGTACATTGATCCGCACAACGATAAGGAGCTGTGCTCGAAGGAGAAGCAGGAGCAGTGGCTGCCGGTTGACCTGTACATCGGCGGAGCCGAGCACGCGGTGCTTCATCTGCTCTACGCCCGCTTCTGGCATAAGGTCTTGTACGACCTGGGCGTCGTGTCTACGAAGGAGCCGTTCCACAAGCTGGTCAACCAAGGGATGATTCTCGGCACGAACAACGAAAAAATGAGTAAATCCCGCGGCAACGTCATCAATCCGGACGTCATCGTGAACGAGTACGGCGCTGATACGCTGCGCGTCTACGAGATGTTCATGGGTCCGCTGGAGGCGACTAAGCCATGGAATACAAGCGGAGTAGAGGGAACACATCGTTTCTTGTCCCGGATCTGGCGCCTGTTCGTCGCCGAGGATGGCAGCCTGAACGCGAAAATTACTGACGGCGAAGGCTCGGATGATTTCAAACGCACCTGGCATAAGACGATCAAGAAAGTGACCGAAGATTTCGAGGCGCTGCGCTTCAATACGGCGATCAGCCAACTGATGATCTTCGTGAACGATGCCTATAAAACGGACGTTGTCCCGAAAGCCGCAGCGGCTAATTTCGTGCAAATGCTGTCTCCGCTGGCTCCGCATTTGGCGGAAGAGCTGTGGGAGCGCCTCGGCCATAACGAGAGCGTTACTTATGAGCCATGGCCGGTATTTGACGAGGCTTGGACGGTCGATTCCGAAGTGGAAATCGTCGTGCAGGTGAATGGCAAAATCGTGGATCGCACCAAAGTCGCCAAGGATCTTGACCAGGCAGCAATGCAGGAGCACAGCATGGCTTTGCCGAACGTGAAGCAGGCTATTGAAGGAAAGACCGTTCGCAAAGTAATCGCAGTTCCGGGTAAGCTCGTCAACATCGTAGTCGGCTAGAGCGCTTCAGATTTATCTGACCCGGAATCGCTATGGTCGGAGCTGGCAGAGCTGCTTGCGGCAGGTACGGAGGTGCCAAATAGGGCGGCCAGCTTGGCCAGATCGGCCTCGTGCTTCCGCTGCGTTGCCTCGATCAGGCTTGGAAATACGTCCTGCAGCCGCTCCTCCAGGATAGCCAGTCCTTCGGCGGTCACGCCGCCAGGGACGGCAACGCGGCGCTGCAACTGCTCTGGCGTCAGGCCGCCTTCCGTTAAGAGCCGGCCTGTGCCGAGCAGCATTTCCGCGCTAAGGCCTAGCGCTGCTGGCATGCTGATGCCGGTCATTTGCGCCGCCGCTTTGGCCCATTGCTGGATGATGAAGCTCACGAAGGCAGGGCCGCAGCTTGATATGTCGGAGGCGATTCTCGTCTCCGACTCTTTGATTGGGGTCGGCCTGCTAATCGAGGACATGAGCTGCTCCAGCAGCAGCCGGTCCTCCGGCTGAACCCGCTCCCCGTAAATGCAGAGCGAGGCGCCGCTATGTACGGAATGAGTAATGCTGGGGATGATTTTGGCGATTTTGGCAGGGACCTGCTTCTCCAGCACGGAGATAAGCACAGGGCTTGTAATGGAGATGACCAGTTGCGTCTCGAGGAGTACACTGCGAATTTCCGCGATAACTTCCGGGAAGTGATGGGGTTTAACGCATATAAATACGATATCACTTCCTTGGGCTGCTTCGGCATTGCTTGCCGCGACGTTTAGGCCGGCATGCCGCAGAGCCAGCATTTCCGCTTTGTCCTTGCTGCGGTTGCTGACGTACAAGTTATGCGGGTACAGTGCACCGGAACGCAGAAAAGCTTCAATGAGCAAGCTTCCCATCGATCCCGTTCCGATGAAAGCGACTTTCATCCTGTTTCCCCCTTTCGTGCTAACGCACAAAAATATTCGTCGTTTAAATATATATGCATCTTGATGGGATCTTCATGACATTTTGGACAGATTCTTTTGAGATTGGAGCGATGAAATTGAAACGGGAGTACGTATTGACAGCGGTTGTATCGGCTGTAATCGGGGCGGGCTTGATGCTTTTAGCCGTTGGCGGCAGCCGTCCTGCTGGCATTGAAGGCTGGGTGCCAGTAAGCCGCGAGGTTGCTGCTGCGATGGCCGGCGATAGAGGGCAGGGGGCTGCTTCAGCGGCTACGGCGGAAGCGGGGGCAGGCCAGGCGCAGGCGGCAGGACGGGATGTTCTGGCCGCGGATAGCAGCGCTATCGTGCCGGATTCTGGCGCAGATGAAGCCGGGAAGGCGGACATGCCGGAGCAGAGCGGTGCGGGCTCTGCCGTACCGCCGGCATCTGACAGCGGCGCAGCCACGGTACCGCCGCAGCCGCCTGCCGAGCCGTCGCCGCAGGATGGGCTGGTGAGCGTAAATACGGCGAACAGTTCGCAGCTACAGACTATTCCGGGCATCGGTGAGAAGAAAGCGCAGGCGATCTTAGACTATCGGAATCAACACGGCTCTTTTAATTCCTTGAGTGATTTGAAGAAGGTGAAGGGCATCGGGGAGAAAGTGTTCCAGAAAATGAAGCCTTATATCAAACTGTAAGAGGAGAATTAAAGGATGAGTCCAGATACACGCAAAGATTGGGATACGTATTTCATGGATATCGCTTATATGGTATCCACGAGATCGCGCTGCAACCGGCGGCATGTGGGGGCCGTGCTTGTCCAGGGGAAGAAACTTCTCGGAACAGCATATAACGGCGCCCCGTCAGGAGTGCCTGACTGTTCGGAGGCGGGCTGCATGATTGCTGAGGAATACGAAGTGGTGACGGCAGGCGGCCAGGAAACAATGGTCAAGAAACAGCGCTGCGTCCGCACGATCCACGCGGAGCAGAACCTGCTGCTGTTTACCGACCGGATCGACCGGGAGGGCTCCAGCGTCTATGTGACCGATGAGCCGTGCTGGACATGCGCCAACATGCTGGCGAACAGCGGGATCACTGAAATTATTTTTCACCGTCCTTATCCGAAGGACACAGGCAAGGTTAAGGCGATGATGGCCCAGAAGGGGATTGCCTTCCGGCGCCTGGAATCGTATCAGCCTCCGAAGGAAACGGATGGACGGGTTGAGGATTAGAGTATAGAAGCATAAGAGCATTAGAGATGAAGGAAGAACCTCGTCTGCTGCGGCAGATTGGGGTTCTTTTTTTGCATTGGGGGAACCTGGCAAGGTTCGGATTAAGTCATTTTTTTGGAGAGGAGTTCGAGTGATGCGCCACAGGCCTTTAGTAATGGCGGTATGCAGCTGGATCGCCGGCAGCGCTCTGGCCTATTTGCACGATGGCTCTGCTTTTTGGCTGTTTTGGGCGGGGATATGGCTTGTCCTTCCCTTGCTGGGCTGGATTTTCGGCTGCCCGTGGAAAAAGCTGCTTATTTACGGACTGATGTTCTCGCTCGGGGCTGCTTATTGGTCGTACCATGACGGGAGAAATGTGAGCAGGCTGTCCGAATGGATGACCGCGAGCGACTTAGGTGCGGCTGCCGTCTCCGGGTCAGGACAGGTGCAAGTTCGGGGAATGCTGCTGTCTCCGGTGGAAGTGGACGGCGACCGCGCGGATTTTACGCTTCGCATTGAATCGGTATCTTTTACGGGTCAAGATTCAAGCCGCAGAATCGAAGACGCAGACGGAGAGAAGCTGATCGTGCAGCTGCGGCTGGCAGCTTTGGAGGAAGATGCGGTGGCAAACGAGTGGCGAAGAGGCCAGCGGATAGAGCTGGAGGGAACATTGGAGAGGCCGAATACGGCCCGTAATTTTGGCGGCTTCGACTATCGCGGTTATTTACGAATTCAAAGGGTTCACTGGATTCTTAAAGCCGTTGGCACTTCCACCGTGAAGGTCGAGGCGGACAGCAGGATTAGTCCGGCTATGCTGCTAGGAAAGGTTGACTCCGCTCGAAAGGTGCTTGGAGAGCGCATCGAGCGATTGTTCCCGGACTGGCAGGCGGGATATATGAAAGGGCTATTGATCGGCCTGGCCAGCGAGCTTGAGCCCGAGAAGTACGCGCAATTTTCCCAGCTTGGACTGACACATATTTTGGCCATTTCCGGCAGCCACGTGGCTATTAATGTAAGCTTGATTTTTGGCTTGCTGCGGCTGTGCCGGTTAACCAAAGAAAACGCCTATCGGATTGTGTTCTCGTTCATCCCCGTGTATGTGCTCATTACGGGATTTTCGCCCTCCGTAATCCGCTCGGGATTCATGACGATGATCGGAATATATTTATTGCGGCGCGGCTTCCTGAAGGACGGATTAAACATCTTGTCTGCGGTTGCTCTGTTGATGCTGCTATGGGAGCCTTACTACATGCTGAACGTGAGCTTTCAGCTTTCATTTATCGTGACGGCAGGGCTAATTGTATTCGTTCCCTTGCTCATGCCCTATCTTCGCTGGCTGCCCGCCAAGGTCGCCGGGGCCGCCGCGATAACGGTCGCTGCGCAAATCGTTTCTTTTCCGCTAACCATTTATTATTTCAACCAATTTTCGCTCTTATCTTTGGCGGCCAATATGCTGCTTGTCCCGATCATCGGGATGATCGCTCTGCCCGGCGGCACGGCGGCTCTGCTGCTAAGCGCATTGTGGCTGCCCCTCGGGGAATGGATCGCTTATCCGGTCCGGCTCCTGAACACTGCCACGTTCATCGTGACGGAATGGCTGAATGCGCGCAGCGGGTTCATGACTTACTGGAAATCTCCTTCGTTAACGTGGATTGCCGTATTCTATGCTGCTTGTTATTTGCTGCTGTACGCTAGGCACCGCAGCCGCATTATTCGTCAGGCTGACATGGAAGCCAGTGACGATACGCAGCCGCTCGGCCCATTGGCGAAGCAGCGGGCGTGGAAAGGCCACCGCAGCGGAAAATGGCGGAACGTCGCCGAAATTCGCCCTGAACAGCTGATGCAGGGTGGGCTTGCTGGCTTGCTGCTCGTCCAATTATATTTAGGATATCAGCCTTTAAATATTAAGGGCAGGGGACATGTCCAGTTCATCGATGTGGGACAAGGAGATTGCGCCTTGATTACTACGCCGGCCGGCCGGAATATTCTTGTGGACGGGGGAGGCACCGTTTCGTTCCGCAAACCGGAGGAGGCTTGGCGGAATCGTCGCGAGCCCTTTGAAGTAGGGGCCAAGACCGTCGTTCCTTTATTGAAAAAACGCGGGATCAACCGGCTGGATGCGATCATTCTTACGCACGGCGATCAGGATCATGCCGGAGGGCTGCAGGCGGTGCTCGAACAGTTTCCGGTGGATTCGATGCTTATTAACGGAACACTTAGCGATTCAAGCACAATCGCCAAACTGTTGGATACGGCGCTTCATAAGGGAATACCGATCTATGCCGCCAGGCAAGGAATGGGCTTAAAGTTCGATACATTGACCGAGCTGCGGGTTTTGTCGCCTGAAACGGGTGCATCGCCTAAGGAGCGAATTCTCTATAGCAAAGATCAGAATCATGAATCGGTCGTATTTGTATTACAAATGGCCGGAGCGACGTTTCTGTTTACGGGAGATATGGATGAAGCAGCTGAGCAGCGGGTTCTGGAGGAGCTTACCCGTGAGAGCCAGACTAGTATTTTGTCCAGTAGCTTGTCTTCTACTTATATAGATATCATGAAAATCGCCCATCATGGCAGTAAGACTTCGACATCCCTGGAATGGCTAGAATACTGGCGACCTGCGGCGGCCGTCATATCGGCTGGGGCTTCCAACAGCTACGGCCATCCCCATCCGTCCGTAGTAGAACGCATCGCTTCTTTGGGCAGCGGGATCTATCGAACGGATCAACAAGGAGAGGTGCAGATGGAAGTGGAAAACGGCCGCATTCGCGTGCGGTCCAAGTTGTTTACTCCGTGATGACGGGCTTCGTTTTTTCTGGTATTCTTAGGTGAGATTCAGGCCTTTATATGATAATGTAAGACTTTACTACTAAAAATTTCTAACAAAAATAGTAACAACATTGCAACATATCGCCTGTCGATATCGTCTGTAAGGTTGCAAGGAAGGGGGAGCCATTGTGGTGGAGCAGGAACTCATCAGAGCCGCTCAAACGGGCGATCGCGACGCTCTAATCACCCTATTGCGAGAAATAGAAAACCAAGTATACCGCACGGCCTATTATATTTTGAATGATGAGCAAGATGCGCATGATGCGGCCCAGGAAGCGCTGATCCGGATTTATACGAAAATCGATACTTATGAGGAAAAGGCCCAATTTAAAACCTGGGTGCAGCGGATTGTGACAAATATCTGCATCGACAAGTTTCGCCGAAAAAAACCGACGGTATCGATCGAAGAGCACGAGATCGTGTTTGAAGGCAAGGATAATGTCGAGCGTGAAGTGATGTCCGGCTATATTGCGCAGGATATCCGCGAGGCGATCGATCAGCTTCCCGAGCATCATCGCTCCGTTGTGGTGCTGCGGTATTTGCAGGACTTTTCGTATAACGAAATCGCTGAGAGCATGAATTTGCCGCTGAATACGGTGAAATCGTATTTATTCAGGGCAAGGCAGCAGCTTCAGCATCTACTCCAAGATTATCAGAAAGGTGGTGTGTCAGGATGAAATGCGCGGAGGTGGTGGAATGGATGCACCGGTATGTCGACCATGACTTAAATGACGAGGAAACATCTTTACTATTCGAGCATATTCGCGAATGCAGCGATTGTGCCGAGGAATTTGAGCTTCTGAACGAGTTATCAGCAAAACTCAGCGAGCTCCCGGATGTAACCCCGCGCTTTAGCCTTGTTGATCGGATCATGCCGCAGTTAGACGAGATTGACCGGGCCCGCCTTGAAGAGGGGAGCGCGGTGGAGAACGATGGCATTCTCGGATCGGTAGCTGCGCAGGCGGCGGCCAGCTCGAGCAGCATGCGGAGCAGAAGCAATAGCAAGGCAGCGCAGCGCAGCCGGAGCCGCAGATTCCGGACGGGGATTTTCGGCACGGTTGCAGCAGCGGTCATATTGGGTATTTTCATCACGCAATATGAGCCGCGAACGATTCCGAACGCGGAATTGTCGACGGCTAATCAAAGCGCGGAATCCTTGAATCAACCATCTTCAGGCAATGAGTTTTCCACGCGCAGCTTAGAGGAAGCCGAGAATCAAGCTTCCTCGGGAGCGGCTGGGAATTCAGGCGCACTTCAAGACGCAATCCCGGGCAGTACGGGAGAGATGAACTCCCTTAACCGTGACGGTCAGCCATCTTCGGCAGGGGATTCTGCTCCAGAGAAGAAGGGGTCTTCGGGGAACGACGGGGGCAAACAGGATTCTTCCCCCGACGCCAAGGCGAATTCATTTATGGGATTCAGCGGGGATGACGGTCGTCCAGCGGCAGATCATTCGGGCGGCGCCGAGAGTCGCTCTACGGAGAGGAACGGAGCAGTCGAGGAGGACCCGGCCGCAGGCAGTCCGGCGAATAATGGGGATGCGGGCGATCATCGCATGGAAATGGCTCCGCTGGCACCTGATATGCAGGTGTCTTCGCCAGACGGGCAAGCTCCGGCTAACCATTACGGCATTGCCGCTATGCCGGAAGAATGGGATTCTCCAGATGGAACGCACCGTGCCGTCTTGATGGGCAGTCATCTGTTCATCTATCAGGTTAATAACGAGGAGCATGTGCTCATTAAGGACGAAGAAGTTACCGGAACATGGCTCAAAGGCGAATGGTCCAGCGACGGTACGAAGTTTACCTATGAGGCGGATGTGGACGGCAGTGTTGCAAAGCATACCGTACAGGCTAAACCAGCGGTGAACGCGGAAAATTCTTCCCAAAATAAATAAGAGCAGCACGATTTCAAGAGATATGGAATAGGTTATATGTATAAGAGACATAAAAAGAATCGCCCCTGAACGTCGTATGACCGCCGGCGGGAAAGTTTCTAGAGCTTTTCAGCCCGCGTTTATATAGATGCTCCGGGACAAAGGGACCTGTTCGCCTGATGGCGAAGGTCCCTTTGTTTGTCTGTGTCGGCGGTAAAGCTGCTGTAAGTCAGGGGTTTTGGGGAATTGCATTTGGACGAAACACGGATTTCACAGTATCATAGTATTACGAATGTAGTAATGGCAGGAGCGAAATAGAGCATCACCTGCCAAGGATTATTGGTGAGATGAGAGGGGAAGCCGATGGATATCAAAACGGCGATCAAGGATATAAAACAGGGGCGCATTTCCCCTTTATATGTATGTTACGGGACGGAAAAATACCAAATCAACGAATTCATCGCTCTGCTTGAGAAGCATGTCGTCGATGAGGAGCAGCGCGACTTTGCCTTGGCAGCCTTCGATTTGGGTGAAACGCCGATCGAAGGGGTCATCGAAGAAGCAGAGACTTTGCCTTTTCTGGTGCCGCGCAAGCTGATTGTGGTAAAGGACGCTTCATTGTTCACGGCAGGAAAAGACGGGGGCAAGGTCGAACACAAGCTGGAATCTTTAACGGCATATATGTCGAACCCGGCCGAGCACAGCGTGCTTGTCTTCGTTGTTCAAGGGGAGAAGCTCGATGAGCGCAAGAAGATCGTCAAGGCGATCAAGACGGCGGGCACGGTGCTCTCGTTTATGCCGATGGGGAGCGGAGAACTGGCGGCATGGGCCATCAAGCAGGCGGAGAAGCGAGGGTGCAGCATGAGCCGGGAGGCGGCTGAAGCGTTGATAGCCGCAAGCGGCGTGCAAATGGCTGCGTTGGCCGTAGAGCTGGACAAGCTGTGTCTATATGCGGGGAACGGCGGCGTTATCGATGAGGCAGCCATAGCGCAGCTGGTAGCGCGCACGACGGAGCAAAACGTATTCACCATGGTGGAATGCATTGCGGGTCTCAAGCTCGAACAGGCGCTGAACATATTTTATGAACTGTTGAAGCAGCGCGAGGAGCCGATCAAGATTGCGGCGCTGATTGCCCGTCAATTTCGGATTATGCTGCAGGTAAAGGAACTGGGGCGGCAAAGTTATTCCCAGCAGCAAATGGCTTCACAGCTGGGGCTCCATCCTTATGCGGTGAAAATCGCCGGCGAGCAGGCCCGGAGGTTTGAGACGGCTAAGCTGCGCCAGGTACTGTTCGAGCTAGCGCAGCTGGATCACCAAATGAAGAGCGGCGGGATCGACAAGGTGCTCGGGCTTGAGCTGTTTTTGCTGCGTCTGGGTGCATAGCGAAGCAAATGTTGGGAATCATCTTATAAAGCAGTACCAAAAAGACCTGAACAATGATGTTCAGGTCTTCTTGAGCTTAAGTTTATAAATAACGGCGCTTACGCTTGGGACGTAAGGGCGTTCAATTTTTTAGCCAAGCGGGACTTCTTGCGGGCAGCAGCGTTTTTGTGGATCAAGCCTTTAGTAACAGCTTTGTCCAATTTCTTAGCAGCTGCAGAATAAGCTGTTTTAGCTACTTCTACTTCATTGTTGACCAGCGCAGTGTCGGCAGCTTTAACAGCAGTACGCAAAGCGGACTTTTGCGAAGCGTTCAGAGCACGGCGTTTGTCGTTAGTTTTTACGCGTTTGATAGCGGATTTAATGTTTGGCATTGCATTCACCTCCTGTAAAGCAAATATCATCCCAGATGATTCACAACTTAAAATATTTTATCACGCAGTAAGGCAAAAAGCAATAAATTCATTGCAAAGAAAAGACCTGCATAATGTCTATCATCCTCCAGCACAATATAAGATGATAACGTAAAAGGGAGGTCTTCCTCAGATGAATCTGGATTTACGAAAGTATTCGGTTCGTACGGATTTGGCAGTAGAGTCTAAAGAGCTTGCGGAGACGGTTCACGGCGGTCCGGTGACCGGGATTCATGAAGAAGTTGAAGAGCAGGACGGGATAAAAATTACTCGTCTGGACGTCAAAGATGAGCAGGCTTCGCGCCAAATCGGGCGGCTGGTTGGCCATTACGTTACCCTCGAGGTTCCCGGCTTGCGCAGTCATGACAGCGACCTGCAGGAAAGGGTGTCGGCCGCTTTTTCCAAGGAATTCATCGCTTTTCTGGATAAAATCGGCATCGGCCCTAGTGCCAAGGTTCTCATCGTTGGCCTAGGCAACTGGAATGTTACACCCGATGCGCTCGGGCCGCTGGTCGTAGAGAACGTCATCGTTACTCGGCATTATTTCGAGCTGACGCCGGACCAAGTGGCTCCAGGCTATCGCGAGGTCAGCGCGATTGCCCCAGGCGTGCTCGGCATTACGGGAATTGAATCCAGCGAAGTCGTGCAAGGGATCGTCGGCCGTACGAAGCCCGATGTGATCATCGCCATCGATGCGCTGGCTTCCCGTTCCCTGGAGCGGGTCAACACGGCGATTCAAATCGCCGATATTGGCATTCATCCGGGCTCAGGCATCGGCAATAAACGCAAAGGGCTGACGAAGGAAATTCTCGGCGTTCCCTGCATTGCGATCGGAGTTCCGACCGTATGTTACGCGTCAACGATCGTCAATAACGCGCTCGATATGATGATGTCCCATTTCAACGCAGAGAGTGGAAGTGAACAGGGCAACACAAAACGGATCATGGGGCTGCTTACCGAGCTTAACGAAGGCGAGCGATTGGGACTGGTTAAAGAGGTGCTTGAGCCGCTAGGCCATGATCTCATTGTGACGCCAAAGGAAATTGACGAATTTATCGAGGATATCGCGAACGTCATTGCTACCGGTCTGAACATTTCCTTGCATCAGGCCGTAGACAAGGATAATGTCGCTGCACATACTCATTAAGACTGATACGGCAATGGAAGGGACCTGCTCCAATTGGAAGTCGGATCGAAATCCGCCCGTTCAAGGGCGGATGGCCGGTTCCTTTCAGACGGGCCCTTTTGCGTCCGATTCTAACCCGATCCTATGAAGTTCGCAATCTAGCGGACTTTATTTTTTTGTGAGAGTAAGGGTTCTACTTGCCGGGATAGGTTCATAGATTTGGAGTATAGAAAGTGGTTCCGGCTAAAGGAGGGCTTCACAAAAATGAGATGGTTTAGAACTTGGAATGTCGGTCGAGTGCGACATAATTTCATGCGCATGCTTGCTATGGGACAGACGTTTCTGCTGTTATCGGTATTGTCGGTCATCTTCTTTCTGCTGCTAGGAGTAGGAGGAATTGCGGAAAAACAACTGAATACCTCTCCGGTCTCATCCATGAAAGGACTGGCTTCCTCTTTATCAAGCCGGTTCTTTATCAGCATGGTGGGCATGGAATTGCCTCATATGGTGCCGGAAAAGGAAATGAGCTCATTCTCGGGTAAGCAGATGACGAATTTCGTAGTCCAACTGCTGACGGATGTGAATCCGTCCGATCCTAAGAGCCTGGTAGCCCGTGAAGTGCCTGGCCTCGGTGCGGACAGTCCGATATTGCTGCGTACAGGATCGGGGAACAAGACAGTGCAGGCACCGGAGGATTATCGGCCAGGTGCTGGCGCGGACGGGAGTGGTCCAGATCATCCTGATCCGGATCACGGCCAGGAGCCCGATGCGGAGCCGGTTAAGCCGTCAGCACCTGAACCGGACGGTAAGGAGGACGAGCCGCCGATCCCGCCAGGCAACAAAAATATCGTTATGGTCTATCATTCGCATCCACAGGAATCTTTTAACCCGATTCTTGGCATAGATTCAACCAACCCCAGCTCATCCAAAGACATGATGAACGTGGGCCTAGTCGGAGATGCGCTGGCCAAGGCGCTTGAACGCAAGGGCGTGGCAACGCTTCATGCTTTCGAGAATTATGCGGCGAACGTGCAAAATTACAGTTATAACTATTCTTACAAATACTCGAGGCAGACTGTGAAGGAAGCGATGGCACAAAACGGGCAGCTGCAATATTTCATTGATATCCACCGGGATTCTCAGCGGCATGATAAAACGACGACGGCGATCGATGGGGTGTCCTACGCGCAGGTTTACTTCATTATCGGGCATGGGAACGAGAATTGGCGGAAAAACGAAGCTTTTGCCAGCACGATCCATGAGCGGCTTGAGAAGTCCTATCCCGGAATATCCAGGGGAATATGGGGTAAGACTTCTTCACAAGGGAACGGAGAATACAATCAGTCGCTGTCGCCGCAAAGTGTGCTGATTGAAATTGGCGGGATCGACAACACCCAGGAGGAACTGGAGCGAACCGCTGGCGTGCTGGCTGGGATCATTGCGGAGATTTACTGGGAAAGCCAGAATGCCGAGAAGGCTGGCTCGCTGACAAAGCAGCAGCCGCCGCAGAAGGACGGGCAGAAGCAGGTCGCGGCGAATCATCCCGCAGGATGAACGAAATTCGCAAGGGGGAGTCGCATTGTCACGTATGACGAGAAAATCATTGTTTTACGGATTGCTGCTCGTAGCGGGCATTACGTTTGGCATGCAGCTGGCGGAGACGGGGACAAATCGCATATACAGTCCTGTCGCTTCTGTGAGCGGCCGGCAGTACGACCAAGCGTATGCAGAGAGCGACCGAGTTCAGGCTGACCGGGAAGCGCTTTGGGAGAGACGGCCCCGGGATGCCGAAGCACCGAGGGTGACAACGTCGCTGCCCGAAATTCCGGAGCGCCTGCAAACTCCGGACAGCCTGCTGCTGCCTGCGCCAGAGCAAGCGCCGGTAGACCGCTTCGCCGATAAAGCGGCGAATCTGCTGCAGCAGGTGTCGCAGCGCAGCATCTATTGGGTTGCCTCGCTGTTTAATTCCGGCGATTAGCAGCCAGGAAATTATGAAATCTTCGGACAAACACCGATGTATGGACAGGGATAAATTTGTTATAATGAAGTTATATTTGTTATTAGTTTATATAACAAAGCGATCTCACTATAAGGGTGTATGTCCGGAGGTAGTAATCATTGAAGAAGGTAACGATGCAGCAAATCGCCGATCATCTCGGCGTATCCAAGTTTGTCGTCTCCAAAGCCTTGTCCGGCAAGGGAGGCGTAAATGAAATGACGAAGGAGCGGGTGATTCAGGCCGCTTCCCAGCTCGGCTATTTCAATCAGAAGAACGGCTATGTTAAGAACGTAAGGCCGACTATGGGGTCGACGGCGGCCATCCCCCCGGGGAAGCAATCGGTACTCGTGCTGATGCCGAATATTCGCTCGCAGAACAAGGAATCCCTCTACTGGGGCAAAGTTTTGGAAGGGATTTCGGATGAGCTTGAGGAGCAGAATCTCGGAATGATCATCGTTTCTGAGCCGCGAACCGAAGTGATGATGAATATCATCAATCCCGAAGGCATTCTCGGGATGATCGGCGTAGGTCAAATCGCCACCAGCCTGCTGCTGGAGGTACATCGTACAGGCTTGCCAATGGTGCTTGTCGATCACGAAGATAATCTGATTCCCGCAGATTCGATATTTGCCAACAACGTTGACGGAACCTACCGGATGGTGAACCACTTGATCGGGCTTGGGCATCGGGAGCTGCACTTTCTGGGCAATTTGAATTTCTCCAGAAGCTTTCGCGACAGATGGATTGGGTTTCGCAGCGCGTTGGAGGAAAATGGTCTGGATGTGCAGATGCATAGCGACCCGATGCTTAACTTGGACAGCGTGGAGACCGGTGGTTTCGGTCCAGGCCTGAAGGACTGGCTGCTGGCTAGAAAACAGTCTAAGTCGACGGCTTTGCCAACGGCATTGGTTTGTGCCAACGACGCGATCGCGCTGCATACGATTGGAATTCTGAAAGAGCTGGAAATTCGCGTGCCGGAGGATATCACCGTAACGGGCTTCGACAACATCGACGATGCCGCCCGCTTTGAGCCTAAAATTACGACAGTGAGTGTTCCGAAGGAGCAGTTGGGCAGACGAGCGGTCACGAAGCTGCTGGATCGGCTGGCCGATTCGAACAGGGCGGTGGAGAAGTGGCTTATTTCGGTAGAGTTGCTATACCGGCATTCGGCCTCGAAACCGAGAGAAGCAGCGCATGCATCAACCTGAACAGTACGATAGAGCCTATATGAGGCTTTGAGGAAAATAAGAGAAACCTCGCCGTAGGGCGAGGTTTCTGTCGTTTCTTACGATGATAGAATTTATAAGTTTTCAGCCATGAAACGAATATTGCTATTGATAAGCCCGATTCTTTGTTCAACGCATGCAAATGAACGAAGAGGGTCTTCCGGCGTATGAAGCGCGTAATCGACCAGCTGCCGGGCCGTGGTTGTGGCCACGTGGATCCGGGTGTCGGAGGAGGCATAGTAAATGTAAACATCTCCGTTCTCACGAGCAATGATTCCGTTGCAAAATACGACGTTGGAGACGTCGCCGACCCGCTCTTCGCCTTCTGGAGCTATCAAGTGGCCACCTGGGCTATGCGTGATGCGGTGCGGCTCGTTCAGATCGGTAATGAAAGTGTACAGTACATACCTTAGTCCCGCTGCCGTATTTCGCACCCCGTGCGCAATATGGAGCCATCCAGCATCCGTGCGGATCGGGGCAGGGCCTTGGCCGTTCTTCACTTCTTTAATCGTATGGTATTGGCGTTCATCCACGATAGTTTCCTCATCGATGACAGCTTGCTCGATTGATGAGGACAGCCCCCAGCCGATTCCGCCGCCTGACCCGGCGTCGATGAATCCATCCTGCGGCCGGGTATAGAAAGCGTATTTGCCGTCGATGAACTCAGGATGCAGCACTACGTTGCGCTGCTGCGGAGATTTCGTCTTCAAATCGGCTAGACGTTCCCAGGTCGCGAGGTCTTTCGTGCGGGCAATGCCGCATTGGGCGATCGCGCTGGACAAATCTCCTTTGGGCGCATTCGGGTCTTTGCGCTCCGTACAGAACAAGCCGTAAATCCAGCCGTCTTCATGTTTCACGAGACGCATGTCATAGACGTTGATATCGGGATCTTCGGTTTCCGGGAGAACGACCGGATGATCCCAGAAGCGGAAGCCGTCCACGCCGCTTTCGCTTTCGGCGACGGCGAAGAAGGACTTACGGTCGACTCCCTCTACGCGGGCAACCAAATAAAATTTGCCGTTAAGCTCGATGGCTCCCGGGTTAAAAACGCCGTTAACGCCAAGTCTTTCTGCGAAGAACGGGTTCGTTTCCGGATTGAAATCATATTTCCAAATCAAGGGCGCATGCTCGGCGGTAAGCACCGGGTAGCGATAGCGATCATAAATGCCGTTGCTGAACGGAATTTTCTCGTTGGGACGGGCAATCAGGGATTCATACTTCTTGGTTAATGCTGCTTTTCTTTCCGCAAATCGTGCGTTCATATTTACGGCCTCCATTTATAAAATTATTTGCACAAACGAGCGATCATTTCCAGGCAAGCTCTTCCATTATGATAAGGGCATTTCCAAGCGCTGACCTTCGGCTCTGCAATGGGAATGCCATCTTCGCGTACGGCCCAGTGCCATTCGCCATGCATGGAATCGGAGATGAAATGGCGGATAAAACGCCAGGAGCCTTGAGCGGCCTCCATGAATTTCTTGTCTCCGGTAAGCTGATAGGCATTATAGAAGCCGACCATAGCCTCGGCCTGCGGCCACCAATCCTTATTGGTATCCGTCAGCCCCTGTTCATCGGCTTCATTCCATAGTCCGCCGTCTTTATCTACGCCTTCAGCAAGCGTCGTCTCAGCCATGGCGATGGCCGTTTGCTTGACGCGCTCCAGCAGGTTGTGCTCATGTTCCAGTACTTCTGCCGCTTCTACGAGCAGCCAACTGCCTTCGATATCGTGGCCATAGGAGATAAGTGTGCTTTTTACATTCCACTCCTCATCGAAGAACAGATAGAAATGAGCATTCTCTGGATTGATGATATAATCCAGCGTAACGTGGATCAGTTCCTTCAGTTTCCGTTCCAATGCTTCCGACTTCCATACCCGGTACAGGTTAGTGTAGGCTTCAAGCACGTGCAGATGAGTGTTCATCGATTTTTTCTCGTTCAAATCCTTGTTGCTTAAGGTCAAATCATCGGTAACCTGCCAGTCGCGGGAGAGGGCCTCGATATAGCCTTGGTGGACGGGATCGTAGCTTTGCTTCTCTAGTAGTTCAAACAGTTGGACAGCCTGTTGCACTGGCTCGGGACGTCCTGATGCCAGATGGTATTCCGACAGCGCGTAAATGACGAAGGCCTGGCCATACACCTGTTTTTTGTCTTGAATTGGCTGGCCAGTGTAATCGACCATCCAGTATAATCCTCCGAATTCATTGTCCATGAATGCGTCCAGCAGATAGCTATAAGCTCTGTCGGCGATACGTAAATATCCGGCGTGCGGATATACGCGGTGGGCTGCCGAAAATGTCCAGAGGATGCGCGCATTCAAGACAAGGCTTTTTGCGGCCTGAGGCCGGATTGCTCCGGCATGATCCATCTCCCCGATGAATCCTCCGTGATCCACATCTACGGTACGCTCCATCCAGAAGCGCAAAATATGATTATTCAGCTCGTCTTCGATTTCCGCCAGCCAGGCAGCTGTATTTGCTTGTTCGCTCAAGGCTCATTCCCCATTTCTAATCTTGGAAGTGTAATAATCGAAAATAACCGATTCGGCTTTTTTGCCATAGACGCAATAACCGTCATCCGCTGCCGCTTCCTCGCGCGAATAGAGCCTTGCCGGCCAATCCCACAGCATGAAGCCCCCAACCCATTTCCGCCTGTCGCAAGCGTGGAACATCGCATCGTAAAATCTAACCTGTTCATCCTGATTTGCTGAGCCGGCCAGCGTCCAATCGTTAGGGATGGCGGCGGAGCCACTGCGGCTCGGGCAGCCGGCCTCCATGAAGAAAAACGGTTTGCCGTATGCCTGAACGACTGTTTCGATGCGATCCAGTTGATTCTCCCAATCGTTTGCCGGATAGTAGCCGCTGGAGGAGATGATATCCAACGCATCCCACCAGTCGACGTTATCCTCTTGATATTTATCGCAATTATACGTAACAAGTCCCGTGTACACTTTACGGACTTCGGCAATCAACTGCCGCCATTCGGCTTCCCGGCGATCCGTCTGTACCATTTCACAGCCGATGCACAGCATTTCACAGCCTGTCTCCTCAGCAATTTTGGCAAAATGAAGGATGTAGGCGCTATAAGAACGGAACCAGTCCGACCATTTGGGTTCGCACGGAACATCTTTGTCGAAAAAATTAATATGCGCCCGCCAGGTTCCGTCCGCGCAGTTCACAATCGGCTTCAGGCATACGTTCAATCCTAAGTTTTTTGCTTCCCGAATCGCCCATCTTATTTCTTCGTCTGTTACCGTTGGCGCTTCCCAGTAAGGAATTTCGGTAGAATGGGCAGTAGCCTGGAGCGCCGAGAAGGCGATGGCCGTCCAGTTGGCCCCGGTTGCAGCAGCCATTTGTTCCATAGAACGCTTAGCTTCGTCATTTGCCCATGTTCCGCGAACACCCATGAATCCCCAGGTCATTCCGGCGATGTAATCCGGCATTTTCATCGTATCAGCCTCTCTTTGTTAGTAAGTTGTGGAGCGTGAAAAAACAGCGGTTTGAAAAGGTAGTTAAGACATTTGTTAGATTTGTTATCATAATATTTATTATGTTATATAACTAATATATAGATGTTTTCGGCAAATAAATCAACCGTAAATTGTGGCGAAAATGAAAAAACCGCCACTAAGGGCGGATTTGTTCAGCATCAAGTGCAAGATATGTTTTTGGCTTCGGTGTCTATTTGTCTGGCTGATTGCCGGTAAATAATATTGCCCTGCACCATAACGCGTCCGAACTTGCGATGCGGGTTCTCGATTTTATCCATGATGAATTTGACGGCCGATTTGGCCATTTGCTCAATGTCGACCTCGACCGTCGTAAGCTGTGGCGAGGTTAGTGTGGCGTATATGTCGTTATCGAAGCCGACAACGGAGCAATCCTCGGGGATGCTGAAACCGTTCAGTTTCAGCTTGTCGACCAGCAGATAAGCGATTTGGTCGCAATTGCAGACGAAGGCGGTCGGCAGCGGGTCCGGCAGCGCAATGTCGATAAATTTTCCCTTGTCGTCCCGATCGCTTAATATCAAGGTTTGATCCAGCTGCATCCCATGCTCCAGCAAGGATTTATAGTAGCCGAGATACCGGTCCTGGATGCTGCTCGTCGAATAAATATTCCCGACATAGGCGATTCTGCGGTGACCGTTGCGAATCAAATAATTCGTCATCTCGTAAGCGCCGTAGAAGTTGTCGGTAACAATGGAATCGATGTCGGCATGCTCGTCATAGAAATCAAGAAATATTTTCGGAAGATCCATGTTTTGGACCGTCTCGATATACTGTTTGCTGATTTGGCCGAGGACGATGATGCCGTCGACCTTATTTTCGCTGTAGACCCGGGGAAAATTCAAATGCTCCTCATCCTCGTTGCTCAAAATATTTAGAATGCTGAAATATCCGTATTGATCCAGGAGCAGCGAAATTTGCTGATATACGCGTAAATAGAACGAGTGGGACATCCCGGTAAACCGCTCGGGGATGAGCACGCCGATATTTTTCGATAAACCGTCTTTAATTGATTTGGCCGCAGAGTTGTAACGGTAGCCCATTTCCCCGGCCAAAGCTTTGATCTTCTGTTTAAGCTCCTCGCTAACACCTTCTTTATCGTTAAGTGCTTTGGATACCGTCACACTGCTGACACCGAGCTTATTCGCGATATCCCGCATCGTAATGTTGCTCTTCATAAAACCACCTGCTTTCACGTCATACAAAATCATAACTTTAATGCAATAGCCTACAGGTAGTATACATTTATATTTTTTAAAGATAAAGAAAAGTTTAGAATAAGTTATAAATTAGCTAATCGTTAACTTAATTTATATATTTAATTTCATGACTTTATGTTGAACTCTTGAAATTTTTCAGCTTGTTTCAAAAAGGTTCTTCTCGAAAATAGCCAATGGGCAAAAAAGCTTTACTGCATAAGTTTTGCAGGTGTTAAAACCATAGTGAAAACAAAAAAAGAAAATTAAATGATTGACGGGAAAACGCATTCAGTATACCATCTGAGTTGTAAGTTACCGATAACCTAATTTAATAGAGAGGGGTTGCAAGAATGAAGAGACGAAAAGTGGTATTGGGGTTAATGGCTTTGACGCTCGTACTAGGGTTGCTTGCAGGCTGCGGAGGCAAAGGCGGTAATGGAGCAGTTAACGGCGGGACAAGCAGTAACGGTTCAAGCAATGGCGGGGGAGTCAAAGGCGAGATTACCGTGATCACGCAAAGAACAGATATTGTGGATACGGTATTCAAAGAGTACGCTGCCAAGTTTAACGAGGAATACCCGGATGTAAAAGTAAAGTTCCAAGCTCTGTCTGATTATGAAGGGCAAATCACGGTGCGAATGAGCTCCGATGATTATGGAGATGTCCTCTTGCTGCCGACGAGTATTCCACTTGTAGATACGCCTCAATTTTTTGAGCCGCTTGGCGATCTGGAGGAAATGAGCAAGGAATACATTGGTCTGGAAGAGAGAGCTGTAGATGGCAAAGCTTACGGGATTCCGACTGCGGTTAACTTCTCCGGCATTCTGTATAACAAGAAGGTGTTTGAAGACGCTGGGGTGACGGCGGCGCCTAGAACGGCGGATGAATTCTTGGCAGCGCTGAAAGCGATTAAGGAGAAAGGCGGCGCTATTCCGCTGTACACGAACTATGCTGACGGCTGGCCATTGACCCAGTGGGAGTCCGTACTTACGACAGTTGCTGGCGATGTGGACTATGTAAACGTAACGCAGCCGAACACCGACGATAACTTTGTGCCTGGCCAGCCGCACTATGAGCTGTATAAAGTAATGTACGATGCCGCCGAGCAAGGGTTGATCGAGAAAGACCCGACGACGACGAATTGGGAAGCTTCCAAGTCTGATCTTGCTAACGGTAAAATCGGCGCTATGGTGCTAGGCTCCTGGGCGATTGGGCAAGTACAGGAGCTGGCAGCCAATCCGGCGGATATCGCCTACATGCCGTTCCCTACAAATGCTAAAGAGGTTATCATGCCATTGGCGGATGACTACACATTAGGTATTAGCAAGCATAGCAAGAACAAGGAAGCTGCGAGAGCATGGGTCGACTGGTTCATTAAAGAATCTGGTTACCCGACTGAGGTAGCTGGCGGAATGAGTCCGGTAGTCGGCGCTGCACTCCCGGAGACTCTCAAGCAATTTGAAGGTACAGAAGTTAAGTTTGAACTGCAAACTCCGGCACAGCCAGGTCAAGAGGGCTGGGTGGACAAGATCGATAAGGATGCCGAAATCGGTCTGTGGCAGCCTGATTTCAAGAAACGGATAATTGAAGCTGCGGTCGGCAATCGTAAGGAATCCTTCGATGACATTATGAAAGAACTGAACGAGGGATGGGTGAAATCCCGGACAAAAGTAACGCAGCAATAAGCGATCCGGAGTATCTTGCGGGTTGAAATCACGGGGGGACGCATGAAAGTGCGTTTTCCTCCATTATCCGAAATAAGACAGAAGCAAGACCTGGAGGTGTGAGTGGTGTTTGCAAACCTAAGCTACAAGACGCAAAGACGAATCATAATAATCGCGTTCTCGTTTATTCCGGTCGTCTTACTGTTCACGTTTGCTTATCTCCCTGTATTCAATATGTTAAAGTACAGTTTTACGAACTGGAATGGTTATAGTAAAACTTTTGATTACGTTGGATTTGATAACTATAAAACGATTTTTACGAATCCAAAATATTTTTCCGTCTTCAAAGTCAGTCTTTACTATTTTGGAGCGACCTTCGTACAGCTGGGATTAGCCCTTTATTTCGCTACCATACTTAGCTTTAATGTACGCTTTAAAAATTTTTTTAAAGGGGTTTTATTTTTCCCTTACCTGCTTAATGGGGTAGCCATCGGCTTTATATTCCTAGTTTTCTTCCGTCCTGACGGTACACTGGATACGCTGCTTCATGTTCTGGGACTGGGGCATTTATCGCAAGGGTGGCTATTCAATCCGAATATTATTAATATTTCGCTCGCAGGCGCATCTCTGTGGAGGTACATGGGCTTCAACTTTATTATTTTCCTCGGGGCCATATCATCCATCGGCAAAGACATTTACGAGGCGGCTGACATTGACGGGGCTAACCGCTGGCACCAATTCAAACATATCATTCTGCCTAGCATCAAGCGAATTTTGCAGCTTAACTTAATTTTGTCTATTAGCGGCGCAATCAGCGCATTTGATATTCCATATATCATGACCGGCGGTTCTAACGGAAGTAACACCTTCGTTATTCAAACGGTCGATGTCGCATTTAAATACAGTAAGCTGGGTCTTGCTTCGGCTATGGCCGTCGTGCTGCTTATTATCGTCATTCTCGTGACACTGCTCCAGCGGGTGCTGATTAAGGGGGATGATTGATTATGTATAAGCTTAAATATGCAATAGGTAGTACGGTTAAATACATCACTTTAGTTTTAGGCGCTTTTACGGCGCTACTACCGATTATCGTTGTATTCTTCTCATCATTAAAAACAAATGCTGAATACGGTGCGACCAGTCCGTTGGACCCACCGCAAAATTGGACATATTTTTCGAACTATACGAAGGCTTTTGTTGATGGGAAAATGCTGCTTGGTTTCGGCAATACGATCTTTATTCTGATCATCTCCATTGCTGGGGCTACGCTGATCGGCTCCATGATCGCATATGTGCTCAATCGGTTCAAATTCCGTGGCAGCAAGCTGCTCATGGGAGCATTTTTGTTGGCAACCTTGATCCCGAGTGTAACGACACAGGTTGCAACGTTTCGAATTATTGACGCGCTGGACATGGTAAATACGCGATTTGCGCCGATTCTTCTTTACTTGGGAACAGACATTATAGCCGTGTATATTTTCTTGCAATTTTTAGATACCATTTCTGAATCCTTGGATGAATCTGCCATGCTGGATGGCGCTTCTTACATAACGATCTTTTTCAAGATCGTGCTGCCGCTGCTGGCTCCGGCGATTGTAACAGTCATTATTGTAAAGGGCGTAAACGTTTATAACGACTTCTATACCCCTTTCCTTTATATGCCTGGTGAGAATTTGCAGGTTATCTCCACTGCTTTGTTCAAGTTTAAAGGCCCTTACGGATCGCAGTGGGAGGTCATATGCGCCGCGATTATGATTACGATTATTCCTATTCTCGTCGTATTTCTTGCCTTGCAGAAATATATTTATAACGGTTTTGCGCAAGGTTCCGTGAAATAAATAATCTGATTATCGTTTTGGGAGGAGAATTATCTCATGACAGAGGTACGTATTATTGGAGAGAAATTAACCAACATGCCTTGGCAGGAAAAACCAGAGGGAGCGATAGGTCCTGTATGGAGACATAGCGACAACCCGGTGATTAAGCGGAATCCGGCCAAGGGGATCGCCCGTATTTTTAATAGTGCTGTAGTGCCATTCGAGGGGCGATTCGTCGGAGTGTTTCGCGCGGAAACAATCAATGGGCGGCCGCATCTTCATCTTGGGTGGAGTGACGATGCGCTGAACTGGTCGATCCAAGAAGAGCGGATCGATTTCGTTGATGACGCAGGCAATCCGTTCCAGCCGAACTACGCCTATGATCCACGGGTCGTTAAGGTGGACGGAACGTACTACATTATTTGGTGCACCGACTTCTACGGCGCTGCCATCGGCGTGGCGCAGACTGAGGATTTTAAAACGTTCGTGCGCCTTGAAAATCCCTTTTTGCCATTCAATCGCAATGGAGTGCTCTTCCCGCGTAAAATCAACGGCAATTTCGTCATGCTCTCCCGTCCGAGCGATAGCGGGCATACGCCATTCGGCGATGTATTCCTTAGCGAAAGCCCTGATTTCGTCTATTGGGGCAAGCATCGCCATGTCATGACCAAAGGTGGGCAAGGCTGGTGGCAATCGGTGAAAATCGGCGGCGGTCCGGCTCCGATCGAGACGACGGAAGGCTGGCTTATGTTCTATCACGGCGTTACAGGTACGTGTAACGGGCTCGTATACAGCATGGGAGCTGTCATTCTTGACCGGGATGAGCCGTCCAAAGTGAAGTACCGTTCGGCGAACTATGTGCTGACGCCCGAAGAGTGGTACGAGGAGCGTGGCTTTGTGAACAATGTCGTATTCCCTTGTGCCACGCTGCATGATGCTGAGACGGGCCGGATCGCCATCTATTATGGGGCTGCGGATACTTATGTGGGTGTCGCGTATACGAAAGTAAAGGAAATTGTAGATTATGTAATCGCGACGAGCGAAGAAGTGGCCGATGATGCCGGAATCGGCATGATGTAACTTGAGATTCGCGGCAACTACACTAGGCAGAAGACGAAATCATGCATAATTAGAAGCGGGTTTCGTCCTCTTATTTTAGGAGGCGTGACGGATGGGCAATGACATGCCATTAGCAGAGTTGAAGCAATATGAAGGAAGCAGTCCGAAACCGGCCGATTTTGACTCGTATTGGGAAAGAGCGCTTCAGGAGCTTGCAGGGCAGCCGCTGGATTATGAGTTGGTTCCGGCCGAGTCTGTCAGTCCGTTGGCGGATTGCTATCACCTGTATTTTATCGGCGTAGGCGGAGCGCGGATACATGCGAAATACGTGAAGCCGAAGAAGGTAGAAGGTAAAGGGCCGGCGATGGCGATGTTCCATGGCTATTCATGCGATAGCGGGGATTGGGCGGATAAGGTGAATTACGCGGCTCACGGCATTACGGTGTTGGCGATGGACTGCCGCGGCCAAGGCGGCTTGTCAGAGGATAATTTGACGGTACAGGGAACGACGATTCGAGGCCATATTATCCGGGGTATCGATGACCCGAATCCGGATAAGCTGTATTTTCGGAACGTCTTTCTCGATACGGTACAAACAGTGAGAATTCTGATGAGCATGGATCATGTGGATCTGGAGCGAATAGGCGTGCACGGCCTCTCGCAGGGAGGCGCCCTTGCAACGGCTTGCGCCGCGCTGGAACCGAAGGTCAGGCTGGCGGTACCCGTATATCCGTTTCTGTGCGATTACCGGAGAGCCTGGGAACTGAACATCACGACTTCAGCTTATGAAGAGATTCATTATTACTTCCGTTTCTTCGACTCCCACCACTTGCGGGAGGAAGAGATTTTCACGAAGCTGGGTTATATCGACATTCAAAATCTGGCCAGCCGGATTAAGGCCAAGGTGTTGTTTGTGACCGGACTTGCCGATACGATCTGTCCGCCGTCCACGCAATTTGCGGTTTATAACAAGATCCAAGCGGAAAAGGAGCTGCTGGTCTACCACGAATACGGACACGAGTATTTGCCATATTTGGGCGACCGTACTTTGCAAGCGTTCCTTAAACTGTAGAGCGGAAGTTATATAGTAGCTTCTATATTATATAGAAGGAATTGTCCCGACGGCAGGTTGTAGAGCAGCCCGAGTCGGGAATTTTTTATTATTTAAACGGAGAACAGGATGGCAAAAAAACTACTGCACAATGCCAACATTGCTGATGCTTTCTATACCTGATATAATAAATTGATTATACTTCAAAGGATTTGTGGTGGGGGTAACAATGACAGATATTAGAGCAAGGCAGCAAAAAATTCGGAATTTCTGTATTATTGCACATATCGACCATGGCAAATCAACGTTGGCTGACCGCATTTTGGAATATACCGGGGCATTGACCTCGCGGGAAATGCAGCAGCAGGTGCTTGATACGATGGATTTGGAGAGAGAACGCGGAATTACGATTAAGCTTCAGGCCGTACGTCTCTCTTACCGTGCAGATGACGGTGAAGAATATGTGCTTAATTTGATTGATACGCCAGGACACGTCGACTTCACGTACGAGGTATCCAGAAGCTTGGCAGCCTGTGAAGGGGCGCTTCTGGTCGTCGATGCCGCACAAGGGATCGAAGCTCAAACGCTGGCTAACGTCTACTTGGCATTGGATAACAATCTTGAAATTTTGCCAGTCATCAACAAGATCGATTTGCCGAGTGCTGATCCAGATCGCGTGAAGCAGGAGATCGAAGATGTGATTGGACTGGATGCAAGCGAGGCTGTCCATGCTTCAGCGAAAGCCGGGATCGGCATTAGAGAAATTATCGAGCAGGTCGTGCAGAAGGTGCCTGCGCCGACGGGAGATCCCGACGAGCCGCTGAAGGCGCTGATCTTCGACTCGCATTATGACCCGTACAAAGGGGTTATCGTATATGTCCGCGTTATTAATGGACATATCAAGGCAGGCTCCAAGATTAAAATGATGTCGACCGGTAAGTCGTTTGAGGTCATCGAGGTCGGCGCGTTCATGCCGCGGATGACGATGGTAGACGAGCTTAATGTTGGGGATGTAGGATTTATCGTCGCCGGAATTAAGACGGTGGGCGACACGCAAGTCGGGGATACGATCACGGATGCGAAGAATCCGACGGCAGAGCCGCTCCCGGGTTATCGTAAGATCAATCCGATGGTATTCTGCGGCCTGTATCCGATCGACACGTCGGATTACAACGATTTGCGCGAAGCGCTGGAGAAGCTGCAGCTGAACGATGCTTCGCTGAGCTTCGAGCCGGAAACCTCCAGTGCGCTTGGCTTTGGATTCCGCTGCGGATTCCTTGGTCTGCTGCACATGGACGTCATTCAGGAACGTATCGAGCGCGAGTTCAATATCCCGCTCATTACGACCGCGCCAAGCGTTATATACAAAGTGGCCCTGACGAACGGAGAGACGATATCGATTGATAACCCGTCGAACTATCCGGAGGTCGGCAAGATCGATCACGTGGAGGAGCCGTACGTCAAAGCGTCCATCATCGTACCGAATGATTTCGTAGGTACCGTCATGGAGCTTTGCCAGAGCAAACGCGGGGAATTCATCAATATGGAGTACCTCGATACGACGCGGGTAACGATTACGTATCAGGTTCCATTGTCCGAAATCGTGTACGATTTCTTCGACCAGTTGAAATCGAGCACGAAGGGCTATGCTTCCTTTGACTACGAGCTTTCCGGCTACCGTCAATCGAACCTGGTCAAAATGGACATCCTTCTCAACGGGGAGCAGGTGGATGCGTTGTCCTTCATCGTTCACAGAGACCGGGCTTTCCACCGTGGCCGCGGCATTTGCGAGAAGCTGCGCGAGCTGATTCCACGCCAAATGTTCGAGGTGCCGATCCAGGCATCCGTCGGTACGAAGATCGTAGCTAGAGAGACGGTCAAGGCGATGCGCAAAAACGTGCTTGCCAAGTGTTATGGCGGGGACATCTCCCGTAAGCGCAAATTGCTCGAGAAGCAAAAAGAAGGCAAGAAGCGCATGAAGCAGGTAGGTAACGTAGAGGTGCCGCAGGAAGCATTCATGGCGGTGCTGAAAATCGACGACAATTAACTGATCATTCTGCCGCATTTGATAGGGATGGACAAGGAAAGCCGGAGGGCTTTCCTTTTTCCGTACTATCGTTTGAAACGATCATTAAATTCGGCAGATCAACATATGAAGGAGGGGCACCAGCGTGAGCCATCAAATGAAAATGGACGGGGGGGAGTCGCGGGGGTCCTTGCACCTTCCGCAAACGGCTCCTCAAGCCGTATATATCCACATTCCGTTTTGCACGAATAAATGCTTCTATTGCGACTTCAACTCTTACGTTCTCAAAGATCAGCCGGTCATGGATTATTTACGGGCGCTTGACCTTGAGATGGAACTGACGGTGCGCGAGACGCCGCCCGGTGAGATTAAGAGCATATTTGTCGGCGGCGGTACGCCGACCGTACTCAAGCCGGATGAAATGGAGTTCTTTCTGTCCTCCGTACGCCGTCACTTTCCGAATTGGGCAGCAGACATCGAGTTTTCCATGGAGGCTAATCCCGGTACGGTGGACTTGGAGAAGCTGGCCGTCATGAAAGTGGGGGGCGTCAATCGTGTCAGCTTCGGCGTGCAGGCGTTCCAGAACGAGCTGCTTAGCGGGATCGGGCGAATCCATAACACCGATGATGTCTTCCGCAGCTTGGAGAATGCGAGAGCGGCCGGGCTGGACAATCTGTCGATCGACCTGATGTTCGGCCTGCCGAACCAGACGGTCGAAATGCTGGATTACAGCGTGTCTAGAGCGCTGGAGCTCGGTCTGCCGCATTATTCCATATACAGCCTTAAAGTTGAGGAGAATACGCTTTTCCATACGATGTATCAGAAGAATCAGCTTCCCCTTCCGGCGGAGGAGGACGAATTGAAAATGTATCTGCTGCTGATGGAGCGGATGGAGCAAGCGGGATACAAGCAATACGAAATCAGCAATTTTGCCAAGCCCGGCTTTGAGAGCCGGCATAATATAACTTATTGGCGGAACGAGGATTATTACGGCCTGGGTGCTGGCGCTCACGGTTACGTAAAACGCTGCCGCCATGTCAACATTAAGGGCGTTAACCCATATAATGAAGCAACTCAGCAGGGAAGACCGATTCTCGAGCGGTTTGAAATATCCCGCGAGGAAGCGATGGAGGATTTCGTCATGGTCGGCCTCCGCGTATTGGAAGGCATTTCGGATGAACGGTTTCAGCGTCAGTTCGGGCTCCGGCTTGATGACGTCTTCGGGAAGCAGTTTAGCAAAATGGTGGATGCCGGATTGCTGGAGAGAACCGCGGAGGCAGGAGGCTACCGGCTGAGCCGGAAGGGGATATTGTTTGGCAACGAGGTATTCGCCGAATTTATAGGTGCCTTGGACGGAAAATAATATATTGAACTTATATACGCTTTGTTGTATATTTATTCATATTATTGTGCCGGATTCGAGGAGGGATCAGCATGCCTGCTGTAGCTGTATGCAGAAGAGCAAAACTAGAAGATGTAGAGCCTCTATTTCAAATGATTGATGGGTATGCCCAGCGGGGCATTATGCTGCCGCGATCGAGAGAGGTGCTAAGCCGGCAGATTAACGACTTCGTCGTGACTGAAGTTGACGGTATGGTCGTTGGCTGCGGATCCCTGTGCCGATTAGGCGAAGAGCTCGTGGAAATCCGGTCGCTTGGCATAGCCGAAGGGTATAAGGGGCGAGGGCTTGGCTCTCTGCTTGTGGCGCAGCTGGTGGAGGAAGCAAAGGGCCTCGGCATACCGAAGGTCATGGCGCTGACTTATGAAGTTTCTTTTTTCTTGAAAAACGGCTTTACAGTCGTAGAGAAGGATATTTTCCCGGAGAAAGTCTGGACGGACTGCATTCACTGCCCGAAGCAGCACGCCTGTGACGAAATAGCAGTACTTAAGATACTGAACTGACTTGACAATCGTCTTGTCGGTTTGGTATTTTTGTATTAGCGATTAGCACTCGATATGAGTGAGTGCTAACGAATGCGGTCAATAGTCTAATAGGAGGGATTTTCATGTTAACGGAACGCCAAAGAATGATATTGACAGCTATAGTAGATGATTATATTCGTTCGGCGGAGCCGGTGGGATCCCGAAGCATTTCTAAGCGAGGCGATGTCGGCTACAGTCCGGCAACCATCCGCAATGAAATGGCAGATTTGGAGGAGCTCGGATTTCTTGAGCAGCCACATACCTCAGCAGGCCGTATACCGTCTCACAAAGGATACCGATATTATGTTGATCATATGATGCCGTTCAATCTGTTAACCTCGGAAGAGCTGGGGACGATGAAGTCGTTTTTTGCCGAGAAGCTGAATGCGACCGAGCAGGTCATTCAGCATGCGGGGACGATTTTATCGCATATGACGAACTATACCTCTATTCTGCTTGGGCCGGAAGTATTCCACACCTCTCTTCGTCATTTTCAGCTGCTGCCCCTTAATGAAACTACGGCGGTTGCCATTATTGTGACAAATACCGGGCAGGTCGAGAACAAGACGGTGTCAATACCGCCAGGCATATCCATTTCAGAAATAGAGAAGGTCGTCAACCTGCTTAATCACAGGCTGGCCGGCGTGCCGATTTATAAGCTGAAGTCGGCCCTGTACAACGAAATCGGTCAAGAAATGCAGCGGCATATCGGCCATTTCGAGGATTTGATCAAGGTGCTGGATGAAGCGCTCGACAGTGACGGAACAGAGGGCCAGCGGCTGTTTCTTAGCGGAACTACCAATATGCTGACGCAGCCGGAATTCCGGGATGTCGAGAAGGTAAAGAGCATTCTTGACCTTTTGGAGGAGACGCCGACGCTATTGAAGATGATGACCGCTGCTCAGAAGGGGTCAGGTATTCAGGTGCGTATCGGTACCGAGAACAAGCATGAAGCATTTGCCAACTGCAGTCTGATTACGGCGACTTACGCCATTGACGGCGGCGCTGTAGGCACGATCGGCATTTTGGGTCCAACAAGAATGGAGTATGCCCGGGTCATGCGGATTTTGGATATGTTATCTAAGGATCTTACAGAATTCCTGTCCCGCTTACATTAATAAGAATGAGCATGATATTTATGTTTTACCGCATGTTAAGGAGGTGAACTTCTTGAAAGAGCAGGAACCGATTCAAGACAACATCAATACGAATGTAGAGGAAGAGTTGGAAATGAGCGATAACGTGAATCAAGAACATACAGCGGACGAGAACAACACTCCGGAGGAGCAAGTGCCTAATGAGCAGCAAACTCCTGAGTCAAGCTCGGCTGAAGGGAGCAATAAAGAGGTAGAGGCGCTTCGCGCTGAACTGGAAGAGCAGCAGCAGCGGATGCTGAGAGCGCAGGCGGATTTTGATAACTTCCGCAGGCGTACGCAGAAAGAGAAGGAAGAGCTAGGGAAGTACGCTTCTGCGAAGCTGATCACCGAACTGCTGCCGGTTATCGATAATTTCGAGCGGGCGATCGCCAGCGGCGAGCAGGGGGCTGATATTTCTTCCTATGCCAAAGGAGTAGAAATGATTTTCCGCCAGCTCGAAGGCGTGCTGGGATCCGAAGGTTTGAAGGCAATGGAGACCATTGGCGAGCCGTTCAATCCGGAATTCCATCAGGCGATCATGCAGGTGGAATCGGATGAGTATGAGGAAGGCATCGTTGTCGAAGAGGTACAGAAAGGGTATATGTTGAAGGACAAGGTACTTCGTCCGGCGATGGTCAAAGTCAGTGGTTAAATGAAGTACACACATAAGCACAATCCATTAAGGAGGACATTACTTATATGAGCAAAGTAATCGGTATTGACTTAGGAACTACAAACTCTTGCGTAGCCGTTATGGAAGGCGGCGAGGCTGTCGTTATCCCTAACCCGGAAGGCGCGCGTACGACGCCATCCGTTGTAGGCTTCAAGAAAGACGGTGAGCGCGTTGTCGGTGAAACGGCTAAGCGCCAGGCTATTACGAACCCGGACCGCACGATCATTTCGATCAAAAGACATATGGGTACAAATCATAAGGAGAGCATCGACGGCAAAGAAATGACGCCGCAGGAAATTTCAGCAATTATTTTGCAAAAGCTGAAATCCGATGCCGAAGCGTACCTTGGCCAAACGGTTACCCAAGCGGTTATTACCGTTCCGGCTTACTTTAATGACAGCCAGCGCCAAGCGACGAAGGATGCGGGCAAAATCGCGGGCCTCGAAGTGTTGCGTATTGTGAACGAGCCTACGGCAGCTGCATTGGCATACGGTATGGAGAAAGCGGAAGACCAAACGATTCTTGTCTATGACCTGGGCGGCGGTACGTTTGACGTATCCATTCTAGAGCTTGGGGACGGCTTCTTCGAAGTTAAGGCAACCAGCGGGGACAACAGTCTGGGCGGCGACGACTTTGACCAAGTGATCATCGATTACCTTGTGGCTGAGTTCAAGAAGGATCAAGGCATCGACCTCGGCAAGGACAAAGCGGCTGTACAGCGTCTTAAAGATGCTGCCGAGAAGGCGAAGAAGGAATTATCCGGTGTCCTGACGACGACGATTTCCCTTCCGTTCATCACCGTAGCCGACGGCGTGCCTCAGCACTTGGAGATGAACTTGACACGCGCTAAATTCGAAGAGCTGTCCGCACATCTCGTAGAACGGACGCTTGAACCGACACGCCGCGCACTGAGCGACTCCGGCTTGACTCCTGCGGAGATCGACAAGATTGTATTGGTCGGCGGATCCACACGGATTCCTGCCGTTCAAGAAGCGATCAAGAAACTGACAGGCAAAGAGCCGCATAAGGGCGTTAACCCTGACGAAGTTGTTGCTCTTGGCGCTGCGGTACAAGCGGGCGTCCTGACAGGCGACGTAAAAGACGTCGTATTGCTCGACGTTACTCCGTTGTCCCTCGGTATCGAAACCGCAGGCGGCGTATTTACGAAAATGATCGATCGCAACACGACGATTCCGACGAGCAAATCGCAAGTCTTCTCTACTTATGCAGACAATCAGCCTAGCGTCGAGATTCACGTTCTGCAAGGGGAGCGCGAAATGGCGGCAGGCAACAAATCGCTGGGTCGCTTCATGCTGGGCGACATTCCGCTCGCACCGCGCGGCGTGCCGCAAATCGAAGTTACCTTTGATATCGATGCCAACGGGATCGTTAACGTATCGGCAACGGACAAAGGAACCGGCAAAAGCCAGAAAATCACGATCACTTCTTCCAGCGGCTTGAGCGACGAGGAAGTAGAGAAAATGATGAAGGACGCCGAGCTTCATGCGGAAGAAGACAAGAAACGCAAAGAGCTTGTAGAAGCGAAGAACAACGGCGACCAGCTCATTTACAGCGTGGACAAAACAATCAAAGAGCTTGGCGACAAAGTCGACGCTGCGGAAACGGAGAAAGCCAATGTAGCTAAAGACGAGCTGAAAAAGGCGCTCGAAGGCGACAATATCGACGAGATCACAGCCGCTTCCGAGAAGCTGACGGAGATTGTACAACAATTGTCCGTGAAGCTGTATGAGCAAGCTCAGGCTCAAGCGGGTCAAGCTGAAGGCGCTGATGGTGCTGCTGCCGGCGGAGCTGGCAAAGACAATGTCGTAGATGCTGAATACGAAGTTGTAGACGAAGACAAGAAGCAAGACTAATCGTGCTGGATAAGCAGCGATTGGTTAACCATACACTTTGGTGAACCGGGAAGGTCAAAGCGCGGGGCATTCCGTGCTTTGACTTTCCTTTTGCCGGATAGAGGGTCTGTCCGGGAGAGAGTAAAGCTATAGCAATAGTGGGGGTGGAAGGATGGCTGAAAAACGCGACTATTATGAGGTGTTGGGCGTTGGCAAGAGCGCGACTGACGATGAAATCAAGAAATCCTATCGCAAACTGGCGCGTCAGTATCACCCTGACGTGAACAAGGCGCCGGATGCGGAGGATAAATTTAAAGAAGTCAAGGAAGCATACGATGTCCTTAGCGATTCGGGGAAACGTTCCCGCTATGACCAATATGGCCATATCGATCCGAATCAGGGGATGGGCGGCGGATTTTCCGGGGGCGATTTCGGCGGCTTTGGCGATATTTTCGATATGTTCTTCGGCGGTGGCGGTGGCCGCCGCGATCCGAATGCGCCGCAGCGCGGCAATGATTTGCAGTATACAATGACGATCGAGTTCAAGGAAGCCATTTTCGGCAAAGAGAGCGACATCACGATTCCACGTACGGAGAACTGCGACACGTGTTTTGGTTCCGGAGCCAAGCCGGGCACGAAGCCGGATACCTGTTCCGTCTGTCATGGCACAGGGCAGCAGGAAGTCGTTCAGAACACGCCGTTCGGCCGTATGGTGAACCGCCGTGCCTGCAGCAACTGTGCGGGTAAAGGACAAATCATTAAAGACAAATGCTCAACCTGCCAAGGCAACGGCAAAGTGAAGAAGCAGCGTAAAATCCACGTTCGCATTCCAGCGGGGGTAGATGATGGCGCTCAACTGCGAATGAGCGGCGAAGGGGAAGGCGGGCTGCGTGGCGGCCCGGCAGGGGACTTGTACATCGTCATTCGCGTGAAGCCGCATGATTTCTTCGAGCGCGAAGGCGATGACATTTATTGCGAAATTCCGCTGACTTTTGCCCAGGCGGCATTGGGGGATGAAATCGAAATCCCGACGCTAACGGAGAAAGTGAAGCTGAAGGTACCGGCTGGTACCCAGACAGGCACTTATTTCCGCCTGAAAGGCAAAGGGGTACCGCGGCTTCGCGGTATCGGCCAGGGCGACCAGCATATCAAGGTTGTCGTTGTCACGCCAAGCAAGCTGAGTGACGAGCAGAAGGATCTGCTGCGGCAAATCGCTGCGCTGGACGGGGAGCATACACATGAGAACGAGCAGTCATTCTTCGACCGGGTGAAGCGGGCATTCCGCGGGGATTGAGAATGGCAAACTGAATAAACACAGGGATTCAGGCCGACCGACGTCATAAAGACGTCGGTTTTTTTCTTTTTCGGAGAAGAAATGCCCGGTTCGTAATACTTTCGCCATGTTCGTTCTCTCCATAATAAGCGATGATAGCTATGAGTTCATGCACGGCTGGCTTTACCCAGGCTGGGATGTCCGATCATTCCGCAGTGCAGGCATACAATCTATGCCTAGCATGCTGTATTGTCAGAGGCATGAAATCTCCTATTGCAAGGGTTCGAATCCCTTATCCCTAGAGAAGGATTAGCTCAGTGGTAGAGCACTCGACTTTTAATCGAGAGACAAAGGTACAGATGATGGCCTGATGGAGGGATCCTCGGTGGCTTGTTATGCACGCTGCCGCAGAAGCTTTGCAGCTTTGCGGATACCGAAATTGCTGGCCGAACGCTGCTCCTGTAGGAGAAACGGGCAGACCGGAAGAAGGCAAACGAGTCTTGCGGTATGCTCATGGATGCTTCGGCGAGGCGCAGATAGCCGGCATTTCTTAAACAGAGCTCCGTTGATGCGGCAGGAGGATGCCTCTGCATGAGGTCATGAATCGACGGTGAAGCCGCCGTGAAGGAGGAAGAATGAGATGTTGAAAAAAATTACGATACATAAGGGCAAGCGAGGCCTGCTGTTCAAGCAGGGGAACTATGAGAAAATGCTGCAGCCGGGAACGTACCGCCTATCCCCGTTTACGGAGAGCGATATCATCGTGGTCGATACAGCAATGCCGTTTGAAATAGATGGCCAGGATTTGCAGCTGTTTATGCATGATGACGATCTCAAGCGGGAGCTTGAGATCGTCCAGGTTATGGACCACGAATATGTGCTGCATTACGAGGATGGTCGGTTCAGCAGGCTGCTTAAGCCGGGGACATACGCTTTTTGGAATGTTCTGAAGAAGCATAGCTTCGTTCATGTCGATATTCGCAATCCCGAATTGCCGGCTGAGGTTGATCCAGTTATTTTGCCGAAACTGCATGGCTATTATCATATGTTAGAGGTGGCGGAGCATGAGGCCGGCGTGCTGTATTACAACCATGTCATGCAAAGGGAGCGAAGATTTGCGAGAAAATCGGCTCGATTTCCTTAACTGGGGGCGGCAACCTGCTGGAGCAGCTTAATTTCTTATTGGGGAGCAAGAAGGTTGATCAATAATAAAGCTTGCAGCGTATAGATGCAATATGTAATAAAACTTCACAGCAAAGCGGATTGGACAAAGTAAATAGCAGGTATGAACCAGCAAAAAAGGCACCCTGGCCGTTATTAACGACAGGGTGCCTCTGCTATAGTGTGCAGCATGACCATTATTGCTTGATTGTAGCCGTAATTTCTTCGTCCAGTTCCAGGGAAATATCGTCCTTGAAAGCCCGAATACCATATTCTTTGTATACATACTGGATAATCGCTTCTATAATATTCAGTTCGATCAGGTAACGGCTGCGCCCATTAGCCCAGACCTCGCCGGTATAACCTGTATCTTCATCCCAGCTCAGCTCAACTTGGATGTCCGTAGGACGCAAGCCGGTACGCTCGGCTGTATGAATACAAATCGCGTTGATGATTTCATCCATGCTAAGAATCATAGGTTAATATCTTCCTCCGCGATTGTCGTGGTCATCATGACGCGGGCCTTGGTACACCTGCGGTTTCTTGAACCTGCGGAATAGAGCAACGGCTACCCGTACGATCAGGTAGATGGCAAGCAGGTTGATGGCGAGCCCGAATAATTCACCGAAGGCGCCCATGTTTCCGAACATCCCTCCGAACAGAAGTCCAGCCAAACCGCCGACCATCATGCCTTTCATGAAGCTGCCGCCGCCGAAAAATCCTCCGGTTCTATTATTTGTTGCTCCTGTCGTTGTAGTTGATTTGTTCGTCGTGTTGGATTCCGACTTATTGACGTTGCTTGATTTGTTCGGCGTTGTCGTGTAGCTGCGTGGCCCGGATTTAAAACCTCCGCCGCGCCGTGCGTCAGCGAAATCCGTAGAGGCGAAAGCAAACAATAAAGTGAATACCATAACGAGCGCCGTCATTTTCTTGAACATACCTTAAGTAAACCCTCCTACTGTAAATGTGGTATTTATATAAGAGTATATACGAACCGCACCGATAATAGTTTCAAATTTTAAAAGAACGAATCATTTGTATAAAGTACCATTCATTATTGCATCCTACAGACTAAGAAACTGCGCAAGAAGCAGGTTCAATACATGCCGATGGAAGGCAGGTGATTACGGATGGGTGAAAAAAACATACTCGCTTATTTCAAAAGCCCGGAAGAGGCGGAAGGTGCTGCCAGGAAGCTGCAGGCCCTTCGGGTCGCAGACTTGTCTATCGATCGCTTCAGCAGATATTCGGGAGAGGGTTATGACCCGCAAAATCCAGTCGGCGGCAATATTTCGAGCCTGGCGGCAATAACTCAGGATGCGGAGATAACCAACAGGTCGGCAAGCATCTTGTCGGCAGCCGATCCGGCTGCAAGCGGGATGAGCCATGGCGGGCAGGGTGGACCGACCGGTCACGATATCCTGCTGACGGTCGTCGTGGACGAGTCCAGTCATCATCAGGCTTTACGCATTATTGAAGAGCTGGGCGGGATGATGTAACTTGCAAATATCCGAAGGAGGGAAATGAGAAAATGAGCGAGCACAAACAGGATGCAAAACGCCCCAACGCGGCTAAAGCGTCAAGAATGTCCAGCGGACACAACGAGGACGTGGAATTTTCCGAAGAGCTGGCCGATCAGGAGGATTGGGAAGCGTTGGAGCGCAGCGAGCGCGCTGACCGCAGGCAGCAGCAGCGCTTCTGATTTGTATGGTAATGATCCATGCAGAACGGGTCTATATGGACAATAGGGGCAAAGACGGTTTTGCGGTCTTTTGCCCTTTTTTCATTTACTCTGAAACGACAATGGGATGATCTAGCGGCCCTTTGTTTCCCTGGATATTATATAGTACAATAAAGGGTATGCGTATGAACCGAGGAGGATAAATCAACATGATTTGGAAGGAAATATCTATACATACAACGGAAGAAGCGGTAGAAATGATTACCAACTTCTTGCATGAGGGGGGAGCTGGCGGTGTAACCATTGAAGAGTACGTGGACAACAATAAGCCAAGAGATACTTCCTTGGGACAATGGTTTGAAATACCGCCCAACGATATCCCGCAGGGGGAAGCAAGAATTAGCGGATATTTCCCAGAAGGGACCGACATTGATGCGGTGGTAGCTTCCGTGAAGGAACGGATTGCAGAGCTGCCTGATTACGACATTGATCCCGGCAAGGCAGAGATCGCAGTGAAGGATGTCAGCGAGGACGACTGGGCGAACAATTGGAAGCAATACTTTAAACCGATCCGCGTGTCCGAAAGGCTGACGATCAAGCCGACCTGGGAGGATTACGTACCCCAATCGGAGCAGGAGAAAATCATTGAGCTTGATCCGGGCATGGCATTCGGAACAGGGACACATCCGACGACCTCGTTGTGTCTCCGTACACTGGAGGGCGTCATTCGAGAAGGGGACGAGGTTATCGACGTCGGGACGGGCTCCGGCATCCTCGCTATCGGGGCGGTAAAGCTTGGCGCATCCCGGGTGCTTGCATTGGATCTGGATCCGGTTGCTGTCTCCAGCGCAATCGAGAATACAAGACTGAACAAGCTGGAGGAACAGATTACGGTCGTGGAAAGCGACCTGCTATCCGTTTTGAAGCAGGAGGCAGGGGAAGGGCTTAACGTTAAGCTGCCCGTTCGCGTCGTCGTAGCCAACATACTGGCGGAAATCATCCTGTTATTCATCGATGATGTCTACCAGGCGCTGCAGCCGGGCGGATATTATATTGCTTCGGGAATATACAAGAATAAAGAACAAGCCGTAAGGGAAGCGCTGCTTGCCGCGGGCTTCGAGATCGAGGAAGCCGCCCGCGAAGAGGATTGGGTTGCTTTCGTGGCGAGAAAGAGGTAGCGGTTCATGGATTTTTTAAATAAAATATTGCGGATTCCCCTGGATCAGCTGCCCTACTTTTTGATAACGCTGATCATAGCTTTTACCGTGCATGAATTTTCCCACGCCTATTTTGCCAATAAATTCGGGGACCCAACAGCACGGCTGCAGGGGCGGCTCACCCTGAATCCGGCTGTCCACTTCGACCTGTTCGGAGTGATTTTGCTCCTCATTGCGGGATTCGGCTGGGCAAGGCCGGTTCCCGTCAACCGGGATAACTTTGAGAAGCCGCGCCAAATGGGGATCGTCGTCACCGCTGCAGGGCCGCTGAGCAATCTGCTGCTCGGATTTCTCGGGACGCTGATTTATGTCGCGCTTTCCAAATTCGGTATCATCGACATGATTTCGAATGAAATCTTGTACAATGCCGTTCATACTTTTTTTGGAATTTTTAATTTCTGGAATTTATTCCTCTTCCTATTCAATTTATTGCCGCTGCCGCCGCTTGACGGCTACCGCCTGCTGGAGGATATCGTGCCTGACCGGGCCAGAATCAAACTGAAGCAGTTCGAGCAATGGTCTGTGTTCATCTTTTTGCTCATCCTGATCATTCCGCAGCTCCGCAGTGTGATTATCCAACCTTTATATGCGGGAGCCGAAACGATTTATTTCCAGTTTGCCAGTTTCTTCATTATGCTGTTCGGCGGATAGTCCCGCCAATTTTTTCGAGGAATAAATACTGGAATCCATAATTCAAAAGTTGTATGATGTTCTTTGGTGATTAAGGTGAGGTTGATGAGAAATGCAGCGTTATTTTATTGACCCCGAACAGTTTGGGGATAAGACGGTGAGCATAACCGGCGAGGACGCTCGCCATATAGGCAAAGTGATGCGTTCCAAGCCTGAAGATAAGCTGATTGTCAGTGACGGGATCGCTAGGGAAGCGCTTGTCGAGATTACGGAAATCGAAGCGCAGGAAGTGAAAGCCCGTATTATAGAAATGCTAGAGGCATCCGGAGAACCCCGTGTTCAGGTGACGATCGCCCAAAGTTTGCCGAAAGGCGATAAAATGGAAATCGTCATCCAGAAATGCACGGAGATCGGCGCCTCCTCCTTTTTGCCCTTCATGTCGGAACGGACGGTCGTTCAGTATGATCCGCGGAAAGAGGAGAAGCGGGCGCTTCGTTGGCGCAAAATCGCGAAGGAGGCGGCCGAGCAGGCTCATCGCAGCAGGGTTCCGGCGGTTGATTCGCCGGCGACCTGGAAGGAGCTGCTGGGCAAGCTGCCGGAATACGACCTCGCATGCGTATGCTACGAGAAGGAGCACGGCCAGCAGCTGCGGGACGTGCTGAAGCCTTTTTCGGAGCGCATAGGGGACGGAACGAAGCCGCGGGTATTGGTCGCGATCGGGCCTGAGGGCGGATTTACAGAGCAAGAGATCGCGCAATTAGAAGCGGCAGGTGCCGTGTCCATTGGGTTGGGCCGAAGAATATTGAGAACGGAGACGGCCGGAATGGCCGCCCTGACCTGCATCATGTATGAAACCGGAGAAATGGGGGAGTTTTGAACAATGCCATCCGTTGCTTTTTACACGTTGGGCTGCAAAGTCAACTTCTATGATACGGAAGCCATTTGGCAGCTCTTTAAGAACGAAGGCTACGAGCAGGTCGATTTTGAACAGACCGCCGATGTATATTTGGTTAATACGTGCACCGTTACGAACACAGGCGATAAGAAATCGCGGCAAATCATTCGCCGGGCGATCCGCCGCAATCCGGACGCGATAGTTGCGGTTACGGGCTGTTATGCCCAGACATCACCTGCTGAAATATTGGACATTCCTGGGGTGGATTTAGTCATCGGCACCCAGGATCGGGAGAAGATCATGCCGCTGATTGGACAGCTTCAAGAGCAGCGTCAGCCGATCAATGCCGTGCGCAACATTATGAAGACCCGGGATTTTGAAGAGCTGGACGTACCGGATTTCGCAGACCGGACGCGCGCTTTCCTCAAAATCCAGGAAGGATGCAATAATTTCTGCACCTTCTGCATCATCCCATGGTCGCGGGGGTTATCCCGCAGCCGCGATCCGCAAAGCGTCGTGAATCAGGCGAAGCAGCTGGTCGCCGCAGGATACAAGGAAATCGTTTTGACCGGTATCCATACTGGGGGGTACGGCGATGACCTTGAAAATTACCGCTTGTCTGATTTGCTCTGGGAGCTGGATAAGGTGGAGGGTCTCGAGCGCGTGCGGATCAGCTCGATCGAAGCAAGCCAGATCGACGATAAGATGCTCGAAGTGTTGAAGGGCTCCAGCAAAATGTGCCGTCACTTCCACATTCCGCTGCAGGCAGGTAGCAATGAAGTGCTGAAGCGGATGAGACGCAAATATACAATTGAAGAATTCGAGCTTAAAATCAAGAAGATTCGTGATTTCATGCCGGATGTAGCGATTACGACAGATATCATCGTTGGCTTCCCGGGCGAAACCGAAGAGCTGTTCCGCGAGGGCTTCGAAGCGATTAAGCGCATCGGCTTCTCGGAAATGCACGTGTTCCCTTATTCCAAGCGTACCGGTACGCCGGCAGCGCGGATGGAGGACCAGGTGGACGAGGAAGTGAAGCATGCGCGGGTTCATGAGTTGATCGATCTCTCGGAATCGATGCAGCTTGCGTACGCGCAAAAATTTGTCGGCCAGGTAATCGATGTTATTCCAGAGAAGGATGAGAAGGGAGTCACGGGCGAAGGCTACGCTGCCGGGTTTAGTGACAACTATTTGCAAGTTCGCTTTGAGGCCTCTGGGGATTTGACCGGTAAAGTATGCCGGGTTAAGCTGACGAAAGCGGGCGTCAACACATGCGAAGGCCAGCTTGTACGTGTTTTGGAGGATTCCTCCAGAGCCTTGGCTTAATAGTGTTAACTAGGCTTATCACGCTTTAAATATCATACCTGCATTCAAGGATTTCACCCCGGGGGTGAAATCCTTGTTGTCCATTTGGGTATTATCCCTGGTACGGGGGGGCAAGCTGAAGCCCCGTATTTAAACAGAATGTGCTACGAATAAGGAGGGATCATGTTATGCCGTCCAAGCAAATATCCGCAGGAGGCATTGTCTACCGCAAAGAAGCGGAACAATTGCAAATTCAGCTCATTACAGACCGATACGGCAAAATATCCTTTGCAAAAGGAAAGCGGGAGAACGGCGAGACAATCGAGCAAACCGCGCTTCGTGAAATTAGGGAGGAGACCGGCATCATCGGCCGGATCGTCGAGCCCATTGATATTATTGCTTATACTTATCAACATCCGCAGCATGGAGACATTCAAAAAGAAGTTCACTACTATCTTGTCGAAAGCGAGGGCGGCATGCTGAAACCTCAAACGGAAGAAATACGCAGTGTTGCTTGGTATGAGCCCGCGACCGCTTGGGAAAGGCAATGCAATGCCGGTTACGATAATAATGATTTTATTTTGGAAAAAGCGTTAAAACTGCTGGACGTTCAGGTCTAATCGCGTGTTTTGGCGGAGGGCAGCGGCGCTGCCGGCGAGGTGTATTGCGTCGGCCCGTCCCATCTTGACCATATGGGCAAGTAGCAAAAAGGGAGTGCGAGCAATGAGCAGACCACATTAAAAATCGTCTGCGTGTGCGCGATTTGCGCCGCAGGATCGCTGCTAAGCCAAACTGCCGCGGCCTCAAGCCATGGAATCAGAGGCATGAAGAGCAGTGCGCCCAGCACATTGAGGACGACATGGGACCAGGCGACGAACTGTCCAGAACGGGTGCTGCCGACCGAGGCGATCAGCGGCGTAATGCATGTGCCGACATTGGAACCGATGACCATGGCTATCCCAAACTCGACAGGGAGGGCTCCGGCAGCTACAAGCCCCATCGTCATGGCGATAACGGCTGCGCTGCTATGGATGAGCGCGGTGAGAATCGCTCCGGCAATAGCTCCCCACAGGAGGCTGTCGTCCGCGTGCTTTAACAGCCAGGCGATCACCCCGCGATCCTCTAGAGCGGGCCCGATCGATTGCATCCACTTGATCGCGATCATAATAAGACTGAAGCCGAACAAAGCGAGGGACCCGAATTGGATCGGCCGGAGCTTTCGCGCCCAGCCCCCGCCATTCCGGCTGCGGGGAAGGGCTTCTTCGCCCATGACAGCGCAAGCCCATGTCACGAGAGAGCCGATCATGAGCGGAATGCCAAGCCGCGAAATGTTCAAGGCGATTAGCTCGGTTGTCAGGCAGGTCCCGATGTTGCCGCCGAGGATGATGCCCAGTGTCCGGCCGTAAGACAATAGCCCGGCATTGACGAGCCCGATCGTCATGACCGTTACCGCCGTACTGCTCTGGAGCACGGCGGTAACGAAGGTGCTCGACAATAGGCCCGTCCATGGCGTGCGCGTCGAGGCCTGAAGCAGTTTGATCAGCCTCGGCCCAGCCCAGGTTTGCAGCGCAGCCTCCATGATTTTCATGCCGAGCAGAAACAAAGCAAAGCCAAATGTCGCCGGGAACACAATTTCGTGAAACATGAGCTCCCTCCTCTGATAAAGCTGTACAAGTTACATATATGCAGTCCTTGCAGCTCTCATGCCCCGTGGCCTAAGGCCGTTTCCATAAGGGCTCCCGAGTACCGGCGGCTGGCGCAAGTCGAGGAGAAGCTATTTAAGAATAAAAGGAGTGGGTCAGCGTGCCATCAGTCATATTTCAACGCAGTCGTAAGAAGCGGCTGGAACAGGGGCATCCTTGGATTTACAACAATGAAATCGAGAAAGTAGAGGGCGGGCCAGAACCCGGCAGTCTAGTAGCTGTACTGGATTGGAGAGGCAAGTTCCTGGCAACGGGCTACTACAATCCCGATTCGCAAATTACGGTTCGGGTCGTATCTTATCAACCGCTCGAAGAGATGGATACATCTTTCTTTATCCGGCGTTTCGAACAGTGCCTTGCGCACCGCAACAGATTTCTGCGGGAGGATGCCTACCGGCTTGTCTATGGTGAGGCGGATTTCTTGCCAGGACTGATCGTGGACCGGTTTGCCGACGTTCTTGTCGTACAGTTGCTCACACTAGGGATGGACCGCTGCCGCGCCAGCATTGTGGAAGCTTTGACAGCTGTACTTCAACCGGCGGGCATCTATGAGCGCAGCGACGTATCCGTCCGTGCTCTGGAAGGTCTCGAGGAGGTAAAGGGTCCGCTTTATGGCGAGACACCGCAGCATGTAACTGTGACGGAGAACGGCCTATTGATCCAAGTTGACATCTGGCAAGGACAGAAAACCGGATATTTCTTTGATCAGCGCGAGAACCGCGCTTCCATCGAACCGCTGATGACGGGCTGGGGGGAACGGAGCGGCGTTATGCTGCAGCAGCTTCCTGCTGACGGCGGTGGATTCCGCACAGCTCCGGTCAACCGGAAGGGCAACGAGGTTACTTTTCCATATTGGGATGGGGCAACCGTGCTTGAATGCTTCTCTCATACGGGGAGCTTTACACTGCATGCATGCAAGTATGGCGCAAAAAAAGTAACCTGCCTCGATATTTCCGAGCACGCGATTCAAAGCGCCCGGGAGAACGTCAGGCTGAACGGTTTTGAAGACCGGGTCGAATTCGTCGTGGCGGATGCTTTTGAATACTTGCGCAGCCAGGTAAAGGGGTTGGACGAACGGCGTGAACGCGCCGCCGATAACAGCAAGGCAGATACCTCTCAGCCGATGACAGCCGGAGGTGGCCGTACCTGGGATGTCGTTATTCTCGATCCCCCGGCTTTTGCCAAGACGAAGGGGGCGGTCAAAGGGGCGTGCAGAGGATATAAAGACATTAATTTGCATGGCCTGAAGCTGGTTAACGAAGGCGGTTACCTGGTTACCGCAAGTTGTTCCTACCATATGAAGCCGGAGCTGTTCCTGCAGACGATTCAGGAAGCGGCCATGGATGCGGGCAAGGTGCTCAGACTGATCGAGTGGCGGGCAGCCGGGAAAGACCACCCGCAAATTTTAGGCGTCAATGAAGGACACTATTTAAAGTTCGCGATCTTTGAGGTGCGGAGCAAGACATTTTAACAAATTCCATGTGGTAAATACAGGGAATTCAGTAATTACTAGCGGGCAGGACTTCTGATTGTATCAGAAGTCTTGTTGTATTTTGCACGTTTACTAGTTTAAAATGAACAGAACATATATTCTTGTTTATGGCATAAGCAAAAAATCTGTATGCTATAATGTAAATTAACTTACATGACCGTGACAAGAAGCCGTGAAATGCTCGCGCTTCTTGCTTTGATACAATATTAGGCTTACTGCAAGCTTGCTGTTAGGAGGAGTACCATGTCACTTCAATTGATCATCGGCCGTTCGGGAAGCGGCAAGAGCAGCTTGATACTGGAACGGATCACCTCGATGCTAAGGGCCGACCCGGCGGGCCCCCCGATTATATTAATCGCCCCGGAGCAGGGGACGTTCCAGATTGAACGCGCAATCGTCCAGTCGGAGCAATTATATGGTACCGTCAGGGCTCAGGTTCTTGGCTTTCACCGCTTGGCCCTGCGGGTTATGCAGGAAACAGGCGGATCGGCCCTTATACCGATCAGCGAAGAGGGCAAGAAGATGCTCCTCTACAAAATTATGCGCAGGCACCGCAAAGAGCTGAAGCTATACAAACAGTCGGGCGATCAACTCGGCGTGATCGACAGGATCAATACGCTGTACAGCGAGTTGAAGAAGCATGATGCCGATTTCTCGGCACTGGACAAATACGGAGAAATCCTCGAAAGGTCGGACGGCGAATCGCCGCTCCTGAAGGATAAGCTCCATGATCTAAGCGTCATTTATCGCGAATTTGACCAGGAACTATCCCAGCTCTACATAGATGCAGAGGATCATGTCGTCAAGCTTGCGGAGGGCGCGCCGAAGTCATCCTATCTTCGCGGGGCCGACATATGGATTGACGGTTTTCAGTCTTTTACCCCGCAGGAGTACAAAGCCATTGGCGCGCTCATGTCCGTGGCCTCCTCGATGACCGTATCGCTTACGTTGGATCGTCCTTATGATGATGGAGTATTACCGCATGAACTGAACCTGTTCCATTCTACGGCTATAACGTACATGAAGCTGCGCGAGCTCGCAGAGGAATGCGAAGTCGAGGTTAAGGCGGCAGAGGTTCTTGGCGCCCGTCCGTTTCCCCGCTTTAAGAACAATGAGACATTATCGCATTTGGAATTTGCCTATGAACATCGGACCCCGTGGAAGGGAGCAGCGCAGCCGGAGGATTTGCCAGCTGCTTTGACTCTGCATGCGGCGGGCAGTCGGCGCATGGAGATTGAAGGAGCCGCGCGGGCGATGGTTGCCCTGGCCAGGGAGCAGGGGGCGAGATGGCGCGACATGGCTTTGCTTGTCAGAAATTTGGAGGATTACGACCATCTCGTCGGCCCGGTGTTCGAGGAATACGGCATCCCTTATTTCTTCGACCAGAAGCGGAGCGTGCTCTATCATCCTATGGTAGAGCTGGTACGGGGAGCCTTGGACGTTGTGTTGAAGTTTTGGAAATACGAGGATGTATTCCGCTGCGTCAAAAGTGAATTTCTGCTGCCGCTTGACGGCAGCTTGACGAGAAGCGATATGGATCGGCTCGAAAACTATGCCTTGGCAAGCGGTATTCATGGCTATCGCTGGAATGATGGCCGCCCATGGAAGGGCATGCCGAGCCTGTCGCTGGAGGGCCCCGATCGTTCGGCGGAGCAGGCGGAGAGCGGGACTATGCGCCTGTTGGAGCGCTGCCGTGAGGCGATTGTAACGCCCTTGTCCGCTTTTGAGACGAGGTTGAAGCGGAGCAGCAATGCCCGTGAAATGTGCATGGCGGTCTACAAGCTGCTCGAGGATACCGAAGCTGCACATCGCCTGGACAAGCTGGCGCATGAGGCCCAGCGCCAGGGAAGGCCGCAGGAGGCTATGGAGCATCGCCAGCTATGGAGCGCCGTCCTGGACCTCCTCGATCAAATCGTAGAAATGATGGGAGAAGAGGAGCTTAGCTTGGATATATTCGCCGGCATCATAGAGACGGGGCTGCAGGATCTCAAGCTGTCTCTTGTTCCGCCATCCTTGGATCAGGTATTGATCGGGAGCACGGATCGCACGCGCTCAAGCCATGTTAAGCACCTATTCCTGCTTGGAATCAACGAGGGCATCATGCCTGCCAGCCTGCAGGAAGAAGGCGTGCTCAGTGATCAGGAGCGGACACGGCTCTCTGAGATCGGCATCGGGCTGGCCCCTGGTTTGACGCGTAGGCTGCTCGATGAGCGTTTTCTCATTTACGAAGCCTTGTCGGCAGCCAGCCGCTCGCTATGGCTTAGCTATCCACTGGCTGATGAAGACGGCAAGGCGCTTCTGCCTTCCGAGGTTATCCGGCATGTGAAGACGATTTTCCCGAGCTTGCAGGAGCACTTTCTGGCGGAGGCTCCGGCCGCAGGAGATCCCGAGAGACGGCAGCTTGAATTTGTGAGCCGGCCGGCGCCGACGTTATCCCGGCTAATCGATCAGCTGCGGCTTTGGCGCAGCGGTGAGCCGATCTCTCCGATATGGTGGAGCGTGCTGGGCTGGTATAAGGCCCAACCGGAGTGGGACGGCAAGGTTGGCCGCCTGCTTGGCTCGCTGGAATACCGCAACAAGGTACGGGGGCTTACGGCTGCGACGAGCCGGCGATTATACGGCAAGCGCCTTCGGACGAGTGTGTCCCGGATGGAGAAATTTTCGGCCTGTCCATTTTCGCATTTTGCATCTCATGGCTTGAAGCTGAAGGAACGGCAAGTTTACCGGCTGAAGGCACCGGATATCGGGCAGTTGTTCCATGCGGCGCTGAGTTCGATGGCGCTGACGTTCAGGGAGCAGAATCGCAGCTGGGGCAGCCTTTCCCCAGAGCAATGCCTGGAAGAGGCAGAGATCGCAGTCGATCGGATTGCGCCAAAGCTGCAGGGCGAGATCCTGCTAAGCTCAAAGCGCTATGGATACATTACCCGCAAGCTTAAGAATATCGTCGGTCGCGCCTCTATCATTCTTGGCGAGCATTCCAGAAGGGGCAGCTTCGAGCCGATCGGCCTGGAGCTGGATTTTGGACCCGGACAAACCCTTCCGCCGCTTACTTTCGAGCTTCCGAACGGTTGCGTCATGGAAATCGTCGGCCGGATCGACCGGGTCGATGTGGCAGAGGGGGAGCAGGGGCTGCTGCTGAGAGTTATCGACTACAAGTCAAGTCAGACGGATCTGAAGCTTCACGAGGTGTATTACGGCTTATCGCTGCAAATGCTGACCTATCTCGAGGTGCTGCTTGCGTCCAGCGAGTCGTGGCTTGGGGAACGGGCAATGCCCGCTGGCACTCTGTACTTTCATGTCCATAACCCGCTGCTGCAGAGCAGCAATGGCATGAGCCCGGAGCAGGCCGAACTGGAGATGCTGAAGCGATTCAAAATGAAAGGATTATTGCTTGCGGATCGCGACGCCATTTCCAAGATGGACGGCGTTTTGGATAAAGGATATTCCGATATCCTGCCGGTCGCGGTCAAAGCCGACGGAGGCTTCTACAGCAGCGCTTCCGTCGCAACGGAAGAGCAGTGGCACACGCTGCTTCGTTCGGTACGGCAGTCGATAACGGGAATCGGAACGAGAATTACGGAAGGGGACATACGGATTACTCCTTATCGGTTAGGCACTGAGACGGCATGTACGTACTGCGCCTTTAAACCAGTCTGCCGTTTCGATGAAACGGTAGAGGACGTTTCTTATCAAGTGCTGAGCAAGCCCGGCAAGGATAAGCTGTGGGAGCTGTTCGAACAAAAAGACAGGGAGGAGGTACAAAGATGAGCATACCGAAGCCGCCGGGCAGTTATTGGAGCGACGATCAGTGGAAAGCGATAGCGCTGTCCGGCAGCAATATGCTGATCGCCGCGGCGGCTGGCTCCGGCAAGACGGCGGTGCTGGTGGAGCGCATCATCCGGAAGCTGTGCAGCACGGATCACCCGCTTAGCGTGGACCGTCTGCTGGTCGCTACCTTTACGAAGGCAGCCGCTACGGAAATGAGGCAGCGCATCCGGGAGGCGCTCGAGAAGGAGCTGGCCCGGAATCCAGCGAATGAGCACCTGGGGCGGCAGCTTGCCATTCTGGGCCGTGCTTCGATTACGACCCTGCACTCTTTCTGCATGGAAGTGATTCAGCGTTATTATACGCTGATTCCGCTTGACCCGGGATTCCGTATCGCTTCCGAAAGCGAGATCGCCCTGCTTCGCCAGGAAGTGCTTGAGGAGTTGTTCGAAGAGAAATATGCGATCGAGCGGGAGGGCAGCCCGTTTTTGCGTTTAGTGGACTGGTTCGGCGGGGAACGCAGCGATGATGCCGTGTTTTTCCTAGTGCAAAAACTGTACGATTTCTCGCGAAGCCATTCATGGCCAGATATCTGGCTGCGTCAGGCAGCCGAAGCTTTCGCCGCTCCTAGTGTAGAGGCTTTGGAGAAGAGCGTGTGGGTCGGCAGCATTCTGAGCGATGCGAAGCTGACGCTGGAGGGAGCCGTTCAACTGCTGCGGCAGGCCGAGGCGATCGCTGTGTCCCCCGGAGGACCGCAGCCTTATGCTGCTACGCTGGAAGAGGACATCGCCATGGTCGAGCAGATGCTGGCTTCAGTTCATGAAGGACAGTGGTCTTTGCTGCATGGGAAATTTGACGTTATCGCCTTCGGCAAGCTGAAGCCGTGCAAGAAGGATCAGACTGATCCCGTACTGCAAGAGCGGGTCAAAGGGCTCCGCGAGGAAGCGAAGAAGACGCTCACAGAGCTGCGCACGCAGCTGTTCGGCCGCTCGCCCGAGGCGTTTCTGGATGAGATGAACCAGATGGCTCCGCTGCTGGCTGAGCTGTCGTCCTTCGTCGTGGAATTCGCCGAGAGGTACCGCAAGGAGAAAACGGCCAAAGGCTGGCTTGATTTCTCCGACCTTGAGCATTACTGTCTGCAAATTTTGCGTCATCCGGATTCATCGTGGGAGAAGGTCGTGCCTTCCGATGCTGCGCTGGAATATCAACAACAATTCGAAGAGGTGCTCCTCGACGAATATCAGGATACGAATACGGTGCAGGAGGATATCGTTCGGCTGATTTCCCGGCAGGAGCCGGGCAACCGCTTTATGGTTGGCGATGTGAAGCAGAGCATATACAGGTTCAGGCTGGCGGAGCCCGGGCTATTCCTGCAGAAATACCGGAGCTATGGCGAGGATGAGTCGGCGGAAGGGCTTAGAATTGACCTTGCCCGCAATTTCCGCAGCCGGCGGGAAGTGATCAATGCCGTTAACTATGTCTTCCGGCAAATCATGAATGAGACAGTTGCGGAAATTGCGTACGATTCCCGCTCGGAGCTCGTGTACGGGGAAGGCTACCCCGACAATGATGGAGAGGATTATCGTCCTGAACTGCTTCTGATCGACCGGAGCGGCGATGCGGCCGCGCAGGGCGAAACCCTGGCAGCGGAAGGCGAGACAGACGGAACTCGAATCGAAGAGGAGCTTGCCGATCTGGAAGCCGTACGCCTGGAAGCCCGGGCGATTGCGGCCAAGATCCGGGAGATGCGGCAGAAGCCGCTGCGCATTTACGATAAGCATTTGAAAGAACTGCGTCCCGTGGAATACCGGGATATGGTCATTCTGCTCCGCTCTACTTTAACCTGGGCTCCCGCCATGATGGAGGAGCTGCGGATGGAAGGGATACCGGCCTACGGTGAAGTGAGCCAAGGCTATTTCGATGCCTCTGAGGTCGAGACGATGATGTCACTGCTTCAGGTCATCGATAACCCGATGCAGGATATTCCGCTGGCGGCTGTCCTGCGTTCGCCGCTCTGCAATTTGTCAGAGGAGGAACTGGCCGAAATACGCCTCGCGGCCCCGAAAGGCAACTTTTACGAAGCTGTGCAGGCTTATATCGGCCCGGAGAAGGCGGATATGGCAGGGACGGAGGCTTTGGCAGAGGCTGCGGGAGAGGCAAAGAACATCGTGCCAGAAGCCGTGGAAGCAAGTGGTTCACTGGCAGCAGCATCGCCAGGAGAAGAGGGCGATGAACCTGGAGCGGCGCCGGACGAGTCTTGGGCCACAATGCATTCAGCGGCTCATGCGGTGGCAAGACCCGCTCCGCTGAAGGACAGGCTAATCGTCTATACAGAGCAGCTTGAGTCTTGGCGGAACAAGGCTAGAGAGGGCGAACTCGGCGATCTGATCCGGGATATTTACCGGCAAACCGGATTTTTGGATTGGGTCGGCGGTTTGCCGGGAGGAGCTCAGCGGCAGGGCAACCTGCGCGCTCTTCTTGACCGGGCCAGACAATTCGAGAAATCCTCGGCAGCGCGCGGCCTGTTCAGGTTCTTAAGATATATTACGAGGCTCCGGGAGAACGGCGGCGATCTTGGCGCGGCGGCTTCCGCCGGAGAGCAGGAGGATGCAGTTCGGATTATGACCATCCACAAGAGCAAGGGGCTGGAGTTTCCGGTCGTCTTTGTGGCGGGCTTATCTAAAATGTTCAATCGGCAGGATTTGAATACGCCGTTCCTGATGCACAAGGAAATGGGGTATGGGCCAAAGTTCGTCGACGAGAATACGCGGGTGAGCTATCCGACGCTTCCGAACCTGGCGATTCGCCGCCGGGCGCAGCTGGAACTGCTGGCCGAGGAAATACGGGTCCTGTACGTGGCTCTAACTAGACCTAAGGACAAGCTCATTCTGATCTCCTCGGTCAAAGATTTAGCGAAGTCGGTGGAGTCATGGGGAGGTATTCTGGCGAGCGGTACCGAGCAGCTTCCTGATTATTTGATTGCCAGGGGACGCAGCTACCTGGATTGGATCGGGCCTTCTTTGATCCGTCATCCGGCTGCGGCGAAGCTGCGGGAATACGCTGGATTACCTGACCCTGCGGCGGACTATGAGACTGGAAGCGGGCCGGATTGGGTTATCGGGTTCATCGCCGCAGAGCAGTTCGTGGCTGCCTTTGCACAGGCGGCAGCGACTAAAGCTTGGGCGCCGGAGGAAAAGGCGATGCTGCAGGCATTGGTATCCGGCGGTCCTGTTCCCATTCGTCCGGCAGAGAATATGGAGTTTGGGGATGCCGTAAAGGCAAGGCTGGACTGGCGCTATCCTTACGAAATGGCCGGGCGAATTTCGGCCAAGACTTCTGTTACGGAAATGAAGACGCTCCTGGCCATGCAAGAAGAACCGCCGATGGATTGGCTCGCGGCGGAGGAGGCGCGTCTAGAGCGGCGGAACGTCCTCGAGGAGAAGGCCGAATACAAGCTGCATTTGCGCCGTCCGAAGTTCATGGAGGAGAAGCGGATGACGCCGACCGAACGAGGAACAGCGTATCATACGCTCATGCAGCATCTTCCTTTTGACCAGGAGGCGGAGGAAGAGACGGTTCACCGGACGCTGGAGCAGCTTGTAGAGCTGCAGATTATGTCCCGGGAGCAGAGCGCGGAAATGGATGCTGCACGGGTTGCCGGATTTTTGCGGAGCCCGCTGGGCGCTTTGCTTCGCCAGGCCGATTGGATCCGGCGGGAGATGCCGTTTAGCTACGGCCTGTCTGTAGAGGAGGCCTATCCGCGGTTCGCTTCGCCTGGTGCCGGTCTTGAGGATGAAACCGACGCTGCCGGTAAGCGTCTGGTGATCGAGGAGCTGGCAGGAGAGACCGTGCTTATACAAGGGATCATCGACTGCTTGTTTTCGGTCGGCGATAAGTTATATTTACTGGATTACAAGAGCGACCGGGTGTTGGAGCACTTAGGGGGCGTGCCGGCATTGGCGGAAACCTACCGGTTCCAGCTTGAACTATACGCCAAAGCGATTGAGCAGATTATTGGCCGTAAGGTCGGTGAGAAATGGCTGTACTTTTTCGATAACGGGGAAGCGGTCAAATTACAGGAATAATCGCAGTAGTTTCAAAATTTAGAGGGGGAACAGGGAATGCGCATTTTGCACACGGGAGACTGGCATCTGGGAAGGACGCTGGAGGGGAGAAGCCGTTTTAAGGAACAAGAGATGTTCATGGATGAGCTTATCCAGCTTACCCGCGACCAGCAGGTAGATATGATATTAATGGCCGGCGACGTATACGACAGCGTTAACCCGCCTGCGGCTGCCGAGGGATTGTTCTACGATGCGGCGGCCCGGCTGAATGACAACGGCTGCCAGCTTGTCGTCATCGCAGGGAATCATGACCAGCCCGAGCGCATTTCTGCCGTTTCTCCGCTTGTCTCGCAGCGGGGAATTACGCTTGTCGGACTTCCGAGTACCCGGAGCGTGATCGTAGATGTGCCGCGTACGGGAGAACGGGCGGTCATCGCTGCCTTGCCATACCCATCGGAAGCGAGATTATCCGAGCTGCTGGCTGAGGACGGCGACGAGCGGGAGCTTCGCTCGGCCTACAGTGCCAAGGTCGGCAAGCTTATGCGGCAGCTGGCTCAGGAATTCCGGCCGGATACTGTGAATCTTGCTATGAGCCATATCTATGTGCTGGGCGGAGTAGAATCGGACTCCGAGCGGCCTATTCAAGTCGGCGGCGCGTATACGGTAGATCCTTCGGCACTGGATGTCGGAGCCCAGTATACGGCGCTTGGGCATTTGCACCGTCCTCAGCTCGTCAAGGGCAGCGGGCTGATCCGGTACAGCGGCTCTCCGCTTGCCTACAGCTTCTCGGAGGCCGGGCAGGCGAAATCGGTGATGCTGCTTGATGCAGCTCCCGGGGGTGCTCCGAGGACGGAGGAGCTGTTTCTTTGCAGCGGCCGTCCGCTGGTCCGCTGGACATGCCGCGGCGGCTTGGAAGAGGCCCATCGCTGGCTTGAAGAGGGGCGGGATATGAATGCCTTCATCGACCTCGAGATCAGCTTGGCCGAAGCGATGTCGATGAGTGACATTCAGGCACTGCGCAAGGCCCACGAGGGAATTGTTCATATCCGTCCGGTTTATCCGGGACGGGCCGAGGAGATGCCGGCTGCCTCGCGCGCTCAAATGCCGGTTCACGAGCTGTTCCGCAAATTTTACCAGCGGCAAAGCGGCGGCGCGGAGGCGGAAGAAGAGCTTGTGGAGCTGTTTATGTCGCTGGTGGCGGAGGATGCAGCCGCCGGCATCGAGGAGGAGGAGGAACTATGAAGCCAATCTCGCTGAAGTTATCGGGCCTGCAAAGCTACCGGAGCATGCAGGAAATTGACTTTACCGCTCTGTGCGATACCGGGCTGTTTGGCATTTTTGGTCCGACCGGGAGCGGCAAATCGACGATTCTCGATGCCATTACTCTGGCGATGTATGGTAAAGTCGGCCGGGCCTCCGGGGGAACGCAGGGGATTATGAACCATTCGGAGGATTCACTGTTCGTGGCTTTCACCTTCGAACTGATGTCGGCAAGCGGCGAGGAGCGCTACCGGGTAGAGCGCCGCTTCAAACGCCAAGGCGATATTTCCGTCAGCAATACGGTTAGCCGCTTCATCGAAATCTCGCCGGAGGGCGAGAAGGTAATGGCCGATAAGCTTGCCGATGTTACGCGCTGCGTCGAAGAAAAAATCGGCCTTAAAATGGATGACTTCACCCGGGCGGTTGTTCTTCCCCAGGGCAAGTTCGCCGAATTCCTCTCTTTGAAGGGGGCGGAGCGCAGAGCGATGCTGCAGCGCCTGTTCCATCTGGAGAAATACGGCGACCTTCTGGCCCAGAAATTGAGCCGCAAGGTGAAGGAGAACGATCAGGCGCTCAAAGAGCTCGCTGCGGAGCAGCAGGGGCTCGGCGACGCTTCGGAAGCGGCGCTGCGCGAGGCTGAGGCTGCGCTTAAAGCTGCTGCAGTGCTCGCAGAAACGCGCCGCAGCGAGCTCGAGCTCGCGCAGCAGCACAGCGGCCAGCTCGCGAAGGTACGCGAGCTGAGCCTCGAGCGCAGCGCGCGTGCCGCCCAGCTCGCGGCCTTGCGCGAGCGGGACAGCGCCGTCGCCGAGCTGGAGGCGCGGCTCGCGGCCGCAGCTGCTGCCGAGCGGATCAGGCCGGCGCTTACGGCCTGGAAGGAGGCGCAGCAGCTCGCCGCCTCGCGCGGCGCTGCGGCTGCCCAGGCTCGCGCGGCGGCGGAGGCCGCGGCGGGCAGCGCCCGCGCTGCGACGGAGGCCGCGGAAGCGGCTGCGGCCGAGCTCGGGCGCGAGGAGCCGGCACTGCTGCTGCGGCTGGACCAGCTCGAGCAGGCGAAGGTGCTGCAGGCCGAATGCGAGCAGCTGCTTGCGGAGGCGAAGAGCCTGCAGGCCCAGCGGGAGCAGGCAAGCGCGCAGCACCGGCAGCTCGGTGAGGAGCAGCGCAAGCAGGAGCAGCTGCTGATCAAAGCGCAGCAGCGCAAGCAGGAGCTGGAGGAGCAGCTCAAGAGCAATGAGGTGAAGGCTTCCGAGCGGCGCAGCCTGCAGGATGCAGTATCCCGGCAGCAGGGGATCAGCAGCGCCCGCGAGGCTTTAAGCAAAGCGGAAGCGGAGGAGAGCAAGCAGCTTACAAGGTCGAAAGAGGCAAACGGCCGCCAGGAGGCGCTGGCTCAGGAGGAAGCCGGATACGTACATGAGCGTTTAGCTCTGGCGGAGAAGGCTTGGGAGGCCGGAGCGAGGCTGGCGGGGCTAGCTGCCGCGACTGCCGGGCTTGCCGAGCGGATCGAGCGTTTCGAGGCAGATTTGAAGCGCTCCGCGAAAGAGCGGGATGAGCACCACTGGTCGATGCGTTTGGCCGAAGCGTTAAGCCAAGGACATCCGTGCCCGGTATGCGGCTCAATGGAGCATCCGGCTCCGGCGGCTCCCGGCATGGAAGCGCAGGGCTCTGTGAACGGCGAATCGGAGCTGGAGCAGGCTGGCGCGCTGCTGGTACAAGCCCGCGATCTGCGCTACGCAGCATCGAGGGACTCCGATGCGTTTGACAGCTTGGTCAGCACGCTGGAAGCAGCGCTTGAAGAGGCTCCGTCCGCTGCGATTGCGCGCCGTGAAGCAGCTGTATCTCATGCCGCCGCCGTATTCCCGGATTCCTCGCTGCATGCTGTGTTCTCTGAACCAGGTGAATTAGAGACTGGTCTATCCGGGGGAGCGCAGACGATAGCTGTACTAGCACAGCGGTATGAGGAATTGAAGAGTGAGCAGTCTGATCGGCGCGAGGAATTCGCTGCTTTAGAGCGCGGCGTTAAGACCATAACTCATAAGCTGGCCGAAATACAGACAAAGCAGGCTTCCGCGACAGCGGAGGCAGCTTCAGTATCCCAATTGGCCGAACAGTCCCAAAGGAATAGCCGCGAGTGCCGTGAAGCGCTTGCAACGCTGATGAAGGAATGGGATCTTGAGCATCCGGGCTTGTCGCCAGAGGAAGCGGTTAGCCGCATGGAGCAGCTCCACGAGAGGGATCAGGTTGCGGACGATATCAAGCAGCGGCTGGCTTTAAGCATTCCTTTTATCGAAGAGAAGACAGCAAACATCACCCAACTGCAAAAAGACATCACCGAGCTCGACAAGTCGCTGCTGCAATGGGAGCTTCAAGAACAGGGTAAACAGGAATTACTCCGTGACAAAAAGACGCGCCTGACAGCATGGATCGGCGAGGAATCGGCAGATGAGCTGCTTCAGAGCACCCGCCAGCGGATCGACGGGCTGCGCGCGCAGGCGGAGGCGGGCAAACGCCGCCAAGCGGAAGCCGAAGCGGAGCGTCAGCGCTGCAGTCAGGCGGACGTATTAGCACAGCAGGCGGCCACGGACGCCCAAGGGCAGGAAACGAGGCTGCTGGAGCAGTGGCAGGCTGAGCTTGGAGCTTCTCCATTCGAGAACGAGCAGCAGGCTGCGGAAGCCATTATGGATAAGGAACGGATGGGCTCCATGGAGGAGCAGATCCAATCCCACCGGAATGCCGAACGCGAGCTGATGATTAATCTCAAAGAGCTTGAGGGTAAGCTGGAAGGCCGGAATGTGTCTGAGGAGGAGTGGCAGGAATGCTGCGAAGCCCTGCGGCTGGCAAAGGAGCAGGACGAGGCTGCATTGCAACTGAAAGCCAGGTCGCAGCGTGATTTGGAGGATCTCGAGCAAAGGCATGTTCGCTGGAAGGAGCTCGAGAAAACCCGCCTGAAGCGGGAGCATGAAGCGGGGCTGCTGGCCAAGCTGCAATCTTCGCTGCGCGGAAATGCGTTCGTGGAGTACGTTGCGGAGGAGCAGTTGATGAACGTCAGCCAAGCGGCATCGCAAAGATTGAGGTTCCTAACGAATCAGAGATATGCGCTGGAATGCGATTCCGGGGGAGGATTTGTTATTTGCGACGATGCTAACGGCGGGGTAAAGCGTCCGGTAGCTACTCTTTCCGGCGGGGAGACATTTCTTACTTCCCTGGCACTTGCCTTGGCTTTATCGGCGCAAATCCAGCTTCGCGGCCAATATCCGCTGCAGTTCTTTTTCCTGGATGAAGGCTTCGGCACACTGGATCCGGAGCTGTTGGATACAGTGATCACCTCATTGGAGCATCTCCATCACGATCATTTATCCGTAGGGATTATCAGCCACGTGGCCGAGCTTCGAGCAAGATTAGCCCGCAAGCTGATCGTCATCCCGGCAGAAAGCGGCGGGGAAGGCTCACGGGTTATGCTCGAAAGACTGTAAATTTTGTGGAAGGGTGCGGGGGATAAGCTCGAAATCCTCCATTTGATAAATAGGCCGAAGTTTTGTGTATCCGTGATGTACATCACAGATACAGCTTCACCCGGCTGTTATACTACAGTTAGCCGACATCATTTTTGCAAGCACCCCGTCGGACGTATTGGTGACAGAGTTTATTTTTGGGTCCAATACGTCCGTACGACCAGCGAACTCGACTTCGAGGGAGCAGGGTGCTTCTTTTTTTTGTTAAATTTCGGTATGATGGTACATATATATTTGTAGGAGGCTTGGAAATGGAAAATTGTTTGTTTTGCAAAATCGCAAATGGATCGATTCCTTCAAACAAAGTGTACGAAGACGATACTTTTCTCGTATTTCATGATATTCAGCCGGCCGCTCCGACGCATGTTCTGATTATTCCGAAGAAGCATATTGCGACGATGAATGACGTGGGATCTGAAGATTATGCCATGATTGGGGAGCTGCACCGTGTGGCCCAGGAAGCCGCGAAGAAGCTTGGCGTTGCCGAGACAGGATACCGTCTGATCAACAACTGCGGCCCGGACAGCGGACAAGCCGTCTATCACATCCACTATCATTTGTTAGGCGGAGCAAAGCTCGGCGCGTTGGTTCAAAGTTCCGATTCGCACGCCATCTAAAAATTTAATGGTGAAAATGAAAGATAAAAACTAGGTGTTTGGTTGACACCCGATTTATTTTTCCCCTATAATGAAGAATGATGAACCGTGTTATGCTCTTGGACGGTCTGGTCGGAGGGAGGGAAAACTGGTGTCTGAAACTAAAGTTCGCAAAAACGAGACAATTGATGCTGCACTTCGTCGCTTTAAGCGTTCCATCGCAAAAGATGGCGTATTGGCTGAGGTGAAGAAACGCAAGCATTATGAAAAGCCAAGCGTAAAGCGCAAGAAAAAGTCCGAGGCTGCTCGTAAGAGAAAGTTTTAGGAGGAATTAGCTACCATGAATCTTAGCGAGCGATTGAACGAAGATATGAAGCAAGCGATGAAGAGTCAAGACAAGTTCAAACTCTCCACCATTCGAATGGTTCGTGCTACGATCAAGAATCTTGAAATAGATCTGAAAAGACCTTTGAACGATAATGAAGTGCTTGATATCCTAAGTCGTGAAATCAAACAGCGCAAAGATGCCCTCCAAGAATTTGAAAAAGCAGGTCGCGATGATCTTGCTGCAAATGTCAAAGCTGAAGCTGAGATTATTGCCGTATACCTTCCTGAACAGCTTACAGAAGAAGAAATTAAAGTCATTGTACAGCAGACCATCCAGGAAACCGGTGCTTCTTCGAAGGCGGATTTCGGGAAAGTCATGAGTGCGCTCAAGCCTAAGGTCGTTGGCCGGGCTGAGACTAAGCTCGTGAGTCAAGCGGTTCAGCAGCTTTTGCAATAACATACGCAAATGAACACCTTCTACGAATGTAGAAGGTGTTTTTTGTGTGGTGGAGGGTTGGGCCTTAAATAAAGAACCTTACATTGTAGAGGCTAAAAATAAGAGGCCTAGAGGCGAATGATGCAATTTGCTATAACTGGTTAGGACCTCTCACGATCCGGTTTCTTGGAAGCCGCGGTGGATGTTAATTTTTCTCCTTATATTGTTTCTGGAGAATACTAAGCTCTTTTACACAAACGATAGAACTTGCTCTTCCCTAGATGAAGTAATGGTTATATCAAAGATACTGGATAGTAACTTGTACTCGTATACATTTTCTTCGTCTTCCGGAAGCTTGAGTAAGCATTCTACTGGAAATTTAAAAAACTAAATGTATTTTATACAACTAGTTAAGCTTTTTTATAAAAAAACCATGCACTAAATGTAAAACATGCAGTTAGTTTACTTGAATGGAGCTCATTCGTCGAAACAGCCTAGAACTAGATGTAGGTTTTGCAGTTAGTTCCCTCTAACATGGCTAAAACCGCTGAACTAACTGCATGAAATACATCTAGCCTGACCATCTAGTCATAACTCAGCTCAGTAGTTTAATCAATTAAGGAGTAGTGGGGAAGGTGAGTGTTTTCTGGCATTTGATCCTTTTTTATTCCTTCTTTATAGAAAAATGCTGTGCAATTGCATCGTTTTTAGATCAGCTAAGCCAATGGCAAGACAAATGCTGCAGATTTGCTGGAATCCCCAGAACCTATCCATATCCAGTTCTCCCCTCATTATGTTATCTATACCTAACGCCTGCCTTTAACAAATGTCCCTGACCTTCCATGATCGCCCTACGCTTAGTGCTCACTTTACAATGCGGCGCCAATTTACACACTTCACCTTGAATTCTTTTTTAGCACCGTGCTCCCTCTCAGAGAGCAGTAATATGCTGCACAGACCGTTAAATCCACCCTGAAAAATGATATCAAAGAATCCCGCTTCAAGCTCCCATGGCCTCCTTTTTGCCCCGGGTCTCATAAATTTTGCTTAGGGCGCATATTTTGTAGGGTAGAGGAAGGAGGGTTGCCTCAAATGAGCCGGCTATCACGGAAAATTCGCAAATGGGCGGTCGAAGCGCTCGACTTGCCGGGGGAACTCGTATTCGATTTACCGAGGCTCACCATGATCGGCAACAAGCAGCTGCTGATAGAGAATCACCGAGGGGTGGTTCATTTCTCGCCGGAGGAGCTACATCTCGAGCTGAAGCAAGGGGTGCTGAAGGTCGAGGGAGCGGAGCTTGTGATCAAGGCAATCATGCCCGAGGAAGTCGTTATTGAAGGCCGGATTTCCGGCATTAAATATCACGGAGTGGAGGAGTGAATCGCGTGAAATCATCTGTCTTATCCCGGCTGCGCGGCAGCGTGAGGATCGTTGTGCGCGGCGGGAATCTCGAGAGGCTGATTAATGAACTGGCCAAGGAAGGCATAGAGATTTGGGATGTGTGCTCTTTGCCAGAACGAAAGATGGAGATGAACGTTCAGCTTAGAGATTATTTCTCCCTCCGTCCGCTGCTGAAGCGGACAGGCTGCAGGATGTCCGTAAAGCGGCGCAGCGGCATGCCATTTCTGCTCGCTAGGCTCTGGCGCCGCAAGATTTTTATCGCGGGCTTTGCCTTGTTTATCGCGATTATATTTGCCCTTTCCTCTCTTGTGTGGGATATTGAAGTGCAAGGCAATGATAAAATATCAACCGAAGACGTTTTGCGTACTGCACGTGAAGAAGGGATTTATCCTTTTCAATGGATATTCCGCCTGCAAAAACAGGACAAGTTATCGGCAGAACTTACGCGCAAGTTGGCCGGGACTTCCTGGGTCGGCGTATCCCGCAGCGGGACGCGTATAACGATCCAGGTCGTCGAAGCCACACGTCCCAAGGAACAGGAACTTCGAAGCCCCAGCCATCTCATCAGCAGCTCCGATGCCGTGATATCGCATATTTATTCCGTGCGGGGACAGGCCCAGGTGAAGAAGCATGACCGGGTCAGAAAGGGGCAGGTGCTTATTGCCGGCATCCAGGGGAATGAATTTGTCGTAGCTAAGGGAGAGATCAAGGGGATCGTCTGGCATGAGTATAATATCGAGGTGCCGCTTGTACGGAAGCAGAACGTCTATACGGGAGAAAAAAGGGAGAAAGGCTACTTGTTCTTCGGCAAAACCGCCGTCCAGATCACCGGATACGGCAGTCCAGGCTTTGCCGAGTTTCAAACCTTGAGCCAGCTTGATCCGTTGACCTGGAGGAGCTGGAAGCTGCCGGTCGGCTGGATGAGCGAGCAGTTGCTGGAAACAACGGAAATCCAATTGAAGCTCTCGGAGGAGCAAGCGAAAGCAGACGGGGTCGACAGAGCTTTACGGGACATTTATGCGAAGCATGGTGTCGAATCGAAAATTGTCAGTCAAAAAATTTTGCATGAGAAGACAGACAATGGTAAAGTTTATATGAAAGTACTTTTTGAAGTAGAGCAGAATATAGCGGAAGAACTTCCGATAGTATACGATCAAGGAGAATGAGTCTATTTGTCAGAACAAATATCGCATACAAAAATTACATTGCAAAGTGCCGCTGAGGGTTTGTCGTTATTCGGTCCGCAGGATTCCTTCCTGAAGCTTGTCGAGAGTAGTCTGAATGCGGGGATCGTGTTGCGGGAATCGGAAATATCGATTCGTGGCGAAGCCCGTCAGGTGGAAATTGCCCAGCAGCTGTTCGAGGTTTTGTTGGAACTGGTTCGCAACGGATATATTTTGACGGAACGCGACGTGCTTTATGCCATCGATTTGGCGAAGGATCTACGTGCCGATCAACTGCTTGATCTATATAAAGGCGAAATTGCCCTAACCTATCGGGGCAAGCCGATTCGGGTCAAAACGATCGGACAGAAGCATTATGTGACGACGATCAAGAAACGGGACATCGTATTTGGGATCGGTCCGGCAGGTACGGGGAAAACCTATCTGGCCGTCGTCCTCGCGATAACTGCGCTCAAGGAAGGTTCGGTGAAACGGATTATCCTTACCCGCCCTGCCGTCGAAGCTGGAGAGAATCTTGGTTTCCTGCCGGGCGATTTGCAGGAGAAGGTCGATCCATATTTACGTCCTTTGTACGATGCATTATATGATGTGATGGGGCCCGAGCAAACGGCCAAAGCTTTGGAGCGCGGCCTCATCGAAATTGCACCGCTTGCGTATATGCGCGGACGGACGCTTGACGATTCCTTCATTATTCTAGACGAGGCCCAGAATACGACGCCGGAGCAGATGAAGATGTTCTTGACGCGTCTCGGTTTTGGTTCGAAGATGGTCATTACGGGTGACGTGACGCAAATCGATTTGCCGAAGGGCAAAAAGTCCGGCCTTATCGAAGCGAAGAATATTCTTCAAGGGATTGAAGAAATCGGGTTCGTCTATTTTGCGGAATCCGACGTCGTACGCCACTCGCTTGTACAGAAAATTATCGTTGCTTATGACCGTGCCGCTGAAAATCAGGGCTAATCCGCTTAAATATAAGGTTGCCGGGCTTTAAATTTTTCAGGAGGGCTGCACTATGACCTCAAACGAAATGCAAAAAGGTAAAACGCTGCAATCCCGAACAGCCGGATGGAAACATAGCGTCTCTGTACGCTATGTTCTGTTTGCGCTGCTTATTATTATGTTCTATGCCAGTCTTGCACCGAAGCTGCTGCCAGAAACCTATGATATTGCCGTCGGGCTGCCAAGCGATAAAGAAATTCTGGCTCCGATGGATATTCCGGATACCAAGGCGACGCTGAAGGCTCAGGAAGAAGCGGCGGAGAAAGTAGGACAAGTCTACACCATTCTTCCGCTGCGCAATGAGGTGCTCGTCGGACAAATGCTTGACCGGATTTTCCGTCTCAATCAGGATGATCAGGTGTCGACCGAGGACAAGATCAAAATTTACCGCGAGGAGCTCCCGCAAAGGGCGCAGGATCATATCCAGAATTTTATCCGGAACAACCGCAATTCGCCGAGCTATTCGGAGAAGCTGTTTGAGGAAGTAAATGAGCGGATCAGCGAACAGGCTTATCATATTTCCGAGGAGACGTTTATCAAAATTCCAAGGCTGACGCCGGAGGATATTAATGAAATGAAGCCTGTGGCGGCTGATATCGTTGCCCGGCTGACTACGGACCAAATCGTGGACGCCCAGACGGCGCGCGCGAAGGTTGCAGAGCAGGTGAGTACGAGCTCGCTAAGCAAGCGCGTATCGCGGGAGGTTGTACAGGAGCTGGCCCGGCTGGCGATTACGGCCAACAAGTTCTACGACGAGGAAGCAACCAAAGCAGCGAAGGTAGAAGCGCGGGAGAAGACGCCAACCGTATTCATCAAGCAGGGTGACGTATTGGTGCAGAAAGGGGAGAAAATTACCCCGGAAATGTACTCCTTGCTGGAAAAGAACGGACTGCTCAAGGATGAAGTGAATTACTGGCCGCAATTCGGGCTGGTCATTCTGTCATCGCTATTGGCACTGGGGTTGATTATGTATATCCGCCAGTCGGAAGGCGCTAGCCGCTTCAAGTACAACAATTCGCAGTTTGTTATGCTGCTGCTGATCATTTTGATTACGATCCTGTCGATGCATGTAGTCAACATTGTGCAAAATGAACAGCGGCCTTATATCGGCTATATTGCCCCAGTGGCGATAGGGGCCATGCTGATTACGCTATTGCTTGACATGTCTTTGGCATATATTTGTTCTATATTGTTCAGTATATTGGCCAGCGTTATTCTTAATGTGCACAAAGGGCAAATTTTTGATTTCCAATTCGGATTTTTCGCCGTCGTCATTTCTTTTGCGGCTATTTTCGCTATTCATCGGGCCAGCCAGCGCTCAACCCTTCTAAAAGCAGGGATAATGATTACGCTGTTTGGCTCATTAGCGGTATTTACGCTGATTCTGGTCAATAACAACGGCTGGACGGAATCCAGCACACTGTATGCGATCGGATTTGCCGTGGCGGGTGGACTGTTGACGACGATCCTCGTGATCGGCCTCATGCCGTTCTTCGAGGTCACTTTCGGCATACTGTCGGCGTTGAAGCTAGTGGAGCTGTCCAATCCGAACCACCCGCTGCTCCGCAAGCTGCTGACGGAGACGCCGGGCACGTACCATCATAGCGTTATGGTCGGCAACTTGTCGGAGGCGGCGGCGGAAGCGATCGGCGCCAACGGGCTGTTGTGCCGGGTCGGATCTTATTATCACGATATCGGCAAGACCAAGCGTCCGAGCTATTTTATAGAGAACCAGAACAATATGGAGAATCCGCATGATTTTATTGATCCTAAGCTGAGCAAGTCGATTATTATTGCACATGCCCGCGACGGGGTCGAGATGCAGAAGGACTATAAGCTGCCGAAGCCGATCCGGGATATTGCCGAGCAGCATCACGGGACGACCTTCCTGCATTATTTCTATCATAAAGCGCTAAGATTGGCTGAAGAGCAGGGTGTAGAGCCTGATTTCACAGAGGAAGACTTCCGTTATCCGGGACCGAAAGCTCAATCGAAGGAATCGGCAATCGTCGGCATCGCCGACAGCGTAGAGGCGGCAGTTCGGTCTTTGCGCAAGCCTACTGTGGAGCAGGTGGAGACCATGATCGAGAAGATTATCAAGAGCCGCCTTGACGATCACCAGTTCAATGAATGCGATCTGACGATGAGAGAGCTGGATGTCATTGCACAGACGCTGAAGGAAACGGTGATGGGGATTTTCCACTCGCGGATCGAATATCCGGAGGAAATCAAGAAAGCAACTAATGGAGAGAAAGACGGGGGGCAGGAAGGCCATGGCGCTACAGCTCGAGTACAATAATGAGCAAGAAATTATCGAAATCGGGGAAGAATTAATAGAGCTATTGAATACATTGCTGCAACAAGCGGGAGAGGCCGAAGGAGTTACCGAAGGCGAGGTTGCCCTAACGTTCGTAACCGACGAAGAGATTCACGCGCTCAACCGCGAGTATCGCGGAATTGACCGGCCAACGGATGTGCTCTCTTTTGCCATGAATGAATCGGTTGAAGAGGAGCAGGAGATCGTCTATGAGCTTGAAGAAGGCGAAGAGCTGGAGGGCTTTGGCGATATGCTCGGGGATATTATTATTTCCGTGGAGACGGCGAAGGCCCAAAGCGAAGAGTACGGTCATTCCCTGAATCGGGAGCTCGGATTTTTATTCGTCCATGGCTTTCTGCATCTGCTTGGCTACGACCATCAGGATGAGGCCAGCGAGGCGGAGATGATGGGCAAGCAGGAGGCCGTTTTGGCCCAGGTAGGGTTAACCCGCTAATGAGGCCTGCACCGAAATGGAGCGATACTTTCCGCTATGCGGCGGAAGGAATCGTAGCGGCGCTGAAGTCCGAGCGGAACATGAAGATACATCTGCTGGCCGCGGTCATTGTTCTGCTGGCCGCAGCGTATTTTCGCCTTTCGGGGCGTGATGTCGCCCTGCTGCTTATCGTCATCGGCCTCGTTATCGCGTCCGAGCTGATGAATACGGCGCTGGAGGCTCTAGTGGATCTCGTTTCGCCGGATTGGCATCCGCTTGCCAAGAAGGCAAAGGATACGGCAGCTGGCGCCGTGCTCGTTACGGCAATAATTGCGGCTTGCGTAGGCTGCCTGTTGTTCTATGAGCCGGTGGTGACTTATTTTCGGAGATAGTTGTTCCGCAGTACAGCAATGTGCAAGGCTTATCACTATATTGCCTAAGGGGATGACGTCAAATGGATAATACGAGTTTGCTGTTAGAAGCGATTAAAGCACGGGCTGCTGCCTACATACCATACTCTGGCTTTGCGGTCGGCGCCGCGCTGCTGGATGCGGATGGGCATGTCCATTACGGCTGCAACATCGAGAACGCGGCTTATGGGCCGACGAACTGCGCCGAGCGAACCGCGCTGTTCCGCGCCGTTGCCGACGGCCTTGCTCCAGGAAGCTTCAAGGCGCTGGCCGTCATCGGCGACACGGATGAACCCATCGCGCCGTGCGGTGTCTGCCGCCAAGTTATGCTAGAGCTGTGCAGCCCGGACATGCCGGTGATTCTCGGCAACATGAAAGGCGATATCAAAGAGACGACGGTGGGAGAGCTGCTGCCACATGCCTTTGGTCCGGCAGATTTGCAGAAATCTTAACATCGTTACGGAAGAAGAGAAAGGACTAGACGAAATGGCAAAAACAAAATTCAAATCCGGCTTTGTGGCGATTGTCGGCAGGCCGAATGTCGGCAAGTCGACCCTGATGAATCATATCATAGGGCAAAAAATCGCAATCATGTCCGATAAGCCGCAAACGACTCGGAACAAAATACATGGCGTATATACGACGGAAGAAATGCAGATCGTCTTTCTGGATACCCCGGGCATCCATAAGCGCCAATCCAAGCTTGGGGACTTTATGAACACGACTGCTTTAAATACGTTAGGCGAGGTAGAAGCTGTCATGTTCCTTATCGATGCGTCCGAAGGGTTTGGCGGAGGCGACCGGTTCATTATCGAACGATTAAAGGACGTAAATACTCCTGTATTCCTGGTTATGAACAAGATCGACCGGATCGAGCCGGAACAGTTGCTTCCGTTGATCGAGGAATACCGGGGGCTGTACGATTTTGCGGAGATCGTGCCGATTTCGGCGATGCTCGGCAACAACGTGACAACGTTGTTGGAGCAAATTGGCAAATATTTGCCGGAGGGGCCGCAATATTACCCTGAGGATCAAATTACGGACCATCCGGAGCAGTTCGTCTGCGCCGAATTAATCCGTGAGAAGATCCTGCATTTGACCCGTGAGGAAGTGCCGCATTCCATTGCCGTGACGATTGAGGACATGCGGGTGGAAGACAACGGAGTCGTCTACATTTCGGCTGTTATTTTCGTCGAGCGTGATTCTCAGAAAGGGATCATTATTGGCAAGCAAGGCGCGCTGCTTAAGGAAGTTGGGAAGCAGGCTAGGCAGGATATCCAGAACCTGCTCGGTTCGAAGATCTTTCTTGAGCTGTGGGTCAAAGTGAAAAAAGACTGGCGCAACCAGGAGCGGATTCTGAAGGATCTCGGCTTTCACCGGGACGCTTAATGAATGGCAGTAATTTCATCACATACTCCAGGCTAGCTGGGCCATCCTATTCTTCATAGACGCAGCTTCATTTCCGAAGAAAGGGTGAATACGATTGCGAGATTTTTCGTGGAAGTATTTTGCGATGACTGGAGATGTCGATGCTTACATGCTGTACAAAGATGCTTGCAGCAATTGTGAAGAGGAGGCCGCGGCAGCGGCAGAGCTGGAAGCTGTGGAGCAGGATGCAGATGCCGCTCCGCTGTAACATCACGCTTGGGGGAGAGACATGCTATACAGGGTGGAAGGTATCGTCATCCGCAGCATGGATTATGGCGAGGGGAACAAAATTATCACGCTGTGCACAGCAACGCATGGCAAGATCGGGGTTCTCGCCCGCGGTGCTAAGAAGGTCAAGAGTCGTCATGCTGCTCTGACCCAGCCGTTTATTTATGGTGAATATACGTTCTATCGGCAGAAGGAAGGCCTTGGAACGCTGAATCAAGGTGAGATTATCGAATCTCACTTTTCTTTACGTGAAGATTTGTATTTGGCGGCCTATGCCTCCTATGCCTGCGAGCTTTTGGACCGGACGCTGCAGGATGAAGAGGTCGGCAGCTTCTGGTTCAACCAGCTCAAGGCGTGTTTGGACGGATTGTCTGCGGGCAAGGATCCGGAAATCGTTCTTCATTTATTTGAGATGAAAATATTGCAGGCGGCCGGATACGGCCCCGTTTTTGAAGAGTGCTTGTCTTGCGGCCGGCAGGATGAATCCTATTTCATCAGTCCGCGCCTCGGCGGAAGGCTCTGCCGAAGCTGCAGGCATCATGATCCGGCGGCTATGACGGTTGCCCCCGGCACATTTAAACTGCTGTCGCTGTTTGAGCGGATGGACCTTCGGCGCCTTGGCAATGTCGAGGTGAAAGACGCTACGAAGGCGGAGCTAAAAAAGGTGATGCGCGCGTTCATCGACATGCAGCTTGGTTTACAGCTTAAATCCAGGAATTTCCTTGACCAATTGGACAAATATGAAATTTGACTTTACGCTCATTTCTCATGTATTATAGTAAGGATTTCTCTTAATAGAGACCCGTGCGTTGAATGGGAGAAGTAATGCGTTCTTTAACCGGATTAGCGAGTCGGGGATAGTGAAAGCCCGAGCCGGAGAGACTCATGAAATGGCAGCCCTGGAGCATGGAAACGATCGTGAAAAGCGGATTTTGCATAAGCGGCATCTATTATCAGGGCTGCGATGCAAATCAAGTAGGGTGGAACCGCGGGAAGTAACAGCTCTCGTCCCTACGTCTGAACAGCAGGCGTAGGTGACGGGGGCTTTTTGTACGTCATTATACCGCCGGCTGAACACGAACAAGTGTGAAGGAGTTGTGGTCCATGAATTTTCAGCAAATGATTCTAACGCTGCAGCAGTTCTGGGCGGAGCAGAAATGTATCGTCGTGCAGCCTTACGATGTAGAGAAGGGAGCCGGTACGCTCAACCCGATGACATTTCTGCGTTCGATCGGGCCGGAGCCGTGGAACGTCGCTTATGTGGAGCCTTCCCGCAGACCGGCGGATGGCCGCTATGGCGAGAATCCGAACCGTTTGTACCAGCATCATCAGTTTCAGGTCATTATGAAGCCTTCTCCTGACAACATTCAGGAGATTTATTTGGAGAGTTTGAAGCGGCTGGGCATTAACCCGCTTGAGCATGATATCCGTTTTGTTGAAGATAACTGGGAGCATCCAGGGCTCGGCGCCTGGGGGCTCGGCTGGGAAGTATGGCTTGACGGGATGGAGATTACGCAGTTTACGTATTTCCAGCAGGTCGGCGGCATCGAGACGAACCCGATCGCTGTTGAAATTACGTACGGCATGGAGCGGCTCGCTTCTTACATTCAGGAGAAGGAGAACGTGTTCGATCTGGAATGGGTTGGCGGTACGACTTATGGCGATGTATTCCATCAGCCGGAGTTCGAGCATTCCAAATACACGTTTGAAACCTCGGACGTGAAAATGCTGTTTACTTTATTTAATATGTACGAGCAGGAAGCTTCCAAAGCCATGGAGCAGCACCTTGTATTTCCGGCCTATGATTATGTCCTGAAATGCTCGCATACGTTCAACCTGCTTGACGCGCGGGGCGCAATCAGCGTGACCGAGCGCACTGGGTACATTACGCGGGTGCGGAATTTGGCCCGTCAGGTGGCGGCGACGTATTTGGAGGAGCGGGAGAAGCTTGGATTCCCGATGCTGAAGAAAGGGGGCGAAATCCATGGCTAAAGATTTGCTATTCGAGATCGGGCTTGAAGAAATGCCAGCCCGTTTTATCCGTAATGCTATGGATCAATTGAAAGACCGGACGGTGAAATGGCTTGACGAGCAGTTGATCCGGCATGGAGAAGTTGCCGTCTATGCAACGCCTCGCCGACTTACCGTACTCGTTAAAGATGTGGCGGACAAGCAGGAGGACGTTCACGAAGAGGTGAAAGGCCCGTCGCGTAAAATTGCCCTGGACGAGAATGGGCAATGGAGCAAGGCTGCGCTCGGTTTTGCCCGCAGCCAAGGCGCAGACCCGGAGCAATTCACCTTTAAAGAGCTCGGGGGCACGGAGTACGTATATATCAGCAAAAGCCGTATCGGTGTAGAGACATCTTCGATCGTGGCCGAAGGCTTGCTGGATATTCTTCATGCGATGAATTTTCCAAAGAATATGCGCTGGGGCAGTTACGATTTTAAATTCGTGCGGCCGATCCGCTGGATTGTAGCCCTGCTCGGCAGCGAGATTATCGATATTGAAATTACCGGTGTAAAGTCCGGAAATGTGACGCGCGGACACCGTTTTCTCGGCGGCGAGATCGTGATCGGTCAGCCAGCGGATTATGTGGAAGCCCTCCGCGGCGGGCATGTCATCGCCGATGTGAATGAGCGGCAGGAAATGATTGTGCAGCAAATTAACAGCTTGGCCGAGGCGCAAGGCTGGCATATCTCCGTGAAGGAAGACCTTCTGGAAGAAGTGCTATTCTTGGTAGAAACGCCGACGGTGCTGTACGGCACGTTCGAGGAATCCTTCCTGCATATCCCGCAGGAGGTGCTGATCACTTCGATGCGCGAACATCAGCGCTATTTCCCGGTACTGAACGAGCAAGGAGAGCTTCTTCCTTACTTTGTAACCGTGCGCAACGGCAATGCTGAGCATCTGGAAACCATAGCCAAAGGAAACGAGAAGGTGCTGCGCGCCCGGCTATCTGATGCCAAATTCTTCTATGAAGAGGATCAGAAGCTGGCGATTAAGGACGCATTGTCCAAGTTGGAGAGCATCGTCTTCCACGAAGAGTTGGGAACGGTTGGCGACAAAGTGCGCCGGATTCGGCGGAATGCGGAGAAGCTGGCAGCTGTACTTAAAACGGATGCCGGAATAGCCGAAGCTGTTAACCGTACGGCGGAGATTTGCAAATTCGACCTCGTTACCCAAATGGTATATGAATTCCCAGAGCTGCAGGGTGTAATGGGTGAAGACTATGCCCGCAAAGCTGGAGAGACCGAGGCAGTTGCGAAAGCAATTTTCGAGCATTACCAGCCGAGATTTGCCGGGGATGCGGTTCCGGGCTCCGAGGTGGGTTCGATTGTAAGCATCGCTGACAAAATCGATACGATCGCAGGCTGCTTCTCCATCGGCATCGTTCCGACGGGGTCGCAGGATCCGTACGGACTTCGCCGCCAAGCTGCCGGCATCGTACAGATCATCCTGGAGCATAAGCTCGCGCTTGCGCTTCCGGTACTGTTCGATATTGCACTTGAGACGCATGAGCATTTCCATGAGTTGAAACGGACGAAGGACGAGATTCTAAAGGATCTTACCGATTTCTTCGGCCTGCGCATTAAGAAAACCCTGTCCGATCATGTGCGTTACGATGTCGTGGATGCCGTCATTTCCGCAGGCTATGATGATGTCGTTTCCGTCGTGGCCAGGGGTGAGACGCTTATGGCTGCGGTGAGCAGTCAGGACGATTTCAAGACGACGGTCGAGTCGTTTGGAAGAGTCAGCAATCTGGCAGCGAAGGCATCTGCGGAGAAGGTGCGCTCAGATCTGTTGAACGAGCCAGCGGAATCCCAGCTATATGAAGCCTGGAAATCGGTCACTGCGGCGTACCGCGAAGCATTGGAGCAGCGGGATGCAGCAAAGGCGCTGGAGCTGATTTCCAGCCTGAAAGACAGCATCACTTTATTCTTCGATAAAGTTATGGTTATGGCAGAAGACGAGACGGTTCGCGCGAATCGCCTGGCCCTGCTTAAAGCGATTGATGAAGATTTGAACATATTTGCTGATTTCAGCAAGCTTGTTTGGGCATAATGGCATAATATGAAGGATGGGAGTCTGATGAATACACGAATTGTCGTTGACGGAGACTCCTGTCCTGTCAAGACTGAAATCGTTGCTACAGCTGCAAAGTTCGGAGTCGGCGTACTGATGGTATCCTCCTATGACCATGCGATTAAGCAGGCATCGGGGGTTACCATTGTTCAGGTTGACCGCAGCCAGCAAAGCGCAGATTTGTACATTGCCAACCATATTGCCAAGGGTGATGTCGTAATCACTCAAGATTATGGACTGGCAGCCCTGGCCTTAGCCAAATCGTGCCGGATCTTGTCGCCCAGGGGGGAGGAGTATCACCCCGGCAATATAGATTATCTGCTGGAACGCCGTCACCATCATGCTAAAGCACGGCGCGGCGGCCGTTATTTTAAAGGGCCGAAGCCGTTTACGGACGATGACCGCCAAAAGTTTATTGACGCGTTGTCAAAAGTTTTGCGAGATATGCAGGAGAATGTACAATTTTAGCGAATTACTATTTACGTGTTATATAGAGATGAAGGTGGTTTGGATGAGTACCGGACGAGGAATTCCGGAGGAGATCATCGAGGCGGTCTTGCAGCAGCATGATATCGTCGATACGGTAGGCAAGCACGTTCATCTAACTAAACAGGGCAAATATATGAAAGGTCTTTGTCCTTTTCATTCGGAGAAGACACCGTCATTTACGGTGACGCCCGAACGGCAAATGTTCCACTGCTATGGCTGCGGCAAAGGCGGAAATGCCATCAGATTTAGGATGGAAATCGAAGGATTATCCTTCCCCGAAGCTGTCAGAACCATGGCGGAAGAGGCCCATATCCCATTCCAGGATAATGCCTTCCGGACGGGGAACGCCCCTGTAAGCCGGGAGATGGAACAATTACTGCAAGCCCACGAATGGTCTTCCAAGCTGTATCATTTTCTACTGAAGAATACAGAGCATGGCAAACCGGCCATGGACTATTTGAAGTCAAGGGGGTTTAGCGATAAGGCCATCGACACATTCCAAATCGGTTATGCACCAGCACGTTGGGATACGCTTGTCCAGTTTCTGGAGAAACGCTCGTTTGATCTCAGCGATATGGAGAAAGGCGGTTTATTATCGTCCAAGCAAGACGGATCAGGATTTGTTGACCGCTTTCGCGACCGGATCATTTTTCCGCTGCATAACCGGAGCGGCAAAGTGATCGCTTTTGCAGGCCGAATACTTGGGGAAGGCCAGCCCAAATATTTAAATTCCCCAGAGAGCAGGTTATTCACCAAGAGCCGGACGCTCTATAATCTTCATCAGGCCAAGACGGAAATTCGCAAGTCGCGTCAAATCGTCTTATTCGAAGGATACGGCGACGTCATCAGCGCATGGGAAGCCGGAGTCCATAACGGGGTTGCTACGATGGGGACGGCGCTTACCGAGAGCCATGCCGGCATCATGAGGACGCTTGCTGACGAAATCGTCGTCTGCTATGACGGCGACAATGCTGGACAAGCCGCAGCCTTGAAGAGTATTCCTATACTGGAGGCCGCAGGCTTCCAAATTAAAATTTCACTGCTCAGTGAAGGACTTGACCCTGATGAATTCATTCGTAAATACGGGGCCGAGAGGTTCAGATTGCAAGTCTTAGATGGCGCTGTTTCAGCAGTTAAATTTAAGCTTATATATCTGAAAAAAAACCATATACTGCTAGAAGAAGATGGAAAGGTCGCATACATCAGAGATGCTCTGGAAGTCATCGCGCCTCTGCCGTCGCCGACAGAGCGGGAGATTTATTTGAAGGAATTGTCTGCCGAACTGCAGGTTTCATTTGATAGTTTAAAACAGGAGTGCAACCAATTCCGCCAAGACATGCAAAAAAGGTCGTCCCATGGGGATAATAACGCCAAAAGGTGGAATAATGTTAGGCATAAAAAAGGCAAGGCATCCATGCCGACTTTGCTGCCTGCTTATCATGTCGCGGAACGGAGATTGTTATCCTTTATGCTTCAGGATGAGGAAGTCGCCCGTTATGTTGGCGATCGTCTTGGAGATAGTTTTAACATCAATGATCATGCGGCGATTGCTGCTTATCTATACGCCTATTACGCAGGGGGGAAAGCGCCGGATGTCAGCCGTTTCATTTCCTCATTGCAGGATGAACGGCTGGAGCAAGCTGTCACATCTATCGCGATGATGGATACTCCGGAGGAATGGACGACTCAGGAGCTGGACGACTGTATCCGGGAGATTAAGCGGGTACCGCTGCAGGCCCAAATTCAGCGTAAGAAGGAAGAGATGGTTTCGGCAGAGCGTGCCGGGGATTTTTTGCGAGCGGCACAAATTGCAAGTGAGATTATAGCCCTAGAGAGACAATAGCTGGATGAATTTTCGCGGATGTTTCTAGGGAGGAGGGAGTCAAGTATGGCGAATGATCAGCATACGGAATCTGAAACAGAACTGACATTGGATCAGGTCAAAGATCAGCTGGTTGAATTAGGCAAGAAAAGATCTTCGTTAACATATAAAGAGATTATGGAGAAGCTTTCGCCTTTCGATCAGGATCCTGAGCAAATGGACGAGTTTTTTGAGCATTTGGGGGATTTGGGAATAGATGTTGTAAATGACAGCGATGACGAACTCGGCCATCGCAGCGAAGATGAAAGTCGCGGAGAAGGCGATGAATTCAGCTTTGATGATGATTTGACATTGCCTCCCGGCATCAAAATTAATGACCCGGTACGCATGTATTTGAAGGAAATCGGCAGAGTGCCTCTGCTCTCGGCCGATGATGAAATCGAACTGGCCAAGCGCATCGAGAACGGCGATGAGGAAGCGAAGCGCCGTCTGGCAGAAGCCAACCTCAGGCTCGTGGTCAGTATTGCGAAGCGTTATGTAGGCCGCGGCATGCTTTTCCTGGATTTGATTCAAGAAGGAAACATGGGTCTGATCAAAGCGGTGGAGAAGTTCGACTTTAAGAAAGGTTTCAAGTTCAGTACTTATGCCACATGGTGGATTCGCCAGGCGATTACGCGGGCCATCGCCGACCAGGCTCGAACGATCCGTATCCCGGTGCATATGGTAGAGACGATCAATAAGCTGATCCGCGTTTCTCGCCAATTGCTGCAGGAACTTGGGCGCGAACCGACGCCAGAAGAGATTGCAGCGGAGATGGAGCTTAGCGTTGAGAAAGTTCGTGAGATCATGAAAATAGCACAAGAGCCTGTATCGCTGGAAACGCCGATCGGTGAAGAAGACGATTCGCATCTGGGGGACTTCATTGAGGACCAGGAGGCGCTGGCTCCTGCGGATGCCGCGGCATATGAGCTGCTCAAGGAGCAGTTGGAGGATGTGCTGGATACGTTGACCGAGCGGGAAGAGAACGTCCTGCGCCTGCGTTTTGGCCTGGATGACGGCCGGACGAGAACGCTGGAGGAAGTCGGCAAAGTATTTGGTGTAACACGGGAAAGAATTCGCCAAATCGAAGCAAAAGCATTGCGCAAGCTACGCCATCCTAGCCGCAGTAAACGGTTGAAGGATTTCTTGGAATAGGTCGTTAACCCTGACCCTTCTGCAGCAGCAGAAAGGTCTTTTTTTTCAGGAAAGCGGCAAAAGGTTTACATTAGTTTTACTTTTTTCCTATTTTTTCTTGCTGATTTTATTTTAGCTTTTTTCCTGGCCCAATGCAAATGAAAATGGTGCGGATATTTGTTGGATGGAGGGAGTAATTACTCGGATGAAATTATCATCAAGGTTACAGCATATCGCGGACAGATTGCCTCCGGGCTGCCGTTTTGCGGATATCGGCTCCGATCATGCGCTGCTGCCGGTATGGGCGGTAAAGCACGGTACAGCGGTATCTGCCGTTGCCGGAGAGGTCAATGACGGGCCGTTAGAGGCCGCGAGAAGACAGGTAGCGGAGGCGGGACTAAGCCAATCGGTATCCGTTCGCAAGGGAGACGGCTTGGAAGTGATTGCTCCCGGCGAAGTGGACGCGATTACGATCGCAGGCATGGGCGGTGCCTTAATCAGCTCGATATTGGAGGCGGGGGCAGATAAGCTTGCAGGCGTGAAGCGGCTTATTCTCCAGCCCAATGTTGGGGAGGATTTCGTTAGACGCTGGCTGTTGGAGCATGATTGGTATGTTACAGATGAGACGATCGTGGCGGAAGACGGAAAAATATACGAGATCATTACGGCGGATGCCGTTCCCGGTGCAGCCGGACTGAATGAAGAGCTGTATAAGCAAAGGCTGCTGGAGCAAGGGCAGGACGAGAGTGGCAAGAGCGGAGCCGTGTTAACGAAGGAATTGTTATTGATGATGGGGCCGAAGTTAACCGTGCAGGTCGGCGATGTGTTCCTGGATAAATGGAATGCCGAAATTTCCAAACTCGAGAAAATTCATCGTTCCGTCGCGGGCTCCCAGCTTCCGGCCTCCCAGAAAAAGGAGCAGGAGTTAAGTTTATTGATCAAACAGCTTAAGGAGGTGCTGGCATGTTTGCCAAAGGTCAAACCGTAATCCAGTATATGGAGCAGCTGGCTCCGAAGCATGTGGCTATGGAAGGCGATAAAATTGGTCTGCAGCTGGGTACGTTGCAGAAGCAAATCCGCAGCGTGCTCATAGCTCTGGATGTGAACGAAGAGGTCGTCGATGAGGCCATTGCGCTTGGTGCGGATTTAATCATCGCGCATCATGCGATCATTTTCAGGCCGCTAGCGGGCCTGCAAACCGATACGCCGATGGGGAAGGTCTATGAAAAGCTGATCAAGAACGATATTGCCGTCTATATCAGCCATACGAATCTGGATGTGACGGAAGGCGGAATGAATGACTGGATGGCAGAGGCGCTGGGCATTGAGCATACGGCTCCGCTGGAAGATATTCATACGGACAAGCTGTATAAGCTGGTCGTGTTCGTGCCGAAGGATCATCATCAGAAAGTACTGGATGCGATTCTGAATGCCGGGGCGGGATGGATTGGCAATTACAGCCACTGCAGCTTCAATATCGAAGGGTACGGCACGTTCCTGCCCCGGGAGGGAACCGATCCATACTTGGGAGAGCAGGGCAAGCTGGAGCGGGCGGAGGAAATCCGCATCGAGACGATTATTACCGATAGTGTGAGGAATAAGGTCATTCAGGCGATGCTCAAAAATCATCCTTATGAAGAAGTAGCCTACGATCTTTATCCGATGGACTTGAAAGGGCGCACCCTTGGTCTAGGGAGGGTCGGCCGGGTAGCTGAGCCAGTCACGCTGGAAGCATTTGTCGACCGGGTCAAAGAGAAGCTGGATGTTCCGGCCGTGCGGGTTGTCGGGGATTTGCAACGGCAAATCAAAAAGGCCGCCGTCGTGGGCGGCTCGGGAGGACGTTACTGGAGGCATGCCCAGTTCCGCGGTGCAGACGTACTCGTTACCGGTGACATCGATTACCACACCGCTCAGGACGCGCTGATGGCAGGCATTACGCTGATTGACCCGGGACATAATGCCGAGAAAATCATGAAGGTGAAGGTGGCGGCCTGGCTCGCGGATAAGCTTGCCGAGCACAAGTATGAGACCAAGGTTCATGCTTCGGTTATCGTCACGGAGCCATTCGCGTTCCGCTGATTGCAAATGCCGGCTTTGGCATAAAACGTCAACATTGGCGGCGATTCATACTTGTGATTACGGGGCAATCCCTGTATACTATTTAATGTTGCCTTCGAAAGTTTGACAGACAATCGCCGGCGGCTATTAGGCCGCGGGAGGAAAGTCCGGGCTCCAAAGGGCAGGGTGCTGGATAATGTCCAGTCGGCGCGAGCCGAAGGATAGTGCCACAGAAACGGACCGCCGATGGCCGCCGCAAGGCGAGCACAGGCAAGGATGGAACCGAGGTGTAAGAGACCCCGAGGAACGCTGGTGACTTCGTTCCTGGTAAACCCCACCTGGAGCAAGACCTAATGAGACGCAGCTTGCGCCTACGGGCACAGGCAGCTTTCGCCCGAAGCGCGTCTAGGTTGGTCGCTGGAGCCGTGCAGTAATGTACGGCCTAGATAGATGATTGTCACTTATTAGCGGGAGGGTAGTTCCCGATTACCGCGAACGGTACAGAACCCGGCTTATGGCAAACTTTCATCACTGCAACAAGTTTTTTTGAACAGTTCTATGCTGTTCCTGACTCTTAATTAGAAATCAAAGAAGATCGCTAAGCGTTAGCCGCAGCGATCTTCTTTTTGTTTGGCCTGTAGAATCTGAAGCTTATCTAGATTAAATTAACGCCGCAGCGGATCTTCCAGCAGCCGCTTCAGCTTCTGGTCGATATGCTGGGGCCACAGCTGCAGAGGAGCCGGACTGCCTCCGGCGGCTTCTAGCGCTGCGAACACGTCGATCTGTCCATATCCATATAGATTGTCATGTCCGGGATCGCCAAGGTCGATGACGTTGTTGCGGATAATGTCCATCACCTCTGTATTTTTCAGATCCGGGTTGATGGATCGTATTAAAGCCGCAAGCGCAGCTACATGCGGACTGGCCATGGACGTGCCTGACAATGCGGCGTACTGGTTATCGGGATACGTACTGGCAATGCTTTCGCCGGGAGCGACCACGTCAACATAGTCGCCGTAATTGGAGAACGACGCCTTCTTTAAGTTATTATCGGTAGCCGACACGGACAACACTTCAGGATAAGCAGCCGGGTATCCCGGCCGCTCCGTGTTGTCATTGCCGGTGGCCGCGACGAGAACGACGTCCTTGTCAAAGGCATATTTGACGGCTTCATGCAAGAACTGGGCATCCGCGTAGTTGCCAAGGCTCATGTTTATCACTTTGGCTCCGTTATCCGCGGCCCATATGATGCCCTGGGCAACGGAATATGTCGTTCCCGAGCCGGATTCATCCAGCGCTTTGACCGGCAATATTTTACCGCCCCACGTCATCCCCGCGATGCCTTCCCTGTTGTTCACGTTGGCCGAAATGATGCCGGCGACATGCGTGCCGTGGCCTACGTCATCGGTAGGATCCTTGTCAGGGTTGATGACATTGTGCCCCTTTAGCAGTCTTCCTTGTAGATCGGGATGGGACAGATCCACCCCGGTATCAACTACGCCGACGATGACGTCATTGTTGCCCTTCGTCAATTTCCAGCCCCGGTTCGTTTCGATGATGGGCAAATTCCACTGATATTCCGAGAAGAGCATATCATTCGGAATTTCCGGTGTATCGGCAGCCGTCTCATTCGTCATATATACATAATGCGGCTCGATAAAGGCGGGATGCCATTTCTGGACAAAATATTTTTTAAGCTCGTCCATGCTCATGCTTTCCGATTGAAAAATATAGGTGTTGCGAATCGAACGCGGTTTATTCGTATGTTTTGCTTTAATATCCGCCTGGATTTGAGCGAGCTGTTCTTCGGATGGAGGCTCGCTAAAGGTCACGACAATTTCATTTTCGTAAAAGTGGCTTGCTTTTTCATTGTCATGCCCGGTTTTGACTGTAAGGTCTTTAAGGGTGTCGGCATGTACTGATTCGATTTTGTATTTGCCTTCTTTCGGGTAAGGGATCAGGCGCAAATTTTTGTCTTGATGCTCCTTGACGCGTCTTAGAATGTGGGTATCCATGACGGCGATGATTCCATCTTTGTTATGTTTGGAGGGCTCAGCAATGACAAAGAAATGCGGATCTTTCTCCGGAAAAGCAGGGGATTCATAGGCCTCCGACTTGCGAAGCGCTTTACGCGCCAGACTAACATAGTAATTTACCTGTTCCTGTACATTAGGGGCTGTTCGTTCATTAGCGCCGCGGAAGTGCTTATCCTTTCCCGAGGAGCTGTAAAGCATAATCGTATGAAATTGTTTATGCCCCTTTTGCAGCTCTCGGATATCGGCAGATAGCTTTGGCCGCGAAGAATCCTTGATTCCTTCGGCGAGCGCCTGCAAATGCCCTTTGGCATCAAGTCTGGCCAGCCTCTCTGTCGCTGTTACGTCCCGGCGCAGCATCAACTGCTTTAAATGCTTCTCTTCCGCTGGCTTGGGAACCTCTGGCTTCTTCGTATTTTGCATGATGTGCTGTTTCGTTTGCCGTTGCCCGGCTTGCGGCTGCGGACTCGCGCTAAACTGTGGCAACAGCGTTAAGACCGTTATAGCTGCAGCCCCGGAAACTCCTACAGCGACCCATCTGCGCCATTTCATGGATCATCCCTCCTGCTATATTTTCATGTAACTGTAGGTTGAGGAATTCGCCTTCATTTTATTCCTGCGCTTCTGTATCGATTTGACATTAATTCGGCCGCATATCCGGCATACCGGCGGGGGAAAATGTATGCGAGGTGATCATTATGCCAAATGAAAATAAACCGATTGTCAAATGCAGCGTATCGAATTGCGCCTATTGGGGAGAGCAGAATTATTGCAATGCGGATCTGATTATGATCGATATCGACAAGCATGCGGGCCGCAAATATCAAGCGGAATTCGCAGGCGAGGCTTTTGACAGCGATCATAAGGATACCGCTAGTTCATCCGCCGCCACATGCTGTCATACGTTTAAGCCGAAATCATCGTAACAAGCAGGCAATTCATATTACTTTGGAGGTGTAGAAGATGACGGACAAGAACAAGGAGTATGTGGAAGATATCCTTGATGATGAAGAACTGACGGGCGATCCGAAGCGGGTAGACTATCCTCGCCGAACAAACGCGGAAGAGTATTCCGCCGAGGTGGCTCCGGCAAGAACACACAAGGAAGAGTATTCCGCCGAGGTGGATCCAGCAAGAACACACAAGGAAGAGTATTCCGCCGAGGTGGCTCCAACAAGAACGTATGAAAGCTCCCGGGCAGATCGTGAAGCCGACCGGGATGATGCAGTTGGAGACACTGGCACGGCAAGCCGTACCGTTGGATATGTAGGCGTAGGTTTAGGAATCGCTTCTTTATTCGTTTGGTCGATTGTGCTCGGACCGCTTGCCGCGATTATGGGATTTTACGCCTACAGCCAGGGAAGCAAAACTTCAGGAGCTTGGGCGATCGGTCTTGGCGCAATCGCTACGCTAAGCTATTTCTTTTTGATTCCTTTTACTCGATAATTTATGGGCTCCCCGTATCAGCACAGACTTTCGTCTATTCAGACGAAGGTCTTTTTGCCGTAAACGAAATATTTTTCGAAAAAAGGTGGTTATTGTCGCATTTCAAGTGTAAAATATAGGATATAGCATTCCATGGGGAGAAAGAGGAGTTAAGAATAAGATGGAAATCGATACACGCACGATGGGACAGCTGATTCAGCTCCAAATGATGAATGATATTGACCTTCAAGGCACGTCTGTTCAAAGAACCTCTTCAGGCAGCGAAGGTTCTTTATTCGATATATTGCTGAAAGAATTAATGACGGCGGAAGGACAAGAGCAGGCATTGGCACAGGGCGGTATGCCTGCTGCTGGAGGGTTGCTGCCGGGCTCGTTGGAGGATGCCTTATGGTACTTTATGGGACAGACTACATACAGTGATGCGGACATGGCATCGCTTCCGGTTGACGGCTCTTATCAAGTTTCCGGCATATCGGCACCGACAGGCGCCGGGAAGGATATTGACGAGCTTATTAGTCGTGCGAGCCGGGCCTACGGCGTGGCGGAGAGCTTGATTAAGGCTGTCATTGAGACGGAGTCTTCCTTCAATGCCAATGCGGTCTCCTCTGCGGGAGCCAAAGGGCTGATGCAGCTCATGGACGGAACCGCGAAAGGCCTGGGCGTGAGCAACTCGTTTGACCCTGCCCAGAATATCGATGGAGGTACGCGTTACTTGTCGTTTCAGCTTCAGCGTTTTGGAGGGGTGAAGACAGCACTGGCTGCTTACAATGCTGGCCCTGGACGTGTCCAGCGACTTGGCATCAGCAATGATCAGGAATTGATGGAGAAGCTGCATTTGCTTCCGAAGGAAACACAGAACTACATTAGAAAGATCGAAAATGCTCAATTGAAGTATCAAGCCTAACGATTTGCGAACAAATGCTGGGCGTATATTAGTTATAGCAAGAAGTCAGAGATCATTTGAGAAAGCGCTGATTCGCTGCGATTTCCCAATTGGTCTTTTTTTTGACAATGACGATATCGGCAGGAATCCGTTACAATAGACAAGGATTATATTGTTCATTAGGGGGATGAAATGAAATATTTTGATCATGCAGCCACCACCCCGCCCAATGAAGACGTTATTCGTACAGTTGGAGAAGTGATGGCCCAGCATTTTGGGAATCCATCCTCCTTGCATCGTTTGGGGGAAGACAGCGGAAAGCTGCTGTCCAAAGCTAGAGAAGTGTGCGCGCATACGCTTCAGGTGAATCCAGGAGAAATCGTGTTTACGTCAGGAGCAACGGAGAGCAACAATTTGGCGATCCGGGGCGCGATGGCTGGGTATCGCCAGCGTGGGAATCATATCGTGACGACTATGGTAGAGCATGCTTCCGTATATGAGACTTGCCGGCATCTGAAGCAGCAGGGCTGTGAGGTGACTTACGTGCCGGTACAGGCCGATGGCGTTGTGCGGGCCGAGGATGTCTTAGCGGCGATAACAGAAAATACAGTGCTTGTGTCCGTCATGCATGTCAATAACGAGGTTGGGGCAGTTCAGCCGATCACTGAAATCGGCAGAGCCTTGAAGGAACGTCATCCTCGTGTGCTCTTTCATGTTGACGGCGTTCAAGGATTCGGCAAACTGCCGGTGACCATTCGGGACAGCCGGATTGACCTGTACAGTTTGTCGGCTCATAAATTTCGCGGGCCGAAAGGAATCGGCCTTCTGTATGTCAGGGAAGGAGTACATCTTTCACAGCTGCTGACAGGCGGCGGTCAAGAAGGAGGGCGGCGCTCCGGTACCGAGAACATCCCGTACATTGTCGGTATGACAAAGGCCATGAGAATGGCGGCAGAACGTCAACCTATTCTTGCTGCGCATTGGTCCAAGCTTAGCCGCGAACTGCATGATGGTTTGGCGGACTTGCCAGGCCTTGTGATCAATTCCAGCCTCAATGGAGCGCCGCATATTGTGCACTTCTCCTATCCGGGAATGAAGGCCGAGGCGATGCTTCATATGCTTGAGGAGGAGGGCTTCTTTGTCTCTTCGCAGTCCGCATGTTCTTCCAAGCGAAGCGAACCGAGCCGCGTTCTGCTCGCCATGCAGAAAGAGAAGGATTGCGCTTTGTCGGGGATCCGCATCAGCCTGGGAGAAGAGCATACCGAAGAAGATGTCAGACAGTTGCTGCGCGCTATCAAACATACGATGGAGCGCCTGCAGATCGTGAAAGGTGGAAACAGATAATATGCTGCAATATGATATGCTTCTGCTGCGTTTTGGGGAAATTACCGTCAAAGGCAGAAATAGATCCCGTTTTGAAAAAGCCGCTTTGGCTCATGTCCAAGATTTGCTGCAGGCTTATCCGGCGACCGAAATCAAGAAGGAATACGGGCGGATCTATGTCATCCTGAACGGAGAGCCTGCAGCCCCAATTATCGAAGTTCTGAAAAATGTATTCGGTGTTACGTCGATTAGTCCTGTCAAGGTAGCGGCTTCCGAAATTGATGAGATTATTAATCAGGCAATCAGCTTTATCGAGAGCATGGATATCTCTAAGGAAACGACCTTTAAAGTCAATGCAAGAAGAGTTTGGAAGCAGTTTCCCGTATCTTCCCAGGAAATGAATCAAGTCATCAGTTCGCCGATTCTGAAGTCGTGTTCCTATTTAAAAGTCAATGTGCGCAATCCAGAAATCGAGCTTCGCATCGAGGTTCGCGAGCAGGGGACTTACCTGTTCTCCGAGGTCGTTCCGACCGCGGGCGGATTTCCTCGGGGGACGAACGGAAAAGCGATGCTGCTGCTGTCCGGAGGAATAGACAGCCCTGTTGCTGGCTGGTCCGCGATGCGCCGGGGACTGGAAATCGAGTGCGTGCACTTTCACAGCTATCCGTATACGAGCAAAAAGGCGGAGGAGAAGGTCATCGATCTAGCTCAGGTGCTGTCCGGATATTACGGAAAGATTAAGCTTCATCTCGTGCCGTTTACGGAGATTCAGACGACGCTCGCGGGAGGCAATCATGAGAACGTCATGATTACGCTCATGCGCCGGGCTATGCTGCGGATCGCCACCTCCTTGGCCGAGCGAAACGGCGCACTCGCCCTCGTTACGGGCGATAGCCTTGGACAGGTTGCAAGCCAGACGCTGGCCAGCATGAACGTTATTGGAAGGGTTACGTCCTTGCCGATTCTTCGGCCGCTGGTGACGACCGATAAAGAGGAAATTATCGGGTTGGCGCAGCAAATTGGCACTTATGAATTATCTATCCTGCCTTATGAAGATTGCTGTACTCTGTTTGTGCCGAAATCTCCATCGACGAACCCGAATTTGCATATTATCGAGAAAATCGAGGCATCCCTGCCTCAACTGGATGAGCAAATCAAGGAAGCGGTCAGCAAAACCGAGACGATCGTTATCAAACCGGGCGAAACTGTGGTTAGAAAATCGCAAGGGGAGCCGGTCGCGCAGGATAAATGGTTCTAGCAGGGTAAACGGCTACGCGCTACTTTTTAGCACGGGAAAAAGCAACAAGGCTGCCTCACTATTATAGTGAGGCAGCCTTGTTTGTCATCCGTGTTTAGCGTGTAGCATGACGCGATGGGCGTTTATTGTTCCGTTCCCGCTGCCTTTGCTTTGCTGCATAGCCGGCGCCAAGCACGCCTAAGATGGTTAGGGCGATAAGCGCATATCGAAGCACGGGCTTGTCCGCGAAGAACGGCTCGAAATGCGGTTCTGCAGTGATCATGTGGGAAGCGGTATAAGCGAGCACGGCAGAGCCGACATAAGCAATCCAGGGAAAACGCGATAGCAGCTTAATGAAGAGGGTACTGCCCCAGATGACGATTGGGACGCTGATCAGTAGTCCAAGGACGACAAGAATCATATGCTGCTGGGCGGCTCCCGCAACGGCGATGACGTTATCGAGCCCCATCGCTGCATCGGCAATGACGATGGTCCTTACCGCTGGCCAAAGGGATTCCTTCGCATCTATCGTTTCATGGCCGCCGTCGTCGACAAGCACCTTATAGGCAATATAAACAAGCATAACGCCGCCAATAGCGAGCAGCCAAGGGATATTGAGCAGCCATACGACGACGAGTGTCGCGGCGATTCTAAGCAGAACCGCTCCGCCTGTACCAAGCAAGATGGCTTTCTTCTGTATATGTGAGGGCAGCTTCCTGGCGGCCATTCCGATGACGATGGCATTATCTCCGGCCAGGATCAAATCGATGAATATGATGTTAATCAGAGCGATAAAAAAGGCGGTGCTAAATAGTTCCACTACTGTCACTTCTTCCATAATTTTTTGCCATGTACTTAATTATTAATTCACTAAAAGTGGTTTTTGTCCAGTGTTGTTTTGTAAAAGAAAGGGTATAGCTTGGCACATCCCTTCATACAAGTGTAAGGGAGGGATAAGCCGATGGAGCATGTAATATTGTTAACCGAAATCCTTATTATTAATTTGGTGCTTAGCGGCGACAATGCCGTCGTCATCGCCATGGCCAGCAGAAATCTTCCCGTTCAGCAGCGCAGGCAGGCCGTGTGGTGGGGAGCGCTTGGCGCGGTGCTGATGCGCTGCGTCCTGTCATGGCTGGCGACGATTCTGTTGAAAATCCCCTTTATTCAAGCGATTGGGGGAGTGCTGCTGAGTACGATCGCTTTTAATCTGCTCCAGCACAGGGATAATGATTCGACAAGAAGTCACGCGGACACGATTTGGAAGGCGATCCAAACGATACTCTTGGCCGACTTTATCATGAGCCTGGACAATGTCTTGGCGATTGCTGCTCTGGCTAAAGGGGATCTTGCCATACTGGTTATAGGTATTGCCATAAGTATACCCATTGTGATTTGGGGAAGTAATATCATTACGGACTGGCTGCAGCGGTTTCCGATATTGACGTTTGCCGGGGCAGGCATATTAGGCTATACGGCTGGGGAAATGCTGATAAGGGATGTAAAAATGGGCGTTTTTTTGACTAAAATGCTGCCATCCATGCACGGTTGGATTCCGGTCATTCTTGCTGCGCTTGTTATTATGTTCGGTTGGATTCGCAATTATAAAGCGACATGAGGGAGTGGCGTTTTCGCCCATCTTCATATAAACTGGAATTAGGTGGGATGTCACAAAAACGGTGGCCCTGTCCGTAATTGTCAATGGGAAGGTGAGTGACGGAATGTCCGACAACAACAAGCTGATGACCGGCATACTGATCTTGGCAGCAGGAATTATCATTTTGCTTGGGAAATGGGGAGTATTCAGTTTTCTCGGAAAAGCGCTATGGCCGCTGATTCTCTTGATTCCCGGCATACTGCTGCATGTGTGGGTTATTTCCAGAAGAGCTTCTGCCGAATTGCTGCTGCCTGCGGGGATTCTCGTCGTCTACTCCATTTTATTCTTTATTGGCATCATCGGGGGCTGGACCTTCCTGTTCCATAAAATGTGGCCAGCGTTCATACTCGGCATTGCCGTAGGCTTGTTCGAATATTACTCGTATTCGCCGCAGCGCCAGGGCGGCATGCTGTTGACGGCTATTGCGCTTGGGACTGTATCCATTATTTTGCTTGGCTGGAGCCTGTTCTCCCTTTCTTTTGTTTATCTGCTGGCGATCGTGATGATTGCTGCGGGAATCTGGTTGATTGTTGCCCGCGGGAATAGCCGCCGGATCTGGTAGATCTCTGGAAAGTTCTTGAATTATTTCTGGTTTTGCGTATAATATTAAGGATGGATTAGCGTCGGAATTTCTCGTCCGGCGCTTCTTTGGGTGGTTCAGTCGGTATGTCAACTTGTTACAAAGACACAGACATGAAAGGAATTGGAAAAAACTTATGCATGGTAGAAACAATATTCGCAATATAGCCATTATTGCTCACGTAGATCATGGCAAAACAACGCTTGTCGACAAGCTGCTTCAACAGTCCGGCATTTACCGGGACAATGAGTCGGTGCAGGAGCGCGTGATGGACTCTTATGATTTGGAGCGCGAACGCGGCATTACAATTTTGGCAAAGAACACGGCAATTACGTACAAAGATTACTTGATTAATATTGTCGACACGCCGGGTCACGCCGATTTCGGCGGAGAAGTGGAACGGATCATGAAGATGGTAGACGGCGTTCTGCTCGTGGTTGACGCCTATGAAGGCTGCATGCCGCAGACGAAATTCGTGCTTAACAAAGCGCTGGAGCACCAGCTCACTCCGATCGTCGTCGTGAATAAGATCGACCGTCCGGCCGCTCGCCCATCGGAAGTAATCGATGAGGTGCTTGATTTATTCATCGAGCTTGAGGCCAATGACGAACAGCTGGAGTTTCCTGTCGTATATGCTTCCGCTTTGAACGGCACCTCCAGCTTGGACCCAGAGAAGCAGGACAGCAATATGCAGGCGCTCTATGACACGATTATCGACCATATTCCGGCGCCTACGGAGAACGTGGAGGAGCCGTTGCAATTCCTTGTTACGCTGATGGATTATAACGAATATTTAGGGCGCATCGCAATTGGCAGGGTTAACCGCGGAGTTATTCGCCAGGGCCAGCCGGTTGCCGTGATGACGCGGGAAGGTGGCAAGAAATCCGCCCGGATCGAGAAGCTGTTTGGCTTCAAGGGTCTTAACCGCGTAGAAATCGATGAAGCCGGAGCAGGCGATATCGTAGCGATTGCAGGCATTAAAGACATCAACATCGGTGAGACGATCGCCGACCCGAACCATCCGGAAGCTTTGCCGGTGCTCAAAATCGACGAGCCTACTTTGCAGATGACCTTCCTCGTTAACAACAGCCCGTTTGCGGGCCGCGAAGGCAAATGGATCACTTCCCGCAAGCTGCGGGAGCGTCTGATGAAAGAGCTTGAGACCGATGTATCCCTTCGGGTAGATGAGACGGATAGCCCTGATGCCTTTATCGTATCTGGGCGCGGAGAGCTGCATCTGGGCATTCTGATAGAGAATATGCGCCGAGAGGGATATGAGCTTCAGGTATCCAAGCCGGAAGTTATCGTGAAGGAAATCGACGGCGTTAAGATGGAACCGATCGAACGCTTGCTCATCGATGTGCCGGAGGAGCATATGGGCACCGTCATGGAGAGTCTCGGCTCTCGCAAAGCGGAAATGGTCAACATGGTCAACAGCGGCAACGGACAGGTCCGACTAGAGTTCCTTATCCCTGCCCGGGGGCTGATCGGTTATGGCACTCATTTCCTGACACTTACCCGTGGTTACGGCATTATGAACCATGCGTTCGACAGCTATGGACCGTTCGTCGGCGGACATGTCGGGGGACGTCATGAAGGAGTTCTCGTATCGACCGAGAACGGCGTGTCGACCATGTACGGCATTCTGTCGATCGAAGACCGCGGCATACTATTCCTCGAGCCCGGCACGGAGATATACGAAGGTATGATCGTCGGGGAGCATAACCGCGATAATGATATCGTCGTGAATATTTGCAAAGAGAAGCAGCTGACTAACATTCGTTCGGCAACGAAAGACGATACGGTGAAGATGAAAACGCCGCGGCTCTTCTCCTTGGAGCAGGCGCTGGAATACCTGAATGACGACGAATACTGTGAGATAACTCCGAAAAACATTCGCTTGCGGAAGAAAATTTTGAACAAGAGCGAACGCGAGCGTGCTGAAAAACATCGCAAAATGTCTGAAGCCAATTTATAATGGTAAAGTAAGGCTGTAAGAAAACAATAACTAGGTTACTGCCTCGAAGGAGGGAACTGTGTTGCAACAATGGTTTGCCGATCACCCGGTGATCACGTATATTCTCATTTTTGTATTGGTTACTTTCGTGTACAATAAGGTGTTTCGGGCTCAGCAGAAGCTCCCCTTATGGAAAGAAGTCATCTTGTACGTGTTAATGGCGATCGGCTCTTTCATGCTGCTCATTTTTCAAATCGACAAGCTGCCGATTATCCAGTGTCTTCTCGTTGCAGTCGCACTTATGCTCATGGTGCGCATCCGCTATTTTGTGGAAGGGCGCCGGAACAAGAAGAACGGCTCGTCCACCGTGGAAGGGGACGGAGGAACTACTCCGTAAATGCCGGATCCAGGCACAGGCTTGTAACTTTTTGAAGCGCAGATACGTTTTTAGATTGTAGGTCAAGTTGCTAATTCACATGAAAAAGGTGTTTTAATCCATGAGTTCTACACGTAGTGGCCTGCCTCCTCGGGAGCAAAGCCATAGAAAGTCATCTAAAAAAAGCTCTCGCAAGAAAAAAAAGAAAGCCAGCGGATTCCAGATATTTTTACGGACGCTGCTGACGCTGTTGATTGTGCTGGCACTCGGTGTAGGCGTGTATATCGGCTATTTGTCCGTTACGATCGATCAGGTTATCGAGGAAACCGGGACTGACGAGAAGGTTGCGCCTCAGCAGTCGGCTAAGATTAAGCCGCTGACGATGCTGCTATTGGGGACGGACTATCGCCCGGAGACGAAGACGCATCTTACCGACGTGATGATGGTCATCGCTATGAATCCCGAGACGAAGTCGGCTACCGTCGTGTCGCTGCCGCGCGATACACTGTTGGAGCTTAAGGGATATAGGCCCGACAAACTGAACGCATATTATCCGAATTTCCTTGTCCAGGAGAAGAAAACGGGAATTACGGCCACATATGAGATGAAGACGATGATGAGCAAATATTTCGATCTGGACATCGATTACGTCACCGTATTGAATTTCCAGGGCTTCCGCGATGTTGTGGATGCGCTTGGCGGCGTCGATATCAATGTCGATGCGGACATGTGCTACCGCGACCGTGCGGATAATACGAACATCAACCTGAAGAAGGGACAGCAGCATTTATCGGGAGAGGATGCGCTAGGTTATGTCCGTTACCGTAAATCCAATTGCAGTCCGCGAACGAAGGCTTCCGATGACTTCGACCGCAACCGCCGCCAGAATGAAGTGCTGCATGCGCTCATCGATCAAGCCAAATCGCTTGACGGCGTGCTCGGCGCCGGGAAAGTGATTCAGTCGGTCGGCAAGAATATGGAGACGGATCTGGAATCCCAGCAAATGAAAAACATCATTTCGGCTTATTGGAATATATCCAAGGAAAATGTGGCGTTCATGCCGGTCACTGGTCAATGGAAGAGCCCATACGTCTACTTGAACGCGGATGAGTTTGAAAAGGCCAAGCAGGCGCTGAAGGATGAACTGGCAGGCAACAAGCCTAAAGCCGATGAATCCGCGGATGCCGAGGGTGCAAAAGCAGGCAACTGATGATTGAAGGCAAGTTTTGCAGCATGCTATAATACAATCATATAGAAGGATTGTATAGGAGGGCTGGTTCATGTCCGATATCGTTACGCAGTTATCCGAACCTTTATACACCGCTTTCCAGTCCGAGATGTTTGTGTTATTAAGCACCGTAGATGCCGAATCCGGCGGACCGACTTCAAGCGCGATTTCCTGGGTCTATGCGCTGGATCATTCTACGCTTCGCCTTGCCCTTGACCACCGTTCGCGGCTGGTCGGCAATATTAAGGCTCACCCGAAGGTAACGATTACGGTTTTCGGCGAGGGGACAATCTACGCCATTAATGGCAGAGCGTCCGTTGCCCAGGATCCGCTAGAGGGAGTTCCTTTCAAGATGTGCTGCTTCGACGTGTATATCGAGGCGGTTCGCAACGCCTTGTTCTATGGAGCACAGCTTGTTTCTGCTCCTGTGTACAATAAAGTTTATGATCGCCGTGCAGCGGACATGCTGGACGCGCAAGTGTTTGAAGCCATGAAAAAAGCCTAGCGAATTGTTTTTCGCTGGGCTTTTTTTCATTGACATATTTTCGCTGACATAGTAATTACTTATGTCCCTGTGGAGCCATATGCATGTTGTTGTTTCTTTGCTGTTTATTATGCTGTGACTTCGACTTGTAGGTATGACTTTGCGTGGAAGGCTGGTTTACAGATGCGCCCGGTTTGCGTCCCTGGATGTCATTTTCGGTTCTTGGTACCGTATCTCTCGGCATTTGCGGCATAATTCGTCCGATAATATCGGCTAATTCTGTAGCAAATCCGGAGACGGGGTGCCCTTGCCGGATTTTGGTGCCGATCTCCGAAATGCGGTGGTTCAAATCGACATCTGCGGTAACGATTGCCCCGGCGCCATGCGGATCCTTACGCAGCGCTTCAGCTACGGTGTACTTGATATTTCCCACACGGGCTCTTTCCAGCTTGCCATCGACATCGATGCCGACTACGGCCGTATTGCCCAAAACAACGCAGTGGGCTCCCTTAACACCGGGCACCCGCTTAACGAGCTGCTCCAGATGGGCTTGCTTATTGAGCTGATTTTGGTTGCTCGCGTTGTAAGCTACCGGTTTCTTGCCTGGTACGGTGCTTTGAGCCCGCGGGTTATTGTTTGGTTGACCTTGTGGAGAGGGTGATGCCTTTTGTGAAGCTGTTTTACAGCCTGTAAGAAGAATAGCCGTCAGTAATAAACACAGCCATATTCGCATGTTAATCGTCCTTTCGGGAATAATGTCTGTCTTTAAGCTTCCCGCCAGAGGGAAGAAATATGTATGTAAATGAAATAGGCTGCAATGACAAGCGGTGGAGGGGATAACTGTGAAAAAGATATTTGTATTGGATACGAATGTACTGCTGCACGATCCCAATGCGATTTTTGCCTTCGCAGAACATGAGGTCGTCATTCCGGCCATCGTCCTGGAGGAGATCGACTCCAAGAAGAGGAATGCTGACGAACTGGGCCGAAATGCACGGGGAGTCTCCAGGCTGCTTGACGGACTTCGCGAAACCGGACATCTTCATGATGGAGTAAATCTGGACAATGGCGGAACGGTAAAGGTGGAGCTGAATCATCGCAGCTTTGCCAAAGTACAGGAGATGTTCGGGGATATATCGAACGATAACCGCATTTTGGCTGTTGCGCTGAACTACCACCTGGAGGAAGGCGCACTCGGTTCGCCCAAAACGGTCGTGCTTGTAAGCAAAGATGTTCTAGTCCGCATTAAGGCTGATGTGCTTGGTCTAACGACGCAGGATTACCTCTCCGACCGTACCGCAGGCCCAAGTGAGCTGTATGCTGGACACTCCACCGTCAAAGTACATCCTGGCGTTATTGACGAGTTCTATTCCTATCGTTCCCTGCCCATCAAGCCGCTGGGATTAACCTATCCGCTTTATCCTCACGAATTTGTCATCTTGAAGGATGAAATGGGCAGTGGAAAATCAGCTCTGCTCAAGGTTAGCGATGATAGTCTGAAACTTGCTCCCCTATTTCTCAGCAATGAACCCGTGTGGGGAATCAGCGCGCGCAATGCCCAGCAGCGGATGGCCCTTGAGCTGTTGTTAAATGACGAAATCCCGCTTGTAACTATTACAGGTAAAGCCGGTACCGGGAAGACCTTGCTTGCTCTGGCCGCCGGATTACTGAAAGTAGAGGATGAGCATAAATATAAGAAACTGCTGATTGCCCGTCCTGTCGTTCCGATGGGGAAAGACATCGGATATCTGCCTGGAGAGAAGGAGGAGAAGCTTCGGCCGTGGATGCAGCCTATTTATGATAACCTGGAGTATTTGTTTGATACGAAAAAATCAGGGGATATCGATAAAATTCTCATGGGACTCGGCAGCATACAGGTTGAGGCGTTGACTTATATACGGGGACGATCCATCCCGGGACAATTCATTATTGTGGACGAAGCCCAAAATTTGACGCGCCATGAAGTGAAGACCATTGTGTCGCGGGTCGGCGAGGGTAGTAAAATTGTCCTGCTCGGGGACCCTGAGCAAATCGACCATCCATATCTGGATTCCGCCAGCAATGGTCTGTCTTATCTGGTAGAACGCTTCAAGGAACAGGGCTTGAGCGGCCATATCACCTTGGAGAAAGGCGAGCGCTCCAAATTGGCCCAGGCGGCCGCAGATTTGCTGTAACCTCGCGGAAGACTTGAAATTAAATGCCTGAATGAGCCGCCGGACTTAGTTTCGGCGGTTTTTGCCATGTTTTGTAGGGGACAAAGTATGAGGTAATTTGTTACAATAAGGGTTGATTGGATGTCGGACGGCGATCGGAACGCCAGAGAGGAAGAACAGGTGTGAAGCGTAGAAATCATTGGGTGCTTTTTGCTATCCTTTTACTTGCTTTAATTAACTTGTCTCCAAGTAAGCAGTCGACCCTTATTCGCAACGAGGAAGGCATTATTCCGGAGCCCGTATCACTTCCGAGCCAAAAAGAGGTGCAGGAGCCGGGGCATTTCCGGGTCGCTGTGCAGATGAATGAAGGAGAATTTTTGCGTTTGCAGCAATTGAACTATGAATATATGAATCAGCATGGAGATCAGATAGAGCTGGTGAATTTGCCTTCCGAGGCATTGTACCGCGATTTGCTGCAGCAGTTCGAGCTGGGGGAATCGCCGGATGTCCTGCTGCTGGACAATGACTGGATACGGAAATTCGCGTCCAGCGGATATCTTCTGCCTGCCGAGCGCTATTACTCGAGTCCTTTGGCGGGAGAGGTACTTAGCGTATCGTTGGGCCAGAATGAATGGAATGGATACTTATGGGGAGTCCCCTTTGATACTGATCCTTATGTATTTGCATATAATCCCGGCTTGATCAAGGAATTGGGGCTGGATCATCCTCCACAATCGGCGGACGACTGGGAGAAGCTCTTATCCTCATTCAAGAAGCAGAGCCGGATACCGAGTTTTCTAGCTGTGGATATTAGCGAGCCATATGCGGTATTATCCTTGCTCTGGCAATTTGGCGGGAATGCGGAGGCAGGAAACCCGTCTACTTTTGAAATGACAGAGGGAATGCAGCAAGCCATTCGATATCTGGAGGAGATTCGTCCTTATTTGCTTCATTATGATACGGAAGCGCAGCCTGCAGCAAACGTTTGGAAGCGTATTTATGACGGAGAAGTGGCAATTTGCCTTACCCGCGCGTCACAGATTAAAGACGGGCAGCATACGCGAATGGAGGCATTTATACCCGAACCGGGAAGTACGGGCAAAACGATGTGGAATTACGGGCGAAGCTTCGTTGTCTCCTCCAAGAGTCCAAATGCCGAAGCAGCAGGGGCATGGATCGAAGAAATGACTGCAGCCAGCAGGCAGCGGGAGTGGCATGAGATTACAGGCCATTTACCTGTCCTTAAGTCGCTGTACTTCGATTTTGAAAGAAATAAAATACCGGCATGGGTTCCGGCATCATTGGTGGGAAGCAAGCCGGATGCTTTGCCCGTCAACAGCCTCCTTCCCGAGCAAATGGAGCAGTTGGGCCGCCTGACGCTGGATTTCATAAACGGCCAGATCGCCCCTGAGCAGTTTAGCAAAGAAATTGCGCAAATCGGCGTGAGAAATAAATAAACACAAGCAAGAAGCCCTCTAAAGAGAGAGCTTCAGCTTGACGGTCAAGGTTCCCTTCTGAATGACTGCTTCGTCAGCCTTCACGAAGGGAACTATTTTTTGTGGATAAAATCCGAGATCAAAGTCCTTCTCCAGCTCCAGGCGCGTTGTGTCCGGCAGCTCTAAACCGTTAAACACGAGGCGGTCCACGTGAAAAACGATGGCATTCTGCGGTACGTTCTCTACGGTATAATGGCCTTCTACCCGAAGATTGAGGCCTTCCCGGCTTCCCGTAGCAACAATTTTATCCTCTTCGAAGAGGAATGCCATATTGCTGAGCAAGTCATTTTTGCCGCGAAGGAAGGCATTTAAATCCTCTTCGCGAATAACGAGAACGTAACCTCCGTTTTCCGAGACTAGGCTGTCTTGATGATCCTTTAGAAAGTCTTGGAAATCCATCATGGCCGAAGCGAGGGCCTTAAAGTAACGGCGCACCTCGTGCAATCCGACATTTTCCCAATAGGTCGTAAGTTCTTCGATCATCGCTCTTAAGTGCTCTGGATCCGCGCTTGCTCCAAGTTTTCCATCCACGCTGCGCTGCAGCTCTATCACGCGTGCACGCTGCTTCATCAAATTGTCTTTCATCCGCGTCAGATCATCGGCCAGCGCCGCCAGCTGTTTCCGCGATTTGTTCAGCTTGGCGAGTTCGTTTCTGTAGCCCGTTAGCACATCGCGATCCCGCTCCATAATCAATTGGTAGTAATCCAGTACCGTAAAGAAGTCTTTCCAGCTGTTTACGGACAGAAGTGCCGCAAGCAAATCCTCGCGTTCCCCCATGTAATAGGCTCTGATCCGGGCACCGGCACGTTCCTGAGTGATCAGCAATTTTTCTTCCTTGACGGCCAGCTCTTTGGAAAGATTGAGCATAGACTGTTCGGTATCTTGCTGCTTCATTTCGACTCGGGCAATTTCCCGGTCAATTTCCACGATGGACAAGCTCTTCTCCAAAATTTCCTGTTCCTCTTCCGATAACGGGAATGCGTAGGCTATGTGTACAGGGAAGATAAGGGCTGCGAATAACGAAACTGCCAATATGCAGGAGGAGCAGAAGGATTTGAGACGTCTGTTCAAGAGCGTTCCTCTCCTTGGGTTGATCTATAAATATATATGATATCAGGACAAGAAATAGTCTTAACGAAAAAGGGCGCTCCGGCCTTGGCCGAATCGCCCTTGATTGAAAGAGTGAGCTAATCCTACTCGTTCAGCATACTTATGGTTTTAGAGAGGAAGCCCCATCTGGAAGATCGTCCAGTAACTGAAGCCTGTAAAGGCGACGATCATGTATCCCCAGAACAGCAGGATATACGTTCTCTCCGTAAATTTCAAGTAACCGAAGATGACGAAAAAAGCCGTTTGCAGGAAAAATAGCAGGGCCATTTCGATATGGTTACCGGCAAATGCCATAAGTCCAATCGTTAACGTGAAGAAGCCAAGGACGCGGTACATGCGTGCCACAAATAAGTCCCCCTTTCGTATGTATCGGCGACACCCAATTTACTATACCTCATTATACCCATAACCCTAACAACTGTAAACGAAAAGTCTCAAAGATTAACGATTGATTCACGGGTAAGTGATTAATGTTATGGAACCGTTGTTTTGAGTGAATTAAGAATATTTTGCTTTTTATCGGACGAGGTATGACAGCCCTTTATTTTGGACATACAAAATAGTATCAAATAGATTCTATGAACTCTATGAGAGGCATAGGATGGAATATGAAGCTTTTTTACCGATTACACCGGCCCGGAATCGTGCCCGGAAGACGGTTATATTAGGATGTCGTTAGGAGGTTTTTATAGCATGACAGCTGTGAGACAAGATGCATGGAGCGCGGAGGACGACTTGATCCTGGCCGAGGTAACCTTGCGCCATATCCGCGAAGGGAGTACCCAACTGACTGCGTTTGAAGAGGTGGGAGAACGAATAGGGAGAACGGCAGCAGCTTGTGGATTCCGCTGGAACAGCTGTGTCCGTAAAAAGTATGAAGCGGCTATCGGCATCGCCAAGGCGCAACGGCAGAAACGGAACTATATGAAAAAGCAGGGATCGATCACAAGCCAATCTTCGATCGTTTCCTTGGCTTCTGTAGATCTGGAAGAAGGACTCTATAAAAGTGAAGGGGTTACGGAAGAGACGATTTCCATCGATGCGGTCATCCGGTTTTTGCGGGGGTGGAAGAATACGGTTCAGGAAACGAACAGATATGTGAAGCAGCTTGAGAAGGAGCTTCGGGAGAAGGACGAAGAGCTGGCTTTGCTGCGTGAAGAAAAAGAGCGTTTGTCTGATCAGGTCAACGAGGTGCAGACTGATTACAGGGTCGTGAACGATGATTACAAAGCGCTGATTCAAATTATGGATCGGGCGCGGCGGCTTGCATTTCTGAATGAAGAAGATGAAGAGCTGAAGACAAGATTTAAAATGGATGCGAACGGCAACCTGGAGCGAATCGAATAGGCCAATCCAAGTAGAATGAGAAATTCCGGTGCATGAATGCCGGAATTTCTTTGTGTTGCCGGGACAAGGTCTGGTATAAAGGAATTAACAGAAATGAGAAAAGGGTGGAGAAGATGAAATTCGAGATCATTGGCGCGGGCGCGCTCGGTTTGCTCTATGGGAGCAAGCTGGCTGCTTCCGGACAGGAGGTCCGGTTTTGGACAAAAACCGCGGAGCAGGCCGAGCTACTGGTTTGGAAGGGGATCGCTTTGCAGGAAGGAGAAGAAGGCGCCCCGGTCGTCATTGCTGGTCCTGCAGCCTATCCGCTCCAGGAGGCCGCTACCTTGCCGCAGACGGATCGACATGCCGATTGGGTCCTGCTGGCAACGAAGCAGAGACATATTGACAGCGTCCTGATTAGCACGCTTCAGCCATTGCTGGGTCCTGAAACGCATATCTTGTGTTTTCAAAATGGAATCGGACATTTGGAGTACTTGTCGGAAGTCTTTCCAGGTACGCCGATTTATGCGGCCATAACGACCGAAGGGGCGAAGCGGCCCTCCTCTCGGCATGTTATTCGTTCCGGGCAAGGGACAACCACGATCGGCATGGCAGAACAGCGCGGCGAATCGGCAGATTTATACTCAAAAAATGCCGTGGAAAAATTAATTGGTGCCCTTGATATGGCAGGATTTTACGCTCTTCTGTCGAAACACATCGATAGGGAAATTTATAGAAAACTGCTCATTAATGCTGTGATTAATCCGCTTACTGCGATTTGGCGGATCCCGAATGGGGAGCTGCTGGACTCTGAGGAGCGCAGGGCACTGCTGAGGCAGCTTTGCAATGAGGCGGCAGCGGTTTACGCCGCCCTGGGCATTCCTTTCGAAGGGGATGCTTATGATGTAGTAGCAGAGGTATGCCGCTTGACGGCGAGCAATACTTCCTCGATGCTGAAGGACATTCTGCAAGGAACGCCGACGGAAATCGATTATATTAATGGCCGCCTCGTAGAGATGGCTAATCTGGCCGGCGCTTCGGCTTCAGGCCACGAAATGGTGTGGAGGCTAGTTCGCGGATTACAGAAGTAGTGTTCCAAATTACGGAATATGAACCCGAAATTCATTGTTGTTTTGAAATATTTGCAGGAGGTGGAATCATGAGTCTGTTAAGTAATACCTTGACCATTCTCGCTATCGTGCCAATCGTTCCTTTTTTGCTTGTTTACTTCATTCATTTCTATTTGAAAAGAGATAAGAAAGCGGCGCTGCTGCTTGCGATGGACGTGTCGACGCTATTTTTCATTCTAGCGGCTGCGGCCTTGTTCAACAACGTGTTCAAATCCGGCTTCGGACTCTACCTCATCGTGCTGATTCTGCTCATCGCTGCCGGACTGATCGGCGGTGCGCAAAATCGCCTAAAAGGGAAAGTTGATATCAAGCGGATGCTGCGGGCAGTATGGCGTCTCGCGTTCGCCGGAACGGGCGTAGCTTACGTGCTGTTGTTTCTGATCAGCTTTATTACATATATTTGGACAGCATGACTAACATAAATACCTGCGAAGAAATATTTTCACAAGTTGCACACTTTTTGGCGGCAAAAATCGAGCATATGATGAAGCCAATAATGTAGAAAGGACTATTTTGTTAAGAAAAAGCAAAGGATTTTATTAACAATAGTTCAATTTCTGAAATTTTGTATTGGATTTTTTGACCGCTGGTTGTATAATCTAAAAACATATACCACAAATTTTTAAGGGGGATGTTTGCTAGATGAAGAAGAATAAGAGTCTCTTGCTTCTTTTGACGTTGGTTTTAGCACTCAGCACTTTGCTTGCTGCTTGCGGTTCCAATGACAAAGGTGCCTCTGAAGGCGGCAAGAACAATGCACCTGCCGAGAATGCAAGCAGCGGTGAGGAGAAGTTGGCTGCGGATCAAACGCTTAGAGTCAATTTGAGTGCTGAGCCTCCAACATTCGATCCAGCGCAAGCGCAAGATAGCCAAGCTAACACTGTCCTCAAAACGATGTACGAAGGTCTGGCTCGCATGGATGAGCACGGACAGCCTATTCCTGCTGCGGCGGAAAAATGGGATGTAGATGGCACGAAATATACGTTCCATCTGCGTCAAGACGCAAAGTGGAGCAACGGCGACCCTGTAACGGCTAATGACTTCGTGTTCGCATGGGAGCGCGTACTTAGCCCGAATACACAACCTGCTGCACCTTATGCTTACCAATTGTACTACCTAAAGAACGGTCAAGAATACAATGAAGGCAAAATTACTGATTTTAGCCAAGTCGGCGTAAAAGCAGTCGATGAATACACGCTGGAAGTTGAATTGGTTGCACCAACTCCTTACTTCCTTGGTTTGACTTCTTTCTATACTTACTACCCTGTTCATCAATCCGTTAAGGACGATGCAAAATGGGCAGTAGATGCAAGCAAAATGATCGTTAACGGCCCGTTCACATTGACGAGCTGGATAAAAGGTCAAACAATCGAAGTATCTAAGAACGAAAATTATTGGGATAAAGACAGCATCACGCTGAACAAAATTACGATGTCCCTTGTAAATAGCGGAGCAACTGAGCTTACAAGCTACAGAAACAATGAATTGGATCGTGCAGGACATCCGAACGGTGAAATTCCTACCGACCAAATTCCAATTGTTCAAAAAGAACTGAAAGACGAATACAAAGTTAAAGGTATCGCAAGTACGTACTACTACCAATTCAACTTGACGGCTAAGCCGTTTGACAACGCAAAAATCCGTAAAGCATTCGCAATGGCGATCGATCGTCAAATCATCGTCGATAAAGTAACGCTTGGCGGACAAATTCCGGCATTCGGTTTCGTTCCTCCAGGTATCAAAGGGATTAACGACGAATTCCGTGCAGAGAATAAAGATGATTTCTTCACTGAAAATGTAGAGGAAGCGAAGAAGCTTCTTGAAGAAGGTATGCAAGAAGAAGGCTACACAAAATTGCCTGAAATCACTTTGACTTACAACTCCAGCGAAGGCCACAAGAAAATTGCTCTGGCTGTTGCTGATATGTGGAAACAAAACCTTGGTGTTGACGTGAAAACGGAAAACCAAGAGTGGGGCGTATTTATCGAGAACCGTCAAAACCTGAACTATCAAATTGCACGTGCAGGCTGGAGCGCAGACTATAACGATCCGATGACATTTATCGACATGTGGACTTCCAACAGCGGTAACAACGATATCGGCTTCAAGAACGAAGAGTACGATAAGCTTGTTGCTGAAGCGAAAGCCACAGAAGATAACGAAAAACGTAACGAAAACTTCAAAAAAGCCGAAGAAATCCTCGTCAAGGACAACATGGCTATTATGCCAGTTTACTACTACTCGAACGTAGCGGTAGAAAAACCATGGCTGAAGAACGTAGTGCTCGATTTCAGCGGCGCGATCGATTATACTCGCGCTTACATTACAGACGCGCGTAAGTAGTTCGAATAGCTGCACCGGGATATATATGTGGGTATTCCATATATATCCCGTTTTTTTGTATGCGGTCAGGAAACTTCCAGCCTTTACGCACTTATGGCAATTATATTGAATAGACATTGTGAATGAATTATCCTAAAATCGATTTATGTCGAAATTTATCAAAGGAGGTGCTAACGGGCATGGTTCGTTATATTGCCAATAAGTTTTTCTATATGTTGGTTTCGCTGTTCATACTGATCTCGGCCACCTTCTTTCTGATGAAAGCAATTCCAGGGGATCCTTTTACCTCGGAGAAAAAGGTTCCGCCTGCGATTCAGCAGCGTCTGTATGAGCAATATGGTTTAGATAAGCCCGTTTATCAGCAGTATTTTAAATATTTGGGAGATATAGTTCAAGGGGACTTCGGTATTTCGATGAAGAAGATCAACCAAGACGTATCTGACATTATCGGACAGACGTTCTCCGCTTCTTTGAAGCTAGGACTAGTAGCGATTGTTGTTGCGGTTATCGTTGGTGTACTGCTCGGAATGCTGGCAGCGCTATATCATCGCAAGCTGATCGATAACGTGGCGATGGTGCTAGCGGTGCTTGGAATTGCTGTACCCAGCTTCGTTGTGGCTACCTTGCTTCAATACTTATTCGCCTCCAAGCTCCACTGGCTGCCGACGATGGGCTTTAACGGACCACTGTATTACATTATGCCGGTGGCAGCGTTGACGGCTCAGCCGATCGCGTTCATTGCCCGCCTGACTCGTTCAAGCATGCTGGAAGTATTGCATGCTGATTATATTAAAACGGCTAAGGCAAAGGGCTTGGGTTGGATGGCTATCCTGTTCCGTCACGTCATCCGGAACGGAATAATGCCGGTTGTCACTTATTTAGGACCAATGACTGCGAATATCGTGACGGGTTCCGTCGTCATCGAGCAGATTTTCGGAATCGGCGGTATTGGTAAGCAGTTCGTTGAGGCGATAAGCGTCCGCGATTATCCGATCATTATGGGAATTACTATTTTCTATGGAGTACTTCTCATGCTGGCTCGGTTCTTAACGGATATTGCATATGTGTTCGTAGATCCCCGTATTAAACTGAACAAAGGAAAGGAGGGGTAACGGATGGATCTAAAACCGATGAAAGTAATGCCGGCCCCTGCTGACCTGAAGCCGGAGGATTTCCGCAAAATCGGTACCGATGAGAAGGAAGCGGAAATTATCCAGCGGGAAAGCATTTCCGCGTGGAAAGACGCCTGGTATAGACTTCGCAGCAACAAGCTGGCGATGACGGCTCTTGGAGTGCTGGTATTAATCGTAATTGCGGCCATTGTAGGCCCGATGATTTCTGAATACAATTATTATTCCAACGATTTGCTGAATACGAATGCGAAGCCATCGGCGGAACACTGGTTCGGAACCGATGACCTCGGGCGCGACATGTTCGTTCGTACCTGGATGGGGGCGAGAATTTCCCTGATCGTTGGCTTGGCCGCTGCCTGCATCGACTTGCTGATCGGTGTTATATATGGCGGCATTATGGGTTATTTCGGCGGCCGTGTGGATGAAATTATGAATAAGTTTTCCGAAATTCTGTATTCCATCCCTTACCTTCTGGTAACGATTCTGCTTCTTGTCGTCATGGAACCGAGCCTGGGCACGATTATTTTGGCTCTGACGATTACCGGATGGATCAACATGTCTTGGATTGTGCGCGGTGAAATTATGCAGCTCAAAAACCGCGAATTTGTACTTGCTTCCCGTTCCATGGGCGCAGGGTCGGGACGCCTGTTATTCCGTCACTTGCTCCCGAACGCTGTGGGACCAATTATCGTTACCGTTACGCTCTCTGTTCCGAATGCGATTTTCGCCGAAGCGTTTCTTAGCTTCCTGGGACTTGGCGTGCAAGCGCCAATCGCCTCTCTCGGGTCGATGATCAACGATGCGCTTACCGGCTGGCTGTACTATCCATGGCGTATGCTGTTCCCAGCCGTTTTGATTAGCTTAACTATGCTATCGTTTAACATATTCGGCGACGGTCTTCGCGACGCGCTGGATCCTAAACTGAAGAAATAGGAGGTGGAATGATGGAACCGATTTTACAAGTTAAGGATCTGCATGTATCTTTCCAGGTCAAAGGCGGAGAAGTAAAAGCCGTTCGTGGCATGAACTTTGAAATAGGTAAAGGGGAAACGGTTGCTATCGTCGGTGAATCGGGCAGTGGTAAGAGCGTTACGGCCCAAACAGTCATGCGCCTGATCCCGTCCCCTCCATCGATCATTAAGCAAGGTGAGATCCTGTTCCAAGGACAGGATTTGCTCAAGAAAAGTATTAAAGAAATGGAAGCTATTCGCGGTAAAGACATTGGCATGATCTTTCAAGACCCAATGACCTCCTTGAATCCGACGATTAAAGTCGGCAAGCAAATTACCGAAGTGCTAATCAAACATCAGAATATGTCAGCGGCGGAAGCAAAGAACCAAGCGATCGAAATGCTGAAGCTTGTCGGTATCAAAAATGCTGAAGCCCGCTTTAATCAATATCCTCATGAATTTTCCGGAGGGATGCGTCAACGTGTAATGATCGCGATTGCGCTGGCTTGTCGGCCTGCCCTGTTGATCGCCGATGAGCCGACGACCGCCCTAGACGTGACGATACAGGCACAAATTATGGATGTTATGAAAGACATGCAGGAGCGTCTCGGAACATCGATCATTCTGATCACGCACGATCTCGGCGTCGTAGCCGGCATGTGCGATCGGGTTATCGTCATGTATGCTGGAGAAGTAGTGGAAACCGGAACTAAATGGGAGATTTTCAAAAACCCTCAGCATCCTTATACCAAGGGACTGCTTCGTTCCATGCCGCGCCTCGATCAGAAGAAGAGCGAGCCGCTTATTCCGATTATCGGGACTCCGCCCGATTTGATTAAGCCGCCGCTAGGCTGCCCGTTTGCGGCACGCTGTGATCAGGCAATGAAGATTTGTGAGCGGATCGATCCGGAAGCGACCGTGTTTAGCGACACGCACACAGCGCGGTGCTGGGATCTGCATCCGATGGCGAAGGAGGCGCAGTCGTCTTGAGTAAAAATTTGATCGAGGTCGAAGGCCTCAAGAAATATTTTAATGTCGGCGGTGGCAACGTACTAAAGGCCGTCAACGATATCAGCTTTTCCATTGCGGAAGGGGAGACGCTAGGACTGGTTGGCGAATCCGGCTGTGGCAAATCGACGGCAGGACGTACGATTCTCCGTTTATACGAGCCTACCGGGGGCAGCGTCAAGTTCAACGGGGTAGACATCAGCAAGCTTCCTTCGAAGCAAATGAAGGCGATGCGCCGCGATATGCAGATGATTTTCCAAGATCCGTATGCTTCGTTGAATCCGAGATTTACCGTCACCGATATTATCGGCGAGGCACTGGACATCCACAATATGGCCGGTAGCCGGGCGGAGCGGAAGAAACGGGTCGAGGAGCTTCTCGATATGGTCGGTCTCAATCCGGACCACGCCACACGCTATCCGCATGAATTCTCCGGCGGTCAGCGCCAGCGGATCGGGATTGCCCGCGCGCTTGCCGTCAATCCGAAATTCATCATTTGCGACGAACCGATTTCCGCGCTGGATGTATCGATTCAGGCTCAGGTCGTTAACCTGCTCAAAGATTTGCAGGAGCGCCTTGGATTGACTTACTTGTTCATCGCGCATGACCTTTCCATGGTCAAGCATATAAGCGACAGAGTGGCCGTAATGTATCTGGGCCGCATCGTCGAGCTTGCGGAGAGCGAGGAGCTGTATGCTAATCCGATGCATCCGTATACGAAGACGCTTCTGTCCGCTATTCCGATTCCGGATCCGGAGATCGAGGCCAACAAGAAGCGCATTTTGCTAGAGGACGACGCCAATGGTCCGATCCAATCGGCAAAAGGCGGTTCTAACGGCGGTGCGTTTGATTTGGAAAATTCCGAGCTGGTTGAGGTAACCAAGGGACATTGGGTATCGATGCCGAAAAAATAACAAGAACCCATAAGCTCTCTCAGCGTCGCTTTGCGCCGCCTGGGAGAGCTTATTTGCTGAAATTGAAAAGATTCGCTTTGACGAGAAAGGAGCACATTCGGTACAATCGAATGGAGGTTTCCGATAAGAACAGGAGGATATGAACCTGATGAACGTTGTTCAAGAGCCTTTACAATCTGGTCAACCGCTGGCAGAGTCCTACATATCGGACTATTATGCGGTGGAGCATTTATATGGCGGGCATCCGGCAGACGACCGGAGCTGGACGGCTAGACTACAGTGGCTGGATCAGACGGAGCATTTACGGGTCGGGCGGAAGGAACTTGCTGACCGGCTTCGTCAATATAATGAACGGTTCAACCCGGCGCCTGCCGTGATGAGTTCGTTGAATAAGCTGGAACAGCCGGGAACCGTCGTTATTGCTGGAGGGCAGCAAAGCGGCTTGTTCACGGGGCCTTTGCTTGTCATATATAAAGCCGCAACGATTATTAAAGCGGCTGAGCGGGCAGCTTCTCTGCTGAAGCGGGACGTCGTTCCCGTATTCTGGATCGCCGGGGAGGATCATGACTGGGATGAGGTGAATCATACATACGTACTTTCGCCGAGTCTTGAAGTTAGCCGTATCCGCATTCCGCGTGAGGAAGGCCGCAGGGGACCGGTCAGCTATACCCCGGTTAGTGAGGAAGAATGGGGCAACGCCGCTAGAGAACTGGAGAAACTGCTCCCGGATAGCGAATTCAAAGCTGATTTGCTGCAGCAATTGAGGGATACCTTGGCTGTATCCACCTCAATGACAGAAGCCTTTGCAAGACTGCTCGGCTCCTGGTTTGGGAAGTATGGTCTTGTACTGCTGGATTCCGCGGATCCGGCGTTGCGTCGGCTGGAAGTACCGATGTTCGAGGCGATGATCCGGAGTAATGATGAGCTGCAATCCGCGTACCAAGCGGCGTCCCGAGAGATTGCCGCTCAAGGCTACCATCCGCAGGCAGAGGTGGCAGAGGGAGGGGCGAATTTATTCTACGTCTTCGAGGGAGAGCGGTTGCTATTGTTTAAGCGTGACGGCCGGTTTGTCGACCGAAAGGGCATGGTTTCCTTTACTCCCGGCGAACTGCTCGACGAATTGCACAGTCATCCCGAGCGCTTTAGCAACAACGTGCTGACCCGGCCGGTGATGCAGGATTATTTACTTCCCGTGCTCGGCTCCGTGCTGGGCAACGGGGAAATCGCATATTGGGCCCTGACGGGCAAGGCGTTTGAGCTGCTCCAGTTGCGAATGCCGATTCTGCTGCCTCGGATGTCGTTCACGGTTATGGAAGATAAGCTGCAGCAGCATATGGACAAATATGGGCTGGCATGGGAAGATGTAATAGATCATTCTGTATTTGGTAGAATCAAAGCGGATTGGCTGGCACGGCAGGACCATCTGCGCCTGGATGACCAGTTCGAGGAAATGAAGCGGGCCTTCGCCGGTATGTACGATCCATTAATAGAGCAGCTTGGCAGCGTGGAAAAAGGTCTGATCAAGCTGGGTGGTGCGAACAAAGCCAAAATTATTGAACAAATGGAGTTTATGCAGGCGCGAGTCAAGGATGCGCTCGAGAGAAGCAATGAAGCGGGCTTGCATCATTTTGACCGTATTGAATTGTCCCTATTCCCACAGCAAAAGCCACAGGAGCGGGCCTATAATATTTTTGCCTATTTAAATCGCTATGGGTTCGATTGGATTGACCGTCTGATGGAAGTTCCATATGAAATGATGGGGCAGCATAGAATGATCTATATGTAGAGGCAATTTGCAACAAAAATAGAACGCAGATTATTATTTGGGAGGTTACCGCATTGACGACAAAAGCGATTCAGAATAGCGTAATTACGGATTTGAAGCTGGCTCCGGAGGGCCATTTGAAAATCGATTGGGTTGAAGCTCATATGCCTGTGCTTAGCCGCATTCGCAAGCAATTCGAACAGGAGCAGCCTTTTAAAGGCTTGAAGGTATCCATATCCTTGCACTTGGAGGCCAAAACCGCCTATTTGGCGAAAGTGGTGCAAGCGGGCGGAGCAGAGGTTACCATTACTGGCAGCAACCCGCTATCCACTCAAGATGATGTGTGCGCAGCGCTTGTCGAGGACGGCGTAACGGTGTTCGCGAAATACAATCCTGATCCGAAGGAATATAAAGAGCTGATGATCCGAGCCCTTGAGAACAAGCCGGATCTTATCATTGACGATGGAGGCGACCTGGTCAGCATTCTTCATTCCGAGCGTCCTGACCTGCTGGAGAACGTTCGCGGCGGTGCCGAGGAGACGACAACCGGCATTTTGCGCCTTAAAGCTATGGATAAGGAAGGGCAACTGAAGTTCCCGATGGTAGCGGTCAATGATGCATACTGCAAATACTTGTTTGACAACCGTTACGGAACAGGCCAATCGGTATGGGATGGCATTAATCGGACGACGAACCTTGTCGTTGCGGGTAAAACGGTAGTTGTCGTCGGCTATGGCTGGTGCGGCAAAGGGGTTGCCATGCGTGCCAAGGGACTTGGGGCCAACGTTATCGTAACAGAGATCGACGCGATCAAAGCGGTCGAAGCTTACATGGACGGATTCCATGTGATGCCGATGCTGGAAGCGGCCAAGGTAGGCGATTTCTTCGTGACGGTCACAGGCAACCGCGATGTTATTCGCGGCGAGCATTACGATGTGATGAAGGACGGAGCGATTCTGTCCAATGCAGGGCATTTCGATGTTGAGGTCAACAAGCCGGAGCTTGCGGAGCGTTCTGTTTCCGTGCGCACCGTGAGACGAAACATCGAGGAGTATCAGCTTAAAGACGGACGCAAAATGTATATTCTGGCCGAAGGCCGTCTGGTGAACCTTGCGGCAGGCGACGGCCACCCCGCAGAAATTATGGATATGACCTTTGCTCTGCAAGCCTTGTCCTTGAAATACGTAAATGAGCGCTATAATGACGTCGGTGCAACTGTTGTTAACGTGCCGTATGAACTGGATGAGCAGGTTGCCCGTTACAAACTGGAAAGTCTTGGTTTCGGCATCGACCGGCTGACGGAAGAGCAACGCGCTTATTTGGATAGCTGGCAGGAGCACTAAGCACACAACTTAAACTCATATTTTCTTGCTTTATACAGAGGCAGCCGGAATATAATTTCCGGCTGTCTTTTTGATGTGGTTGAAAACGCTAACTAGGACTTTAGTCCTTTTGTCAATGTGCTTTGTTCCTAACTATTTTATGTAAAACCTGGCAGTATTCAAAGATTCGTAAAAATATGCGTTTTAAACGAAAAATTATTTGCATTGTAGGAGGATTTTACGCTAGAATGCAGAATAACTAGTGTCATGAGTGGTGGAAAGTGGTGCAAAGTGGGGGAAAGAGGTAAGGGGTGACGGTTCAATGTTTATGGGGGAATTCCAACATAGCATTGATGACAAAGGCCGGATTATTATACCGGCTAAGTTTCGTGATCTTCTTGGAGCTTCTTTCGTTGTTACCCGCGGATTGGACCAGTGCCTCTTTGTGTACCCGATGCAGGAATGGCAAGTGCTGGAACAGAAGCTCAAGGCTCTCCCCTTGATGAAGTCTGATGCTCGTGCGTTCACGCGCTTTTTTTTCTCGGGAGCGACAGAATGCGAGTGGGACAAACAGGGAAGGGTAAATTTACCGGGCAATCTGAGACAGTACGCTAAGCTGGAGAAAGATTGCGTCGTTCTCGGTGTGTCGAACCGGGTTGAAATTTGGAGTAGAGACACATGGGAGCAATATTTCCAGCAATCGGAGGACACCTTTAATGATATTGCTGAAAAATTGGTTGATTTTAATTTTGATTTGTAGACGGTCTGGAGGGCTGCAGCTTGTTTCATCACATCACAGTGCTTAAAGAAGAAGCGACAGAAGGGCTGCGCATCAAGCCGAGTGGTATTTATGTAGATTGTACCTTGGGAGGCGGAGGGCATAGCTCGGTAATTTTGTCCAAGCTCGGAGCGGAGGGCAGGCTCATCGCCTTTGATCAGGACGATTGGGCGCATGACAATGCCAAAGCCAAATTGTCTCCTTATGGGGAACAGCTAACCTTGGTGCGAAGCAATTTTAGATATTTGCAGGAAAAACTATCCGAGATCGATTGGGTTCCTAAGAAGGACGGAGTGCCACAGGTTGATGGCATTTTGTTTGATCTGGGCGTGTCTTCTCCACAATTCGATGAAGGCGATCGGGGCTTCAGCTACAATGCGGATGCCCAGCTGGACATGAGAATGGATCAGACGGCCGGTCTGACCGCTAGAGAAATCGTGAATGAATGGCCGGAGAGCGAAATCGCACGAATTTTATATCAGTACGGTGAAGAGAAATTTTCGAGGCGGATCGCTAAAGTCATCGCCGAGAAACGTGCTGAGCATCCAATCGAGACGACGGGTCAACTGGTTGAACTCATTAAAGAAGGAATTCCGGCTGCGGCGCGGCGGACTGGCGGACATCCAGCGAAACGAAGTTTTCAGGCCTTGCGGATCGCGGTTAATGATGAACTGGGCGCCTTCGAGGACGGATTGCATGCCGCAATTCGATGCGTCGCGCCGGGCGGTAGAATTTCGGTAATTACATTTCATTCGCTAGAAGACCGGATTTGCAAGCAAATTTTCGCGAAATTCGTCGAGAGATGTACTTGCCCTCCGGATTTCCCGTTGTGTGTTTGCGGGGGGGAAGGTGAGCTTAAGCTGATTAACCGGAAGCCGGTGCTCCCTTCCGAGGAGGAACTAACCGATAATCCCCGGGCGCGTTCAGCAAAATTACGCGTGGCGGAAAAATTGTAATCTGTAGCGGAGGAATCGAGAAATGGCCTATACACGGGGTAATTTGGCAGTAAAAGAAAAGAATCAAGAACGCGGCTATCAGTCGCAGCGCTACCGTGAAACGACAAAGGTCGTCACCCGCAGAGCTGCCCTTCCTGTCCGGGAGAAGCTGTTGTATATGTTCACGATCGTGTTCTGCGTAGCCGTGATGGGTGGTTTGCTGTGGCAAAATGCTAATCTTTATAACATGAAACGGGAAATGTATAACATGAATACCGACATGCAGAAGCTCAATTCCGAGATGAACGAGCTGACGATTCAGAAAGAGAAGCTTGAGGAACAAATTCCTCAGGAAGCCGCCAAGCTCGGTTACACGGAATCGAACGAAGAAGGGTTTCACGTACAAATTTCGACGGACTCTGGCAGTAAAACTGCGAATTCGGGAGAAGCTGCCAAGATCGCCCGGAAATAAAGAATTAAAGAGGTTCGAGCCATGATCAAGAGAATCAAACTGCGGACACTGCTTATAGGGGGAGTTATTACCCTCTTTTTTGCTGTATTGATGGGGAAAGTGTTTTGGATTCAGGTCGTAGAGGCGGATTTCTGGCAAGACTATGCGGAACAGGTATGGTCTAAGAAGAAGACGATCCCGGCCAGCCGCGGAAAAATCATCGATCGTAATGGCGACATATTGGCGATGGAAGCTCCCGCCTACACCGTGGCCATCAATCCGAAGCTAATTCATGAGGCAGGAATCCAGGAAGATATCGTGAAGGGACTCCATGACATACTCGGCAAGAAAGAGGATGAGCTGCGCGAACTCGTGAATGCCAAGAATGATAACGGCGAGTACTATAGGCAAAGAGAAGTGCGCAGAGAGGGCTGGAAGGTCGATCAGGAGGTAAAGGAACAGGTTGAGAAGTTAAGAGATGACCTGATGAAAGAGCATGAACTTGAAGATGTTGGCATCATTCTCATCAAGGATAAAAAGCGTTATTATCCGAAGTTCAACCTGGCGGCGCATGTGCTCGGTTATGTCAATCGTGAAGGCGAGGCCGTACAGGGGACGGGCATCGAAGCGTTATACGATGAGGAGCTGAGAGGCCAGGACGGATCGCTTGAATACAAGAGCGACGGCCGCGGAATTGAGATCCCAAAGGCGAGCGAAATTTTTACGCCGGCCAAAAATGGCAAGGATTTACAGCTGACGATCGACTATACAATCCAGTATTATATCGAAGAGGCGATGAAGGAAGCTTATGCCGAACTGAAGCCGATCAGCATGACGGTGATCGCGGCGGATCCGAATACGATGGAGATTCTGGGCATGGCGAATATGCCGACCTACAATCCCAATGAATACTGGAAGAACGTCGACCAGAAGAATTTCTACAACCATGCGATTAAATCAGTCTATGAGCCAGGTTCTACATTTAAGATTGTGACGCTGGCTGGAGCCGTGCAGGAGGGAATGTTCAATCCGAATGAGAGCTTCATGTCCGGAAGCATTCGCGTACCCGGCCAGACGATTCACGACGTGAAACGGTCAGGCTGGGGAGCGATATCGTATTTGGAAGGAGTCAAGCGCTCAAGTAACGTTGCATTTGTTAAGCTTGGTTACGAGAAACTGGGTCCTGATCTGCTGAAGGAATACGTCGACAATTTTGGCTTCGGTCAAAAGACAGGGATCGAGCTTCCCGGAGAAGCGAAGGGGACGGTTAGTCCCGTTTACCAGGCAGACTATGCTGCCATGTCTTACGGGCACGGCAAGCTGCTAGTGACCCCGATCCAGCAGGTAGCCGCGGTAGCCGCGGTGGCCAATGGCGGTAAATTGATGGAGCCGCATATCGTCAAATCCATTACGGATCCTCATACCGGGGAGGTTGTGACTACGCAGCCGAAAGTCATCCGCCAAATCATGTCGCCGGAGAAGGCGAAGGAAGTTAGCGGATATTTGGAGCAGGTCGTCTCTGATCAAAAGATTGGAACCGGCCGTCATGCCTATATTGATGGCTATCGCATTGCCGGCAAGACAGGTACCGCGGTAAAGGCCGTTAAGGGCGGGTACGATTACACAAAGCAGGTTGTTTCCTACGTTGGCTATGCACCTGTCGATAATCCGAAAATCGTTATTCTTGTATTGATTGATGAACCGAGCAATTCCGAGCTTGGCGGCGGTACGGCGGCAGGGCCAATCGTCAAAAAGATTCTGAATCAGGTTCTGCAATATATGGGAGTACCGAAGCAGTTAGAGAAGGTAACAAACTCTTCTTCAACTGCAACCGGCGCGAAGGCGCCTGAGCTTAACGGTTTGGCGGTTCAGGAAGCCAAAGATTTACTTGCAGGCAAGGGGATTTCCTATGCGACGCTGGGAAGTGGCGGCAAGGTCGTCTCCCAATTTCCGAAAGCCGGAACCCATATGAAGCTAGGCCAGCATATGTACATTCTCACGGAAGAAGGCCAGCATCTGAATATCCCTAACGTGAAGGGACAATCTTTGCGTGATGCCATGGAGCTGTTGTCCGTGCTCCAGGTGGCCGTAAGAACCGTAGGCGAAGGCTATGTTGTTGATCAGCAGGTAACGGAGATTCAAGGCCAAAGGCAGGTTACGCTTGTGCTGGAGCCGTTTAGCAAGGATGAGACCGAGGAGGAAGCGGATCAAGACGCTTCAGATCAAGAGCAAGACGGCGACGACGAGAACGCGCCGGACGCTGAGGAATCCGGTGTCTCATCCCCATAGCTTGTTCTAACCCCTGTTTGTCCTGAATAGTCATGATAGCAGTACGATCATGTCTTTGAGGAACGAACAGGGGGGCAAACTATGAAAGTATCCAAGATAACTATCAGGCGAAGACTGCTATTGCTGCTGCTGCTGCTGGTTATGCTTTTTGCGGCCCTGGTTATACGGCTCGCTTACGTTCAGATAGGCCAAGGCGCGGAATTGTCGGCAAAAGCGGAGGAATCCTGGCGGCGCAACATCCCTTTCTCGGCTAAACGGGGGGAAATCAGCGACCGTAACGGTGTTACTCTCGCCTATAATATAACGACGCCAACGGTCATGGCGATACCTGTACAGATCAAGGAACCTGAGGCTACGGCACGAAGCTTGGCGCCTCTGCTCGGCATGAGCGAGGAACAGATTCTCAAGACGATCACGAAGCGACAATCGATAGTCAGGCTGCAGCCCGGCGGACGCAAAATTACGATGGAAAAAGGACAGCAAATTCGTGATTTAGCTCTCCCGGGTATTGTTGTTGCTGAGGACAACAAAAGGTATTATCCTTATGGAGGACTGGCTGCTCATATTCTCGGTTTTACCGGCAGTTACAATCAGGGGCTGACTGGCGTCGAGAAGAAATACGACAGCCAGCTGAACGGAATGAGCGGCAGCATCTCGTATTTGTCCGATGCGGGCGGCAGGCTGATGCCGGGCTCGTCGGAGAAATACGTCGAGCCGAAGGATGGGCTTAATTTGCAGCTTACGATTGACAAGACGATTCAGAGCATCATGGAGCGGGAGCTCGATCAGGCGATGGCCAGATTGCAGGCGAACTCGGCGATTTCCATCGCGATGGATCCCAATAGTGGAGAAATATTGGCGATGGCCGCTCGTCCAGGATATGACCCGGGAAATTATCAGGAATACGCCGCCGAGGTGTACAACCGAAATCTGCCGATCTGGATGACCTATGAGCCGGGGTCAACATTTAAGATCATTACCCTTGCCGCAGCTTTGGAAGAGAAGAAAGTAAATCTTAACGAAGGTTTTTTTGATCCCGGCTTTATTAAAGTAGCAGGGGCTTCGCTTCGTTGCTGGAAGAGAGGCGGCCATGGAAGCCAGACCTTCCTGCAGGTCGTGGAGAATTCCTGCAACCCGGGCTTTGTGACGCTTGGACAACGGCTCGGTAAAGAGACCTTGTTTAAGTACATTAAGGATTTCGGCTTTGGCAGCAAGACAGGGATCGATTTGAGCGGGGAAGAGAACGGTATTTTATTCAAGCTCTCTCAGGTTGGCCCCGTAGAGCTGGCGACAACGTCCTTCGGGCAAGGGGTTTCGGTAACCCCGATCCAGCAGATTACGGCCGTGTCGGCCGCCATTAATGGCGGCAAGCTCTATAAGCCCCATGTGACGAAGTCGTGGACTAATTCCGATACCGGACAGATTGTCGACGAGGTAGAGCCGACTGTTGTCCGGCAGGTCATTTCCGAGGCAACTTCAAAGCAAGTAAGAAGCGCGCTGGAGAGCGTTGTGGCCAACGGAACTGGGGGTAACGCTTTTATCGACGGTTACCGGGTCGGCGGCAAGACGGGAACGGCGCAGAAGGTCGTAAATGGCCGATATTCGACAAGCGAGCATATCGTTTCGTTTATCGGTTTTGCTCCCGCAGACGATCCGAAAATCGTCGTTTACACGGCTGTGGATAATCCTCAGGGCATTCAATTCGGGGGCGTTGTCGCTGCGCCAATCGTCCGCAATATTTTGACCGATGCCTTGGAGTACATGGAAGTCCCTCCCCGCAAGGACCAAATGGGAAAGAAATACAAATACGGGGAAACGAAGATCGTGACCGTCCCCGATTTGATCGGGCATAGCGTGCAGGAAATCTACGAGGATTTGAACATGAACTTCTCCCTGGCTAAATCGGGGGTTGGCAATATCGTGATTAATCAGGCGCCGAAGCCGGGAACGCGGGTGGAGAGCGGTTCGACCATCCGGATTTACATGGGTCAAGAATCCGAAGCTGGGATTGAGCATGATCATAGTGAATAATATTCCTGAAAAACCATACTCTTGGTGATAATATAAGTGAGTGTATTGAAAAGGAAATCGAGCAACAATTTGACGGAGGGGTCTTACATGCTGCTGACAGAGCTGGCTACATATTTAATAGCATCCAGAATACACGGTGACAAAGAGGCGACATGCCGGGGTGTTGCCATCGATTCAAGGCAGGTTAACGCTGGCGATTTGTTCATCTGCCTGCCGGGCCATACGGTAGATGGGCATGATTTCGCCCCGGAGGCCGCTCGGCGTGGAGCTGCTGCGCTGGTTGTGGAGCGGTATTTGGAGCATGTCGATCTGCCGCAGCTTCAGGTGAGGGATAGCAGGCTGGCCATGGCGATATTAGGCAACGTATTTTATCATACGCCGAGCTCGCGCCTGAAAGTTATCGGTGTGACAGGGACGAACGGCAAGACGACAACGACTTATCTTATTGAACGCATCCTTGCGGACCAAGGCAGTAATACAGGGCTGATCGGCACCATTGAACGGAAATATGGGGGGCAGGCCTTCCCGATGCCGAGAACGACGCCAGAATCGCTGGATCTGCAGCATTATTTGGATGAAATGGCACAAAGCAACGTGGATTATTGTGTCATGGAGGTATCCTCGCATGCGCTTGAGCAGGGAAGAGTAAAAGGGACGCGGTTCCGTACCGCTGTATTTACGAATTTGACGCAGGATCATTTGGATTATCATCATACGATGGAAGAGTATCGCGCCGCTAAAGGGCTGTTCTTCTCGCGGCTAGGGAATACATTTGAGGAAGATCCAGGGCTTCGCAGCTATGCCGTGCTGAATGCAGACGATCCGGCTTCCGCTTTTTTCGCGAAGCAAACGGCGGTGGAAGTCATCACCTACGGCGTTGAGCAAGCGGCTGATATCCGGGCATCGGACATCGCCATTACGGCGCGGGGGACTTCTTTTCATGTTGATACGTTTCAGGGCAGTACCGATATTACGCTGCGAATGGTGGGCAAATTTAATGTGTACAACGCGCTTGCGGCGATAGCTGCAGCCCTGTTGGAGGGTGTTTCGCTGAATCGTATCAAAGAAAGCCTGGAAGCTGTAAAAGGCGTTGACGGCCGGGTCGAGGCTGTGGATGAAGGCCAGCCATTCGCCGTCATTGTTGATTATGCCCATACGCCGGACGGGCTTGAGAACGTGCTGCGCACAGTTGAGGAATTCGCCGAAGGGCGAGTAATTTGTGTATTCGGCTGCGGAGGGGACCGCGACCGGACGAAGCGGCCTGTCATGGGGAAAATAGCCGCCAAATATGCGCAGCATGTCATCGTCACGTCCGATAATCCGCGCACGGAGGATCCTGCGGCGATTCTGAACGATATTGCAGCCGGGCTTGCAGAGGACAACGTCGACGAGGAGCGCTACGAGCTGATTATAGACAGGCGGGAAGCGATCCGGAAGGCTATTGAAATGGCAAGCAGTGAAGATGTAGTATTGATTGCGGGGAAAGGTCATGAGACCTATCAATTGATCGGTACGGCGGTGCATGACTTCGACGATCGGATCGTTGCCAAAGAAGCGATAAGGGGCTTGAACAAGTGATAAAGAGAAAATTGAGAGAAATAGCGGCGATGTGCGGCGGCGAGCTCCGCAGCCCGGAGGACGCCGAATTGATGATACAAGGCGTAACGACGGATTCCCGCAGCATATTAGCGGGCTGCCTGTTCATTCCGCTAGTGGGCGAGAAATTTGACGGTCATGATTTTGCCGGGGACTGCCTCGCAGCGGGTGCGGACGCCGTATTGTGGGAGAAAGCCAAAGGCGAGCCCCCAGGATCGGCTGTTATCGTGGATGACACATTAGCGGCTCTTCAGCAGCTGGCGCAAAACTACCTCAAGGAGAGCGAAGTAAGGGTAGTTGGAATTACGGGAAGCAACGGCAAGACGACGACCAAGGATATTGTATTCTCTTTGCTGTCGACCACATACAACGTGCATAAGACGCAAGGGAACTTCAACAATCATATCGGGCTGCCGTTAACGATCCTTGCTATGCCGGAGGATACGGAAATTGCCGTTTTGGAGATGGGCATGAGCGGGCGGCATGAAATCGAGCTGCTCTCGAAGCTGGCTGAGCCGGAAGTGGCGATCATCACCAACATCGGTGAAGCACATTTGCTGCAGTTGGGGTCCAGGTTGGAAATTGCCCGGGCTAAGCTGGAAATATTGGCAGGGTTGAAATCCGGAGGAACGCTCGTCTATGATGGTGACGAGCCGCTCATCCAAGAGGTTCTCTCGGAATCGGCGACGCTCAAACCGGGTCATTTCGATACGGTAACCTTCGGTTTGCAGCCGTATAACGACGATTACCCCATCGATTTGACGTTCATGGATGACGGGACGGAGTTTACATCCAGCGCTGGAGGCGGCGAACCGCTTCATTTACCGCTGCTTGGCCGGCATAACGTCATCAACTGCCTGGCAGCCATCGCCGTCGCACGCTATTTTGGGGTAACGGAGGCCGCGATCAAGGAAGGACTGACCCAGGTCAAACTAACGGGCATGCGGATCGAGATCGTGAAGGGCCGCAGCGGTATCACGATATTGAATGACGCATATAACGCAAGTCCCACGGCCATGAAGGCGGCTATCGGCGTACTTGAAAATATGCAGGGCTATCGCCGCAAAATCGCCGTTTTGGGCGACATGCTGGAGCTTGGGGAGACCGAGGACGCTTTGCACCGGGAGGTCGGTGCCTTTATGGAAGGCGGCAAAGTGGACCAGCTGTTCACCTATGGAACTCTAGGCGCGAAAATCGCGGCAGGGGCCGCAGGGCATTTGGACCAAAGGAGCATCCATGCATATACTGATAAAGCTGAGTTAATAGCGGGACTAGTGACTGTCCTCCATCCCGAGGATATAGTGCTCGTCAAGGCGTCTCGGGGCATGAAGCTTGAGGAAGTTGTGGAGGCAGTAAAGAATAGTGATCTTCATCAATAAATACCGGCTAATAAGGGGGTGATCCCATGGATTTTGGACTTATATTGTTAACGATAGGAGTATCCTTCATACTGGCCGTCATTTCGGCTCCGCTGCTCATTCCGCTTTTGCGGCGGATGAAGTTCGGACAGCAGATTCGCGACGAGGGACCGCAGAGCCACCGGAAGAAGGCGGGAACGCCGACGATGGGCGGTATTGTCATTGTATTGGCTTTCACACTGGCATTCCTGAAATTCTCGGTGATCAATACGGATTTCTATGTACTGCTCGTAGCGACGCTTGGTTTCGGACTGGTCGGCTTTCTGGATGATTATATTAAAATTGTATTTAAACGTTCCTTGGGACTGACGCCCAAACAGAAATTGTTCGGACAGCTGCTGTTCGCCGGCATCGTCTGCGCCCTGCTGATTTCCGAAGGACACAGCACCGCGCTGGGCATTCCGGGGACGTCGATATCCTTTGATTGGGGAGCATGGTTCTACTATCCTTTCATTATCCTCATGATGCTTGCAATTAGTAATGCGGTGAACTTTACCGATGGACTAGATGGATTGCTGTCCGGCGTGAGCGCCATTGCCTTCGGGGCATACGCGGTGATCGCGATGCAGGCGACGTCGATACCGGCAGCGGTATGCGCGGCAGCGATGATCGGTGCGGTGCTGGGTTTTCTTGTGTTCAATGCACACCCGGCGAAAGTGTTCATGGGAGATACCGGTTCGCTTGGCATCGGGGGCGCCATTGCCGCCATTGCGATTATTACCAAGAGCGAACTTTTGTTTCTCGTAATTGGCGGGGTCTTCGTCATCGAGATGCTGTCCGTCGTGCTGCAGGTTATTTCTTTTAAAACTCGCGGCAAACGAATTTTTAAGATGAGTCCGATTCACCATCATTTCGAATTGTCAGGCTGGTCGGAGTGGCGGGTCGTCGTTACTTTTTGGGCCGTTGGCTTGCTGCTGGCTGGGATTGGACTTTATTTAAACAAGGGGTTGTAAAATCATGAAGCATCCAGAACATTACCGGGGACGGCAGGTTGTCGTCCTGGGCCTGGCAAGAAGCGGCGTCCAAGTTGCCAAAACTCTGCATCGCCTAGGAGCGATCGTAACCGTAAACGACAAAAAGGACAGAGAACAATGTCCCGAAGCTTCTGAATTAGAGGCTTTGGGAATTTCTATTCTATGCGGGGGGCATCCGGACGACCTGATTCATCAGGGAATAGAGCTGGTCGTGAAAAACCCAGGCATTCCCTACAGCGCGCCTCCCGTCGTCAAAGCTCTCGAGCTAGGCATTGACGTCGTGACCGAAGTCGAGGTTGCCTATCGCTTATGCGCCGCGCCGATGATCGCTATTACGGGCTCTAACGGCAAGACGACGACCACAACCTGGATCGGGAACATGCTGCAAAGCGCTGGCCTTAATCCGGTCGTCGCTGGCAATATCGGAACGCCTCTTTGCGAGGCAGCCGAAGAAGCCCGCGCGGACAACTGGATGGTTGTCGAGCTGAGCAGCTTCCAGCTGAAAGGGACGCAGCAGTTTCGTCCCGCTGTCGGTGTACTGCTCAATGTCGCCGAGACTCATTTGGATTATCACGCCACGATGGAGGACTACGTTGCCTCGAAAGCGAAGCTCTTCGCCAATCAGACGAAAGCGGACATCGCCGTAATCAATTGGGATGATCCGGTCTGCCGGGACCTTGTCCCGTATATTAAAGCGAAACTTTTCCCGTTCTCTATGACGGAGCGGCTGGAGACGGAAGGAATTTATGTCGATCCTCCGTATTTGCCGCACGGTACGGATCAACAGCCAAGAACGATCGTTTACAGGAATGCTGAGGGAGCTGTCATCGATATTATTCGAGTGGACGAGGTCGGCCTGCCGGGACGCTTCAATACGGAGAACGCTCTGGCGGCAATCGCCGCATGCCTTGTAGCAGGAGCAAACCCCGAACAGCTTGTCGAGCCGCTGCGCACATTCCGCGGCGTAGAGCACCGGCTGGAGTACGTCGCTGTAAAAGAGGGCGTGACTTACTATAACAATTCGAAAGCAACGAATTCCAAGGCGACGACGATGGCGATTGAAGCGCTTGACGCGCCGATTGTGCTCATTGCCGGAGGGCTGGACCGCGGCTCGGATTACATGGAACTGCTTACTGTATTCCGGGACAAGGTGAAAGCCGTTGTGGCGCTAGGGGAGACGAAGGAGAAAATAGCTCATATCGCCGAGCTTGCCGGATTATCGGATGCTTTGGTTGTCGATACTGGAGACAGTGCTGCCGAGACGCTGCGTACCGCAACCCTTAAGGCTGCCGGTCTGGCGGAGCCGGGGGATATCGTCTTACTGTCGCCTGCCTGCGCCAGCTGGGACATGTTTGCTTCTTACGAGGAGCGTGGACGCATTTTTAAAGAGGCGGTGCATACCCTTTAAGTAGGGGGGTGGAAAAGCCCCTACTTTCGGTTAAGAGGTGGCTTCCACGATGGGCAAAAATCGCATGGCGCCGGATTTTTGGCTGCTGTCCAGCATATTGGGACTGTTGGCTATAGGAATTATAATGGTATACAGTGCGGGATCCGTACTCGCTTTTCATGATTACGGCGATTCCTTTTATTTCGTCAAGCGGCAGCTGCTGTTCGCTGTGCTTGGCCTTGTGGCGATGTTCTTCATGATGAATTTTGATTTTCGCCATTTGCGGAAATATGCGAAGCTCGGTTTGCTGGTCTGCTTTGCTCTGCTCGTCATCGTGCTTATTCCGGGCATAGGTGTCGTACGGGGCGGTGCCCGAAGCTGGCTTGGTATCAGTTCCTTCGGCATTCAGCCATCCGAGTTCATGAAGCTTGGAATGATTCTGTTCCTTTCCTATTGGCTCAGTAAGGAAGATTACAAGATTACGATATTTACGAAGGGGCTGCTGCCGCCGCTTGGCATTATGGGACTAGCGTTTGGCCTCATCATGCTGCAGCCGGATTTAGGAACTGGTACGGTCATGATGGGTGCATCCCTGCTGATTGTATTTACTGCTGGAGCAAGAATCAAGCACTTGGCTGGACTGGCTACGATCGGCGCAATCGGATTCGTCGGGCTCGTGTTGGCTGCGCCGTACCGTTTGCAGCGGATTACCGCCTTTCTCGATCCATGGTCTGACCCGCTTGGCGCCGGATATCAAATCATTCAATCGCTGTATGCGATCGGTCCTGGCGGATTAGCAGGTCTCGGGCTGGGGATGAGCCGCCAGAAATACAGCTATGTTCCCGAGCCGCAGACGGATTTCATCTTTTCTATTTTGGCGGAGGAACTTGGTTTTATCGGCGGATTACTAGTGCTGCTATTGTTTCTCATATTAGTGTGGAGGGGCATGAGAGTGGCGATGACAGTGGAAGACAGCTTCGGAAGCTTGCTTGCCGTCGGAATTGTCGGTATGGTAGCTGTACAGGTTGTCATCAATATCGGCGTCGTCATCGGTCTCATGCCTGTCACTGGCATCACCCTGCCGCTGATCAGCTACGGAGGCTCATCGCTTACGCTGATGCTGACGGCGCTTGGTATTCTATTGAATTTATCCCGTTATGCGAGGTGAACAAGTATGCGCGTCGTGCTAAGCGGCGGCGGAACGGGGGGACATATTTATCCCGCTCTGGCCATTGCGAATCAATGCGGTGCGGAATACCCTGATTCCGAGTTTTTATATATTGGCGGCGAACGGGGGCTTGAGAGCTCCCTGGTGCCCAAAGAGAATATACCTTTTAAAGCTATTAATATTACCGGCTTCCGCCGGAAGCTGTCGTTTGATAACGTCAAAACGATTGTGCGTTTCATGAGAGGCGTGCGTACTTCCAAACGGCTTCTGCGCGAATTCAAACCGGATGTGGTGATCGGAACTGGAGGGTACGTCTGCGGCCCAGTCGTGTATGCGGCGGCCAAGCTAGGTATTCCGAGCATCATCCATGAACAGAACGCGGTACCCGGACTGACAAATCGTTTTCTGAGCAAATATGTATCCACCGTAGCGGTCAGCTTCGAAGGCTCTGGGGAGGCTTTCCCGGCAGCTCAGAAAATCCTCTATACCGGGAACCCGCGGGCTACGACGGTATTTGAAGCGGATAAAAGCAAGGGTTATGCTTCACTCGGGCTTCCGCCGAACAGCCAGATCGTTCTCGTTGTCGGGGGAAGCCGCGGGGCGAAGGCGATTAATGAAGCGATGGTTGAAATGGCATCTTCCGTCTCTAAGTTGGGGCATATTTATTTTGTTTACGTTACAGGTGAAAGCTACTATGAAACTACGAAGTCGGCAATCGCAGCAAAAGTAGGCGAGATTCCGGATAATATGCGGGTGCTGCCTTACGTGCATAATATGCCGGAGGTGCTGGCCTGCACCTCGTTGATCGTGAACCGGGCTGGGGCTTCGTTTCTGGCCGAGATTACGGCTCTAGGCATTCCATCGATCCTAATTCCGTCGCCGAACGTCACGAACAATCATCAGGAGAAAAATGCAAGATCGCTTGAAAAATCCGGAGCAGCCGAGGTGATTCTCGAGCCACGATTAAGCGGCAGCGAATTGTTTGCGGCGATTGAACGAATTATGACGGAGGCCTCTCTTCACCGGACGATGTCGGCAGAAGCGAAGAAGCTTGGCAAGCCGGAATCGGCTCATTTGATCGTGGAGGAAATGCGGCGGCTGGCCCGAAATCAAGGAAAACGATAGAAGTTTCATCGTTGCTGGGCCTTTGTCACACTCTTAGTTCAGAGGGCATAATATACCATATAAATCGTGACAATCGATGCGGGACAGAAGGAAAGTCGTCATCCTGCGTCGTCTCTGCGAACCCATGCAGCCGGTGGAAGTATACGGATAGAACCGATCATCGTACGGCCTGACTACCGGACGGGAATCGGCATGTTAGTCAAGGAGGGATTTTCAGATGCAGCAGTGGATATCGAAATTGTCAGAACAGGAAGTAGGCATGGTCTTGCCAAACGAGCCAATGTCGAAATATACGACATGGAAAATTGGAGGGCCGGCCGACGCTCTGATCGTCCCAGAGAACAAGCGGCAGCTGGCAAATTTGATTCGCCAGCTACATGAAGAGCAAATTCCTTGGTTAATGGTAGGTAAGGGCTCCAACATGCTCGTATCCGATAAGGGCATTCGCGGTGCGGTAATTAAGCTGGGCAGAGAAATGGAGCAGATCCAATTTCGGGGAACCGAGGTCGAAGCGGGGGGAGGTGCCTCGTTCGTAAGACTGAGCATTATGGCGGGTAAAGAAGGCATGACCGGTCTGGAATTTGCTGGGGGTATTCCGGGAACCGTCGGTGGAGCCGTATATATGAACGCCGGCGCTCACGGGTCTGATGTGTCACGCATATTTAAATCCGCTGAAATTGTTCTGGAGACGGGTGAGTTGGTAACTTACAATGCACAGGATATGGACTTCTCATACCGCCATTCCATCTTGCATGGGAGCCGAGGTGTAGTGGCAAATGCCATCTTCACCCTGGAGGAGGGGGACCGTTTGGAGATTGCGGCTGCCATGGCTACTTACAAGGATCGCCGCCGTAAAACTCAGCCGCTGCAGCAGCCTTGCGCGGGAAGCGTATTCCGCAATCCGCCAAAGGATCATGCGGCCAGGCTGATCGAAGCGGCAGGACTTAAGGGGAGAAGTATAGGCGGAGCGCAAATATCCGAGCTGCATGCCAATTTCATTGTCAATACGGGGCAAGCGACAGCAGAGGACGTTCTCGCGCTCATGGAGCTAATCAAGGATACCATAGCTTCAAAATATGATATCGCTTTGGTGCCGGAGGTTTACTTCGTGGGTGAACGGTAAACTCGGAGGTGATACATTGGACAAATTGGTGATTGAAGGCGGGAGACCCCTATCAGGAACCATTCAAATCCATGGAGCGAAAAATGCCGCGCTGCCTATCTTGGCTGCCAGCTTGTTGTCTGAGGGGGCGGTGCAACTTCGAAATGTTCCTCGTTTGCTCGATATTGATGTTATGCTTGGCATTTTGAGCCGATTAGGCTGTAAAACGGTGCATAAGGGCGACACGGTCATGGTCGATGCCAGCGGGGCCGATTCCAGTCATGTGCCGGAGGATTTGATGAAGCAAATGCGCTCCTCTATATTTTTGATGGGGCCGCTGCTGGCGAGGTTTAAGGAAGTATGCATATATCAGCCCGGCGGCTGCGCGATAGGCGAACGGAAAATCGATTTGCATTTACGGGGATTACAGGCTCTTGGAGCCGTGATCGAGGAGAATGATCATCAGATTTGGTGCAGGGCGAACAAACTTGTAGGCAGTGACGTTCATCTTGATTACCCGAGCGTCGGCGCTACGGAGAACATTATGATGGCTGCGGCGCTGGCTGAAGGAACAACCGTAATTACGAATGCGGCACGGGAGCCCGAAATTCAGGATCTGCAAAACTTCCTTAATTGCATGGGCGCGAGCATTATGGGCGCCGGTACCGACACGATCACGATCCAGGGCGTAGCAAGGCTCCATCCTTGCGATTACGAGATCATTCCTGATCGGATTGTGGCGGGCACAGCACTCATTGCTGCAGCGGCCACAAGAGGAACGGTAACCCTGACGCACTGTAATCCTTCCCATTTGGTCTCACTGCTTCATGTACTGCGCCGGGCTGGTGTTCAAATCAGTACCTGCAATGATATAATAACTGTAAGCAGCGTAGGCCGCCTAAAAGCGGTAGAACGTATCATAACTTCGCCTTATCCTTCCTTTCCTACGGATTTGCAGTCCCAGGTTATGGTTCTGTTATCTTTGGCTGACGGTGTTAGTTTAATGAAGGAAACGGTGTTTGAAGGTCGTTTCAAGCATGTGGATGAATTGGTGCGAATGGGTGCAGATATTTCCGTTGACATGAATGCAGCGATTATTCGCGGGGTGCCTAGACTGTACGGCGCTACCGTGGAGGCGACGGATTTGAGAGCCGGTGCCGCACTCGTGATTGCCGGATTAGCCGCGCAAGGCAAGACGATCGTGGAACGAGTATACCACATTGACCGTGGTTATGATCGAATAGAAGTGATGTTTCAGCGGCTGGGCGGCGCCGTGAGCCGTGATACTCCTGTACTCAAGCAGTTGGACTTGGCCTGATGATGCCTTGAATTATCCCCTCCGCCGGAGGGGATAAAGGCTTTGCACATTACAATAAATCGGAGAAAAGTTATGTCTAAAGCCAATATGCCGGTGTTGAAGCAACCAAAACCGAAAAGAAAAAGCAGCAAAAAAATAGCCGGGATCCTAATCCTTCTGTTTTTGTCTTTGCTCGCGGTGCTTTTTTTTCGTTCGTCTTTAAGTAAAATTTCCAGCATTTCGTTTGAAGGAAGCTCATATACGTCAAATGAGGATTTACTGGAAATCAGCGGACTGAAGATCGGTGCCCCATTCTTTGGGACGAGCTCGGATACGATAGCGAGGCGAATGACGAAGATTCCGTCCATTGAGGATGCTGAGGTGGACAAGTCTTTTCCGGGAGGGATTACGATCCGGATTAAGGAATATCCGCTGGCAGCGTATGAACTGACTGTGGATGAAGGTTTGAAAGGTTTTCTAGCCAACGGGACTAAGATCAGCCTGGGTATCGGATCAATGCCGATGGAGAAGCCGATTTTGACGGGATGGATGGCGGATGATCCGAATTTGTCCAAGCTCTGCCAAGTTCTGGCGCAAGTCCCCGATGACCAGGTATCTGACATTTCGGAAATCGTGCCATCGCCTACCTTGTCATATCCGGATCGGATCAAGCTGTACACCGGCTCCAAATTCGAGGTGGTGACGGCGATTTCGCTCCTTCCGAAGAAGCTGGAGTACATGAACTCTATTCTGGAGTCCCAGGATCCCGGAATACTTACCATGCTGGAGGCGGACTCTTATGTCCCTTACGAACCACCTGACGAACAAAATGATACTACTCATGAATAAGAAACAATGGTAAAATACATTTTATGGGCTAGTTTTTGTAGAGATCCTTTTTGTCTAAGTTCATAACATTGGACATAGAGGTCTGCGAACCTATTCTATCGTTACCTTTATCCTACTTTATGCAAAAGATGGAATTCAAAAAAATTGTAGAAAAAAGAGGGAAAGGTCAAACGATGTTGAATATGTAGAGTGTGTGTTTTATAAGGCTAAAATAATTTTGAATTGGAAATAGGAGGTGCCAGAGCTTGAGCAACAATGACATCATTGTTAGTTTGGACATCGGTACATCCAAAGTTCGTGCTATTATTGGGGAAATTAGTAATGGAACCTTTAATATTATTGGAGTTGGATCGGCCGACTCGGAAGGAATTCGCAAAGGCGCGATTGTAGATATTGACCAAACCGTACAATCGATCCGCAGCGCTGTTGATCATGCGGAACGGATGGTAGGTATTCAAATATCGGAAGTATACGTCGGCATTTCGGGAAATCATATCGGACTCCAGACGAGCCACGGGGTAGTAGCCGTACAGAATGAAGACCGTGAAATCGGTGAAGACGACATCGACCGCGTGCTGAAAGCGGCGGAAGTGATTGCGCTTCCTCCGGAGCGGGAAATTATCGATGTGGTCGCCAAGCAATACGTTGTGGACGGCTTAGAAGGGATTCAAGACCCTCGGGGTATGATCGGGGTTCGTCTGGAAGTCGAAGCAACGATTATTACGGGCGCAAAGACAGCAATACATAATTTGCTTCGTTGCGTGGAGAAATCTGGGCTGAAGGTAACTGATCTGGTATTGCTATCTCTTGGGGCAGGCCAACTTGCATTGTCCAAGGACGAGAAGACGATGGGCTCCGTGCTGGTAGATATTGGTGCGGGATCCACGACGATTGCAGTATTCGAAAATGGTACAATTACAGCGACATCTACGCTTCCGATAGGGGGAGAATTTATAACGAATGACATTGCGTACGGTCTTCGCACGTTAACGGATCAAGCGGAGAAGGTGAAGCTGAAGTATGGCTGCGCCTCCATCGAGGATTCGGCGGCAGACGTAACTTTCAAAGTTACGAGAATCGGGAGCAATGTAGACAAGGAATTTACCCAGGAGGATTTGGCTGCGATTGCTGAGCCTCGCGTTCAGGAAATATTTCAAATGATCCGGCAGGAAGTCAGACGACTCGGTTACAACGAGTTGCCCGGAGGTTATATACTTACGGGAGGAACCGTGTCGATGCCTGGACTTCTAAAGGTTGCTCAGGAGGAACTGGCCGCTTCCGTACGGGTCGCTGTACCGGACTATATTGGTGTCCGTGATCCCGGATACACGGGAGGCGTTGGCATATTATACAAGGTCATCAAAAATATCCGCGTCCGGAATACCGGGAACGGTGCAAAGAAGACAACCAACCGGAATAAACCGGTAACTACCCAGGAGAGCGTAAGCAAACCAGGGATTATGGAACGTCTAAAGAGTCTATTCAGTGAATTCATTTAACTTCAAGATGGACGGGCCATCCATGCACAATGAGGGGGAGATGGAAGAGTATGTTGGAATTTGATTTCGAAATGGAGAGTTTGGCTCAAATAAAAGTCATTGGTGTTGGCGGTGGCGGTAGCAACGCTGTGAACAGAATGATCGAGAACGGGGTGCAAGGGGTAGAATTCATTACGGTGAATACAGATGCCCAAGCCCTTCATTTAGCCAAGTCCGAGCATAAGCTGCAAATCGGGGACAAACTGACCCGCGGACTTGGAGCAGGCGCGAACCCTGATGTGGGCAAGAAAGCGGCAGAAGAATCCCGCGATTTGATTGCCAACACATTGAAGGGTGCGGACATGGTGTTTGTAACTGCCGGTATGGGCGGCGGAACGGGGACGGGAGCTGCCCCGGTCATTGCGGAAATCGCCAAAGAGTGCGGAGCGCTGACCGTAGGCGTAGTGACCCGGCCGTTTACCTTCGAGGGACGCAAGCGTTCTTCGCATGCCGAGCTTGGCATCGAAGCATTGAAGGAGAAGGTAGATACCCTTATCGTTATTCCTAACGATCGTCTCCTTGAGATCGTAGATAAGAAGACGCCGATGTTGGAGGCATTTCGCGAGGCAGATAACGTGCTGCGCCAAGCGGTTCAGGGTATTTCCGACCTGATTGCCGTCCCGGGTCTGATCAACCTTGACTTTGCTGACGTGAAGACGATTATGACAGAACGCGGATCCGCCCTAATGGGAATCGGTGAAGCTACAGGCGAGAATCGTGCGGCAGAAGCCGCTCGCAAGGCGATCATGAGTCCGCTGCTCGAGACTTCAATTGAAGGCGCTCGAGGCGTAATTATGAATATTACAGGTGGATCGAACCTGTCCCTATACGAAGTTAATGAGGCAGCTGAGATCGTCATTTCTGCTTCTGATCCAGAAGTTAATATGATCTTCGGTGCAATTATCGATGAGAGTTTGAAGGAAGAGATAAAGGTAACGGTCATTGCGACCGGATTCGAGCATAAGTCTTCGGCAGCGCCGATTCGCAAACCGGGTGCAAGCACAGCAGAAACGCAAGATAGCCAAGCGGCATCTTCGTTGAGACCTTTTGGAAATCAGTCGAGCGGTGATCAACTGGACATCCCAACCTTCCTCCGCAACCGTTCCCGTCACAATAACGAATAAGTTTGACCAAATCTCCCCAAAATCTAAACCTCCATTCCACAAATCGTGGGATGGAGGTTTTTTGCATTGCTCGACAAAACTAGTACTTATCTTCACCTAATTTTAGACAGACTTTACGACTGCTTCTCTTTATACTGATAGCAACTCCTGTGGCTCAAGGAAAGCTTTTCTAGCATAACAGGAAGAAGATTAGGGAGGGGCTAGGCAGGTGAAACGAAGTGGTCGTCTATATCGATCTCATATTTCTCATGAACCTGCTGATTGATGCGAGCTTGCTGCTAATGACGGCCTGGATCAGGAAGCAGCGGGTGAGGGCGTGGCGGATCACGGCCTCTGCGGCTGTGGGAGCTGCTTATGTCCTGATGATGTTTCTCCCGGAGCTAACTTTCCTATTTACCTTCCTGGTAAAGTTTTTATTCTCCGTCATCATGCTATGGATCGCCTTTGGCTATGCTAGTCTGCAAAACTATTTGCGGAATATGGGAGCCTTCTACATGGTGAATTTTGCAGCTGCCGGCGGCATTTTGGGCATTCATTATCTGCTGCAAAATTCTGGGGAAGTGTGGAGTGGAATCTGGTATTCTGCTTCCGGGGGACTTGGCTTTTCGCTTGAAGTAGGTTCAATATTTACGATCGTTGTTTTTTTTATAGTAGTTCTATGGTTTAAGGCGGTTGTTTCCTCGAGGCGTACAGTGGAGCGTGTAGAAAGCTGTTTGGCTGAAGTGCAGGTACGCATCGATGAAACGACGGTACGGTGCACGGGACTTGTCGATACCGGCAATCAGTTGAAGGATCCGTTAACGAGATGGCCGGTTATGGTCATGGAGGCTTCGTTATGGGATCAGATGCTGCCGGATTCTTTTCTAAGAGGGCTAGCTGCGGAACAAGCGGACAACCTCATCATGGAGTGGAGTGATGAAGATTTATTTCCGTGGAGGGATCGCCTACGGCTTGTGCCTTACCGGGGAATTAACAAAGGCTCACAGTTTATGATCGCTCTGAAGCCGGATGAAGTGTCGATTATTCGAGAAGGGCGGACGATAACGTCCAGCAAGGTGTTAATCGGATTGGATGGGGGACGGTTGTCCACGGAGTCGGCTTACCGTGCAATCATTCATCCGGTTCTGCTCGAGGGGATGGCAGGGCGGGAAGAGGAGTATCTTGTTAGTACATCAGGATCGTGATATAGGAGGAAATGGAATGCGTGTTAGATGGAAGTTGATGTTGCAACTGCAGTATTATCGGCTGATGTTCCTGTTCGGGCTCAAGAGTGAAGAAATCTACTATATCGGGGGCAGCGAGGCGCTTCCTCCTCCTTTGACGAGGGAAGAAGAGGAGTATTTACTGCAGCGGCTGTCCACGGGAGATTCTGCAATTCGAGCCATGCTCATCGAACGAAATCTGCGTCTAGTCGTTTACATTGCCCGAAAATTCGAAAATACGGGAATTAACATTGAGGATCTCGTGTCGATTGGAGCCATCGGACTGATCAAAGCCGTCAATACATTCGATCCGGAGAAGAAGATTAAGCTGGCAACGTATGCTTCCCGCTGCATCGAGAATGAAATACTGATGTATTTACGGCGCAATAGCAAAATACGCACGGAAGTATCTTTCGACGAACCGCTTAATATTGATTGGGACGGCAATGAGCTGCTGCTCTCCGACGTGCTTGGCACGGAGAATGATACGATTTACCGCAACATTGAGGAGCAGGTCGACCGCAAGCTGCTGCATAAAGCGCTTGATAAACTGAGCGAGCGGGAGCGAATGATTATGGAGCTGCGCTTCGGCCTCGTTGATGGAGATGAGAAGACGCAGAAGGACGTGGCTGATTTGCTGGGAATATCGCAATCTTACATTTCCCGGCTGGAGAAAAGGATCATCAAACGTCTCCGCAAGGAGTTCAACAAGATGGTCTAGGAGACCATAAACAAAGGAATAAAAATGCAGTCCCGGGAGATAATGATCATTAAGTTTCTCCTTGGGAGGTAAAGACACGATGACCCGAAACAAAGTCGAGATTTGCGGTGTAGATACTGCAAAATTGCCCGTTCTAACCAATGTGGAAATGCGCGAGTTGTTCCGCTCCCTGCAGCAGGACAATGAAAGATCAGCCAGAGAAAAGTTAGTGAATGGCAACCTTAGGCTAGTGCTGAGTGTCATCCAGCGATTCAACAATCGGGGGGAGTTTGTAGACGATTTATTCCAGGTCGGCTGCATTGGACTCATGAAAGCCATCGATAATTTCGATTTATCGCAAAACGTAAAATTCTCGACCTATGCCGTACCGATGATTATTGGGGAAATTAGGCGGTATTTAAGGGATAACAACCCGATTCGGGTATCCCGCAGCCTGCGCGACATCGCCTATAAAGCGCTGCAAATGCGCGACAGTCTGACCAACCAGAATTCGCGGGAGCCGACGATCTTTGAAATTTCCGAAGCGCTGGGCTTGCCGAAGGAGGATGTTGTCTTTGCTCTGGATGCCATCCAGGATCCGGTCTCTTTGTTTGAACCGATTTATCATGACGGCGGCGATCCGATTTACGTCATGGATCAAATTAGCGACGACAAGAACAAGGATATATCCTGGATCGAGGAGATTGCCTTGCGTGAGGCGATGCAGCGCCTCAACCGCCGGGAGAAGATGATTCTGTCGATGCGATTCTTCGAAGGTAAGACGCAAATGGAGGTCGCGGATGAAATCGGCATCTCCCAAGCGCAAGTATCGAGGCTTGAGAAATCCGCTATTTTACAAATGCAGAAGCACGTTAAGTCTTAAACTAAAGGTTCCTTCGGGAGCCTTTTTTTTGATCTAAGAAAGCATAATTTAAATGTTTTGCGGACGATCATCATATACATAAACACATGGAGCTGTAACGGAAGCCGAAGACTTTAAAATCGAACGATGGGGTGAGGAGGCTGGCATGAAAATATCAGATTTTCAAACGAAGGACGTCATTAATGTCGTTGACGGAAAAAGGCTGGGGCATATTAGCGATCTGGAGCTCGACTTGCAGCAGGGTGTAATTGAAGCGATCGTGGTTCCAGTCAACACGAAGTTCATGGGCTTGTTCGGGGGAGGCAGCGATCTAATCATTCCCTGGAAGAACATTGTGAAGATCGGTTCGGACGTCGTGCTGGTCAAAATGGATGGCTTGGCCCAAAGCGCCGTGCAGCAATTCGAGACGACTGTCTATATCGATCGGGATGGAAGAGCAGAGCGCCGAGGTTAAAAATCATGGAATGCTGGCGGGCTGCCTCTTCGAAAAGCAGTTCGCCTTATGGTAAACTTGAGTTTACAGTACCATTTCAGGAGATGAAATGCTTAAGAGGTGGATGATGGAACCGTTTAAATGGAAAGCTATTGAAACGACTGGGCAAACCGAAATGTTTATGCTGGAGAGTTGGAGCGAAATGCTGTCCGGACTAAGTGCTGGCTTTAGCGGCCGTAACGGCGGAGTGAGCAGTTCCCCATACGATTCGCTGAACCTAGCCTACCATGTTGGCGATAACCAGGCGGATGCGCTGGGTAACCGCCGCATTCTAGCGGAATTTCTGGGCTTCGAGCCTAGGCAGTGGACTTGTGGCGAGCAGGTTCATGGAACGAACGTAGCCGTCGTAAACCAAGCCGATGCAGGCAAAGGTTATTTGGACCGGGAAAGTGCCATTCAGAATACGGATGGTCTTGTTACAAACGTTCGTGGAGTTATGCTGGCCTCGTTTTATGCCGATTGCGTTCCGCTCTACTTCCTTGATCCTGTTCATGGAGCCGTAGGCCTGGCTCATGCCGGCTGGAAAGGCACGGTAGGCCATATCGCGACTGCGGTCATAGAAACGATGGAGAAGGAGTATGGAAGCCGCAGAGAGGACATCCGGGCGGCTATCGGGCCGTCGATCGGGGAATGCTGCTACGAGGTTGATGAAGCGGTTATGTCCAAGGTAAGAGCCGGGCTGCCGGCGGGCGAGGAGACCGCTGCATTCACAGCGCCGTCCGCGAATCCGGGCCGATGCATGCTGAACTTGAAAGAATTGAATCGAATCATTATGATAAAAGCAGGAATATTGCCGACTCATATCGAATGTACAACATGGTGTACAAGCTGCCATCCCGATAAGTTCTTCTCTTATCGCAAACAAAACGGGGTTACCGGAAGGATGGCGAGCTGGATTGGCATGAAAGAGAGGTGATCCTTTCTTTGTCACTCAAAGATCGGATACAGCAGGTGGAACGCCGCATCCAAGCGGCTTGCGAGCGAAGCGGCCGGCAGCGTGACGATGTCAGCATCGTCGCGGTCACGAAGTACGTAGGCCTGGAGACGACAGGCTTGCTGCTGGATGAAGGCGTCGTTCATATCGGAGAGAATCGTCCGCAGAATGCGGTTCCTAAATGGGAGGCGCTTGAAGGGCGGGGTATATGGCATTTCATTGGCCATCTGCAGACCAATAAAGTAAAGGACGTCATTGGCAAATTTCAATATATTCATTCCTTGGATCGTCTTTCCTTAGCCAAGGAGCTGGAGAAGAGGGCAGCAGCTCAAGGGATTATCGTATCCGCATTCCTGCAGGTGAACGTATCTGGGGAAACATCCAAGCACGGAGTTAGCCCTGAAGAGGCGGCTGGTTTACTTGAGGCAATCGCTTCTTATTCTCACATAAGAATCATTGGACTCATGACGATGGCGCCAATCGAAGATGATCCAGAACTGACGCGACCGGTATTCCGTGGCCTGCGGGAGCTAAGGGATCAGCTGAATGCCCAGAAAATTACGAAGGAACCGTTAACCGATCTGTCGATGGGGATGTCGGGGGATTTTGAAGTAGCGATTGAGGAAGGAGCGACTTGGGTGCGCTTAGGTACAATACTAGTAGGGGAAGGGGAGGAGATGTAATGGGAGTTATGAATCGGTTTATGAATTTTCTGGGCCTTCAGGAAGAAGAAGAAATCGTGGAGCGTGAGAGGCTGCAGGAACAAGAGGAAGCCGAACTTGAACCTCCTAGCTTTGAGGCTCGGAGGAATCAGAAGATGAACAATGTAGTCAGTATCCATTCCCAGAAGAACGTGAAGGTCATCCTCTACGAGCCGCGTTCTTATGACGAGGCGCAGGAAATTGCGGATCATTTGCGCTCGCATCGGTCCGTCGTCGTGAACCTGCAAAGGGTTCGCAACGATCAGGCGATGCGTATTATTGATTTTCTTAGCGGTACTATCTATGCGCTGAGCGGCAGCATTTCCAAAATCGGCGGCAACATATTTCTATGTACACCGGATACCGTAGAAATACAAGGCTCGATTACGGAGATACTGACAGAAGAACATGAATACAATAACAGAATGAGGTGAAGGCAGCTTGGGATTTGATATTTATCGCTTAATTTGGACGCTGCATGATATATATTTTTACATGATTCTAATTTATATTTTGATGTCGTGGGTACCGAATGCCCGTGAGAGCTTCATTGGAGAATTGCTGGGCAAGGTGGTCGAGCCCTTTTTGTCCCCGTTCAGACGCTTTATTCCGCCGATTATGGGCATGATCGACATTTCGCCGATCGTCGCTATTTTCGTGCTGCGGATGGCCGTCTTCGGCTTGATTGGCGTACTTAGCTACGTGGTGGGGTAACGGGAGCATATGCGGGCTAACATCTATGAACATTTTCTCCCGGAGGAGCGCCCGTTCGTTGACCGGGCCTGGGAGTGGGTCGTAAATGCAGGGGATTATCATGAGGTGAAATTAAGCGACTTCCTGGATCCACGGCAATGCCATATCGTGGAGAATCTCGCGAACCGTCACGCCGACGTCAGCATCCGTTTGGATGGAGGCTTTCCGGAAGCGGAGCGGAGGAGAGCGCTGATCGCACCTGATTATCGGGAAATTGAGGCGGAACCCATGAACATGAAGGTGCTCAGCATCACTTCGGATGATCAGAAGCTGGCTTCGCTTCAGCACGGCGATTATTTGGGAGCCATTCTGGGACTCGGGCTCAAAAGGGATAAAATCGGCGACATTCATGTCCGCGAAGACGGGTGCCATGTGATTGTGGCCGAGGAAATCTCCGCCTTCCTGGATATGAATCTTCGTCAGGTGCACCGGGTAAGCGTCGCGACCGATGTGCTGGGACTCGAGGCGCTTAGAACGGCAGACGCTGTGCTTGAGCCGCTGGATATTACGGTGGCTTCTTTACGTTTGGACGGGATCGCTAGCGACGTGTTCCGTTTGAGCCGCAGTAAAATCGTCGTGCCGATCAAGGCGGGACGCTGCCGGGTGAACTGGAAGACGGAGGAGGATCCGTCCAAATCGTTGAAACCGGGCGATATAGTAGCGCTCCAAGGATTCGGCAGATTCAAGGTGTTGGAGGCGGACGGCATGACGAAAAAGGGCAGACACCGTGTCCGAATCGGTAAATTTGTGTGAAAGCTTTGCAGGAGTTCGGGGATTCCTGTCGAATTTAACAACAACACTTGTGCTGTAATGCTTCTGAGTTTAATGTTTGTTCAAAGGGGGAGTTTTTGAACAACCTTAACAGAAGCTTCGAATTTTCTAGGAGGTGCGCAACATGCCATTAACGCCGCTGGATATACATAACAAAGAATTTTCCAGACGTATTCGCGGTTACGATGAAGATGAAGTCAATGAATTTCTCGATCAGGTGATCAAAGATTACGAGATCGTGATCCGGGAGAATAAGGAGCTCCAGAGTCAACTGTTGACTGTGCAGGAGCGGCTGGATCATTTTGCAAATATTGAAGAAACGCTTAGCAAGACGATCATCGTGGCGCAGGAAGCGGCGGATGAAGTGAGGAACAACGCGAAGAAGGAAGCGCAGCTCATCGTAAAGGAAGCCGAGAAGAACGCGGATCGAATCGTTAATGAGTCGCTGGTGAAATCGCGCAAAATCGCTATGGAAGTCGAGGAGCTGAAGAAGCAGGCCTCGATTTATCGGGCCCGTTTTCGCACGCTGGTCGAGGCTCAGCTCGATCTGCTCAGCCATGATGGCTGGGAGTCGCTTGAAGATCGGGATCGGCTTGAGGATCGCGATCGCGAACGCGACCGTGAAATTAAGGAAATTTACTAAGTTGTCCGCCTTATTGACAGAGCGGGGCATCATAAGTTATAACTATAGACATATTAAATCGTGTATATGGATTTGATGATGGGAACCAGTACGCTGTGATTTTGTTCTCAGAGAGTTGACGATTTGCTGCGAGTCAACGTTCAAGACACAGACGGAATATCGTCCCGGAGAAGATGAGCTGAGATTTCCGTTATGGGAAGCGTAAGCTTTATCCGGCTGCCGGCCGTTACACCGGCCCCATATGAAGCGTATGGGATCAAAGTGCCATGCCGTCTGAGTCGGAGTATTCCGGACTGGAAGCGCGTGGAACAAGGGTGGTAACGCGAGATCAGAGTCTCGTCCCTTTTGGGGGCGGGGCTTTTTTTGTTGCCCATAGAGGTTGTTGAAGTTAGTTCAAAATTTAAGTTAATAATACGGATTGAAAGGAAGTCGCTACAAAATGAGAAAAGTAGATGTCAAAGAGCCAGCGCGAGCCCGCGATCAGCGCATCCTGGCCAAATGGAAGCAGGAGAGTACCTTCAAGCGCAGTATGGAAAACCGCGAAGGCCGGCCGAACTATGTATTCTATGAAGGCCCGCCTACCGCGAACGGCGCTCCGCATATCGGCCACGTTCTAGGCCGTGTAATCAAGGACTTCATCGGCCGTTACCAGACGATGAACGGTTATCGCGTAGTCCGCAAAGCCGGCTGGGATACGCACGGATTGCCGGTCGAGCTCGGCGTTGAGAAGCAGCTGGGCATTTCCGGAAAACAGGAAATCGAAAAGTACGGCATCGAGAAGTTCGTGAAGAAGTGTAAGGATAGCGTGTTCGAATACGAGAAGCAATGGCGTGAATTGACGGAAGGGATCGCTTACTGGACAGATCTCGATAACCCGTACATCACTTTGCAAAATTCGTATATCGAAAGCGTGTGGAACATTTTATCTACGATTCACCAGAAGGGGCTGCTGTACCGCGGTCATCGCGTCAGCCCGTACTGCCCATGCTGCCAAACGACACTCAGCTCCCATGAAGTCGCTCAAGGCTATGAAGATGTAAAGGATTTGAGCGCTACGGCGAAATTCAAGCTTAAGGACAGCGGCGAATATGTGCTTGCCTGGACGACGACGCCTTGGACGCTGCCTGCGCATGTGGCCCTTGCCGTGAATCCGGAATTGGAATACGTTCGTGCGAAGCAGGAAGACGGCGTCTATATCGTTGCCAAAAACCTAGCGGATGACGTGCTCAAAGGCGATTTTGAGATTTTGTCGACGCTGAAAGGGGCCGAGCTTGTCGGCAAGTCTTATACTCCGCCGTTTAGCTACGTGTCGCCGGAGAACGGACTCGTGATTCTTGGCGCTAATTTCGTAACGGATGCGAGCGGTACAGGAATCGTTCATATGGCTCCTGCTCATGGTGAAGATGACTACAAAGTATGCCGCGAGAATAAGGTGGAGTTCGTCAGCGTCGTGAATACGCAAGGACGCTATACGGACGATGTGACGGAATTTGCCGGCCGCTTCGTGAAAGACTGCGATCTCGATATCGTCAAATGGCTGTCCGAGCGGGGCCTGCTGTATTCCAAAGAGAAATACGAGCACAGCTATCCTTTCTGCTGGCGCTGTAAATCACCGCTGCTTTACTATGCTATGGAGAGCTGGTTCATTGAGACGACCGCGGTGAAGGATCAATTGATCGCCAACAACAATAGCGTGCAGTGGTACCCGGGACATATCCGCGAAGGCCGTTTCGGCAAGTTCCTCGAGGATCTCGTCGATTGGAACATCAGCCGCAACCGTTATTGGGGCACGCCGCTGAATGTCTGGGTGTGCAGCTCCTGTAAAGGCGAGTACGCTCCTTCGAGCCATAAGGATTTGCGCGATCATGCCGTTGGCCATATAGCCGAGGATCTTGAATTGCACAAGCCGTATGTGGATGAGGTGAAGCTGCATTGCCCACATTGCGATGGCGGAGTCATGGAGCGTACATCCGAGGTGATCGACGTCTGGTTCGACAGCGGCTCGATGCCGTTCGCTCAGTATCACTACCCATTTGGCGATAAAAAGGTATTCGAGGAGCAGTACCCGGCCGATATGATTTGCGAAGGAATCGATCAGACGCGTGGCTGGTTCTACAGCTTGCTTGCCGTATCGACGCTATTTAATGGCAAGGCTCCTTATAAGGCTGTCATTTCGACGGGGCATATTCTCGACGAAAACGGGCAGAAAATGTCCAAATCCAAGGGGAATGTCATTGATCCTTGGGATATTATCAACGAATTCGGAGCGGACGCTTTCCGCTGGGCCCTGCTGTCCGACAGCGCGCCTTGGAACAGCAAACGCTTCTCGAAGGGAATCGTTGCCGAGGCGAAATCCAAAGTCGTAGATACACTGGTGAATACACATTCTTTCCTGACGCTGTATGCGGCAATCGACGGATTCAAGCCGGAGGAGCATGAATTCCGCCCTTCGGAGAGCAAGCTGGACCGTTGGATTCTCTCCCGACTAAACAGCCTGATCCAGGTTGTCGATAAGGGGCTCGCCGTAAACGACTTCCTGAATCCGGCCAAAGCGATCGAAGGCTTTATCGATGAACTGAGCAACTGGTATATCCGCCGTTCGCGCGACCGTTTCTGGGGCAGCGGGCTTGGGGAGGATAAGGTATCCGCTTATCAGACCTTGATTCACGTGCTGCTGACGCTCTCCAAGCTGATGGCGCCATATACGCCGCTACTGGCAGAAGATATTTATACGAATCTTAGCGGCGGCGAGAGCGTACATTTGGATGATTATCCAAAGGCTGACGAAGCGCTGATCGACGAGAAGCTGGAGAAAGATATGGAGGCAGCGCGCCAGATCGTCGAGCTGGCCCGCAACGTGCGGAACGAGACCGGAATCAAAACCCGCCAGCCGCTGACGAGCCTGATCGTCTCGATGGATCACGATTTTGCGGTGGCCGAATACGAGGGAATCATCAAGGACGAGATCAACGTCAAGCAAATTGAGCTGGAGACGAGCGACAGCGGATTCGTCGATTTTACGCTGAAGCTGAATTTGAAGGTGGCCGGTAAGAAATACGGTAAAAACGTAGGATTCTTGCAGGGCTTCTTGAAAGGACTGGCGCCGGAGGATACCCGCCAAGCAGTAGAAAGCGGAGCGATCAATGTCACTTCTCCGGAAGGGGAAGAACTGCAGATCACGGCGGATGAGCTGCTGATCGACAAGCAGGCGAAGCCGGGATTTGCTTCTGCATCGGGTTATGGCATTACGGTAGCGCTCAATACCGATATTACGCCGGAACTTGAGCAGGAGGGCTGGGTGCGCGAGGTCGTTCGCGCCGTTCAGGATACCCGCAAGAAGTTGGATCTGCCGATCGAGAAACGAGTGCATCTGATCCTGGATGTGGACGATGAGCTACAAGCGGCAATCGAGGCATTTGAGCAGGTGCTGCGTGATAACGTCCTGATCACGGATGTGACGTTCGGCAAGCCGGACGGCGAAGCTGAAATCGCAGATCTCGGGACGAAGAAGATCGGAATTCAAATCAAGGGTTAATCACTGTATGTCAGCCCGGGTGGAAGGTCATAATATTTAGAACTCAAGCACAAACGAGCTCAGGTTTTTCCCTTGACGATTCAAGGGAGCCTGGCTCGTTTGTGTTCAATTCACCAATAAATGGCCTCTAAGCGCTGACTTCAGTAAAGGATGGGATAGCCCGCATGATTCAGCAAAGACCGGAAGGCGATGATAATATATCTGATACAATGGAAGAAAAAATGAACGCCGTGCATGACTTGACTCTAAAATTGGCGCAGCAGCTCGAGCAATCGCGGATCATTGAATATGCCGAGCTGCTGTACCATCCATGGAGCCTCATTTGGCGCAACGTTCTTGCTGGTACGGCAAGAGGGGTCGGGATTGCGATCGGGTTCACTTTTTTTGCGGCCACGATCATTTATTTACTGCAAATTCTGGGGGCGCTCAATCTGCCGATCATCGGGGACTATATCGCCGATATCGTCCGAATCGTTCAGCGCCAACTGGAGCTCAAAACGTTTTAGTCTAGGCTCCTGCAGCTTCAGTAAATGTTCGGTCCGTCGCCAAGCGAATCCTCGCTTTCCAGATGTTCCGTGGCACTCATATGCTTGCGGTATTGGCCGTTGCGATAAAAAACGACGTTACGGCCGTAAATATCTGTAGCGACAAAACTTTCATACGGTTCGACAAATCCGTCCAATTCATTGCTGGCTTCAATTTCCATATCATTGTAATCATCGACTTCATCTTCTTCCGCCATGGCGGGGGAGTTCGAGGTACCATAGCTTTCGACGATCTGCCAGGCATCCTCACCGTCAAACTCGGTTTCGTCGGCGCGCTCGTCCAGGCTCGTTCGGCCGAACGGCGGGTACAGCACTAGCTCTTCTACAGGCCGGTCCCTTGATACTTTGGACTGTGGACTATGTTCTTTGCAGTAAGCTGTCTCGGGAAGGGCTTTAAGACGTTCAATATCGATCGGCTGGTCGCACGTCTGGCAATGGCCGTAGGTTCCTGCAGCAATCCGATCCAATGCGTCCTTTACGCGGGTTAACCGCAATTCATCATGATTGATCAGAGCGACGTCTTTACCGCGTTCGAACACCTCTGTCCCGATATCGCCAGGGTGATTGTCGATCGCGCTTAGCTCACTTGTATTGTCGCGGATGCTTCCGTTCAAGCCGTAGTGGTCGTTGGCGGACAGTTTGGTTTCGATGGACTGCTGCTCGGAGCGCAGCTGGGCTTCCAGCTCCGCAAGAAGCTGCTTGGTTAGGTGAGGCATATGAGGTCAGGTCTCCTTTCGGCCCGAGTAGTCGCATGGGCATTGAACATAGCTTTATTTTGCGTCAAACCACGACGATTTACCTACGGAAAATACTATCTTACATGGACGACTTAATTCCTGCTGTGCTACAATATACAGTGCTTACATGTGGTTAATCCTACCGCCGGCTGATGCGGGGGAAATGAAAAACGAGGTGACTTTGCCGCATGATTTATTTTTTGATAGCGTTAATTGTTTTCCTGGTCGATCAGGGCACGAAGTATTTGATAGCTACGCGTATGGCCATAGGGGAGCAGATTCCCATTATTGGAGACTTTTTTCTGATTACTTCGCATCGCAACCGTGGCGCGGCTTTTGGAATTTTGGAGAATCAGCGTTGGTTCTTTATCATATTCACGGTCATCGTCGTTATAGGCGTTATTTGGTATTTACAAAAAGTGAAACGTTCCTCCAACAAACTGCTCCCTGTCGCGCTTTCGCTCGTCCTAGGCGGAACGCTGGGTAATTTCCTGGATCGGCTGCTGACCGGTGAAGTCGTCGACTTCCTGCAGTTCAATTTCGGCAGTTATACGTTTCCAATTTTTAACGTGGCGGATTCCTCGATCGTGATCGGCTTTGGGATGATCGTGCTGGACTCATTCCTGGAAATGAAGCGGGAGAAACAGGCTACGGCTGTTGTGACCGAGCAAGAGGATAAGACATGAATGAATTGACATCATACGAAAATGCAGAGGATAACGAAATGGAATGGCATATAGACGAAGCGGCGGCTAAGGCGCGGATCGATAAATTCGTGAAGGAGCAGCTGGGCGACAATACCTCACGGACCCAAATCCAAATTTGGATTGAGGGCGGGGCCGTGCTTGTTAACGGCGCTTCCGTAAAAACGAACTATAAGCTAGCTTCTGGGGACCGCATTACGCTTACCATCCCTGAGGCGGAGTCCGTGGAAATTGTTCCAGAGGAAATTCCGCTGGATATTTACTATGAGGACAGCGATGTCATTGTGGTCAATAAACCACGGGGCATGGTCGTCCATCCTGCTCCCGGGCATTCTTCCGGCACGCTTGTCAATGCGCTGATGGCGCACTGCAAGGATTTGTCGGGCATTAATGGCGAGCTGCGTCCGGGGATTGTCCATCGGATCGACAAGGACACGTCGGGGCTGATCATGGCAGCGAAGAACGATAAGTCCCATGCTTCGCTGGCAGCTCAACTGAAGGAGCATTCGGTGACACGGAGATACTTGGCGCTGGTTCACGGCAATCTGAGCCATGATCAGGGGACGGTGGACGCTCCGATTGGACGTGACCCTCACGACCGCAAAATGTACACCGTCATCGATCGCAACAGCAAGCATGCGGTGACCCATTTTCACGTGATGGAGCGGTTCGGGGATTATACGCTGATGGAGTTGAAGCTGGAGACCGGAAGGACTCATCAAATCCGTGTGCACATGAAGTTTATCGGTCATCCGCTGGTAGGCGATCCGATGTACGGGAAAAGCAAAGGCTTAAAATTCAACGGACAAGCGCTGCATGCCGCGGTTCTTGGTTTTGTACATCCTTCCACTGCCGAGTACAAGGAATTTACGGCTCCGCTTCCTGCGGATATGGAAGATTTGCTTCATTCGCTGCGAACCCGCTAAATTTGCTGTTTGCGGCTGAACATAATCAATACGTTAACACCTTCTGACTAGAGATCGGGCTTGCGTGACCGATAAGTCAGAAGGTGTTTTTTGCGTTCTGGTTTGCAGTTCCGGTGAAAAATGCAAAGGATAACCTGATTTATCCATTCCATGGCCTGCGGGTATCAAGCATCATATAACGACAGACGGATGAAGGGGATGGATAACTATGACGGTAAAAACAATAAATTCGAAACCGGGCAAAGAAACTTTTATTCAGCGGCAGTTCGCGGAAAGAATCGGCGGTGCGGATTACGGAAAGGATACAGCGATCTATAAATTCGAGAAAATCAAACGGGCCAAAGCCGCAGCCAGAGCAGAGTTCCCCGATATGGAACTGATTGATCTGGGCGTAGGCGAACCGGATGAGATGGCCGATGGAACCATCGTGGCGAGATTGGCGGCAGAGGCGGCGAAGCCGGAGAACAGGGGGTATGCCGATAATGGCATAGCCGAGTTCAAGGAAGCCGCAGCGCGATATTTATGGGACGTATTCGGCGTGCAGGACATCGATCCGGCAGCGGAAATCGTGCATTCGATAGGCTCCAAGCCGGCGCTGGCGATGCTTCCGTACTGCTTCATCAATCCGGGCGATTTGGCGATCATGACGGTTCCGGGGTATCCGGTGCTGGGAACTCATACAAAATATTTGGGCGGGGAAGTATATAACGTATCGCTTACAGAGGAGAATGGCTTCCTGCCCGATCTTGCGGCAATTCCTGAAAAGATTGCCCAGCAAGCGAAGCTGCTCTATTTGAATTATCCGAATAATCCGACGGGTGCTTGCGCGAGTGTCGATTTTTTTGCCGAAGTTGTCTGCTGGGCGAAAAAATACAACGTCATCGTCATTCATGATGCCCCCTATGCAGCACTGACGTATGACGGGCAGAAGCCGCTCAGCTTCCTAGCCGTGCCGGGGGCCAAAGACGTCGGCGTGGAGCTGCACTCTTTATCCAAGTCGTATAATATGACAGGCTGGCGCATCGGCTTCGTCGCGGGGAATCCGCTGATCGTCAAAGCGTTCAGCGACGTGAAGGACAACTGCGATTCGGGACAGTTTATTGCGATTCAGAAGGCGGCGGCCTATGCTTTGTCCAAGCCGGAACTGACGGAAGCAATCGCAGCTAAATATTTAAGGCGGCATGAACTGCTCGTGAGCGCGCTGAATGATCTCGGCTTTAAGGCGAGGAAGCCGCAGGGTTCTTTTTTTCTATACGTAAAGGCACCTAAGGGAATAGCAGGCGGAGAAGCTTTTGGATCAGCGGAGGAGTTCTCGCAGTATTTGATTCGCCGCAAGTTGATTTCGACAGTACCATGGGATGATGCTGGTGCCTTTGTGCGCTTCTCGGTGACGTTTGCAGCTGAAGGTGTGGAGGAGGAGGAAAGAGTCATCGCTGAAATCAAACGGCGTCTCGAAAGCATTCGTTTCGTATTTTAAAGTCGAATGTATAAAGTGTTGTATAATTATTAATGATTATGTATAATTATTAATAACATTCTTGGTTATGGGCTCTGTAAGGCCATTCATCCATCAATCCTCCCGATCCAGAATTTTCATCCTATTTTTTCCTAGGTTGCCTTCTTGACAAGATAAGGTGCTATCTGTCATAATTCTCTTAAATCAATAGCACCTTTAATTCAGTCCCGTGAGGCTGGCAAGGTAACGTGAATGGGTTGTATGGGGAGACCTGCGCTTTTTTGTGCGGGTATCTCACAATACTAACCCGCATGATAGTCATGGTCATTTACTGTGGCTAACGACTCCTTGCCTGTATCAGGCAAGGAGTTTTTTTGTGCGCTATCACGGAACCAGGTGAATTTATCATCTTAGGAGGCCAATACCCATGAGCATTGAGACACATGTCATTATGGATGAGACAGCGATTCGGCGGGCATTAACCAGAATTGCGCACGAAATATTGGAGCGAAACAAAGGGATTGAGGGATGCGTACTTGCAGGCATCAAAACGCGGGGTGTTTTTCTGGCGAAACGGCTTGCCGAACGTCTGGAAGAAATCGAAGGGGCAAGCATCCCGTGGGGTGAGTTGGATGTGACCTTCTACCGGGATGACCGGAACAAGACAGCGGAAGGAACGAACGTCAATTCCTTCAGTCTGCCGGTTCATGGCAAGAAAGTAATTTTGTTCGATGATGTTCTTTACACGGGACGCACGATCCGCGCAGCGATGGACGCGATCATGGATTGCGGGCGTCCGGAGAACATTCAGCTTGCCGTGCTTGCCGACCGCGGGCACCGGGAGCTTCCGATCCGGCCGGATTACATCGGCAAGAACGTTCCAACCTCCAAGTCCGAAGAGATTGAAGTTATGCTTCAAGAAATCGACGGCAGCGACATGGTTCGGATTATGCACCATCGGGAGGAGAATTGATATGGCGATGACAGCTTCCGCATTGAAAGAGCGCAGCCTGCTGGGATTGAAGCATTTGAGCACTGCCGAAATTAACTGGCTTCTTGATCGTGCCGCTCACTGGGACAGCCAAAAGGAGAAGGTAGTTCCGATTTTGAAGGATCGTTTCATCTCCAACATGTTTTTTGAGAACAGCACCCGGACGCGTTTTTCCTTCGAAATGGCCGAGAAGCGCCTAGGCGCGGAAGTAATGAATTTCACGGCGGCGTCATCTAGCGTAGAGAAAGGTGAATCGATTTACGATACAGTTCGTACGCTGGAGTCAATGGGCATCGATGCCGGAGTTATCCGTCTCAAGCCGATTGGGGTTCTCGAGGAAATCGCCGAGAAAGTATCGATTCCACTCATCAATGCCGGGGACGGCAACAATGAGCATCCGACCCAAGCGCTGCTCGACGTATATACGATGAGAAAACATTTTGGCGAACTGAAAGGACTCAAGGTATCCATCATCGGCGATATCAAGCACAGTCGGGTAGCCCGCTCGAATTTGTGGGCGCTGCAGAAATTAGGAGCGCAGGTGAAATTCTGCGCACCGGACAGCATGAAGGCGCCGGACCTCGAACGCCATGCTTCTTACGTGTCTATCGACGAGGCGATGAGCAGTGACGTGGTAATGATGCTTCGCGTGCAGTTGGAGCGCCATGAAGGAGGATTCATGAGCTCGGCGGTAGAGTACCGGGTGAACTACGGAATGACGGAGGAGCGGGCACGGAACCTCTCCCCTCACGCAATTATCATGCATCCTGCACCAGTGAACCGGAACGTAGAGATCGACGACATTGTCGTGGAGCATCACCAATCCCGCATTTTCAAGCAAATGGAGAACGGGGTCCCGATTCGGATGGCGGTTTTGGAACGGGCGATGAAGCACTAACCTCATTTGCACGGTGAAGAAGCTTAATTTGAACAGATAACCTAGCACGGAATATAGCAACTCAATGAGCGGAGGTAAGTTATGCTACTCAAGATTACGAATGCCAATGTACTGGACGGAAACGGTCAGCTTCAGCTGAAGGATATATATATCCGCGACGGAGTGATTGAGAAGCTTACGGAGGCGGGAAGCGAAGGATCAGGGAGCGCGGATCAGGCGATTGATGCGGGAGGCAAGCTGGTAACGCCGGGCTTCATCGACATGCACGTTCACTTGCGCGAGCCGGGGTATGAACATAAAGAAACGATCGAAACGGGTTCTAGATCGGCAGCCAAAGGCGGCTTTACGACGATCGCTTGCATGCCGAACACGCGCCCGGTCATCGACACCCCGGAAACGATCGAGCTGGTGAAGAGCAAAGCTGAGGAAGCGGGATTGGTCAACGTCCTGCCTTACGCGGCGATTACGAAAAGCGAGCTTGGCCGCGAGCTGACGGACTTTGCGGCGCTGAAGGCTGCTGGAGCCATTGGCTTCACGGACGATGGGGTCGGCGTGCAAAGCGCGCAAATGATGAAGGACGCCATGGCCCTCGCCCAGTCGCTGGGCATGCCGATTATCGCCCATTGCGAGGATAACTCGCTGGTGGAAGGGGCTCCTGTCAATGAAGGGGAGTTCGCGAAGCGTCACGGCTTGAAAGGCATCCCGAACGAGTCCGAGGCGATACACGTGGGACGCGACATTCTCCTTGCAGAAGCGACGGGCGTACATTACCATGTGTGCCATGTCAGTACGGAGCAATCGATCCGCTTGATCAGACAAGCGAAGGAGATCGGCATCCGCGTGACGGCGGAGGTATGTCCGCATCACCTGCTGCTGGCGGAGACGGATATTCCGGGCCTTGATGCCAACTGGAAAATGAATCCGCCGCTTCGTTCCCAGCGGGATGTCGAAGCTTGTATTCAAGCGCTGGAGGACGGCACGATCGACATGATCGTAACGGACCATGCCCCGCACAGCGAAGAGGAGAAAGCCAAGGGAATGCAGTTGGCGCCGTTTGGCATCGTCGGCTTCGAGACGGCTTTTCCGCTTCTGTATACCAAGTTCGTCTTGACCGGGAAATGGGATCTGTCCCTGCTCGTTCAGCGAATGACGGCTGATCCGGCCCGGGTATTTGGGTTGTCCGCCGGAAGACTGGACCAGGGAGCTCCTGCGGATTTGACGATCGTGGATCTCGATAAGGAACAGGAAGTTAATCCGGAGACGTTCGCTTCGAAGGGACGCAATACTCCTTTTGGCGGTTGGAAGCTCAAAGGCTGGCCCGTAACGACCATCGTTAATGGCAAAGTAGTCTGGCAGGAGCAATAATTCATCAATACGATATATATACTGAATTTATTAATAGATACAGTTATTTATAGATACCAAAGTCGAGCATAAAGGAGTGCGGGGAAATGCAGGCAAGATTGTTATTGGAGGACGGCACGCTGTTTACCGGAAAGTCATTTGGTGCAGAGGGCGAATTCACGGGTGAGGTCGTTTTTAATACGGGAGTTACAGGTTATCAGGAAGTTGTATCCGATCCTTCTTACTACGGGCAAATCGTGACGATGACTTATCCGCTTATCGGCAACTACGGTATTTCCAGGGACGATTTCGAATCGCTCGTTCCTGCCATTCATGGACTCGTGGTACGCCGCTACGAGCCGATTCCGAGCAATTGGCGCGCTGAATACAGTCTGGGTGACTTGCTAAAGGAGCACGGCATTCCTGGAATTTCAGATATCGATACACGCATGCTGACGAGAAAGATTCGCCAGAACGGCACAATGAAGGGAATCATCACGACTTCTGCCAAATCGGTAGAGGAACTGAAAGCTATGATGACAGATGTCAGCGTGGAAGAGCTGCACAATCAGGTGGCCAGCACATCGACAAAGTTCCTATACCATAATCCAGGAACGAAGGAGCGGATCGTGCTCGTCGATTTCGGGGCGAAGAACGGAATCCTGCGTCAGTTGAACAAGCGCGGCTGTGATGTGGTCATCGTGCCGCATGATACGACTGCGGAGGAGATTCGCCGGCTTAATCCGGACGGCATTCAGCTGTCCAACGGCCCTGGCGATCCAAAGGACGTGCCTCATGCCGCGAAAATGATCGCTGAACTGCTCGGCGAATATCCAATCTTCGGCATTTGCCTAGGGCATCAATTGCTGTCCCTGGCCTGCGGGGCAGATACGGAGAAGCTGAAATTCGGCCATCGCGGCGGTAATCATCCGGTTAAGGAGCTGGCTACGGGAAGATGCTACATTACCTCTCAGAACCACGGCTACGCGGTGAAGGAATCCTCGATTGCCGGTACAGATCTGGAAATCACGCACATCAATAACAACGACAAAACAATCGAAGGCGTCAGACATAAGAAATATCCGGCATTCTCGGTGCAATATCACCCGGAAGCATCGCCAGGTCCTCAGGACAACAACTATTTGTTTGACCAGTTCCTGGATATGATCAGAGAGCACAAGCAGAATAATCCGCAAAAATCACGTCAGGCTGAAATTATGGCCGCTGCGAAGGGAGAGCTTTAATATGCCAATCAATAAAGACCTCAAGAAGATTCTCGTCATTGGCTCCGGTCCAATCGTAATCGGTCAAGCGGCCGAATTCGACTACGCCGGTACCCAGGCATGCCAAGCCTTGAAGGAAGAAGGCGTGGAAGTTGTCCTTATCAACAGCAACCCTGCGACGATAATGACCGACACGAATATGGCGGATAAAGTATACATTGAACCGATTACGCTGGAATTCGTTACCCAGATCATTCGCCAGGAGCGTCCGGACGGATTGCTGCCGACCCTCGGGGGTCAAACCGGCTTGAACATGGCGGTGGAGCTTGCCCGGGCGGGAGTACTCGAGCAGGAAAACGTGAAGCTGCTCGGTACGCAGCTTACGTCGATCGAGAAAGCGGAGGACCGCGATTTGTTCCGCGAGCTGATGCGTGAGCTGGAGCAGCCGGTTCCCGAAAGTACCATCATTACAACGGTAAATGAAGCGCTGCGCTTTGCGGATGAGATCGGCTATCCGGTCATCGTTCGTCCGGCTTATACGCTTGGCGGTACGGGCGGAGGAATCTGCGCGACGGAAGCAGAACTGAAGGAGACGGTCGCTTCCGGGATTCGCTACAGCCCGATCGGGCAATGCCTGATCGAGAAATCGATCGCCGGCATGAAGGAAATCGAATACGAAGTCATGCGCGACGCGAACGATAACTGCATCGTCGTATGTAATATGGAGAACTTTGATCCTGTCGGCGTACATACCGGCGACAGCATCGTCCTGGCTCCGAGCCAGACCTTGTCGGATCGCGAGTATCAAATGCTGCGCTCTGCATCGCTTAAAATCATCCGTGCATTGAACATCGAAGGCGGATGTAACGTACAGTTCGCGCTTGATCCACAAAGCTTCCAATATTACGTAATCGAAGTTAACCCTCGGGTCAGCCGTTCTTCCGCTTTGGCCTCCAAGGCAACGGGCTACCCGATTGCGAAAATGGCCGCTAAAATTGCGCTTGGCTACACGCTGGATGAAATCGTCAACCCGGTTACAGGGCAGACCTACGCTTGCTTCGAGCCGACGCTCGATTATATCGTCAGTAAAATTCCGCGCTGGCCGTTCGATAAATTCATTCATGCGAACCGCAAGCTGGGAACGCAAATGAAGGCAACGGGCGAGGTCATGGCGATCGGCCGGACGTTCGAAGAGTCGATCCATAAAGCTGTTCGCTCCCTAGAAATCGGCACGCACCGCTTGTATTTGAAAGGTACGGAGCAACTAAGCCAAGAGACGCTCGATCAGCGGCTCGTTCAGGCGGACGATGAAAGGCTGTTCCTGGTCGCCGAAGCGTTCCGCCGCGGCTACAAGCTGCAGCAAATTCAAGATTTAACGAATATCGACTGGTGGTTCCTTGATAAAATCGAGCGCCTCGTGCAATTCGAGAACAAGATTGCATCCGAGCCAACGTTGACATACGAAACACTATACGAAGCTAAACGCCTTGGCTTTACGGATCGGGCCATCGCTGAACTGCGCGCGGCGGGCCAGCAAGGGGGAATGCACCTGACGGAAGAGAGCGTGACTCAGTTCCGCAAAGAGCACAACCTGCGTCCGGTATACAAAATGGTAGATACGTGCGCAGCGGAGTTTGAAGCATCCACGCCGTATTACTACTCTACTTATGAGACCGAAAACGAAGTTGTGGAGACAAAGAAAGAGAAGATCGTCGTGCTTGGCTCCGGACCGATCCGGATCGGTCAAGGCATTGAATTCGACTACTCCACAGTGCATGCCGTCTGGGCGATCCAGAAGGCAGGCTATGAAGCGGTCATCATTAACAACAACCCGGAGACGGTATCGACGGACTTCAACACGTCCGACCGACTCTATTTCGAACCGCTCTTCTTCGAGGATGTCATGAACGTTATTGAAGAGGAGAAGCCGGTTGGCGTAATCGTCCAATTCGGGGGCCAAACCGCGATTAACCTGGCGGCACCGCTTCAGGCGGCTGGAGTGCGCATTATCGGAACATCGCTGGAGAGCATCGATGAGGCTGAGGACCGGAAGAAGTTCGAGGCACTGCTGTCCAAACTGCAAATTGCCCAGCCTAAAGGCAGCACGGTAACCTCCGTGGATGAAGCTGTAGGCACGGCGCAGGCGCTAGGCTACCCAGTGCTTGTCCGCCCATCCTACGTGCTCGGCGGACGCGCCATGGAAATTGTATACTCTGACCAAGAATTGATGAAATACATGGAGGAAGCGGTCAACATCAATCCGCAGCATCCGGTGCTTATCGACCGTTACATGCTCGGCAAAGAAGTCGAGGTAGACGCGATCTGCGACGGGGAGACTGTTCTCATTCCGGGGATCATGGAGCATATCGAGAGAGCGGGTGTCCACTCCGGGGACTCCATAGCGGTATATCCACCGCAGCATGTATCTGACGAATTGAAGAATAAAATTGCGGAAATCACGATCAAAATTGCCCGCGAATTGAAGACGGTCGGCCTCGTTAACATCCAGTTCGTCATTTACAACAATGAGGTCTACGTTATCGAAGTCAATCCGCGCTCTTCCCGGACGGTTCCGTTCCTAAGCAAAGTGACGAACATTCCGATGGCCAACGTTGCTACGCAGTGTATTCTCGGCACTAAGCTGAAAGATCTTGGATATACAGACGGCCTGTGGCCTGAAGCCGATTACGTGTCCGTTAAGGTTCCGGTCTTCTCCTTCGCGAAATTGCGCCGCGTAGAGCCGACGCTGGGTCCTGAAATGAAATCGACAGGCGAGGTTATGGGTCGCGATCCGCAGTATGCCAAAGCTTTGTATAAAGGGCTTGTCGGCGCAGGGATGAGAATTCCAACCACTGGCGCGATTATTGCGACAGTTGCAGACAAAGATAAGGAAGAGGCTGTGGAAATCCTTCGCGGTTTCTCGAAACTAGGCTACAAAATCCTGGCAACTGGCGGCACGGCTGCTGCGCTTCAGGAGGCCAAGATTCATGTTACAACGGTAAATAAATTAAGCGAAGGTTCTCCGAATATTCTGGATCTGATCCGCAACGGGGAAGCCCACTTCGTAATCAATACGCTGACCAAAGGCAAGGAGCCTGAGCGTGATGGATTCCGTATTCGCCGGGAAGCAGTCGAGAATGGCATCGTCTGCATGACTTCGCTGGATACGGTACGCGCGCTGCTTAACATGCTCGAGACGATCAACTTCTCGTCCCAAGCGATGCCGGTTCTGTAAGGGAATATTATTAAATCAGCAATGCAGGAATTTATGCGGCTCCGGAAGCTCTATGCTTCGGAGCCGCAAGTATGACGGGGGGACATGTTAAATTATGAGTACATTCGAACAAGCTGCCGGGCGCCTGATGGTCGCGCTCGACTATCCGACTGCGGAGGAAGCACGCAAGCTGATCACTCAATTGGAAGGCATCCCTTGTTACGTGAAGATCGGGATGCAGCTGTATTATGCAGTCGGTCCTGATTTTGTAAGGGAACTGAAGGAGCGGGGGTATCGGGTATTCATGGATTTAAAAATGCATGATATTCCGAACACCGTGAAGGGTGGAGCGAACAGCGTAACCCGGCTCGGCGTAGACATGTTCAATGTACATGCTGCTGGGGGGCTGAAAATGATGGCTGCCGCATTGGAAGGCGCCAAGGCTGCCCTAGCCAGCGACCCGTCGCTTGCCATGCCGACGATCATTGCGGTTACTCAGCTTACGAGTACCAGTCAGGAGACCCTAAACCGGGAAATCGGCATTCCGGGAACGATGGAGGACGCTGTCGTCGCTTACGCTTCCTTGACGAAGCAAGCGGGATTGCATGGCGTTGTCGCTTCCCCATTAGAAGTACAAGCAATCAAAAAGCACTGTGGGGACGGCTTCAAGACGGTAACGCCAGGGATTCGCCCGGCAGGAAGCACGGCGGGAGATCAGTTCCGTACACTTACCCCGGGGGACGCGATGCGTCAAGGGACGGATTTCATCGTCGTTGGACGGCCGATCACAGAAGCCAAAGATCCGCGGCGTGCTGCTGAGCTTATTATAGAGGAGATGAAGGAAGCATGGTAAATACAAATCAAATCGCTTTAGAGGTAGCAGGGAAATTGCTGGACATTAAGGCGGTCGCTCTGCGGCCGCACCAGCCTTTTACTTGGACATCGGGCCTTAAGTCGCCGATTTATTGCGACAATCGTCTGACGATGTCTTATCCGGACATCCGCGACCTCATTGCAGAGTCGTTTGCCGGGGTTATCCGCAGCACTTATCCACAGGCAGAGGTCATTGCGGGCACGGCTACGGCGGGGATTCCCCACGCGGCCTTCGTCTCCCAGAAGCTCGGATTGCCGATGATCTATGTCCGCGACAAGGCGAAGGGCCATGGCAAGGAGAATCTGATTGAAGGCCTGATCAAGCCTGGGCAGAAGGTTATCGTTATCGAGGATCTGATCTCGACGGGCGGCAGCTCGATCAAAGCGGCGCAAGCCGTTCGCGAGGCGGGTGCCGAGCCGCTGGCTGTGCTGGCCATCTTCAACTACCAGTTGGATAAAGCTGCGCAGGCGTTTGCTGAAGCTGGTATTCCGCTGCAAACCTTGTCCAACTATGGAGCGCTTATCGAAGTTGCCGTCGAGAAGGGTATCGTGAAGCCGGATGATTTATCCCTGCTGCAATCTTGGCGAGAAAATCCGGCATCCTTTGGAGTTTAATCAAACAAAAGAGCCATTCCCTGTAGTAGGGAATGGCCCTTTTTTCTATAAATATGATTAGTCAAATGAGTACATGGAATAACGCTCCGCATTGCTCAGGCTTGTCCAAATATCCGGCGTCTCACCGCCGATGTGCCAGTAAGCAAACCCAGCGACGCCCCGGCTCGCGGCCATCTGATATTTCAGCGATAGAGACCGGGAGTCTTCCAGCCATAACCGATGGGCTGCTCCGCTGGTGTAGGCGGCGTTGTACTGGCCGAGGGTCTCGTTCCATAAAGGCCGGAATTTATAGCGCACCATTAGGTCGGACTGCTCTTGTAGGGTAACGTCCGTCGAAGCAATGGCTACGGTCGAACTGCTTCCTTTCGTTGTCCAATCGCGATTGTAGAAGGGCAGAGCCAAAATGAGCTTATGATCGGGCACCTCCTGCCGCAGCGTATCGAGACCGCTGCGTACCCAAGGCAGGGAGGCGACGGATCCTGCATAATACCCGCCTGTCCAATGCTCATCATATCCCATTAGCACGACGTAATCCGCATATTTGCCGATAGCTTCGTAATCGAATGCCGCCGTCCAGTCGCTTCCTAACTCTGGTGAGACATTCACCGATAGGATGGCTCCTGCGCTATGCAATTGTTCGCCCAGCAGCTTGATGAAACGGGTGAAATAGAAGCGATCTTCGGGTTTTACGTTTTCAAAGTCGACGTTGATTCCTTGAAGGCCGTATTTTTGTACAAGGGCCACGATACTGCGGGTAAAGCTGGCCGATTCGGTGGATGAGGCTAGAAGCTCATGCGTCGCCTCCATGTCGAAGCCGTTTCCGAGCATGGCCCAAATGGCTTTTTTATGCTGCTTCGCCCAAGTTATGAGAGAGGGGTCCGTATAGTCCTTCAGCTTTCCGCCTTTTTCTAGAAATAACCACCGCGGGGACAGGACATTTACGTTGGATTTCAGAATGTTACGTTCATATTGCTGTGTAGTCTGTCCGTACTGCCAGCCAATCTGAATTTTGGGGCTCGCCTCTTTGCCGATTTCGTTCATCCATGGCTTATGAGCTCGTATGCGATACAGCAGTGAGGCTGCCTCTTGACGGGATAACGGCTGGTTCGGCTGGAACATACCCTCATATCCGCCCATGAATTGCAGCTTTGTTACCGTATTAACATAAGGCAGTGCCCACGGGGCAATTTCCGATTGATCCCGGTACGAGGACAACGCTGCGGCAGAGCCCGGCTGCTGCTTGAATGCGCGGACAATCCAGGTCGCCGCCTCCTGACGGCTCAGCGGCCGGCCCGGACTGAATGTACCCGAACCTGTTCCCGAGGCAAGACCGATTTCCGTGGCGGCTTGGACATAGCCGTAATACCAGGAAGACGAAGGAACGTCGTTATAGGCGGGTACTTTGGCAGGTACGGGAGTGAGGCGAAGCATGCGAACGAGAGTTGTGAGAAACTCCGCCCGGGTCATCGGCTGCTTAGGGGCAAAAAAGCCGGGTTTGGTTCCCGTCATGATATTATCCCGGTAAAGGGCGATAATTTCTTCTTTGGCATAGCTGCCGCTGATGTCCTGAAACGGCGATTCCTGTGTGAAAGCTATGGTCGGTGTCTGAAGATTGCAACTTATGGAAATAAAAAGCGTCATAGTAATGAGAAGAAATAGTTTCGCACGACGCTTCATCGCATCTCTCCCCTTTTTTGAAGTAATAGATTTATAAGTTATCAGCAGCGCTGAACAATGCCGTAATTTCTAATATATTACGAGTCTTTGTCATCTTAACAAACTTGCTGCCGCAGTTCAGTGAGTAAATAATGGAAATATTATCTCAATATCGTAAAAAATGTTGTAACTTTTTGCCATGAGATTTCGTTTATAATGCTAGACGTGATGAATTTGAGGGACGCGTAAAAATTAGGAAGCATAGGAGACCGATACACAATGATGCGATGGTTTCGCAAAACTGTAAAATCAGAACAATCCGATGATCAGGATGTGAGCGTTATCTCAAATGAAGCTTCGCCGGATGAACAGGGCGAAAATTTTGAGGACGCGGATCAAGGCCGTGAGGAAGCTGCTGCTGCGAGGGTGGCCGCAGAGCCGGAAGATCATGTGGAATCCCCGAAATCTTCGGAGACCATTTTGTCAGTGAGGGAAGTTCACCGGATGTTTCCGGTAGGCGGGACTGAGCTTCATGTGCTTAAGGGCATCAACATGGAGGTGCGGGCCGGCCAGCTTGTGATGCTCAAAGGCCGATCCGGCTCTGGGAAAACGACGCTGCTCAATATGCTAGGCGGGCTCGATCAGCCTACGAAAGGGGAAATCCTGTTCCGCGGGCAACCACTGCATCAGCTTAGCGACGATAAGCGAACGATATTGCGCCGCGACCAGATCGGCTTCATTTTTCAGGCCTACGCTTTGCTGCCGCTGCTGTCAGCATGGGAGAACGTAGAGCTGTCGCTTCGGATGGCCGGTGTGCCTCCTCAGGAATGGAAGCAGCGCGTAACGCAGTGCCTGGAGCTGGTTGGACTTGGCAAAAGGATGTTTCACCGCCCATTCGAAATGTCGGGGGGAGAGCAGCAGCGCGTAGCTATCGCCAAAGCGATCGCCCATCGCCCCAAGCTGCTTCTTGCGGATGAGCCGACGGCCAACCTGGATTCCCAGATGGGCGCGCAGGTGATGTCCGTATTCAAAAATATCATACATACGGAACAAGTGACGATTTGTATGACTACTCACGATCCTACAATCTTGGAGGTAGCAGACCATGTTTATGAAATGGTGGATGGAAAATTTATCGAATAAAAAGGCATGGCTCCGGACGCTGAGCCTTGTGTCATTATGTATTGTCCTCGTCGGCGCGTCCGGCTGCGGATTGCTCCCGAATGAAGAGGAAGAGGAGGATCTGTCGGTTATTACCCCGCCAACGATATCGAAGAAGCCGGAATACGAGGTCCGAAAAGAGACGATTGAGCTGGACGTAAAGGGAACGGGGAAAGTGCTGAGCCAACGGGAAGAACAGCTGTATTTTTCCGATGATAAAGGGGCTACGCATATTAAGAACGTTCGAGTGAAGGCAGGGGATAAGGTTGCCGCAGGCGATATTCTGCTCGAACTTGACGTTGAGGAGTTGCAGAAGCAGCTTCGCAAGAAACGCTTGGACTTCCGCAAGCAGGAAATCGCGATGAAGGAAACGTTGCGCACGAAGGATGAGAAAGAGGAATATGAATTTGAGGAAGCCACTATCGTCTTTGAGGAAGCGCGCCAGGAGCTGGTCGATCTTGAGCAGCAAATTGCAGACGGGACTTTGCGGGCTCCGTTTGCGGGTACGATCGTGTCTTTAAAGGCAGAGAAGGGCGGTACGATTAAGGCCTATGAATCACTAGGCGTCATCTCCGATACTTCGGCGCTTGTGGTTGGCGCCACGTTCAGCAAGGATGACCTGCAGAAGCTAGCCCCTGGAATGAAGGCAACTGTCGATATCAATACGTTTGGTAAATTCGATGGAAAGGTTAAAGTCATGCCTTCCACAACCGATAGCGGCAGCAGCAATGGCGGAAATAATGGGGGAGGTCAAAGCGGAACCCCTCCAGAGAAGGAATCTATCGATAAATATCTAATCGTTGATTTGGATAAATGGCCCACTGATCTGGGACGCGGGGCGATGCTGACCGTAAGAATCGTTACCCAGCGCATTGATGATGCGGTGGTCATTCCGATTTCGGCACTGCGTACGGTTGGATCGCGTACCTATGTACAGGTCATCGAACCAGACGGGACGAAGCGGGAAGCGGACGTTGAGGTAGGAGTTCAAACCCCAACTGATGTGCAGATTGTAAAAGGACTAGAGCCGGGGCAGAAAGTAGTGGGTCGCTAATGGGTGTTCCTTTATTACGCTTGCTGTTCCGCAAAATGTGGAACACGAAATGGTTGACGCTTAGTACGTTATTGGGACTTGTCGTCGCTGTCTCATTCACAGTAAGCATTCCGATGTACTCGGATGGGGCATTGAAGCGGGTTGTTTCGAATTCCTTGATGGAAGAAAGCAAGGGTTTGCCTGCTGGCTCTTTATTGATGAGCTATCAGGCCGCGGGCGGTGCGAAGACGGATTTTGCCAGCCTGGAGAACGTTCACTCGTATATCGTGAACGAAGTGCCTGAGGAAATCGGGTTCCCGCAGCAGACTTTCGTTAATACGCGTTCAATTCGTACGTCTGAGGTGTATCCTCAGGATCCGACCAAGGTGGATGCCAGCCGCAAAAGGGCCATGTCGATCGTCTCGATGAGCGGCTTGCCGGAACATATTTCCCTCTCAAACGGGAAAGCGTTCTCGGATCAAGTCGAAGACGGATACATTGAGGCCTTGATGCTGGAAGAAGCGATGTTCCGCCAAGATCTGCATGTCGGCGCAGTGATGGAATATCCCGTGATTGGCAAATCCGATCTGACTCTTAAGGTGAAGATCGTGGGGACTTTCCAACCTATGCAAGAGGGCGATCCATACTGGTATCAGGGCTTTGAAGGCATGATGAACCAGTTTTACGTCAGTGAGAAGGCATTTAATGAAGGATTGCTCACAAAGTTAGCGGTACCGCTGCACAATTCCGGATGGTACTATGCATTCGATCTCCGGGAGATCAAGACGAGCCAGCTGTCCCCGCTCCAAAGCACGCTGGATCGCCTGAATGTCGAGCTGTATCAGAAGCTGAAGGATACGAAGGTGGACATCTCCTTCGGTGGTTTGTTGAATGATTTCCGCAAACAAAGCCTGCAGATGCAGACGCTGCTGTTCACGTTGGCCGCACCGATGATTGCTATGGTGTTCTATTATATCGTAATGAATGCGCGCCAATCGCTGGATAAACAGCAAAGCGATATTGCTGTGCTGCGAAGCCGCGGAGCTTCTACGAAGCAAATCGTGTTCATCTATCTGCTGGAAGGGCTGCTGCTTGGGCTGGCAGCGATGATTATCGGGCCGTTGCTCGGCTGGTTTATGTCCAAGAGCATCGGGGCGGCGGACGGCTTCCTGACCTTTGTGAACCGTAAATCGATTCCGGTAGGCTTTAATATGGACGCACTGGCTCTAGGCGGGGCAGCTGTCATTATTGCGATACTGGCCACGCTGATTCCGGCCATTTCGTATGCTAGGTCTTCGATTGTCAATGCGAAGCAAAAACAAGCCCGCTCAGACCGGAAGCCCGGTTGGCAGCGGTATTTCCTGGACATCGTCCTGCTTGGCATTGCGGGCTATGGGTATTACCTGTTCCTGGATCGCCAAATGATCACGTTCCAGACCGGGATGACTACGGATGAGCTGCAAGTTCAGCCGTTTCTATTTTTCGTGCCGGCTATCGCCATATTCTCGATGGGTTTGTTTTTCCTGCGCGTGTTCCCGTGGCTGCTCAAGCTGATCGGCTGGGTCGGGAAAAAGTGGTTGCCGGTGCCTTACTATTTAAGTCTGACGCAGCTTTCTCGCTCGTCGACATCCTATTATCCACTGATGATTCTGCTTGTTCTGACTCTGGGCCTTGGGGTTTATAACGCCTCGGCAGCTCGGACGATCGATGTGAACTCGACGGAACGGACGTTATATAAATACGGAACAGATGTGATTATGCAGGCTGTCTGGACGGGAACGCCTGAGAAAACGACAAAGCCTCCGACGCAAGGGCAGGGCGGTGGACAACCGGGAGGGAATCCCGGTGCCGGTGGACCTGGCGGACCTGGCGGAGGTGGCGGTGGCGGCGGTCAAGGCGGGAATAACCCGCCAGCAAAGATTGTATATAATGAAGAACCGCCGTTTCAAGCTTTCCGTGAGCTGGATGGTGTGAAGCATGCTGCGCGCGTGCTGCAAACGAAAGGAAATATCATCGTATCGGGCCGTTCGGCCGGTCAGGGAACGTTGATGGGGGTCGACAACGTAGACTTTGCACAGGTTGCCTGGTTCCGCAACGATCTATTCCCGGCGCATCCCTATCAGTATTTGAATTTGCTGGGAATGAATGAAGCCGCCGCGATCATTCCGTCCAATTTTGCTGAGAAGTATAAGTTAAAGCAGGGCGATATTTTCTCTGTATCGCTGACGGATGGCGCCATTGACTTGGCTGTATATGGCATCGTGCCTTATTGGCCGAGTCAGTATCCTGACGAGAAGCCGTTTATCATCGCAAATTTGGACTATATCAACGATCAGCTTCCGCTTATTCCATATCAAGTATGGCTTAAGATGGAGGAGGGAGCAAAAGTGGCTCCTTTGATGGAGAAATTGAAGGAGAAGCAAATCGAGCTTTATTCCGTAGAGGATGTGCGCACCGTATTGTCTGTGCAGAGCAAGCATCCTACCCGCGGCGGGGTATTCGGTATCCTTAGCCTTGGATTCCTCGTATCTGTTATCGTATCTTTGATCGGTTATGTGCTGTACTGGTTCTTCAATCTGTCGGGCCGCGTCGTGCAATTCGGTATTTTGCGGGCGATGGGATTGTCGCGAAAGCAGCTGACATTGATGCTATTGGCCGAACAAATATTGACGGCCGGCTTATCGATTGTGCTGGGCATCGCCATTGGCAAGGTAGTCGGCAAGCTGTACTTGCCGTTCCTGCAAACCGCGGATAACGTAACGACCCAGGTGCCGCCGTTCAGAATTATTTTCGATTCGAAGGATACGTTCCAGCTCTATGTTGTTGTATTTGTCATGCTGGCGCTGGGAGCCGGTTTACTGTTCTGGCAAATTCGCAGACTGCGGGTGCATCAAGCAGTCAAGATGGGAGAGGAGCGGTAAGATGGCGATGATTCATTGCGAAGGACTCGTTAAAATTTTTAAGACCGAGGACATTGAAGTCGTTGCTCTTCAAGGGCTGAATTTGACCGTGGAGCAAGGGGAAATGATGGCGATTATCGGGAACAGCGGCAGCGGTAAATCCACACTGCTGAACATTCTCGGTGGTCTAGATCGGCCATCCGCTGGCCAGGTTAGCGTCGGGGGCTGGGATTTGCTTAAAATCCAGGATGACCAGTTAGTTGAGTACAAACGAAATACGGTCGGTTTTGTATGGCAAAATAATGCGCGAAATCTGCTCCCGTATTTGACGGCGCTGGAGAATGTGGAAATGCCGATGCTGTTATCCGGCAAGCTGGACCGCGACTACGCAAAGCAGCTGCTGGAGTGGGTCGGGCTCAAGGATCGAATGCACAACAAGCTGCATCAGCTGTCCGGGGGAGAGCAGCAGCGCGTGGCCATCGCCATCTCTCTATCAAACCGACCGAAGATGCTGCTGGCGGATGAGCCTACGGGTTCGGTCGATACAGCGACATCGGATCAGATCATGCGAATATTCCGGGAAGTGAATAAGGAGCTTGGCATTACGATCGTGATCGTCACACATGACCTGGAATTGGCCGGAAAGGTTGACCGCGTCGTCGCGATTCGGGACGGCTTAACGAGCACCGAGTTCGTAAAGCGCAATCCAAATTTGGATCAGGCGGACGGCGAGCTTGGCTCTCAGGGCGGAGGGCTTCAGGAGGTTCACGAAGCGTTTGTCGTGGTTGACCGGGTTGGCCGCCTGCAGGTTCCGAAGGAATACTTGGAGGCCGTTGGCATTGGAGGCCGGGCCAGCATGGAATTCGACGGGGATAAAATTGTGATTACCGCACCAAAACCAATAGAGGGGGATAAGCAATGAACAACAGGTATGGTGGAAAAATCCGAAAAGTATTAACTTTCGCTTTGGCCGCGAGCCTAACCGTCGGCTTGCTTGCTGGCTGCAGCAGCAGCGTAGGCAAAGGCAAGGACAGCAAGGAAGAAAAGGTACTGCGCATCGGTATGCTGTACGGCTCTAACGATGATTCCTGGTTCCGTCAGCAGTACACCGATATTTATGAGTTCAATAACAATGTAAGGATCGAAATCGTGCCAGCGGTAGACCAATCCGAATATCGTTATAGAGATTACAGCAATGAGCAGTATGTTGAGCCGGACTACTTCGAGAGCATGAAGAAATTGATGACAGGGAACAATCCGGTGGATATCGTCATCGCGGATACCGGTACCCTGAAACGGCTGGCCGAGGAGAATTTGCTAAAGCCGCTAGATCCGATGATTCAAGAGGATAAGTTCGATACTTCTGATATCGTGCCTGTAGTCATCGATACGCTTAAGGATATCGGCGGGGATAACAAGCTGTATGGACTGTCGCCGACCTTCAGCTCGTCCGCGTTATTTTATAATAAGAAAATATTTGCTGATGCAGGAATCGAGCCGCCGACAGATGGCATGACTTGGGATGAGGTGTTCGATAAAGCCCGTCTGCTCTCCAAGGGGGAAGGGAAAGATCGGGTATTTGGCTTCTCCTTTAACCGTTATTTAGGCAGCGATCCTTTTTGGGATATGCAAAACAGTTATGTAAGCCCGCTTGAGCTTAGAGTGTACGATGATAAAGCTGAAGTGATGACGGTCAATTCGCCGCAATGGAAAAATGTGTGGGAAACGATCAGCAAGCTGGCGAAGGATAAAACCATTCCAAGCTCGTCAAATATGAACATGGAAGAGTATTACTCGGAGGACAATTACAGCCCGATTAGCGGCGATTTGTTCTTGTCGGGCAAGCTGGCCATGATGCTCAGCGACGGCTATTACATTAATGAGATTGTAGAAGCAAATAACAATGCGGAGAAAATTAAAAACTACAGCCCGGTGGACTGGGATATCGTTACGATGCCGGTGCATCCAGAGAAGCCGGGGATCGGCAGCAATATCTGGATTGGGAATACGTTCTCGATTAACAGTGCAGCGCCGAATGCCGAGACCGCTTGGAATTTCATTAAGTTCGTAAACGGGGAGGATTTCGCTAAGCTGAGATCCCGCAGCAACACGTATGAAATGGTGTCCCGTAAATCATTTATTACGCCGAAGGCTGGTCAAACCTATAACATTGATGCATTTTATCAATTGAAGCCTGCACCGCCGGCTAGCGCTGCTGAAGAAAAATTAGCGCGTGATATTCCGGGGCTGTATAGCATCTCGAATTCAGGCAGACCGCATTTCCAGGAAGTGCTTGAAGACAAGAAAACGGTGGAAGAAGCGCTTAAGGAATGGGAAGAGAAGGGAAATAAAATGCTGCTGGAGCTGAAAAAGAACCCGAAAGCCCAGTTTAATGAGGATGGCTCGGTATTTGAAATGCACTAATCATAAAATCTCGCCGGATTTTGATCTGGCGAGATTTTTTTTTGCACGTTGTTGGGCATTCTATAGTTGTAATGGTTCATCGACAAAATCTTTGAAGGGCAGGAACGTCACATGAGATGGGTGTATTTCAATAAGTTGTACAGAACAAAATTTCAAGCAGGCTGTCTGGCCAAAAGGCTTGTACAGGATGGCTGGATATACGGCTTCGATGAAATGAGGGAGGTGGAAATATTTCGTTCACGTAAAGGAAAATACGGGGTCCGCTTTATTCCTTAATTTTTTTAGTAAAATACTTGACTCATGGCAGGGGTATCGTGTATATTATTAGTTGTCGCTATTTACTGACGCGGGGTGGAGCAGCCCGGTAGCTCGTCGGGCTCATAACCCGAAGGCCGCAGGTTCAAATCCTGCCCCCGCAATTCATCTTTACCCCGTTTCCGGGCCCTTAGCTCAGTTGGTTAGAGCGGTCGGCTCATAACCGATTGGTCGGGGGTTCAAGTCCCTCAGGGCCCATACTTAAGAGAAACCCTTGCCTAGCAAGGGTTTTTTGCTGTTCGTAGGGTTGGTAGATGGTAGATTTGGAAGCTTAAGAAGAGCCGAAGGATTCTTTTGATAACGGCAAATCATAGGATTGTGTCTCTAAATAAAATGTTATAATAAATGTATTAAAATACATTATATGGATTGTAATGTTTAGACAATATGGAATCGTTATAGTATTTTTGATTCATACATAAATTAGGAGGTTTTATTATTGCCAGCTTCATTAAAAAGAAGTTTTATTTTTCTAGGTGTATTTGTGTTGATCATTACTGTTTTTTTAACAAATTCTTTTGCCGCTTCAACATCTCAGGATGAATATTCGGACAATTTGATTCCAAAAATGACGAGTCATACTTCACCAAGTGGAAAAGCATCAGCAAGTCAGGAGTATGGTCCAATGTACGCGGCTTGGAAGGCTTTTAATAGAAGCTCGAGCCAATCTTATGAAGATACATGGGAACCACGTATTCAAACTGGGTGGCTAGCATATGAATTCGACACTCCACAAATTATTGCAAAGTATACAATAAAGAATATCACTCCGATTTTGGTTCCAAATGTTGATAGAGCACCGAAAAATTGGACATTTGAAGGATGGAACGAACAAACGGAAGAATGGGATATTCTTGATACTAGGGAGAATGAAATAGATTGGACGGCTGGAGAAAAGAGAGAATATACTTTTGACAATACAATTCTATATAAAAAATATCGAATAAATGTTACAGCTAATAATGGCGGTATTTATGTTAGTATTGATGAACTAGAAATGATGAGCAAAATTGGAACTGATCCGGAGCTTCCAATGGAGCCCGAAACGCCAGAACAGCCCGAAACGCCAGAACAGCCCGAAACGCCAGAACAGCCAGAACAGCCAGAACAGCCAGAACAGCCAGAACAGCCAGAACAGCCAGAACAGCCTATAGATACGACTAGTAACCGGGCGATTCTAGAGGTTATGCTTCAAAATGGTGTTGTCAAAGAATTTGATCTTTCCATGACTGAGGTTAATCAATTTATAAAATGGTATGAAACAAAGGCCGCAGGCAATGGTCCAGTCACGTTTGCGGTAAATAAACATGACAATAATAAGGGGCCATTTAAGGAAAGAAAGGATTACTTTATTTTTGATAAAATCATTAATTTTGAAGTAAATGAATATTAAAATTCGTGCAAAGTTTGATTTTTGAGCACTCTTAACAGGGTGCTTTTTTGTTATTATGCTCAATATTCAAACTCGGAAATTTTAAGAATGGATCTGTCAAAGCAAATTAAGAATGCCGCCAATCAAAAAAAACGAGCCCAGCATGATGGAAACTACTCCGCCGAGTTTTATGAAATCGATATAGATATCGCTTGGTTCAGACTCGCCTTTTACTTTCCAGCCTTCACTCATATTCCAGCCGAAGGTTGGTTTAAGATATGAGAATATTCCAAGAGCAGTAGCGGCAAGACCTATAATTATAAGTGAAATGGCAAAAGACATGGGATGATCTCCTCCCTTTATTTTTCGTCTATGGACGTTTAATAATTAAGAATGGAACCGCCTGTAAGGAGAACAAGTAATCCGAAGAAAATGGCCAACCCGCCGCCTATCCGTGACATGGCAATAAAGGCTTCGCTTGGCTCCGAGTCGCCATTGACCATCCACCCGTACCTGATGTACCAACCGAATGCAGGGAAGAATAGCCCCAACAGGCCAGGAACAATGAACAGAAGTGACACGAAAAATGTCATAGAAATCATCTCCTTACTATAAGATACGTGGTTATCCATCAGCTGTTTCAATTTAGACATAAGAAAACCGCTGCCGACGGCAGCGGAGCAGCGGGAAGAAATGCAGCATAATACAATTTCAAAAGTGTTAAATTAGAAGAAAAAAGGGAGCAGAAATAAACTCCGTATGCCGAAAAAAGGAAAGCGACGATGAAAGAAACGGCGTCTTGGGAAAAAGCCGGGGTGGAATCCGAATTGGCGATAAGTTGATTCCTCGGCGGGCAGTCCGTTCAAGCGATCCATCATTTCATTTGTAGGGACGGCGAGGGTAACGTAGTTTTGATCGACGTGAGCGATAAAACCATCGTAAGCATGGCCGTCGGTCGTTTCGATTCCGACATATTTATTCATGCAGCTCCAACAGATTTGTTGATAATCATTTGCGTTCATAAACGTACCTCCTAAGGTTAATGTACCACTGACATTAGTCTATGGACTTTAACCCAGAATGGCACGGCGTTAGCCTATATTGATAAAAGCGGGATCATAAGAAATCAGACTATAGGTATAACAGAGCGGTACTAAGATATGATGATGTTGAATGGCAGGAAACGAATACGTCCGATGCAATAAAAGGAGAGGATACTCATGAGGGCAATTACGATTATTCAACCTTGGGCGACATTTCTGGCGCTTGGGGAGAAACGTTTCGAAACACGCAGCTGGGCAACGAGACATCGCGGAGAAGTCGCCATCCATGCCGGGAAAAAGGTCGATAAGAAGATTTGCCGGGAGGAGCCTTATCGGAGTGTTCTGGCGAAGTACGGTTTCACAGCGGACAATCTTCCGACAGGGGCGGTTATTGCCATAGCCAATTTGCAGAGCTGCTATGCCGTAACCAGACCGTCAGGAGAAAAGGGAGACGTATGGCTTGAGGCAGGCGAACAGTTAGTCAGATGGGACGCAGCGAGCCTTGCGGCGCAAGCAGGGCATGAATACGTCTTTGGGGATTATCGCGACGGCCGTTATGCTTGGGAAATGACGGATGTCCGGCTGCTAGAGAAGCCCATGCCGGCAAAGGGGATGCAGGGCTTGTGGAATTGGAAAGAGTAGGCGGAATAACCCGAGTGAATAATTGATAAAGACACTAACATCATCCCTACTTGGATGCTAGCATCTGAACGACCAAATCGCTCATCCCTTGCCAATTGTCCTTGAGTTGATACTGATGCTGTATACGCGCATTCCACGGGCGGGGAATCAGGATCGTTTCCTTGCCGGCTTCGCTAGCGGCGATAATGTTATGCGGGCCGTCATCTATCAGCAGATCAAAACCAACTAGATACTTGCGTTTTGCTACAAAAAAGTTCTCATAAGGAATGAAGGGGAGGTGCTTCTGCATCCAGTTCCATTTCTCGGGAACCGAAGAGGGCCGAGCCGCCGTAATGACAATAACATCATAATTGGCGGTCATTTTGCGTATTTCCTCGATCGTATACTCATCAAAGATATCCAGTTCTTCGTAAAGGCCTGGTCTGCCGAAAAAGGCCTCCTCTGTACATTCTGGATGCCAGATGCCGCTTAGGTCAAAGCTGGTAACCTGCTCCATCATCAATTGAAGCCCAGGGTACTGCATATTATGATAATAAAGCGCTTTGGGTATTAAGTGACAAATGGTGTCGTCCATGTCGATGGCAACAATTTTTTTGCTCATGATAATGTTGTTCTCCTAGCAGTAGATGTAATTGTTTAATAATGATTGTAACGAACATAAGGGAGGTTGGCAATTTGGCATAATGGGGCAACCTTTATGAAATGCCGATGGCGATTCCAACGGCGAGGTTATCCATGGCAAGGCCAATGCTAACGCCCATAGCGACACCTACCGCTAATCCGGTTCCTGAGAACTCTTCTTTGTTATTTTTACTCATTTGAGTGCCTCCTTATTTTACTTCTTTCAATACGGCAGCGGCAATAAATGTGGCGTATGTAATGCCGCCAGCTGTGTTGTTATAAGAAAAGTTAACCGTAGGAACACCCACCACAAGTGCTTGATCGTCTTTGAGCAAGTCCTTTGCCGTACCTGGATACCAAATGTATATGACATTATTATATTTATCGTAAATTACGGCTATAGTGATCGTTTTATCATCTAATACCATCTCATCAATTTTTAGTACGGTTCCTTGGATCTTAACGAAGGTGTCTAAATAGTCATTGATGTTTTTGTCCAAATGCTTGGTCGTCACTTTAGGGTTCAATAAACGCTTGACCTCGTCTATGGATTCCTGGGAGTCTGCAGGGAAAAGCTGCTTTGTGCGATCCAGAAACTCATAGGATGCCGGAGTTAATTCTTTATTCGTAAAGACCGGAACAACCTCAACCATTCTGTCAGCGATACTATCGTTTGATCTCGCTCTATTTTGCTCCTGTCCGAGATGCAGCTCTACTGAATCGATAATTTGCTTTGTTTGCTCTATTCCGTATTTTTCATACAGAGGCTGAAAATAAGTTATATTCAGGTAAAATATATACTTCTCGGTTGGGATTGCGTACTGTACCATCGTGAATTCTTCGCCATTGCTTTCAAATTTCCCCGTAAAGATCCCGCCGATATAATTTTTGTATTGTTTTTCGGTATATCCGGTCTTTTTGAAATTTTCAATGTTGGTTTTAAAAGACTCAATGAGAGCATCGCTAGCTGATTTAACATCTACTAACCTGTCGGTAGGGGTAAGAAAGGCTTGCGCAAGAATATTGTATTTAGAATCGTTCGGATCTGGAAAGGCAAAAGAAACTACGTATTCAATATTATCACCTATACCTATGTCTTCATTTCTTTCCCATGAAGAGGGATAAGAAAAGGAGTAAGCCTCACCTTGGTATGTAGTGAAATTTGTTACACGCTTGCTCGCCTGAACACTTGGTTCAGACTCTGTATGCTTGGAATAAGGCCTGCTGCCGCATGCGGTTAGCAGTGAGATGATAGCAAAAATAATAGCAATTTTTTTCATTAGCTGAAGGCTCCTGATACATCCCCATAGGCTGAGGAACTTGCTGTGGGTCGTCGTGAATTAATACAAGTGGGATGGCTTGAATCATTTCATGAACCATCGGACGATATAGCCAATCAATGACAGAATGACGCTGATTAGAATGCAGGTCACGATTGGAAAATAAAATTTAACGTTGCCTTTGTCGATTATGATGTCGCCTGGCAGGCGCCCGAGATGGATGAACCTGCCCAGAAAAGACCAGAGCAAGCCCACGATGATAAGAGCTGCCCCGGCAATGATCAATATTTTCGGCATGTTGTTCATTGGAGTTCCCTCCTCTATATAGCCATGGTCAACGGTTCTCTGATTTTTCGTAAGCGATTAAGGTAACTTCATTTCCGGTCGCTTCAGCAATGGCCGCCTCGGCTTCTTTGATGAGTGCGACGGCTTGCTCCTGATCGTTTAACGGCGCGATTTTGTAAGTGTCTGTCGAGATATTCACGGGCATGACCTCCAGTTATAATGGAATACATCATGTAGTGTATCCAGACATATTAACTTGATGTAATGGCATGAATTACCTATCTTTAACCTATCAAAAAAATCTGCAAAAGGCTACCGAGCGATCATTTTTACATTTGGGCTTGAAACTTTGCCGAATAACGTGTTATAATCAACAACGCAGGAATTTTTTCAGCATTGATTGTGGCAGGCATGTTATTTATGCCGGGGTGGCGGAATTGGCAGACGCACAGGACTTAAAATCCTGCGGTAGGTGACTACCGTACCGGTTCGATCCCGGTCCTCGGCATTACGAAATAAATCGCACGGCTCTCGCGAAAGCGGAAGCTGTGCGATTTTTTTGTAGGTTCCAGTCAGATGATTTCTGCTAAAATAAGTTTATTAATAGTATATAAATGCTGGAAGCTTGGAAAGGGAGAGGCAACATGAGTGAGGAGATGTTTGGCAACGATTGGGATCAGGTGCTTGCAGCAGAGATGGACAAGCCATATTTCCATGAGCTGATGAATTGGCTGGATCAGGAATACAGGGAGCATACGATCTTTCCACCGCGGCCGTATTTGTTTCAAGCCTTGAAACTGACGGGCTACAGCCGAACACGGGTGGTGATCCTGGGGCAGGATCCCTATCATGGCGCAGGGCAGGCGCATGGATTAAGTTTCTCCGTGCTGCCTGGGGTAAAGGTTCCGCCGTCGCTGCGGAATATTTACAAAGAATTGTCCAGCGATTTGGGAATTCCCATTCCTGTTGGGGGTACATTGACATCATGGGCGCAAGAGGGCGTTCTGCTGTTGAATACGGTGCTGACCGTACGCGAAGGACTGGCCGGCTCCCATCAGGGCAAGGGCTGGGAGAAGTTTACGGATGCGGTCGTGGAAGCGTTGAACGAAAGAGACGAGTCTGTGGTTTTCATTTTGTGGGGCAGTCATGCCCAGAAAAAAGGAGCGCAAATCAATACGAATCGGCACTTTGTCATCGAGTCGGCTCATCCGAGTCCTTTGTCGGCGAGACGGGGCTTTTTTGGAAGCCGTCCTTTTTCCAGGACAAACGCCTATCTTGAAGAGCAAGGTGCTCGGCCGATCGACTGGAATGTAATAAATATCCAATAAGTAATAAAGAAGTAGGACAAACGAATTATTTTTATGGAAAAAGGTTACGAAATTAATCCTAGATGTCGATATAATTTCAGTAGAGCTGGATTGGATTTCCGGCTATAAATGACAACAAAGGAGAGAAATGGATGATTCCGAACAGGAAAATGACGAAGTGGCTCCTGACCATGGTGCTGCTCATTGCCGCTGTATTCCCGACTAGCGTCTTTGCTGCCTCCGGCGATGTCTTATCGATTGATATTGAAGGCTCCGGTGCAACGCTAGAACTTACGGTTGGCAAAGGAACGAAGCAATTGAAGGTATGGGCGACGGTCGAGGGCTCCTCGGTCAAAAAGGACATTACCCGTGCCGTTGGCTGGACATCGGATCAGCCGGATACCATTAAAGTAGATAATGGTCTTCTAACGCCGCTTAAGAGCGGAACCGCTACAATTACTGCTGTTTATAACGATTCCGCGGTAGATACGATTACCGTCAAAGCGGTGGATACATACAAGGATTTGACTTTGGAGTATTCGCTGAATGGTAAATATAAGCTTGGAGCGGATGAAGCGGATCTGAATGTTAAAGCCCAGGCCGTCGTTGAGAATACGAACGGTACGCTGGCCGACGTAACTCAAGATGTGCAGTGGACTTCTTCCAATACGTCCGTACTTACGATTGATAAAGGTAAAATCACGCTTGTTGCAGAAGGTAAAACGACGATTACGGCTAAATATTCCGGATTGACGGCTTCTTTTGAGGCTACTGTCTCTTCGCCGTACTCTGAACTGAACCTCGTATATGCGAGCAATGATGAGAAGGCGGAGAATATCGAGCTGCTCGTCGGCGATAATGAGATTGTGGTCAAAGCCACTTCCATTTCGTCGATCGACCAATCGACGCTGGATGTATCCGATAAAGCTGAGTGGTCGACTTCCGATAAGGGTATCGCTACGGTCGAGGATGGCAAGATCAAACCTGTAGCCATCGGTAAAGCGACGATTACGGCCCAATATCTAGGTGCTAAAGGTCAAGTAGACGTCTATGTACGTACGCCGTACGAAGTGATCATCCTTAACCCTTCGTCCGATCAAGCACTGTTCATCGGAGAACAGCTGGAAGCGAAGGCAGAGGTTAGAAGCCGTGCCAATACAACGGATGATGTTACCGCTGCAGCTGAGTGGACATCCTCTAACCCTTTGGCGGTAACGGTGGATAAAGGAGCCATTTCTCCAAAAGCAGTAGGAACATCCACGATCAAAGTCAGCTATCATGGCGTCAGCAGAAGCATTAATGTGACGGTTCAGCCGACCATTACGAAGCTTGAGGCGGATAAGACGGAGCTGGAATTGCTCAAGAATGAGTCCCTGAACGTTCCGAGTATTAAAGCAACCAAGCTGGATGATGTGGAAATAGATTTCAGCAAGGAAGTCATTTGGTCATCCAGCAATGAGGATGTCGTCAAAATCGAGGACGGCAAAATCGTAGCGAAGGAAGCGGGCAAGGCAACGATTACGGCGAAGCTTCCAGAATCTAAAGTTACGGCTGGATCTGCACATTCGGTTCGCAATAGTTCGGTTGACGTGGAAGTCACCGTCAAAGAAAAGGTTCTGGCTCTGATCAGCCAGGAAGAGAAGCTGAACCTGGTCGTTGGCGAGGAGAGCCCGTTCCCTAAAGTGGCTGTCGTATGGGAGAACGGAAATGAAGAAGCGGATATCGCCAGCGAGATTACTTGGACGATATCAAACAGTAATGCGGTGATCAAAGATTCCGCAAACGGCAAAACGATTAAGGGCCTAATCAAAGGCTCGGCGACTTTAAAAGGAACATACTCGAATAAGACGATCAGCATCCCGATGACAGTCGAGCAAAAAATTACGAAAGTCGTCGTAGAACCGCTGAATATCGAGCTTAACTTGAAAAAATCCAAGGCGATTAAAGTAACTGGTTATTATTCGAACGGCCAGAAAGTAACTCTGTCCACGAAAATGAACTGGCAGTCCTCCAATACGGACGTAGCCACAGTTAGTTCCTCTTCCGTCAAAGCGGTTGGCGAAGGCTCGGCTACATTGACCGGATCTTATCAAGGTCATAACGTCAGCGTTAACGTGAAGGTTGTTCCTAAGCTTACCAAGCTGACCGTAGACGAGAAGAAGCTTGCACTAGCTCCTGGAGGAATCAAAACGGTTGTCGTCAAAGCCGAATATGATACTGGCGCGACGGCCATCGTAACCGGCAGCGCGGAATGGACCAGCTCCAAGCCGTCCGTAGCTAAAGTCACCGGAGGTAAAATTGAGGCGGTAGGCAAAGGCACGGCGTCGATCAAAGGGAAGTTTGATGGCAAGACGGTAACAATTTCTGTAACAGTGAAGTAATAACAAGTTTCATTTATCCCGTATTCTCCAATTCTAAAAGCACTTCAGCCGTATTGGCTGAAGTGCTTTTGCATTATTTTCGCAGATAAAGGTTACAAGCTAATGGTTGATTCTGGTCGGAGCATTTAATATAATGGGAAGAACAAATGTTCTAATTGTTTCGTTGTCAGGGCGCAAGGTTAGAGCAACTAGAAAAGGACAATGATCATTCAATGAAGAAGCGTTATTCTATTTTTAAGTTTCAGTTAAGAATGTTCGTAAGTATTTTGGTTGTCGTGCTGATGCTGTCTGGATGTGCTCTAGAATTGGAACTGGGGAGTCCTGCCGATACAAGCAGCGGTTCCAAGCTGAATGAGAGCCGTCTGCGGGTTATTTTTCTCGATGTGGGCCAAGGGGCGTCTCAATTGCTGATCAGCCCTTCCGGGAAGACGATGCTGATCGATGCAGGGAATAATGACCGGGAGCAGGCAATGCTTGATTATTTAAGGGAGTACGGCGTTAATCGCCTGGACATCGTGATCGGTACGCATCCGGATGCAGATCATATCGGCGGATTGGACCGAGTGATCGACCATGTCGATGTCGGGGAAATTTATATGCCGAAGATTCAAGCGAATACGAAGACGTTCGAATCTTTGCTGCTGTCGGTTAAGAATAAGGGCCTGAAGGTTAAGACAGCCAAGGCAGGACTTGTGCTTGAGTGGGATGAGGACGTTCAGGTGACCATGGTTGCCCCGGTCCAAACCTACGATGACAAGAATAACATGAGCGCCGTAGTCAAAGTAGTGTACGGCAATACATCCTATTTGCTGACTGGCGATGCTGAGCAGAAGAGCGAGAAGGACATGATTGAATCGGGAGCGGATTTGCAGGCCGACGTCATGCTAATCGGGCATCATGGCTCGAAGTCTTCTACAACGTTAAGCTTCTTGAAGAAGATTGCTCCGCAATATGGGGTGATCCAGGTTGGGGAGAACAACTATGGGCATCCTACTTCGACCGTGTTGGATAGGCTAAGCAAGCAGGGGATTGAGGTATACCGCAATGACCTGCACGGCACTGTGGAAATTGCTTCAGACGGTCATACATACCGAATCACGACCGAGAGGTGAGTGGAATGATGGTAGGGATCATTGAAGGTTTTGAAGGTGAATATTGTATTATAGAGGTAGACGGCAAGACGAGGGATGTGCCCCGTAAGCTGGTAGATGCCGGCGTTAAGACCGGAGATGTTGTGGAATGGGACGGAACCCGGTGGAATGCAAACGCCGATAAGACGAAGCAAAGAAGCGAGTATGTGAAGTCCTTGATGGATGAAGTATGGGATGATTAAACGATTTATGTTTGGGGGATGAGTTATGACGTTGTCAAAACCACAGCCAGGAGAGTTTCCGGAGCATTTCGGGGCATATATTCGTGAAGTGCCGGAAGGAGAGTTACTAACCTTGCTCGAGCTTCAGCCGGAGGAAGCTATGCTGAAGCTTGGCGCACTATCGGACGAGGCGGGCAATTATAAGTATGCGGAAGGCAAATGGAGCTTGAAGGAAGTGCTGGGGCATATTACGGATACGGAGCGTGTAATGAGCTATCGGCTGCTGCGGATTGCCAGGGGAGATAAGACGCCGCTGCCAGGCTTCAGCGAGGAGCTGTTCGTTAGCCATGCCAATTTTGAGCGGCTGTCGATCCAGCAACTGCTAAAGGATTTCACGGCGGTCAGGAAATCGACCTTGTCGCTTATCCGGCAATTGGATGATGAAGCTTGGCAGCGGGTCGGAATCGCGTGCGGTGAACCTGTATCCAGCAGAGCGCTGGCTTATATTATTGCTGGTCACGCGATCCATCATTACCGCATTATTCGTGAACGTTATTTGCAAAATTAAGGCTAGCGCTGGGTTTGGATGATTTTAATGAATGACTCCTAACGGACAAATGCCAACGGGCTGTCTCTTAAGTTAGATACTTCTAACTGGAGGCAGCCCGTCTTTGATTTTTACTAGTTAATGTCTATTCCGAGGATATGATCAAATTCATGGTGCCGCTAAGCATGTATGGGCCAAAGGAGACGGGGAGAATAAAGTGGTCGCCTTTGTTTAGCGGGTACTGATTGTCTCCGACAGTTAACTGCCCCTGTCCTTCAATTACGCTGCATAGGGTATACTTCTTGCTGGCTTCCAGATTGGCTTTGCCATCAAGATCCCATTTTTGCACGGTGAAGAAATCATTCGATACAAAGGAAGTAACGGTAAGTCCTTCCTGGGTGCGGGTATCATAGGTCTCTTTCTTGTACGACTGGGGAATAGTGGTGACGTCAATCGCCTTGTCCAGATGTAGCTCCCGGGTATTTCCGTCCTTGTCTTTACGATCGTAATCGTAAACGCGATAAGTGGTGTCCGAGCTTTGCTGCGTCTCAAGCACAACGATTCCTTTGCCGAGTGCATGAATCGTGCCGCTAGGCACGTAGAAGAAGTCGCCGGGATGGACTGGAACCTTGGTAAGAAGTCCCTCCCAATTTCCTTCCTCGATCCACTGCATGAGCTGCTCCTTGGATTTGGCCTCATGACCATAAATGATTTCTGCGCCCGGCTCAGCGTCAATAATATACCAGCATTCCGTCTTGCCCAGCTCGCCGTTCTCATGCTCTCCTGCATATACATCGTCCGGATGAACCTGAACGGAGAGGTCGTCAGAAGCGTCCAAAATTTTGGTCAGCAAGGGGAATACCGGCGAATCGGAATGGAACAATTCCGGATGGGAGGACCACAGCTCCCCGAGGCTTAGTCCCTGGTAGGGTCCGGCCTTGACGATGCTTTGTCCGTTGGGATGCGCGGATACCGCCCAGCACTCTCCGGTTTTTGCATTGGGAATATCGTAACCGAACAGCTCGGCCAGCTTGCTTCCGCCCCAAATGCGCTCTTGAAATACAGATGTCAAAAAAATGGGCTGTTGATTCATAGAGATAATCTCTTCCCTTCTTCTAGTATGATTAATACTTCATATGGATCAGGGCGGCGGCCCCGATCAGGCCTGCATCTTGATTCAGTGCGGCAGGTACGATCGGGGTGCTCTGCCCCGACGGGTTCAAGGCACATCTTCTTACATAATCCTGTACCGCGTTAAACAGAGGTTCGCCTACCTGTGAGACACCGCCCCCGATAACCACTTTCTCTGGATCGAATGTGTTGATCAGCGTGACGCAGCCAATGCCGATGTAGCGAAACACTTGGTCGATCAGCGCCTTCATGCCGGCATGCCCTTCCTGGGCCAGATCGAACACCTCTTTAGAGGTGACGTCCCTGCCAAGCAGCCGGGAAGCTTGTCTGGCGATAGCCGTGCCGGAAGCGACGAACTCCCAGCAGCCCTGCTGGCCGCATACACAGTCTCCGGCGGACGGATCAATGACGAGATGCCCCACGTCGCCAGCGTTGCCGGTTGAGCCCGTAATCAGCTTGCCGTGCGAGAATATCCCCGCGCCGATGCCCGTGCTGATCGTAATAAAGATGAAATGGTCGGCTTCCTGCGCGGCTCCTTGCCATTTCTCGGCCAGAGCAGCGGCCGTGGCGTCGTTCTCGAATGCAATCGGTAGTTCGAAATGTCTCTTCAAGGATTCACGCAAAGGGAAGCCGTGCCAAGCCGGCATATTGGGCGGCTTTACGATATGGCCTGTCTTTGTATTCAAAGGTCCGGGAGCCCCAACTCCGATGCCGGCAATTTGGGCTTCGTCCAAATTCTGTTCCGCTAGCAATTGCTTGACGGCATTGGCAATACGTTCTACCATCATGTGCGGGTCAATCGATTGGTCTGTAGGCAGGGACGTCTTGGCACATACCTTTCCATCCGAATCGATGATCCCGATGGCTGTCTTGGTGCCGCCGATATCGATGCCTATCGCATATTTCACTTCCAAGTCGAATACCTCCTGTATTCTATGATAACTTTACAAACTTGACAAAATTATTTTTTGTAAAGTATATTTAGGTTAAGTTTATCATGTTTTGAGAGGGTTGAAAAGAATGGCCCAAAGAAAGAAAATATCTATGCAGGATATTGCCGACAAGCTGGAAATTTCCAAAAATGCCGTATCGCTGGCCCTGACGAATAAGAAGGGGGTAAGCGAGGAATTGCGCAATCGCATTATCCATACAGCTAAGGAAATGGGATACGGCCCTTATGCCGTTAGCGACAGCGGTGAATTCAATATTCTCGTGCTCGTGCCGGAGCGGATTATGAGCTACCAGGACAACGATCATTTTCAATTTTATCACGACATGATTTGGGGGCTTGAGAAGAGCATACGCAGCAAAGGCTTCAACGCTGTCATCGCGCCGATTGACCGCGAATCCGAGCAGCACCTTAAGCTGCCGCGCCTGTTCACGGATATTTCTTACCGGGGCGTTATATTGTTTGGAATTACACGTCCAGAATATACACGTCTTGTCTGGGAGCAGCAGGTCCGGCTCGTGATGATGGATTCCTATCACCGGGAGCTGCCTTGTCCGGTCGTTACTTCGGCTAATATGGAGGGGGCATGTGAAGCGGTATCCTATCTGATGGAGTGCGGGCATACTGAAATCGGGTTCATCGGCCCTGTCAATTTGACGACTAGTCATGAAGAGCGCTGGCTGGGGTATTGGAAGGCGATGCAGAGCGGAGGACTGAAGGTAAAAGGGGAGTATTGCTTGACGTCTTCGGAAGGATATGATTATACGGTAGAGGAAATATCCTCCTTTTTGTCGGGGCTGACCGAGCTGCCCAGCGCATTTTTTTGCGGCAACGACCGCATTGCCTATATATTGGCCGAGGTGCTCCAGAAACGGAATATCGCCGTGCCTGGGGACATTTCGATTGCAGGCTATGATGATCTCCAGTATGACAGCAGCTCGGGCGTGAATATAACGACGATGCGCGTAGAGAAGGAGCGAATGTGTGATGCTGCAGCGACGCTGCTGCTTTCATTGCCTGAACCCTCGCGGGAAGCGGTCCGCTGGAGTATCGCGCCAACGTTGATCGTCCGCGAATCGGTGCAGAGGAAAGCAGAACGTACATAAACACGAATACACAATACAAAAGACGGACATCTCGGTAAAGAGACGTCCGTCTTTGTCTTTGCGATGACTAGATTATTTGTTAAGAGCTGCTTCATAACGTTTCTCAACTTCAGACCAGTTGATGACGTTGAAGAAAGCTGCGATGTAGTCAGGGCGTTTGTTTTGGTACTTCAGGTAGTAAGCGTGCTCCCATACGTCCAGGCCTAGGATTGGAGTTTTGCCTTCCATGATTGGGGAATCCTGATTAGGCAGGCTGTATACGGACAATTTGCCGTTGTCTACCGCAAGGAATGCCCAGCCGCTGCCGAAACGAGTCGTAGCTGCTTTCGCAAAATCTTCCTTGAACTTGTCGAAGCCGCCAAGCTCGTTGTTGATTGCATCAGCAAGCTTGCCGGAAGGCTGCCCGCCACCGTTTGGTCCGATTGTTTCCCAGAACAGGGAGTGGTTGGCGTGTCCGCCGCCGTTGTTGCGAACCGCTGTGCGGATGCTCTCAGGAACGCTGTCCAGATCGGCGATCAGGTCTTCCAGAGATTTGGATTGAAGCTCAGGAGCGGACTCCAGTGCCGCGTTCAGGTTCGTTACATAAGTATTGTGATGGCGATCATGGTGAATCATCATCGTTTGTTCGTCGATATGTGGTTCAAGTGCGTTATTCGGGTAAGGTAGAGCAGGTAATTGATGTGCCATAATTTAAATCATCCTCTCTAGTGTATATGTAGTGCCCTTTATTTCTCACAATCATCATTATAAATATTTACGAACACTTAGTCAACTTATATGTATGTTAAGTATATTAAATGGGTAGATAGTATTGACAAATGGTAGGACGTTCATCATAATAATTGAACTGTAACGAAAACGTACATTTGAGGTGACCTACGGTGGGCTTGGGAATCGTCGTTGTAGAAGTATGCGATAGCAATCTGCTCAGCTCGGTAGAGCTGGAGCAACTGGAAGAAGAATATCCCGAGATAGCTGTTCTCCGCCTCGACTGCCTCAATTTGTGCGGCCTCTGCAAGCTAAGGCCCTATGCGATGGTCAATGGCAAGCGGGTATTTGCCAAGACGGTTGAGGAGTGCGTGCAGCTGATTAGGCAGACGATTGAGGAGGAGCTTCGGGCTTTTAATGATATAGAGTGATGTTCCCTGTTTAATCATACCCAATTGCAGGCAAAAGAAAACCTTCGGCGCTGAAAATCGACGGCTCCGAAGGTTTTTTACATATTATCGTTTTTCTATTTTCTTATTCAGGATTGGAAATAACATAAATGCATCTTTTTCCGTCTTGCGCCAGGCATTCCGTGCGCTCAACCTCTGTATTCAGCAGCGATTTGAACAAGCTTAGTTCGCAGTCGCAGGCGTGGTTGTAGCGGTTTGCGATTTGCGAAATCGGACAGTTATGCTCCTTCAGTACAAAATCCCCATCATCATTTTGCTCGCATTCGGTCATATAGCCGTTCTCGTTCTGAATTTGAGCCAGCTTCTTTACTTTATCGGCAAAGGGAATGCCTTCCATGCTTGTCTGGTACTGCAGCTTCAGCTTATCCCGGCGCTTCTCGAAGAGCAGTCTGATCGTATCCTCACCGTTCTCATTTTCGAGCTCTCCCAGCAGATCAAGGGTCAATGTATGATAATTTTTTGGAAAAAGACTTTCGGCCAGTTCTGTAAGCCCGAATACCGAGGTGGGTCTGCCCATCGTCTGCCGGGTCATCTTGGATTCGATCAGCCCGTCACGCTCCATCGTGCCGAGATGTCGCCTTACCGCCATTTCCGTAATCTGCAGCTCGGACGTAATTTCTTTGGCGCTAAGAGGGCCGGATGTTTTCATCATGTGCAAAATCCGTTCCCTCGTCGGCAGCTCTTTGATTTGGTTCATCGTGACACTCCTTGCTAGAATGACATTAGCCGTTGGTTGCAGTGTGTACGGCTTCTTTGCATTCGCTGCTGCAGAATCCGTGATGCTCTTCTTCGCAGGCTTCGCAGCAGACGTGCTGGAGATTGCACACGGGACAGTTAATATAGCGGTCATTCGTCTCTCCGCAATGGTAGCAGCTCGCAATAACGATATCCTCATCGGTGCGGTTGATCGGCACGGAAATCCGCTCGTCGAACACATAGCATTTGCCGTCAAATAAATGTCCCTTTACTTCGGGATCTTGGCCATAAGTGACGATTCCGCCCTCTAATTGGGCTACGTCCGTAAAGCCCTCGTGCAGCAGGAAGCCGGTCAATTTCTCACAACGGATTCCCCCTGTACAATAAGTCAAAATTTTCTTATCCTTATATTGGCCCAGGTTCTCGCGTATCCACTCCGGGAACTCGCGGAAGGATTCTACTTCCGGACGGATGGCGCCGCGAAAATGGCCGATATCATATTCGTAGTCGTTGCGGCCGTCGATGACGATGACGTCCTCCTGCTGCAATTGCTCGTGGAATTCGACAGGAGACAGCCGTTTGCCGCTGATTTCGTTCGGGTCTAATTCATGCTCGTAACGGAAAGTAACCAGCTCTTTCTTGTGGCGAACGAACATTTTTTTGAAGGCATGGCCTTCTACTTCATCGATTTTGAAGACGATGTCGTGGAATAGCGGGTTGGCCCGCATATCGTTCATGTATTTCTCCGTTTGTTCTATCGTTCCGGACACCGTTCCGTTAATGCCTTCGGAAGCGATGAGGATACGTCCTTTGAGGCCGAGGTCTTTGCAATACTGCAAATGCTCCGCGGTAAATACTTCTGGAGATTCGATGTGTGTAAATTTATAATATAGTAACACGCGGTATGCGGTTTTGCTCATTATGATCACCTATCTATATTGGATTCTTCTGCATTGTAGTGAATTTCAACTACTTAGTCAATATTAAAGTATAGTAAGTATATTAACGAAAATCTACAGGATATTTAAGGAGACGAGTTTATGAACAGAACGGTTGGCTTTATTTATGCGCATCCCGACGATGAAACTTTTGGCTGCGCTTATCTGATTCGGCAGATTGCGGATGGGGGAGATAAGGCGGTGCTGCTGACGGCAACGAGGGGAGAAGCGGGGAAAAGCGGCAGGCTCGGAGCCATGACTTCGGAGCAACTGGCGGGCATTCGCGACCAGGAGCTTCAGCAGGCCGGGGACATTTTGGGCATCGCGGAAATCGAGCAGCTGGATCTGGGAGACGGCAAGCTGCGTGAAGTGAAGCAGGAAGTGCTTGTCGATAAAATTGCCGCGTTTCTGAATAAACATCGGGCTGAGGTGGTCGTTACTTTTCCGGCGGACGGCATTTCCGGCCATTCCGATCATATCGCCATTCATCATGCGGTAAATACAGCGGTGTTCAGCGGGGCGTGCAGCTCTGTCCAGAAGCTGTACTATAACATAATGGGGAGCTCTGGGGCCGAATCTGTGCTCGAGCTTAAGGGAGAGGGGCTGCAGGAGACGAAGGCCAAAGCACTCGCAGCGCACGAATCACAAATTTTATCGATCGAACGTGTATTTGGCAAGCTGGACGGGGGCCCGCCTTGGCACTTCGCGCCAGAATCATTCCAGCTCGTATGGGAGCGGGGGAGCTTTAACCCTGCGAAGCATGAGCGCTCGGTCTTTGATGGCTTGGCAGATTGAGCTAAGCACTTATATTGGTTTGTCAGGCAAAAGAAAGGCTGCTCCTCTTCTTGAGGAACAGCCTTGTTGTTTTTTATGCTAGCCTAGGCAGTTATGCGCCGTGGTTGACTTTCAAATGCGGCTTGCCGGCAGGGCCTTGCGCTTTAGTTGCTGTATTTCTTTTGTTAAACAGCCCGCGAAGGTAAGGGAGTACGTAGTAGTCGAGTCCGATTTTTCCTGCATTGGCGGCTGCTACGACAACCAGTACTTCAAGCAAGAGCATTTGCGCATTCGTGCTCACTGTGCCCGAGAAGAGGAACGCGGCGTTCATCACAAGTCCCATCAGCGCTGCAAAGGTAGTGAAGGTACCGAGGATGAGGCCAATGCCGACGAGAAACTCACCGTAAGGGACGAGGACGTTGAAGATGTCTACTCCAGGCAATGCGACATGTTCTAGAAATGCTGCCCACCAGCCTTGCACTGCCGGATTGTCGCCGGTGCTCTTGGCTATGGCTCCAGCCAGATAACCTCCGGCATCAAAGCCTCCCGTAATTTTGCCCCATCCTGCTTTCATCCATTGGAAGCCGAGATAAATCCGGACGATGGTCAGGAACCACATTGCAAATTTATTTGTTCTGAGGAAGTTGTTAAACATAATTACCACTCCTTATTGTGATGTTCTTTTTTTAATGTTTGTTTGAAGGATGATCATCTTTGATGTCTTTATTATAAGTGATTAATTTCACAATATATGTGATTTAAATCACAATTAATTAATTTTTAATAAATAAATTTTTAAGTACCCGAAAAAAATAAAGCAGCGAAGAAGGGTGAGCTTCTCCGCCTGGCTATAATGAGCGTTCAGTGAATGACTTTTTTCAGCTTATGATCGGGCTGGACTTTATGAGTTATCAACTCGGTTACGGTTACAAAGGAATAGCCCTGTTTTTTGAGCTCGGGCAAGATCTGCTTAAGGGCTTCGACGGTTTGTGTGCTGTTTGCCACATAATCATGCATGAGGACGATGTCGCCGCTGCGTGCGTTCGTGAGCACTTTTCTGACGATTTTACTTACGCCCGGGGATCGCCAGTCCTTCGTATCCTGGTGCCAGGACCAGAGGATGAATTTCAAACTATTCTCTTTGGAGACGTTGATGAGCGTTTCGTTGTAAAATCCGCCGGGGGGGCGAAAGAGCACAGCCTTATAGCCCGTGGCCTGGAAAATGGCCTGCTGGGTCTTGCTGATTTCGTTTTGCATATTGCTTTTGCTCAAGCTTTGAAACGATGGATGCCGATACGAGTGATTGCCGATCTCATGGCCTTTAGCCAGCTGCATTTGTACGATTTCAGGGTATTTCTCTACCCGTTCCCCAACAACGAAAAAGGTCGCCTTGGCGTTGTATTGATCCAACACGTCCAGAATTTGCAGCGTCTGGCGGGGATCTGGACCGTCATCGAACGTAAAGGCAATGCATTTGTCCTCGGTCGGGACCTCCCACACGATATCGCCGCGCTCCTCATAATAAGCCCTGTCTTTGAGCCCGAACGCAGGGCGGGCCGACAGTGGGTGTGGGAATAGGGGGAAGACGAGGGTCAATGTCAGAAACGGAATGAACAATCGGGTATATTTAGACATCTGAAAGCTATCCTCCATTATGCGGTCGTTAACCAACGTTTAGTTATTTTGCTGCATTCTGATGATTTTATCCTTGCCGGGCTTTTTTCTAAGAAGGGAAGCGGGCAGCCAGCAATTTAGCATATCTTTGCATACAAGCAGGCCTGCAGGGCTGGGATGTCGAATAAGATGATGGTGGGGAGGTGATGAGGATGAAGAGAAATAGCGTAAAAACATTCTTCAACACAAATATTGGTGATCTTGAGAAGGAGATCAACGACTGGCTGTATGAGAATAGAAGATTTACTGTCCAGTCCATTCAGTATGCGGCGGAAGGAAATAGTTTCAGCGCCCTTGTGTGGTATTTGGTGTAATCATTCTTCCTTTGGACGTAACGGCGTAACAAAACCAAAAAAACCTTTGGAGCCAATGGCTTCAAGGGTTTATGGTGTTGATCAGATATGAGGCGGACAAGGAGACAAGCAGAGCGCCGCCGATCCACCACAGCATTTTGCGGAATATCAGTTTCTCCGCCGCCTTGACTTTCTTCTGCTGCTCATCGGCGATTTCTTGCCTGAGCTGCTCCAGCAGCTCCTTTTTCCAAATCTCCAAAACTGCCCGATGTTCTTTCATTTCCTGCTGCAGCTTCTCGTTCCCGAGCTCCTGTTCTTGTCTGGATTGCTCCATGAGCCGCTGCTCGGCTTCAGCGATCATCGTCTGCTGATCCCGTATGACGGCCAGGATTTGCTGTGCCTGCTCATGGCTAATGCCCCAGAGCTGCTCGATATGCTCTTGCTGCTCCCGGATCGCATCGTTCTGCTCTTTAAGTTCCCGCTGCTGCCGATGCAGCACGTTTTGCTGGTCCTTGATCACCTTGGCGTACATCGTCGTAAGCATGGCCAGCCCGATATTCATTTTCGAGCTTTCGATCAGTGTCTTCTCGGCATTCGCAAGCACCTTATCATTGCCCCCGGTAAAAGAGCCCCACCACATTTTAAACATGCCCTGCTCGGAGAGCTTGTCCAAAGAGTCCTGGGCATCGTCCAGATGTTCGACGACTTCGGTAATTTTAGGAATGAGCGAGGAAATATCCACTTTGCTCAGCATCTCATCGGTTATTTTTATTTTCGCCAAATCTTCGATTTCGCTTTGAAGTACGGTCATTTGCTTGCTCATCAGTTACTCACCTTTGCGTCGTTCTAGCAGCCGAAGAACCTCTGAGTAGGAATCCGTGACATCATCGATTCGCTCCGCTATCTTATGGTTGTTAAATACAATGATGCTCTGGTTATCTTTTATGTCCGCATAGTCCTGAATGGACTCCTCATAGGCGCTGTGTATGCCGCTCATCATGGTAGCGTTGTCATACAAGGCCAGCAGATCGCGTTCTTGGCCAGCAAAGGAGAGGTGCCTTGCGGTAATAAGCTGCTTGCGCAAATCCATACTCTCTTTAGCGATTTGGAAGCAGTATTTCGCAATCATTAGGAGCTGGGGGACATTGAGCAGAAACGGATTCTTGGTAACCGCCACCTTGCCGAGATTGAACAGCATGGCGAAGGAATGCGTGAACAGCAGCATTTTGCTCCGTTTGGAGCGGATCGCTTCTTTAGACACGTCTGCACTAAAATAGCGAAGGAACATATACACTCTCAGCATGACTTCGATAGCGGCAACGCTTAAGGCTTGACCTGTAACGATGCGCAAATTGAAACCATGGTCAATGTACAGCTTCTCCGCGAAGGCAGGCATTTGATCGCCGTTCAAATTGGCGAGAATCGTCATGCCGGGAATGGGCAAGGAGCGTACCGTACAAAAATCTTTAAACAAGTGCAGCAAATTGACAATGACGGCCGTTCCGAAGTCGAGCTGCTCGTATTCCGGAAACTCCTTGACCAATTCGCCCCAACCTACGGACGAGACCCCGGCATATTCGCCAAACATCGTTTGCCGGACGCCTTCGAAGAATCGAAATAGATCATGCCCGTAGGAATACAGCCGGTGATCTCCGCCAAACGCTCCCGGTTCTTGATAGTCAATGGGATTGTTTTTTAAATCGTACTGCTTGAGCTGCTCTCCGAGCCCTCCGAAGGAGCTGTTCGTAATTTTCGGCTCATCCATGCCTTTAGGATGTCCGATGACCAGGTCGCATAAAGCACCAATACTGCCGCTAAGCACCATCATGATCCAATCCCATTTGTCGAGAGATAGCTTGTTGTCGTGTAGATGGTCAAAAGAAATATCATTGATAAAGTTCGCGTTCAGTATGGAATCGTCCATCGCTCTCGTTCACCTCGGGGCTAAAGAGTGTAGTCTATCAGTTGTAGGTAAATAGGACTATTCGACAAAAATGGACTAAATCCTTTTATAGCGAATAATTTTTAAGTTTGTTTCTAGCTTCAACCTGCTTAAACAAACAATACTTAATAATGTCGGAGCGGATGGATTCCTTCATTTGAACAAATTCCAGCGAAACTTTAAAGTTATTGTCCGGGAGTTCTGTACAGTTAACAATCTTTCCATGAAACTCGACCGTATTTTGGGAATTGTTCGTCTCCAGGTGCATAATTCCCGCCACAAGCTTTTCGACCCCCACTTCAAAGCTGCAAAGGAAGGATAATCCGCCTCCGCTAATATCCTTAGTTGTTACCTTGATAAATTCGTCATCGTTCGGATGTCCGGCCGGTTTGAGATTCAAATTTAATTCCACCTCGACGGGAACCCGGAAGAAGCGGCGTCTTTGTGCTTTTTTTATGCGGCTTGCGGGCGGAGCAGGGAATGACAGCTGGTTATGCTGCAAGCTTATCTCGGTGTCAAAAGAGTATAGCACCCGCTCCTCGCTATGAAAGAAGATCGTTACGGGTATATTGCCGGTCAAGGTTAAATAACGGTTCATGCGGTTGATTGGTTTTTGTATGTAAAGCCGGTTATTCACCTGATGGATGATTTGCGTCTTATACATAACTCCTTCCGGGGTTTGAAGCTCGAGCAGCTGGCCTTTCCAAAACTCGATAATAGCCGAACCTTCCATGAATGAATCTCCTTTCTTTAGTATTTTGCATATTCGATTACAACAAAGACAACTATACAATACCTATACACGAAGCGATTCCCGGGCTGTCAAGTTTTTGTAGAGCCTATACTCTTAATATATATGGTAAGGGGGGGAATCAATGAACATAGAAGGCAGTTATAATTACTATATTGTGGCACTCTCAGTAATAATTGCAGTATTGGCATCGTATTCCGCTTTGACCATAGCGGCAAAAATCTCTCTCGCTAACGGGAAAACTAGGTTTTTCTGGCTTCTGGCGGGCTCCTTAGTCATGGGCAACGGCATATGGTCGATGCATTTTGTGGGAATGCTGGCTTTTCATATACATATGACGGTTCGCTATGATGTCTGGCTGACATTAGGATCGCTGCTGGCCAGCATAATTTCTTCGTTTATTGCATTTTACATCACGATCCCTCGGGATATTAAATGGCATACCATCGCCATCGGCGGCTTCATCATGGGCAGCGGGGTCGTTACGATGCACTACATGGGAATGGAAGCCATGATTATGCCGGTTGACATTTATTACGATAAAACGTTGTTGGTGCTATCGGCTGTCATTGCTTTAGTAGCTTCCTATGCGGCGTTATTCCTGTTCCTCCGTTTTCGCAGTGAATCTTCGACAAGCTGGTCCAAATGGCTGTCGGCAGCTACGATGGGCATCGCAATTTGCGGTATGCATTACACGGGAATGGAGGCAGCCATGATGGAGCATTCCACAACCGTGGATATGCTGGCACAAGCTTCGACGGGCGTGGACTTGTTCCTGCTGTTTGGTGTGACGGTCGTCATCTGTATCATTCTGCTCGTGTCTTGGGGAGCGCTTTTCTTCGACCGCCACGTACTCGAGAGGCTGGCCTATCTGGACGCGATTACCGGGCTGCCGAACCGTAACGAAATGAACCGGTTCTTCGATTCGCATGTGGGCACCGAGAAGATCGGCGTTCTGTTTCTCGACTTGGATCAGTTCAAGGCAATCAATGATACGCTCGGCCACAATATCGGGGACCTGCTTATTCAGGAAGTCGGTATCCGTCTTCGCAAGTACATCCGTGAGGATCAGCAAGCATTCCGCATCGGCGGCGACGAATTCCTGCTCATTATTAAGCATTGCAGTCCTCAGCGGGCGGAACAGCTGGCCCAACAAATTTTGCAAAGCATTAAGCAGGTTTATCACATTGAAGGCAATGAGCTGTATGTCACCGGCAGTATCGGCATTAGCATCGGCTCGATTCGGGATTCTGACCGCTCCGTGCTGCTCAAGACCGCAGATACGGCGATGTACAAAGCAAAGGGGCTCGGTAAAAATCAATTCTGCTTCTACAGCGAAGAAATGGGCCTTCAATTGGTACGCAGAATGGAGCTTGAGAAAGACTTACAGCTTGCCCTGGAAAAAAACCAGTTCTTTATCGTATACCAGCCCAAATGGAACGTTAAAACGAGCAGCCTGGTCGGATTCGAGGCACTGATCCGCTGGGAGCATCCGCGTCTTGGCTTGGTTGCCCCTGGAGAGTTCATCCAAATCGCCGAAGGAACCGGGCTCATCGTCCCGATGACAAGATGGACGCTGGAGGTGGCTTGCCGCCAGTGCAAGCTGTGGCAGTCACAGGGATTGCAACAACCGGTTTCCGTTAATCTGTCGGTTCGGCTCTTTCAAACCGATAGTTTGCAGGAACTTGTCCGGGGCGTGCTTGATAAAGTGGGCTTGGCTCCTCATCTGCTTGAGCTGGAGATCACTGAGTCGATGGTATTGTACGATATCAACGACATTATCCGCCAGCTTCAAAGCCTGCGTAAGCTAGGCGTGCGGGTATCCATGGATGACTTCGGAACCGGATATTCCTCGATCGGGCTGCTGGACCGGATTCCCATCGATACACTAAAGCTGGACCGTCTATTTACGAATGATTTAGAGAGCCCCAGCAAAAGGGCGATCATCAACGCAATCATTATGATGGCTGACCATCTTCAGCTTGATGTCATTGCCGAGGGCGTCGAGACACAGGAACATATCGAGTTTTTGACCCAGCTTGGCTGCCATGTGATGCAAGGTTATTATTACGGCAAGCCCATGAGAGACGACGAGATCGGCGAATGGGTCAAGAAGCATGAACACTACATGAGTTTAGTCTGAATGCTCCAAAATTGCAAAATCGGCTGGCCAACGATTGTAAGCGTTATTCTTCGTGTTCCAGTTTCCAATCGTCGTACCAGTCCGTTATATATGTACTTGGCTGTTCATTGAACTCTTCTAATAAAATAGCGACAAGCAGGCGGTATTGCCGGTGGACAGCCAATGAATTTTTATTTCCCGCGAAAATTTTAATCAGCGCAAAATGCGCTTCTTCCGCGATAGGATGCTGATGGCAGATTTCCAAATATTTTTCCACAGCTTTCGATTGCTGATGGCTCGACATGTACCATTCAGCCATTCGGAACGAGGCGCGCAGCCATAGCATCTTTAATCTCTGGCGCTCGCTTTCCGCCCACCAGTAGTCGTATTCCTTCAGGTAATCGTCTTTAAACAATTTCATCATGCCGATATATTCGCCGATCGTTTTACTAGTTAAAGGCGGGCTGGATATGATAAAGTTCTCCCATTCCTCGACATCGACCAGAACATTATTCAAATTTAAAATATACCCATCAACGGAGTTCGTAAGTGAAAAATAGTCCTCGTACTGCTCCAAGGTTTTGCGAATATGGTAAATGACCGTGTACAGCAAAGAAAACGCCCGGCTCGGCTCATATTCGGGCCAGAGCAATTCAATCAACGTCGACTTGCGAATAAACTGGCCGCGGCATTGCAGCATATACAGGAATAGCTCCTGAGCCCGGGTCGTCCGCCAGCGCAGAGGGGGCAGCTGCTTCTCATCGAGAATCATTTGAAACTGGCCCAGCATTTTAATTTGCAGCGATTGACTTTGCTGCGCAAGCCGATCCAAATCGAATGCCGTCTGCGACCGGTCAATCCGCTGGAGCGTATTCATTAATCTTTCGGTTTTCACCGGCTTGAGCAGGTAATCCAGCGCATTGAGCTCAAAGGCTTTTACCGCATAGGCTTCGTACCCCGTCACAAACACGATTTTTAATTCAGGCTTTATTTGTAAAATTTCTTCCGCCAGCTGAATCCCATCCACATCGGGCAATTGGATATCGAGAAAAACGAGGTCGACAGGTTGATCAAGTATTTCTTGCTTCCCCAATGCCGGATCCGTAAACTTCCCCATAATTTCAATCCCGGGAATCTGCTGCAGCTGTTGTCCCAAATAGTCCAGTGCAATTCTTTCATCATCCAGAAGAATAACTTTCATCGCGCTCTCCCTACATGTGTAATAACATCTGTAACAATCTAACAATTCCAATAAAATACTATAGACTATGAATCTATACAATCTCTGAACAAATTGTTTCTTTAATGGGAAGATATCGGCAAGATATGGAATTTTCTGCAGTGTTAGGAGAGTTTTTTGTCGAATTTTGCCTTGTGATTAACTTTACTGTTGTTCTTTGCTTTTCAGCAATAGCAATTGAGATGGAGAGGAGAAGAGAAGTAACTAGAAATGAGAGGGGAATATTTTCACGAAAGAAAGAACCCTTACAATCGTAAGAGTTCTTTCCGTATGATCTGTAGTGGGCTCGAACCACTGACCCGAATGGAAGGAAAATTTAGGAATGATGTCGAAATACCTCCATAATTAAATAATAATACGGGGGAAGCTATGAAGAAAATTGTATGTTGTACAGTACTACTTTATCTCGTCTTATCAGCATCATCTTATGGAACTGTTATTGCTACTAGCAATGAAGAGAAAGAAACCATTATTGCTGAACAGTCGGGTATATTTTATCAGCAGCTTTACATTGATCAAAAAGAGTATAACGATAGAATACTAAATACAATTTATTGGGCACTAGGAGGGTTAGGTTCTGCCATTATTGCAATTGTTGGTTTAAATGTATTTAATAGCTATCGGAATAATAAGGAAGGGTTAGAAGTAATTAAAAAAGAATTAATAAACTCAAATGAGAAGTTTATAAATAAGGTAAAAACTGAATTAGAAGAACATTTTAACGAGCTAAATGAGATCCATTCAGCTGAGATCTCAAAACTTATTGAAGAAGCTACAAGTGGATTAGATGCGGGGATTAATGCTTTATCACAGAGAGTAGATTTGGATTTAAATCAGATAACTAAGGATATTAGTTATACAGAAGCTGTGTTAAATAGAAAGTTAAAGCAAGAAGAGTTAACGCTATGCAAAATTGAAGCGGAGGTTCATAAACTTAGGAGGGTTCCAGCTACTGCAGTTTCAATGTACTGTAAGGCAATAACTTTAGAAATAGAACTTGGTGTATCTGCAGAGTATACTTTAGGGAAAACTTTAGACTTACTTAACACATTTGAGGATGTAACGAACTTTTTATTTCAAGATTTGTCCAATTTAATTGGGGTACTGCCTGACAAGTATCATAGTTTTAAATTAAGGATAGAGGAAATACTTAAGGAAATTAAAATTGCCTAATTAATGAAGTACAAAAAAACAAGAAAATGACAGGGTTGAAATGCACTCCTTAGAATTCATCGATTAAAACGAAGGGGATATCAATGTCTAATACTAAGGGGTGCACTTCATCTTTGCTGGCCGGGTTTGTAGAGAAATAAATCAATTTCAGTCCATCTAAGCGTCTAACCCAAGCCTTTTGTCCCCACTTTGTCCCCAAAGCCTCTGAAAGCTCGGATTGAGAGGATGGAAAAAAATAAAAAAGCCCTTAATAGGCAAGGACTTTAAGTATGATCTGTAGTGGGCTGACCACTGACCCCCACCCTGTCAAGATGGGAAGCGGGGGATGAGCATTATGGTTTAATCGAATGTAGATCCAGTCATATCAAGGGATTAATGCGTTTTATAAAAATTCCCCGAGTAATCTGAAACCAAATTCATGACCATAATTCTAAAGCAATGAGAAAGAAAATAACCCTTACGCCGTAAGGGTTATTTCGTTATGATCTGTAGTGGGCTCGAACCACTGACCCCCACCCTGTCAAGATGGTGCTCTCCCAGCTGAGCTAACAGATCAGATGCAATTAGTGAAGACAAGAAATATCATATCAGGTTACATGAACTCTGTCAAACCTTTTTTTAAAATAATAAGAGATTATGCAGAAAGACGTTTTTTACGTATAAAGGATACGGCTCCAGCCGAGAATAAATTTAGCAGGCAGTAAGGCCGAAACACCAAGAAACACGACAGAAAGGATGAACACCATGCAGCACAAGAAGCTAGCGAAAGCTGCACAACTTCCTCGTAAAGCCACCGCTAAAATAGTTTTTGCCGTCGGCACCGTTAGCCTGCTGCTGCTGGCCAGCGGATGCGGATTACAGCCAAGTGAAGAAACTATGCTGCGGCAGCAGAAGCTTCCTTCATGGTTCGGCCAATCCGTTCGTGATAAGGTATACGGCAAATCCGTGCGGGATCATGTATATTCGAAAGAGGTCATTACCCCTCCGTGATCAGAATTAATCATCCTCCCATTTCCGGGAATAACCCTTCTTGATGGCGTAGAACATGGGAACGATAAGTATAACGGATATTAGCACGGCTGCAGCAATCGTCAAAACGACCATGGTATAGTGACTCCTTCCGGGGTAGATGTTTAATTAAAACGTAGTTATTTTACAACTATACACGAAAAGCTTTTTTTTGTATAATGATGCAGTTTGCAGAGTAATGAAGCAACATGGGAGGGGTATCAATGGCTGCTGCTGTAATTATTGCCGTTAACTCGGAAGAGCAATTGGAGAAATGCTTGAACATTCGCAAGGAAGTTTTCGTAGAGGAGCAGAAGGTGCCGATCGATCTGGAAATCGACGAATATGATGTGATCAGCCCGGATGCTGCTCATGTGCTGATTGAAATGGAAGGCACGGCTGCGGCAACGGGAAGAATTACGTACTATAAAGATAACAGCGCCAAAATGCAGCGGATTGCGGTGCGGAAGCCGTTCCGTTCGCAGGGCCTCGGCAAAATATTGCTGCTCGCCATGGAAGAACGGGCCAGAGAGCTGGGCCTGACGAAGTCCGTTCTTGACGCGCAGTGCCAGGCCGAGGGATTTTATGCCAAGCTTGGTTATGAGACGATCTCAACGGAGCCGTTCTATGATGCAGGTATTCTGCATGTGCGCATGGAAAAGCCTTTATAGGCATCACTCCTCATATATATAGCCGCTGCGGGCCACACTAAAGGCATCCCTGCTGGGAATCCCAGTATATTAAGGAGATGTGATGAAGGATGGCTGTTGACAGCAGAGAGACTTTTATCGCGGTTCAAAGGAACGGGGACGGCAACTTGACCCGGTTCAAAACCTCCAGTGGCCGTATATTGAATTACGAGGACGCGCTGAGTGAAGTAAATGCTGGTGCCATTGCGGGTGTGAACATGTTCAAGGGAAAAGACGGTGAGATGTATATCCGCGGCGATGCGGACGGAGATCCATCCAACAATTTGGATGCGCTGCCCACATTCGAATAGAATAAGCGAAGAAGCAGCCTTGGGGTAAGTACCCCTTGGCTGCTTTGTCGTACAGTATGCGCTGCCCCTATAATTTATAGACTTCATGCTGGCGCAGGAAATCCATTTCCATCGTCTGGCCGATAAAGCTTTCCATTTCGTCGCCGTAGTGCATCAGCGAGATTTTCGTCCGGATGTCCGCGGGCAAGGTCAGCAGCTCTGCCAGAGTAGTGTGAACCTGGCCGGGGCCCGTCAACTGCACTTCATGCAGAATTTTGCGGCAGCCGCGCCGATATACGAGCTCCTTCAGCAGCTCAGGCTGAAAGATCATATCCGCACTGTAAAAAATTTCGCCGTTCAAGTATAAAGAGTAGCTGTTCTTCCCGGGTATATGCGGAGTGCGCATGATTTCCAGCGAGAGGCCGGGCGCGAGCTCTGAGATCTCTCCTTCGCGAAGGACATGGACATGAAAGGCGTCCTCTAGCGTCTCGATGCCATCCTGGCCTAGCCCGCCTTTCAATGTATTCTCCCACAGCGGTTCAGCCAGTGGCTCAGGAACGTAGAGGACAGGCTTTCGTCCATGGCCGTATTTCATGCGGAAAGCATATTCCTCCAATCCGCCGACATGGTCGCCGTGAATATGAGTGATCAGAACGGCATCAATGGCTTCCATCGGCTTGCCGATCCGGTGAAGCGCAAGCGGAGCCGTGATTCCGCAGTCGATCAGCAGCGTAAAACCGTCTGCGTACAGCAGTCCGTTATTGTTGTAATATTGCTTGGCAAAAGCGCCGCCTGTACCAAGCATTTGAAGGCGAAGCGACAAACGGATTCCCTCCTTAACGTTCTTTGGTATACATTTCTAATTTACACGATTTCCCTAATAAGAGAAAGGAGCTCTTGCATTCTCGCAAAAAATAAGAGCGATTTGCAGAAAACACCGCAACTTGGGCAGCTTGCAGGAGTATACATTAACATCAACATGAATCAATTGGAGGGCTATTGATGAACTTGAATTGGAGAAGAGTAGCGGTACTAGTATTGGCATTCTCCCTTGCGGGCGGATCCATGCTGTTTGCAGATTCGGCAACCCAGAAGGTAAAACTGTATTTGGACGGCCGTGAAGTGGAAGATGGCGGCTATGTGATCGATGGCAAAACTTATGTCCCGGTCCGAGAGCTTGAGGGACTGGTTGAATATGACGAAGCGACGAAGAAGGTTAATTATTACAAGCCTAACGTGCATATTTTCTTATTTAAAGGCAAGGATGTGTTTTCCGATATCGAGAAGACCGGCAAGCTCAAGTTCAGCGTATTCTCGCAAATCGACAATTTGAGAACGGAAATATCCGCTGTCAGGGTGGCGATTACGGCCCCGGACGGTTCCTCCAGAACGATCCAGAGCAAGGACGTTAAAGACACCGGCAGCAACTTCTATTTCGTTACCGACGACTATACGTATGATTTCAAAACCGCAGGCAAATATACGCTCGGCTTCTATATGAAACCGGCATCCGGCAACTCCGATTTCGTACTCGTGTCGGAGAAAAGCATCAATGTGCTGAAATAATTCATTTTTGCGCCATGAATGCCTCGATACTGAATTGACCTGCCCCGTAAAAAAATGATACGATACGAGAGGAAACTGACAGGTTCATCCAAACAACCAACAAAACAATTTAAAGCGAGGTATTTCAATGAGCGATCACAAGCATGAACACGGAGAAGCGTGCGGCTGCGGACACGATCACGACCATGAGCACGAGGAGTTTGTGCTCACGCTGACGGACGAAGAAGGCAATGACGTGGAAATGGTTCTCGTCGAAACATTCGACGTAGCTGAGAAAGTATATGCGTTGCTGCTTGAGCGGAACAATCCGGAAGCGGACGGCATCATCCTTCGTCTGGAAGAAGAGAACGAGGAAATGGTTCTCTACAACATTGAAGATGAGGACGAATGGCGTCAAGTGGAGGCGGCCTACAACGAGCTAGTCTCCGGTCAAGATGAAGTGTAGAATGCTTGTCTATAGATCTATGAGCTGAATTGAAGAGAAGCTCCCCGGCTAGGGGAGCTTCTTTGGATATGAGCACTGGATATAAGTGGCAAGCGCTAGAAAATAGGGTCGGCTTCGACGATAACCTTGACCTGATTGATGTACCGGTCTTCTGGCCCCTTCACGGGAAGTCCTACCTCCACATGATCGACGATATAATCGATATTGTCCTGGGATATGACTTCTCCAGGCAGGAGAATCGGAATGCCTGGCGGATATACATAGATGAATTCAGCAATGATCCGGCCTGCCGATTCTTTAAACGGCACGACCTCAGTATCCGCATAGAACGCGTCGCGCGGAATGAGTGAGAGCTGAGGAATCTCCGGAATTTTTACGATTAGCTCATTAGCATTATTTTCTTTATAATACAATTTAGACAATTCACGCAGCGCCGTAAGCAGGGTTTCCACGGTTTCTTCCGTATCCCCTGGGGTAATGAAGCAGAGAATGTTGTACATGTCGCTGAGCTCTACCTCGATATTGTAGTGCTCTCTGAGCCAGTTCTCCGTCTCATAGCCAGTGATCCCAAGATGGCGGACGTGAATCGTAAGTTTGGTTGGGTCATGATCATAGGTAGCCTCGCTGCCGAGAATCTCCCGTCCGAAGCAGTACAAGCCTTCGATCTTATTGATTTCATGGCGGGCATGATGCGCCATATCCAGAGCGCGCTGTATCATTTCCCGCCCGTGCAGCGCCAGGTTCCTTCTCGACGTGTCCAGTGAAGCGAGCAGCACATACGAGGTGGACGTCGTGGTCAGCATGCTGATGATCGTCTGAACGCGCTGTGGATTAACGTATCCGTTCTTTACGTTCAAATTCAGCACGGAGCTCTGCGTCATCGATCCGCCCAGCTTATGCACGCTTGTCGCGGCCATATCGGCGCCTGCCTCCATCGCCGACATTGGAAGCTCCTCATGGAAATGAATGTGAACCCCGTGCGCTTCATCAACGAGTACTGGAACGTTGAAGCTGTGGGCGAGGTCGACGATTTCCTTCAAATTGGCGCAGACGCCGAAGTAGGTCGGGTTGATTACCAGCACCGCCTTGGCATCCGGATGGCGCTTCAGGGCTCTCCTTACGGAAGAAGTGGTAATGCCGTGGTCGATCCCCAGGTTCTCGTCTTGTGCAGGGGAGACGAAGATCGGCTTGGCGCCAGCGAAAATAATTGCCGACATGACGGATTTGTGCACGTTCCGCGGAACGATGATTTTATCGCCAGGAGCACAAATGGACAGGATCATCGTCATAATCGCGCCGCTCGTTCCTTGAACGGAGAAGTACGTATAATCGGCACCGAACGCGTCCGCTGCCAGCTTCTGAGCCTCTTCGATGACGCCGGTAGGCTGGTGCAAATCGTCGAGCGGTGCAATGTTGATCAAATCGATCGAAAGGGCATTATCACCTATGAATTCTCGAAATTCCTGATCGGTTCCAAGTCCTTTTTTGTGCCCAGGAATATGAAATTGAACGGGATTGCCGGCCGCGTGTTTCTTAAGCGCGGTAAACAGCGGTGTGACTTGATGATCCATGAAGGCCATCCCTGCCTTTCCATGCTAAATTTTTAAACAAAATTGAGTATAGCAAAAAGAGAGTGGAATGCAAGTGGAGAGGATAAAATAGAAATAACTTTACGATTATAAAGAGAAGAAAAGGGAGAACGACTGTGGAAATAACGACCAAACTCGTAAGCAAGAAACTGCTGACCCCGACTTTCATTTGCCTGTGGATCATCATGTTCCTGGTAGAGTTTGTAAAGGGAGCATTAATCGTATCGATTTTACCTGTATACATGGGGGATGTACTGCATCTAAGCGCGTTTGCAATCGGTTTATCCTTCTCGCTTCAATATATTGGCGATAACGTATTTCGCAGTCCGGCCGGCTGGTTCATTGAGAGAGTCGGTTTTAGACTGACGATGATGATGGGGCTGCTGCTGACGTTTGGTGCTGTACTGATTATCGCTATGGCGGATACAATGGGCATGATTGTCCTGGGCTGTGCGCTGATCGGCATCGGCACCGCTCCGCTATGGCCGTGCGTTCTGATGGGCATTTCCGCCGTTACGCGCGAGAATAACAATTTCGGCACCGCGATGGGAGTCATCCAAATTTCCAGTTTGGGCGGGACAGGTTCCGGCCCGGTCATCATCAATTTTTTTGTGGGCGGTTCTTATCGGTCGGTCTTTTGGGTGCTGCTTGCTTTGATGGGGATTGTAGTCATCGTATCCATGTTCCTGCCGGGCAGGGCCAAAATGAAGAACAACCAGACTACGGCGGAGCAATCAACGGAGGAGCCTTCCCTCTGGGAAGGAGGAGCCAAGGGAGTGCTGAACAACGTTCTCCAATCGATCCGGCATATTAAAGAGAATCTGCATGTCAGCCGTTTATTATTCCCGGCGCTCTTCCTGCAGACCTTTGCGATCGGGCTGCTTACGCCGGTCATCACATTGTTTGTAAGGACAGAGCTTGATTTATCGCCGGAAGCTTTCAGCGCCTTGCTCGTTACCGGAGGGGGCATCACCGTCATCGGTCTGATTCCGATCGGCCGGCTGGTGGACCGTTTCGGGACCAAATGGTTTCTGCACATTGGCTTCGCGCTCGCTGCCGTCGCGATCGGGCTATTTGCCGTAACGCGCACTATTCCTGTCGTATGGATCCTCGTCATCCTCATCGGGATCAGCTATGCCTGCATTTTGCCGACATGGGATACGATGATTTCCCAAATGCTGCCTGAGGGGGAGAAAGGGACCGTATGGGGTTTGTTCTTGACGGTTCAGGGCTCGGGGATGGTATTCGGACCGATCGTCTCGGGTAAAATGTGGGATATGATCGGCCCCTCCGCACCGTTTATGGCCAGCGCCATCGTGATGGGCGTCCTGTTCTTTGTTCATATCATTATATCACGGCCAAAAAGCAGCCTTCCCCGAGCTTGACGCGGGAAGGATGCTTTGCTTTAGAAAGACCCTTTGTAGAGCGGCATTAACGTCTCGAAGGTCTGTTCGATCTTATGGGTAAGTCCTTCGCCGTCTTGAAGAAGCGGTTGATCCCGATCGAGGCGCAGTCCGCACAGCAGCTCGGATTTCTTCACGGTTTTGAGCTTGCCGGCCATTTGCAGCAGCTCCTCTTTATCCATCTCCCGGTGGAGCGTTCCCTCAGGCTTCATATGGTCCGTCGACCAGTAGAAATCCGCCGGCACGAGCTTGCCCACTTTGGTCGCATGCTTCTCTAAATACCTAGCGATGGTTTCTTTATTCTGGCTTTCATAAATGACCGCAAAAATAATGAACAGATGGGTGGAGAACATACCCACCTGGAAATGGGGCAGCGCTTTGTAGCCGCGCTTGCTGCTGCTCCAGGCAATCCACGTGTCCTCGGGCGGATTGATCGTCCGTCTCGCGTGCTTCGCGACATGCGGGAACATTTCTTCGCCGCATAAGGCGGACAGATAAGGAGCAATCGTTCCTCCAAGCGCGTCGAGCTTAGGACGGATATTCGCGATGATTGCTTCCATCCGCGGCTCAAGCCCTGGCACGGTCAAGCTATCGAAATCTTGGCTTGTAAAGCCGGAAAAATTCATCATGGCAACCTCCAGCATCTTGCTTGTTTTTCTATCGGCCAGTATCGGCCGTTACTTGCCAGTATAACACTTTTTCAGCCTATTCTGCGTCACAATGGGCCCATAACGGGTAAAAATAATCAATAATCCAAGTTACCTCTACATAAGATGAAGTATAAGATAAGGTAAGGAGGGAGTGCCGTGAATAAAAGTTACGAAGTAGAATACTGCAATCTGGAACTCCGTTTCGATCGCCGGCACATTCAGCAGCTGATTCGCGACCTGATCCAGGATGGATATTCGCTGTACTGGAGCGAGAACGAATCGGTCTTCATTATTTCCGTACGCACAGGACGCAAATTGACCAAGCTGCGTTTTCAGCGTCTTGCGAAAGGATACAAGCTGGCAGGCGATTACGTCATCAAGGACGCCAAGCTGGCGGAATGGTTCGAGAAGCTGATCGGAGAATTGCGCGGCCATGCGGTCGTCAAACGGTTTAAAGATCGGCAAATATTGATCGAGAGCATTCTGTTTGGCGAGGTCATCCGCTTGGTGGAAATCACCGGAGTGGAGCATCGGGTTATTTTTCAAAAAGGGCCTATGCTCGACATGGAGCGAGTCGTGGAACTGCTTGCCTCGCAATCGGCGGAACAGCAGATTGAGAGCCTGCAGAAGAAGCTGGACGAGGAGCTGGATCATTTGTATGACGCCATGAAATCCGGCGACGAAGAGCTGATCGAGAACTGCAAAGAGAAACTGCGCAAGCTTCGTATTCAATTAATCCAACTGGAGTGGTAAGAGAGACAATGCGAACAATAAACAAGGATTGAAACGGCTCTTTCGGATCATTGGAAGGGCCGTTTTTAAATATAAAATGAGAGTTGGATGAAGGGGTTCACTTCTGTACTTCAAAGAGTTAAAATGATATTATTGAAAAAAATATAGAATGCAAAGGATGGAGACCATGTCGAAACAACAAATTGGCGTTATCGGCCTTGCCGTTATGGGTAAGAACCTTGCCCTAAATATTGAAAGCAGAGGGTTCACCGTCTCGGTGTATAACCGTTCCCCTGAGAAGACTCACGATATGCTCGCGAACGAAGCAAAGGGCAAAAATGTGGTCGGTACATTCTCGGTTGAAGAATTTGTAAATTCTTTGGAAGTACCGCGCAAGATTCTGATCATGGTACAAGCAGGGCCAGCTACCGACGCAACGATCGAGCAGCTCCTTCCTTACCTGGATCAAGGCGACATCATTATCGATGGAGGCAATGCCTACTTCCCGGATACGCAGCGCCGCAGCAAAGAGCTTGAAGCTAAGGGCTTCCGCTTTATCGGCACAGGGGTATCCGGCGGTGAGGAAGGCGCATTGAACGGCCCTTCGATCATGCCTGGAGGCCAGGAAAGCGCATATAAATTAGTAGAGCCGATTCTTACGGCTATTTCCGCTAAAGTGAACGGCGATCCTTGCTGTACATATATCGGTCCGGATGGCGCAGGCCACTATGTCAAGATGGTGCATAACGGGATTGAGTACGGCGATATGCAGCTGATCGGCGAGGCTTACCACCTGCTGAAGGACGTGCTTGGCTTGGATGCCAAGGAACTGCATGAAATTTTCACCGAGTGGAATAAAGGCGAGCTGGACAGTTACTTGATCGAAATTACGGCGGACATCTTCTCACAATACGATGAAGAGACCGGCAAACCGATGGTTGACGTCATCCTTGACGCTGCCGGACAGAAAGGAACAGGTAAATGGACAAGCCAAAGCGCCCTTGACCTCGGCGTGCCGTTGTCCATGATTACGGAATCTGTATTCTCCCGCTTCTTGTCTGCGATGAAGGAAGAGCGCGTTGCCGCAAGTAAAATTTTGAGCGGCCCGGCTGCCAGCTCTTTTGACGGTGATAAACAGGAGTTCATTGAAAATGTTCGCAAAGCTTTGTTCGCCAGCAAGATCGTATCTTACGCTCAAGGCTTTGCTCAAATGAGAGCTGCATCTGACGAGTATGGCTGGGATTTGAAATACGGCAACATCGCGATGATCTTCCGCGGCGGCTGCATTATCCGTTCCCAATTCCTGCATAACATCAAGGAAGCTTACGACCGCGATTCTGGCTTGAAGAATCTGCTTCTCGATCCTTACTTCAAGAACATCGTGGAGACGTATCAGGATGCATGGCGTCAAGTGATCTCGGCAGCGGTCTCCCGCGGCATTCCGGTTCCTGGCTTCTCCAGCGCATTGTCCTACTATGACAGCTATCGCACGGAGCGCCTGCCGGCCAACCTGCTGCAAGCACAGCGCGACTACTTTGGGGCGCATACGTTCAAACGCGTTGACAAAGAAGGCGTATTCCATCATCAATGGTTCTAATTAATTGATTCATAAGGCGTCAAGAGCAGTTTTGCTCTTTGGCGCCTTTTTTGAATATTTCATAATGAGGTGTGCCGAAATGTTAGCGCCTGTGTTATGATATGAAAAAGTTTGCCATCAGCACAGGAATAAAGTAGGTGAAATATTGAGTGGAATGAGAAACAATATTATACTGGTAGGAATGATGGGCACGGGCAAGTCAACGGTAGGAGCCGTACTTGCCGAAATGGCTGGTTATCGGCTGATCGATCTCGATCAGCGGATCGAGGAGGAAGCAAAGTGCACGATTCCTGAGCTGTTTGCGAGTCATGGCGAACCCTACTTCCGGGATATGGAGTCCGCATTGCTGCGCCAGGTTCTGCAAGAGGGCGGGGTAGTGCTGGCAACCGGCGGAGGAGCCGTTCTGCGCGAGGAGAACCGCTCCGTCATGCTGGAGCATGGCTGGGTCGCTGCTCTAACCGCTGACCTGGAGAGCATTCTGAAGCGCGTTGGCGAGGATCCGGGCAGGCCGCTGCTTGCCGGAGGGGCTAGGGAGAGACTAACCGTCCTCATAGAGGAGCGCAAGCATGCTTATGATTTCGCTCATGCCAAGATCGATACCACGGGTAAAACCCCGGACGTCCTAGCGTCTGAGATTTTAATGCATTACCGCGGTTAATCAAAATAATATTTGGTGAAAAAGGAGAATATAAATGGACGTTATCGTTAGACCAACGCCCGAGCTTAGCGGTGAAATCGGGGCGCTATCATCGAAAAATTATACGACACGCTATCTGCTCGTTGCCGCACTAGCCGAGGGAACGAGCACTATATATTACCCTGCACACAGCGAGGACAGCGACGCTATGCGCCGCTGCATTGCCGACCTGGGGGCGGTACTGGAAGAGGATGAGGAGAAGATCGTCATTACGGGCTTTGGCCGGAAACCGAAGGATGTTAAGGAATTGAACGTTGGCAATGCCGGAGCCGTGCTCCGGTTTCTGATGGGAATCGGCGCCTTGTGCCCTGAGGTGACCTTCGTCAACACGTACCCTGATTCCTTGGGCAAGCGTCCGCATGACGATTTGATTGTGGCCCTGAAACAGCTTGGCGTTGAGGTCGACCATCAGGAGGGCCGTCTGCCTATCACGATTCGCGGCGGCAATCCAAAAGGCGGCAAGATCACCGTATCCGGTGCGGTTAGCTCGCAGTATTTAAGCGCCCTCTTGTTCCTGACTCCGCTGCTGGAGGAGGACAGCGAGATCGAGGTGCTGGACGATTTGAAATCGAAGGTCGTTGTCGGCCAGACGCTGGAAGTGCTGGAGCAGGCGGGGATCATTATTCATGCCAGCGACGATTACATGAGCTTCAAGGTACCTGGCCGCCAGAGCTACCAGGCGAAGACCTATACGGTTCAAGGCGATTATCCGGGCTCTGCGGCCATTCTGGCGGCAGCTGCTGTAACTAAATCGAATGTGAAGGTGCAACGTCTCGCTGAGCGCAGCAAACAGGGAGAGCGCGCGGTCGTAGACGTCCTGCAAATGATGGATGTACCGCTGACTCATGTGAACGACACGGTCCACGTACAAGGCAATGGCCGTCTTCGTCCGGTGGAGTTCGACGGCGATGCCGCGACCGATGCGGTGCTCGCCATGGTGGCAGCCGCGGTGTTTGCCGACGGAACTTCCCGTTTCTATAACGTAGAGAATTTAAGATATAAGGAATGCGACCGGATTACGGATTATTTGAACGAGCTGAGAAAAGCCGGTGCGAACGTAGAGGAGCGCCAGGCCGAGATCATCGTGCACGGCCGTCCGGGCGGGCTTGAGGGTGGAGTTGAGATCAACGCTCATTACGATCACCGCGTTATCATGGCTTTGACGATTGTCGGTCTGCGCTGCCGTGAACCGCTGGTCATCAAGGACGCGCATCACGTCGCTAAATCGTATCCGCAATTTTTCGACCATATGGAGGCGCTTGGCGCTCAGGTAGAATGGGTATAAGAAGTTAGGGCAGGGCATACTATGGAACTTCGAGAGGAGGATTAGGCCATGGCTTTTGAAAATCCCAGTCGCGAGGAAATCAAGGAAATTTTGGAGCATGCGGGTAACATCGCCGTCGTCGGGCTGTCTGATAAGACAGACCGCACGTCTTACATGGTGGCCCAAGCGATGCAGAGCAACGGCTACCGCATTATTCCGGTGAACCCGGCGGTAAGCGGACAGATTCTCGGCGAGCAGGTGTATGCCTCCTTGGCGGACATTCCGGAGCCGATCGATATCGTCAACGTATTCCGGCGCAGCGAATATACGCCGGAGGTAGCGCGGGAGGCGGTTACGGCCGGTGCCAAGGTGCTGTGGCTCCAGCAGGGAATCATCAGTGAGGAAGCTGCGCAAATTGCTGAGCAGGGCGGCCTGAAGGTCATCATGGACCGGTGCATCAAGGTAGAGGACAGCATTTTGCTTGGCAAGAGCAGGCAATAATCTGTAAGAAGAGGACCCGAATTCGGGGGTCCTCTTCTTTGTTTTGCCCGGACAGGCTTAATTTCCTTTGACAAATTTGTAAACCTAGGATTACCATAATAGTGCGAACCCGAATTACTTCGTGAATAAAGATAAATATTATATAGAGATTGATATCCTATAACAGAGCAGGATACAGGGGGTCTAAACATGATACAGGGCGTCGCTGCAGCAGCGGGCGTAGCCATCGGCAAGGCATTCGTGCTGCCTGCCTGGGAATGGGATGTGCCGGACAGCCAGATGGATAAGGTGGATTTGGCCGCAGAGTTTGAAAGATTGTATGAAGGCATACGCACATCCAAGACGGAAATCGAAGTAATGAAAAATGAAGTCAAGGAAGCGGTAGGGGTCGAGGAGTCGAGCATTTTCGACGCCCATTTGGCCATTTTGGAGGATCCCGTATTCATGAGCGAAATCCGCGGGATCATCGAACGCCAGTACAAAGCCGCAGAAGTTGCTGTCAAAGAAGCAACGGATCATTTTGTCACGATGTTTGATCTGCTCGATGATGAGTACATGAAAGAGCGGGCGCTCGATATCAAGGATGTGGGCAATCGCCTGTTGAAGCATTTGCTTGGCACGCCCGATATTACGCTTCCAGCCGATACCCAGCCCTATATCTTGGTGGCTAAGGAATTGTCGCCCTCCCAGCTTGTACATATGAATCCCGATAATGTACTGGGCATGGTTACGATGGCTGGAGGCAAGACCTCGCATTCGGCCATTATGGCCCGGGCTTTAGGGATTCCACTTGTATCTGGATTGGAGCATAAGCTCGGAGCGCCGCTGAAGACGGGCGATATGCTTGTCGTTGACGGGGATGAAGGACTTATTTATGTTGAACCTGACCAAGAAATCATACAACGGTACACAGAAATGGCCGAAGCCCAGCGGAAGCGCAAGGAGCAGCTGCAGCTGCTGGCGACAGTCGATGCCATCACGCGGGACGGTGTCCGCTTTCGGCTTGCGGGCAATATCAGCTCTGTCAAAGATTTGGAACAGGTTCTCAATTGCGGTGCCGAAGGCGCGGGGTTGTTCCGTACCGAGTTCCTCTATATGGACCGGCCAAACTTTCCTTCGGAAGAGGAGCAGTTTGAAATTTACCGGCAGGTCGCCGAGAAGGCAGGCCGTCATTCGGTCGTGATTCGTACCCTCGACATCGGCGGGGATAAGCAGCTGGAATATTTCGAGCTGCCGGAGGAGGATAACCCGTTCCTCGGCTATCGGGCTATCCGGATCAGCTTGAACAGCAAGGATATGTTCAAGACTCAATTGACCGCCATCCTTCGGGCCAGCGCCTACGGAAACTTGAAAATTATGCTGCCGATGATTTCCTCGCTGGAGGAGGTACGCCAGGCGAAGCAAATACTGGCCGAGGCCAAGTCCGATCTCGACCAGCGCGGCATTGCTTACGACGACGGCATACCGGTCGGCGTCATGGTCGAAGTGCCGGCGGCGGCGGCGATCGCCGATTTGCTGGCCAAGGAAGCGGATTTTTTCAGCATCGGTACGAATGATCTTGTCCAATACGTCCTCGCGGTCGACCGGATGAATGAGACGATCGCCCATATGTACCAGCCGTTTCATCCTGCAGTGCTTCGCCTGCTGCGCCAAGCGATTACGGCAGCGCAGGATGCTGGGATCCCGGTCAGCGTCTGCGGAGAACTCGCTGGGGATGAGAAGGCTATCCCCATCTGGCTTCATCTGGGCGTCCGCGATCTGAGCATGTCACCGCAATCGCTGTTAAGGGTAAAGCACCGGATATTGAATGCTGAAGCTTCGGCAGGGAGAGAAGCCGGGGCGAACTGCTATCGGCTCGCGACTGGAGCTGAGGTGGAGGCAGAACTTACGCGTTTTGCGGAAAGCTGCGTGTGGCAGAATAATTAAATACGAAGAAGAACCGCATAGGGATCGAGCAGCCGGCTCCTTCCCTTGCGGTTCTTCTTTTTGATATTCAGCAGCGGCTTCAAGGCGGACTGATTACGCCTTCGCCAGCGCATCGACGAATGCTTTGCCGTACGGCGGCAAATCCGGCGGGCGGCGAGCTGAGATGATATGCCCGTCCACGACGACGGCCTCATCCTTCCAAATCGCGCCTGCGTTTTCCATATCGTCACGGATTCCCGGCGTCGACGTTACCGTAACGCCCTGTAGAATCTTAGCGGATATCAGCACCCAGCCAGCATGGCAGATTTGGCCGATCGGCTTCTTCGCCGCATGAAGTTCTTTGACCATTTCAAGCACCTTGCCGTAACGGCGAAGCTTGTCCGGGGCCCAGCCGCCCGGAACGAGAATGCCGTCGTAGTCTTTGGCATCGATTTCCTCGAAGCTATATTCCGCTTCAGCAGGCACGCCGTACTTGCCGATGTATTTTTTGCCTTTCTCCGGTCCGACGAGATGCACCTCGGCTCCTTCTTCACGCACCCGATAAATCGGGTACCACAGCTCCAAATCCTCGAATTCCTCGTCCACTAAAGCGATAACTCTTTTACCAGTAAGTCTCAATATCGACGCCTCCAGTTCTTGATCGGTCTTGACGAAAATCGTTTTCGATATTTTAATTGTATCAAAAATAAAGTTATTTTTCATATGGACATCGCCGCAACCTAGGCGAGATTCCTTGCCAATCAAGGAAATTACAAGCATTTGCATCCCCGAAAAGGAGAACATCCCCTAAGGGTCGAATACATCATTTAATGGACGACGGGCAGTTAAAAGTAAATTGAAAAATGATTTGTAAGAAGAGGTGGTACTGTGCGCAAGTTGTGTCATTGCGGGCAAGAAATGAGCCTCGATTTTAGAGTGCTCATTTTTGGAGGGGTTATCGAAATTGACAGAGTACCGATATTCGAATGCGAGCAATGCAGTCACTACGAGGTGCTTCCGGCCGTCAAACCGGATCTGCTTGCTCTGTTGGGGGAACTGAAGGCGAGCCAGGAGCAGGGGCTCGTGCTTTTTAATGAGGTGAACGAACTGGCGGACGTGATGTACGGCATTTACCGGACATGGAATGAGACGGACTCTCCATCATTTGAATCGCTCCTCGACCAGAAATGCAAGGAACGCATTAACCTGCTGCTGGATGTGTATGGATGCGCCAAAGGCATGGAAGATAGCGATTGGATGGAGGATATTTCCAAAAGATTAGCGCAAATATCTCAATTTGTAAATAACAGTCAATTTTCAAGGGCGAATTAAGGACGGTTTTTGGCAAAGTGCTGTAATGAGTTGTGTTTAACGTCTTTTTTTTGTTAAGATATCTAAAGAGTATGTTGAGTCTGCCTTGTCGGAAAAAGGGGATGGATATATTATGGCTGCTTTGAAAAGAATAACTTCCATAGAAGAGCTTGCCCAGACTGTGGAAGGCTCAGCGCTTAAGCCGCTTTTGTTATTCAAACATAGTACCCGTTGTCCCATCAGTTCGGGAGCGCACCGGGAGGTTGACGCATACTTAAATCATAATCCCAATGAAGCTGTTACCTACGGTGTGATATACGTTGTTGAAGACAGGGCCGTATCCAATGCGGCTGCCGAGCATCTTGGAGTAAAGCATGAATCCCCTCAAGCCATTCTAGTCAAAAACGGACAAGCCGTTTGGCACACTTCCCATTCCGACATTACTTCAGAAGTCCTAGAGGGAATTCTAGCTGAATAAAGCGCGAACATTGCACAAAGTAAAATTTTGTCGTATCATAAACCTAATTGGAGCTTGAAAACTACGGGATGAATGAGTGAAAATCTATTGGCAATGGAGAGAAGAATGTGACGGTTACCATTTATGATGTGGCACGTGAAGCAGGCGTCTCAATGGCCACGGTTTCACGGGTTGTCAACAACAACCCCAACGTGAAGCCGCAAACCCGGAAGAAAGTATACGAAGCAATTGAACGATTGGGATATCGTCCGAATGCGGTCGCAAGAGGCCTTGCGAGCAAGAAGACGACTACGGTTGGCGTAGTAATTCCAGACATCTCAAATTCAATTTTCGCAGAAATCGCCCGGGGCATTGAAGACATCGCCAACATGTACCACTATAACATTATTTTATGTAATGCGGACAAGAAGAAAGAGAAGGAAATCCGCGTCATCAACACGCTGCTTGAGAAGCAGGTGGACGGGCTTCTCTTTATGGGCGGGGCAGTGACGGAAGAGCATATGCAGGCTTTCCAAACGTCCTCTGTTCCGGTTGTATTGTGTGCGACGAGCGATGAGAACGGAACGATTCCGTCCGTTGATATCGATCATGAGGCAGCTGCTTTCGATGCCGTTAGCACGCTGATTCGCCATGGTCATCGCGAGATCGCCATGATCAGTGGAACGCTGCAGGACCCGGCTAACGGATACGCGCGGTTCCAGGGCTACAAGCGGGCGCTCGAAACTGCGGGGATTCAATACCAGGAGGATCTGGTGCGGATCGGCAACTATCGCTACGAATCCGGTGTCGAAGCGATGAAGTATTTCTTGGGCCTGAAGAAGCGCCCAACGGCAATCTTCGCGGCTACGGATGAAATGGCGATTGGAGCGATCCACAGCATTCAGGATGAGGGCCTCAAAGTACCGGAGGATTTCTCTATTATTAGCGTGGACAACATTCGGATGGCTTCGATGGTCCGACCGCAGCTGACTACGGTAGCTCAGCCGATGTACGACCTCGGTGCGGTGGCTATGCGTTTGTTGACGAAATTGATGAAGAAAGAGACTGTGGAGAGCTCGAAGGTAATTTTGCCGCATGAGACGATTCTTCGCTTGTCGGTAAGCCATGTATAATTGGCAGGACTGATTCATCAATTATAGATAGAGAAGAAGATTACAGACAAATATATGAAAAAGGTTATACGGAAAAAGCTCCTGTTCAGGAGCTTTTTTTAGGGAAAAAAAGGAGGAGGAGATCTTATGGCCGCAACGATTGGGCTGATGGGCGCCATGGATGAAGAAATCGCTCTGCTGTTGGAGCAGGTAGAGCGGCAGAACACGGTCGTGCACGCCGGAATCAGCTTTGTGACCGGGCTGCTGCACGGCAAAGAGGTTGTCGTTTGCAGATCAGGGGTCGGCAAAGTTAATGCTGCCGCAACGACGCAGGTGCTGGTCGATCGCTTTGAAGCCGACACGATACTGTTTACGGGAGTCGCCGGTGCGGTTCACCCCGAGCTCAATATCGGGGATATCGTGATTTCCTCTTCATGCCAGCAGCATGATATGGACGTGACTCCGCTCGGTTTCGCCCGCGGCATGATTCCTTATCAGGACGTTTCGGATTTTCCGGCCGATAAGAAGTTGATCCGGCTGGCGGAGGAGGTTTGCTCCAAACTGTGCGCGGACAACAACTTTATCGTAGGCAAGGTGCTGTCCGGCGACCAGTTCATTTCCGATCGTGACTATGTGCGCGAGCTTCACGAGACGATGGATGGCGCCTGCGTGGAAATGGAAGGGGCAGCCGTGGCTCAAGTATGCCATATGAATCATGTTCCTTATGTTATTCTTCGCTCGATGTCCGACAAGGCTGATGGCACGGCGGACGTCAATTTCGCCGAATTTACGGTATTGGCCGCCAAGCGTTCGTTCGAAATCCTCAACGAAATGGTGGCTCGCCTGAACCGTTAATCAGGCTCAGGGGAAATCCTGTAATGCAACCGCGAGACTCTCGCGGTTTTTTGCCGTAATTTCAGCCCTGCGGGGAATCCCCTCCCAATGGGTTAAATCATCCAGCCATTCGGCTGGGAGGCTTACTGAGCTTTGCTCCTGCCAGCGCTCGATCCATGCTTGGGGCAGCCGGGTACGGGGGTGCTGGTCGAGGGAGCGCTTTAGCGGATGATCCGTCATCTCCAGCCAAAGCAGGCTCCATGCCCGGGGGACGACACGCCAGATGTCATACCCGCCGCCGCCTACGGCAACCCAGCGCCCGCTGCAGTACGTATGGGCCAGGCTGTGTATAATGGCGGGCATCTCGTTATAGATGGCCATGCTGCATTGCATATGGGAGAGAGGGTCGAGTGCATGCGCGTCGCAGCCATGCTGGCTGATGATGAGATCCGGCTTGAAATATTCCGTCAAGCGGCGGATCGATTGCTCGAAGCATTCCATCCAGGAAGCGTCTTCCGTATAAGGCTGCAGCGGAATGTTGACACAGGTTCCATAGCCCTGATGCTCGCCCCGTTCCTGCACGAAGCCGGTGCCCGGGAATAAATACTTGCCGGTCTCATGGATGGAATAAGTGCATACTTCAGGATCGGAGTAGAAGCTCCACTGCACCCCGTCGCCGTGGTGCACGTCGGTGTCGATATAGAGCACCCGTGCCTGGTAGCGCTGCCGGACATAGGCGATGGCCACGGAGACGTCATTGTATACGCAGAAGCCCGCTGCTTTGGCGGAGAGAGCATGATGCAGGCCGCCTCCCAAATGCAGGGCATGATCGCAGCGACCGGACATGACCGCCTCGCAGGCCGAAATGGAGCCTCCCGCAACATAAGCAGCGGCTTCATGCATGCCCGGGAAGAAAGGCGTATCGCCGTCGTCCAGCCCGTACTGCCCTGCCCGCTCCAGCCAATCCGGCCCAGGGCTTGCGCTTAACGCTTTTACAGCCTCGATATATGCAGGCTGGTGAATTTGCAGCAGTTCGTCTTCCGTGGCTGGACGCGATGTCAGCATCGCCGTAGGCCCTAGTGCTTTCGCTTCGGCAAGGAGATCGAGCGTTAATTTAAGCCGGATCGGATGAAAAGGATGGCTGTCGTGAAAATGATAATTCATAGCTTTATCATGATGAACCAATAAAGCGCTTCCAGTCATGGGCGCCACTCTCCTTGCTCTTGTGTCATCATCTGATGTGCACTTAGTACATGAACCGCTGCTGAAAGCGAATGCGGTCAAATTGCTCTTCAGATTCCAGCGGAACATCTTTCCCGATGCGGACCATCAGACAGTTTGCCGGATGGGAGCAAATTTCCGGGTCATCGGTAGCATACCAGACCATATCGACCGTTTTCATGAGCCGCTCCATCATTTTTCGGTAGTCCCACACGCTGAGCCCGCTGCTTTTCAAATCCCAATGCCAGTAATACTCCGTCGTAAATACGATGTACCGCTCCATCTGATCCTGCTCGAATGCCGTCCGGATCATCTTCGAGCCAAGCCCGAGCGAACGGTAGTCGTTTGCCACCTCGATCGCCCCGAGCTCGATGAGATCGGGCATATTGCCCTGAGACCAGCGTTCCATTTCATCCGGATAATGAAACGTGACATAACCGACGATCGTGTCCTGCTCCCTTGCGATAATGATTCGTCCTTCCGGGAGCGCCGCGATTTCGATCAATGCTTCGTGCTGATCCTTCGGCCTTCGGAAAGCATCGAGCTCTTCATGCATTTGGAAGCTTCGCAGAAGCTCCGGCAAGACCGGGCCTTCGATGACGATTTCGCGGCCTTCACTTGATACGGTATGGCGGATATGTGTTTTCTGATGTTCCATTTTCGCCGCCTCCTTTGCTCGTTCCCCTCACTTATAACAGAAAAATGAAAATTTGAAAAGTATAGCCCCTCATAAAAGCGTGTGTTATAATGTATTCCGACATAAAACATTCATAAATAACTCTTGACATCCCGCTTAACAATGCATGACTAATTACACACTGGCCCTCATGAACAAGTGGATACCGCTTCAAACTACGCAAATAGATTGACAGCTATAGTCCGTGTAATGAAATCCGCCAACGTGTATCCGTTTTCATGATTTGAATTTGCTTTTCAATGATTGTCTAAAGACAGATTCAAGGAGGATGAAACAATGAGTCAGTTGCAAGGTGAGGTTATTTCGGAGGTAGCTGCTTCGTCCAATTTGGGGAATTACGAGGAGGCTTATGCCAAATTCGATTGGGCCGATGTGGAGAAGCAATTCTCCTGGTATGACACGGGTCGCGTCAATATGGCTTATGAAGCGATCGATCGCCATGTGGATGCGGGGAAAGGCAGCCGTACCGCTCTGCTGTTTAGCGATTCGAACAGGAATGAATCCTATACGTATGAAGAGATGAGCACGCTGTCGAACAAATTTGCGAATGTATTGCGCAGCTATGGGGTTGGCAAGGGCGATCGCGTTTTCGTCTTCATGCCGAGAAGCCCGGAGCTGTATATCTCCCTGCTTGGCACGCTTAAGGTTGGTGCGGTCGTAGGGCCGCTCTTCGAAGCTTTTATGGAGACGGCAGTAAAGGACCGGCTGGAGGATAGCGGTGCGGTGGCAATCGTTACGACGCCTGCATTGCTGCCTCGCGTTAAGCGGAATGAGCTTCCCGCATTGAAGCACGTGTTCCTGGTCGGCGAGGATCTTCCGCAGGAAGCGGGACTGATCGACCTGCTGGCCGAGCTTGAACAGGCCCCGCCGGAGACCGAAATCCAGTGGGTCAACCGGGAGGACGGGATGATCTTGCACTATACATCCGGCTCTACGGGAAAGCCTAAGGGTGTATATCACGTCCATAACGCGATGGTTCAGCATTACCATACAGGCAGGGTCGTTCTAGATCTGAAAGAAGGCGACAGGTACTGGTGCACGGCCGATCCGGGCTGGGTGACGGGTACCTCCTATGGCATATTCGCACCTTGGCTGATTGGTGTTACGAATGTTGTGCGCGGGGGGCGCTTCAGTCCCGGGGACTGGTATGATACGATCCAACAGAACAATGTGACGGTCTGGTACAGTGCGCCGACCGCGTTTCGGATGTTGATGGGCGCAGGGGAAGACATTATCGGCCAGTACGATCTGTCTTCGCTGAGACATGTCCTGTCCGTAGGCGAGCCGCTGAATCCTGAGGTCGTGCGCTGGGGCCGCAAAGTATACGGGCTTCGCATTCATGATACATGGTGGATGACGGAAACTGGCGGACAGCTGATCTGCAACTATCCGTCGATGCCGTTGAAGCCTGGCTCCATGGGCAAGCCGGTTCCAGGCATCGAGGCTGCGATTATCGATGATAACGGCAAGGTTCTGCCGCCTAACCGAATGGGGAATTTGGCCATCCGTACGCCTTGGCCAGCCATGATGCGGCTGATCTGGAACAACGCTCCGAAATATGAGGAATATTTCCGGATTCCGGGCTGGTACATTTCCGGTGATACGGCTTATATGGACGAAGACGGTTATTTCTGGTTCCAGGGCCGGATTGATGATGTCATCAATTCCTCCGGCGAACGAATTGGTCCGTTTGAGGTGGAGAGCAAGCTGTTGGAGCATCCGGCCGTTGCGGAAGCGGGTGTAATCGGCAAGCCTGACCCGACGCGGGGCGAAATCATCAAAGCGTTCATTTCGCTGCTGGATGGTTATGAGCCTTCGGAGGAGCTGAAGGCGGACATTGCACGCTTCGTGAAAGAGGGGCTATCGGCCCATGCGGCACCGCGCGAAATCGAGTTCAAGGATAAGCTGCCGAAGACGCGTTCCGGCAAAATCATGCGCCGTGTACTCAAAGCTTGGGAATTGAATCTCCCAGCTGGGGACTTATCGACGATAGAGGATTGAGAAGAGGCGTTTAGGCATAATCGATAAATAATAATGAGAAAGACGCCTGGATGAACAGTTCTGGCGTCTTTCTTGTAGTTAGCCTTCAATAAATTGTCCTTTGACCGGATCCAGTCCGTTCACGAATTTAATGCGGATGGATTTGCCCTGCTCCAGACTGGGCTGGTCGGATACCTGGAAATGAATATGCGCTTCGCTGGAATTGCCGGAATTGCCGGTTAATCCAAGCAAGTCGCCGCGCTGTACCTTTTGTCCCTCACGAACAGTAATCGATCCTTGTTTGAAGTGCGCTAATATGCTGTACTCACCCTGATGATCGATGATGATATAATTGCCGGCAGCCTGCTTCTCGTTCATCGTACCGACCGGAGCGTTATCCTCCACATCGTTTACGACCTCTACGATTACGCCGTCCGCAGGAGCTAGCACTTCCCGCTCAAAAGCATGGAAGCTCTCATTGCGGGATGGATCTCCTTCATAAGAGAAGCCTTCTTTCACGGCCACGAAATCATAGGCATAACGCTGCGTCTCGTAGGCGTAGTGATAGTTTAGAAGCACATTGCTTCCGCCCCAGAAGGTAAACCAATTTCCCTTTAAAGGCAAACTGTACTCTTGCTTGGTGTAAGCATTGTCTGTCTCGGTATAGCTGGCCAGATTCACAATCTGCATCCCCCATATAACCCCGTCCTGATCGGCGGTAGCTGCGATTCCTTTACTGCCGGAGGAATTGAGCCAAATGTAGTCTGTCACAGCGTTTAACGCATATCTTGATTTTATTTCGAATAAATCTTCTGTCTCAAAGAACGATTGTGACAGCGTCTTGATTTGTGCCTTCGTAACTCGGCTTCGGAAATCATCGCTGAGGCTGTTATAAACCTGGTCATAACGTTCAGCCATTAATGCTCCCGGCAGCTCGTCGATATTGGCGAGGGTGCTTGTACTCTGCGAACCCGATCCACACCCCGATAATAGAATAAGTGCGAGTGCGCAAATGATCAATTTTGTTTGCATGTCCTTCAACTCTCCCATTCTGTTCTCTATTTATCTATAATCATATCTGCTGGACTTAAACGGGGGGGAAACAAGGTATGAACAGCATCTTAAATATAAAACTCTGCTGTTAAGGTTCTGTTAAGGTTCCGGACGATAAAAGATAAAATTAATATGTTACAATGGCATACAATGAGCACGAAATAAGCGTAAGGGAGGGCTGACAATGAGCCAACCTCGTATTCTTCTTGTCGATGACGAGAAGGCGATCCGCAAGCTGCTGCATACGGTTTTGGTCAAGGAAGGATATACCGACGTGGATTTGGCCGGAAGTGCCGAGGAGGCGATTGAGGCCTGCCGTTCCAAAACATACGACCTGATTATTTTAGACGTAATGCTGCCCGGAAGAAGTGGTTTTGAGGCTGCTCCCTTCATCCGGGAGACGACGGACGCGCCAATTTTGTTCTTGACGGCCCGCTCTACAGATTTGGACAAGCTTACGGGATTTGCGATCGGCGGCGATGATTATATCGTCAAGCCGTTTAATCCGCTCGAAGTCGTTGCCCGTTTGAAGGTGCACCTTAGAAGAACCGCTCAATCGTCGATGTTTCTGCCGGCGAAGAAGCCGGGGGGACAGGAAACATACGATTTCGGCTATTTTATAGTGGATGCAACCGCCAAAGAGTTGACCGTAGAGGGAGCTATCGTCGACTGTCCGGCACAAGTTTTTCAGCTGCTGTTGTTCTTATGCCGCCATCCTAATCGTGTCTTTCCCAAAGAAGAACTTTATGAGCGGGTATGGGGGGAATCTGCGGTTAACGATGATAACACGGTCATGGTACATATTCACCGCATACGGGAGCGAATTGAACGAAATCCAGCCAAGCCGGAATTTTTGCTTACTGTTAGGGGGTTAGGGTACAAGCTTGTCCGAAGAGGGGCGGACAAATGACGATGCGCCGTCGCTTCGTTCTGATGTTCATCAGACAGTGGCTGACCGTCGGAGCAATTACAGCTGTTTGCGTTGTAATGATGTTTCTGTGGATTTTGAATAACATGACTGAGCTTGAACTGAAACGCAATTTCTCTCGTGTCGCCTTGGAATCGATTATGGATGCGTATTCCATTCAGGAGGATGGCTCTCCGTATATATCCCCCAAGCTGCTGAAGCAGGTTGAAGATAATGGGGGATGGCTTCAAGTCTTAAATGAGGACGGAGAAGCGATGTACGCATTTTTTACGCCTCCCGACATCCCTGCAAAATATACACCTGGGGAACTGGTCAACTATTTTTACGGGCAGGTGCCGTTTCCATATCGCCTGTACATCCTGATACGTGTTATTGATGGAGAGACGGTAACGCTGCTTTACGGGGTGAAGGAGCCGCTGGATACAGCTGTAGCCAAACTGGCTGAGGAGGCCTCCCGTTCCGAGCGCTTGATGAAGGAGGCGGAACAGGCACAAGGCACAACCGCATGGCCAGAGGAGGTTCGCTATGTCTTGGGAGAATACGAGGCGGGTATTCAGCTTCTTGATTTGCGGGGGGCAGAGATTGCGTCGTATCGCCTTCCTGCTGGCGTGCCTCGGATTTATTCACCGCAGGAGCTCGTTCTCAGGCTGCAGTACCCCGAACGTTACGGAACCCGCATGGAAATGAGAATGGAAGAGGATACCGGAAGGATCTGGCTGATTCATGCCCCGTTCCAAGCAGCTCCGGGAATTCGTTTGACCCCTTTCGGACCAACTGTGAACAGCGAGAGCGAGCTCATCATGTACGGTTTTGGCAGTCTCGTGCTGCTCCTATTGCTTGCTTGCGGCGCATTAGCGTTATGGCAGGGGAATAAATTCGGGCTGCCGGTGCTTCACGTGATGCGCTGGCTGCAGAACTTGGCTCAGCGGCAATACAAAGAGCCGGCGGACCGGAACGGAAGGCCGCGAAGCAAGAGACGTTCAGGACGGCTCAAACGGAGATATCGGGCGTATGCCGAGGTTATTCATTCCGTACAGGAATTGTCGGGTCAGCTTGAGCGCAGTGAGCTTGAACGGGAGCGGAATGACCGGATGCGTGAGGAGTGGATCGCCGGCTTGTCCCATGATTTGAAGACCCCGCTCTCATCCATATTCGGGTATGCCCAACTGCTGCGTACGAGCCAATATGAATGGGAGCGGGAGGAAATTATGGAGTTTGCCGCTATCATGGCCGAAAAAGCCGAATACATGGACGGACTAGTTCAGGATTTGAATATGCTGTACCGCCTTAAGCACGCTGACGATGCGCTGAAACGAGAATGCCGGAACATGAATGAGGTCGTGGGGGAAGCGGTCAAACGCATCGCGGAGGATCCGGTTTGGTCACTTTATGAATGCCAATGGATTCCTTCTCCCGAGGAGATTTATTATCATGTTGACACTACGGCCTTTCGCCGCATGATGGACAATATTATGATCAATGCCATGCTGCATAATCCGGAGGGGACTCGACTAGCGGTTCATGTGCAAAAACTCCCGGACCAAGGCTTTGCCATCCGTTTCGAGGATAACGGTTCGGGAATGGATGAGGTTACCCAAAGCCGCCTCTTCCAAAGATACTATCGGGGAACGGATACTGACCGTACGTCATCCGGCAGCGGTCTTGGCATGGCGATTGCCAAAGAGATTGCTGAGGCCCATCGTGGAATGGTCGAGGTGCGAAGCGAGGTTGGCAGGGGAACGGACATTATTATTCGTTTCGGTATGAGGGACTGGTAGCTAACAGATAAGTAGTTTAATACGCAAAAAAAGCTTCCACAAGCGTGGAAGCTTTTTGGTCTTCGCGGTTACTTCTTGAACTGCACCGAGCCCGAGGGTGAGGATTCTCCGAGCGCATTGATCGCCGTTACCCTAACCCAACCGCTTGGCGAATCCGTTTTAAACGAGAATTGCGTGGCTGGGGTGGAGCCTAGTCTAGAATACGCTCCATCCGCCGTATCCGATAAATATATCTGATATTTCGTAATGTGTTCTTCGGACGCATTGGCTGCCCAGCTTACCGTAATTTCCTGGTCATTGATCTGCACGCCTATTTGCCCTGGCGCATTCGGCGGAGCTAAATTGTCCAAATCAATCTCCGGCAATGCTTCCTGGTCCGAGCCATCCGGATTGTGGATGCCACTCCAGCTATCGAAGCTGATGATCGCACTTGGCGCCGATTCGCGTCCAGCGACGTCTACCGCTGTAATGTAATAGGCGAAATTGCCGCCGGAGCCCGAGTCCGTGAACAAGGTGTCTTGGCCTGCCAGCACAACCTTCCCGGTGCCCTTGAAAGCAGCTCCGCCTTCCGACCGATACAGACGGTAGCCGACAATATCATTTTCGGGATTTTTAGTAAAAGATATACTGGCTGTGCCGCCCGCCCCGGTCAGATGGACATTGCTAGGCGGCGATGGATCTTTACCATCGTCTTCCCGCGGATCCAGCTTGGTTGGAGCATCCTCGCCAGCATCCTTCGGCATGTAGAAGCTAAGCGGTTTATGACCGCCCCTCATGCCGGAGAAGGCCTTCTGAAGCTCGTCGACAAGCTCCTTGATCGGCTTCTCGCGTTTCATGACGACTTTTTCCAGCACCATATCCGAAGGGGTCGTGTCATGCGGAACATAGTTGACGCCTTCATAAGTGACATATTTCGCCCGAACCAGCACGTCGTCGGGCTCGGAAGGCACGTATTTAGCGTTAAATAGATCCGTGACCATTTTTCCGGCCTGCTGCGTAAGGGCGGTTGGCAGCTTGCCGCTATAGCCTGAAACGGTTTTGGTTACGATACCATCCGGCTTCTCGAATTGTTTCGTTTGAAACAGCTCCGGCTTGCTGCTGGTCACTTCATTCATAACTTTGGCCCAAATAGAGCGTGCTCTCGACTTGCCTGCGTCAGACAGCGTATTGACCGGTTCTTTATAGCCGATCCAGACGCCTAGCGATACGTCGGGAGTATAGCCCATAAACCATACGTCCGCATAACTTTGCGTGGAGCCCGTTTTACCGACGATCGGTATTTTTCCGTAGCTTTTGAAATCACTTTTGAGCGACTTCGCCGTTCCGTCAGTAATTACCGTACGAAGCATATCTGTCATCAGGTATGCGGTCTGCTTGGAGAAGACGCGTTCAGGCTCGACCTCATGCTTATACACGACATTGCCTTTGAAATCGGTGATTTTCTCGATCATATAGGCATCGGTAAACTCTCCGCCATTGGCGACCGTGCTGTATGCGTTCGTAAGCTCCTCAACGGTAACGCCGTATTTAAGGCCGCCAAGGACGCCGGTCTGAGCTCCGTAGTCTTCCTCGACCAATGTGGTGATACCGAGCTTCTTGGCGAACTCCCAGGCTTGCTCAATGCCTACCGTTTGATTAAACACCTTCAGCGCCGGTACGTTCCGCGATTCATTCAGCGCGGTTCTTGCTGTAACCAAGCCTTTGTAGCCGCCGCTTGAGTTCACCGGGATATGATAGCCCTTGGAGTAATCCCGCAAAATGATCGGCGAATCATCGATGATGCTGGCTGGCTGGATCAAGCCGAGTTCCATCGCCGGCAAATAAGCGGCGACCGGCTTCATCGTAGATCCGGGCTGCCTTTTCATTTGTGTAGCATAGTTCATTTGCTCCGTATAGAAATCCCGGCCTTCAATCATCCCGAGAATGGCGCCGGAACGGTTGTCGAGCATGATGGCCGCGACTTGCTCCAGCCCTTTCTTCTCGCTGTAAGGGCTGAAATTGTCGGCGTTCTCCGACACTTTATGCATGGAGTTGTACACTTGCTTATCGATGGTCGTGTAGACTCGATAGCCTCCTGTCAGAAGCTGCTGCCGTGCTTCTTCGAGCAGCTGCGGATTGCTCAGCAACTCCTCTTTGGTCATCTCCGGGTTATTCATCATGGCGATGACGAGAGCGCCCTGCCGCTCGGTTTCCAGCATCAAGTATGGATACGTCTCGTAGGCCTTCTTCGTTTGTTCGGCCAAAGAGCCTTTAATGTCGAAGGCTAATGCTTCGTTATATTGCTCCCTGGTAATCTTATTTTCTTCCAGCATGCGGGACAGCACGAGCTGCTGACGCTTGATCGCACGCGTAAATGCCTCTTCGTTGAATTCTCCTTTGCCGTTAAAGGCGGAATAGGCGGAGGGAAGCTGAGGCAGCCCCGCCAGATAAGCCGTTTGGGCAATGTTAAGTTCGTTTAAATTGGTGATGTTGAATATTCCTTTGGCGGCAGCTTTGATGCCGTATACCTGATACCCATTCGAGCCGTTGCCAAAAGGGACCTTATTCAAATAAGCTGTAATGATTTCCGGTTTGGACAGGAAGCGTTCCAGACGTACAGCAAGAAAAATTTCCTTGACCTTTCGGTTATCGGTTTTGTCGAGGCTCAGAAACACGCGCCTGGCCAGCTGCTGAGTCAACGTGCTGCCTCCGGTCTGCACGTCCTCCTTCAGGAGCCGTTGTTTGACCGCGCGCATCGTTCCATTGAAATCGACGCCGATATGGCTGTTGAAGTTGTTGTCCTCAATAGCGATAACTGCATCTATGACGGAAGCAGGAATTTCATCGTAATTAACCGGCCGCCTGTCTTCTTCCGAACGAAGCTGGCCGATGCCTGAACCGTCGCGGAAATAGGCGAAGCCTGTCATTTCGTTATGATTGATTTTCGTTTCTATATCGGCGCGGGATCGCACGGGGTCATCCTTAACGATCGAGGTGACGTACCCGAATACGGCGCCTCCGGCAAAGAGAACAGCAGCGAATCCGAGCAGGGTCAGCCAGCCCAGTGTCTTCCAGACCCAGCGCCATTTGGAGCGCTTCGGAGCTTTTGCCTTCTTCTGTTGCTTATTGTTGGAGCTTGTATCGTTATCGCGAGCCATGAAATATCCTCCTTTTTAACAGCAACATTATAGCATAAATTAAGGGATTTGAATGCTCTTTCAAAGATTGGCCATGCAGAAAATAACGATGAAGGCTGTCGCTTGCTTAAATAGAAAATAAAAAAACCGACTCAATCCTTGCGGATGAGTCGGTTTTGAACTGCTTATTAACGGTTGTAGAACTCGACGATTTGCTTCTCGTCGATGTCTTGGGACAACTCGGAACGCTCTGGCAAACGGATGAATTTGCCTTCCAGCGCTTGGTCGTTGAACTCAAGGTAAGCAGGAACGTGCGTACGGTTCTCTAGGGCTTCCTTAATGGAAGAAAGACCGCGGCTTCTTTCGCGAAGACCGATTACGTCGCCAGTGCTTACGGAGTAAGAAGCGATGTCAACTTTCTTGCCGTTAACGGTAACGTGTCCGTGGGATACCAATTGACGTGCGCCTGCACGGGAGTTGGCGAAGCCCAGACGGTAAACCAAGTTGTCCAAACGAGTTTCGAGGAGGAACATGAAGTTCTCACCCGCGATACCGCTCATTTTTTGAGCTTTGTTGAACACAGTGCGGAATTGCTTCTCGCCAAGGCCATACATGTGGCGAAGCTTTTGTTTCTCTTGAAGCTGCATACCGTAGTTGCTGATTTTTCTCCGTTGAGTTGGACCATGTTGTCCCGGAGGGAATGGGCGCTTCAATTCTTTTCCAGTGCCGCTCAAGGAAATGCCAAGACGGCGGCTAAGTTTAAATTTAGGACCAGTGTAACGTGCCATTGTATAGGTAGACTCCTTTAATTTGAAATTTTTATAGGGTTCTACTTGCGCGGACTTTGTTTAGGTAAGCGAAGGATAGAAATAATTACGCTTCATCTGTCAGGAAAGTTCAGCCGCTGTCCCGACAGCAACAAAGTCCAGAGGGTGCCGCATGCGTTACGCCCTAATCAAAGACCTATCCAGTCTTCATCAACAATATATATTATATGAAATCATTGAATAAAGTCAAGATGGGTTTTTTGTATGAAAAGCGTTAAAAAACGTAGTTTATGTCGATAGGGCTTTCGGCCTAAAAAAGTGTGGTAGAATGAAGTAAAATTAATGCAAAAAGGGACGGAAGATAGTAAAATAAACATATAGTCACAAAAAATCGGAATCACAGAAGCGAGAATCACTGGACGGATGAGACAACCATTAGCGGCTGTTATACATGGACAGAGTTGAATTAGCTTAGGTTACCAATAAATCGCCGTATTCCAAGTGCGACGAAAAGGAGTTTTCCTATGGCCAAACAATCAAGAGACGACCCGATGATAGAAACAATTCCGAATTCTTCCCTGTCTATGCTATTTGAGGAAGCAAACGAGCATATGAGTTGGCTGGAACAACTCGATATAACAGAGCATGATTACTCATATATTGAACCGTTCATACAGAAAGGCTTCGCCGATTGGAAGCAGGAGGTTGCCGGATTGCCCGAACTTGATGGGGTAAGGTGGTTCGTGGCCAATCATGCCGGAACGCTCATCGATGCAGACATGCCGATTCCACAGATTGTTGCCGAGACGGTCGCCGCCAGCGTGCAAAGTCTCGACTCTGCCGTCCGTTCCTTCGAACGCAACAACTGCATTGCCGTTCCGGTCTTGACGCGGAGTAACGGGCATTTGTTTGCTGTATTTGGCTGCGTGCTGGACGAAGGCATGGGTGCTGATGCTTCTCTAATATTGGCGAAAATGAATGCCCATTATTTCCGGGCCTGCTTCTACAAGAGATTCCATGCCTGGTTCGTGCTGGATTTGCTGAGTATTCAGAGACAGAACAAGCGCGAGGAGCAGCGTCGTTCGATATTGTTCCAGGTCGTTCAGAAGCTGCATGGCAAAATCGACATCGATTCCATTTTGTCCGAAGTGTTCGAGAGGATCGCCGGCATGTATCCGGAGGCTAAGGTGGAACTGCTCATGTCGCAGGATCACGTCAGCCGCGATCCGAGGGTCAAGTCGCTTCTGCTGCACGGAGAGCAGGAGCATATCTGCGTTAGGGCATTCATGGAAGGCAGAATGTTGCGCAAGGAGCTGCAGAGCGCTGAAGGCGAGCTGAACATAGAAATCGCGGTTCCTCTCATTGGTAAGCAGGGCGTTTATGGAGTGTTTCATTTGCTGCTGCTTAAAGATCAGGTGGAGGAAATCGACTTGCAGCTCATCAGCATGCTGGCCGATACGGCGGGAACTGCCTTCGAGAACGCGAAGTTGTACGAGCAGTCCAATCTGTTGATCAGCGAACTGCGGCTGATCAATGAATTGACTAAACGGCTGAATCAAAGTCTCCGGCCTAAAGAAGTTTTTAAATTTGCCACGGAAGAGCTGTTGTCGATCTTTAGAGCTGAGTTTTGTTGCATCTCGCAAATCGCCAAAGAGAACGAGCGTTTTGAGATCATGTCCAGCAATGTGCCGTCGTTGTCCAAGGAGTTCTTTCCGAAGGATTACGGCTTTAGCGGGTTGGTCTATTCGACGCAGGAGCCGATTATTTTGTCAGATTACAAGGCCTATGGCAAGTTTTCTTCCAAAATGATGGAGGTGACGGACTCGCGATCTCTTATCGCGGCACCTTTGATCGTCAGGGGAGAAGTGAACGGCGTTATTATGCTGTCCCACCGGGAAGAACGGTTTTTCTCTTATGAAAATTACAAGCTGCTGCAAGTGCTGGCTTCCCATATCGGCCTTGCGATTGCTAACGCTTCTCTGCATGCGGAAGTGCGGAGGATGGCTAACCGGGACATGCTTACAGGGCTATATGCGCGCCATTATTTGGATGATACGATTCAGGAGTTTCAGAAGAAGGACACCAACGGCTCGTTGATCGTCGTTGATATCGACCAGTTTAAGGGGATCAATGATACGTACGGGCACCAAACCGGAGATCAAATCCTAAAGCAGGTATGCTCCATTATCAGGAGTACGATTCGCAAAACGGATATCGCGGCCCGGTGGGGCGGCGAGGAGCTTGCCCTGTACTTGCCGGGAGCGAGCATTGAGCACGGGCTCCAAATCGCGGAAATGATCCGACTGCGCGTAGAACAGGAGACCGAGCCCAAGGTGACCGTGTCGTGCGGGATTGCCGAGTGGACGCGGGATGATGACAGAATCAGTGTTGAATCGTTGTTTTACCAGGCGGATATGGCTTTGTACAAAGCGAAGAATAACGGTAGAAATCAAACGCAAGCGGGTTAAATATAGAGCAATTTCAAGATGAACTGTCTCGCGCGGTGAGGCAGTTTTTGTTTTGCCGGCGAATAGATTCTTCGGGCAGGGACAGCCTACAGCTATCAGGCTTATAGCACCGAGGAGGAATCAGCATCATGGTTCTACTTAACAGGTTTATCTTAGCGAGTTTTTGCTTGATGGCTGCAGCCGCGATGTCATCCTGCCGTCTTCAGGAGACTCGGAGCGGCGAGCAGTGGTTTAATCATGCGTGGTCCGGCTTAGCTGGCGTGGATGCTTTGACTTTTCAGGGCAAAGCAGCATTATGGCGCGGGGAGCAAGGAGTGCTGGAGCAAAATTTAAGCTATAACGGCAGGCTGGATAATCATCACCGCCTGACTATGCGGACGGTAATACCGGAAGGGGAGTCCGGAGGCAAGGGAGGTCCTCTGGCAGCGGGAACACGAGCGGGAGAAGAATATGAAACGAAGTTTGTGGCGCAGGGGCGGCGCTGGCATATCGAATCTGACGAAGAGATGCTCGGCAGGGGGCTGGCACGGCTTAACCCGCTGGAACAGCTGGAGCATATCCGTAATGCTCGCAAATCCGTCAAGCTGGAGAGCGGGGCAGCCAGAGGGACGAAGGTGCTGCGGATTGAACTTGATGCCGCGGATGCGCAGGCTCTGATTGGCGGGGAACTGGAGGAAGAGATGAAGCAGGTAAGACAGAAATGGGAGAACAAGCTTGCGAAGCTGCCGAGCGCCGAACGGGCGAAGCTGGCCAGTCAGTCGGAGCAGATCTGGAGCGCGGGAGATAAACAGCTTGCCGAAATGCTGAATCAAGCTGAAGTTCAAGCCGTATACCATCTTACTCTCAGTTCGAAGACAGGGCTACCAATGCGCCTGACCTCCGAATCGAGAATAGCATATTTGAGTCCGCAAGGTGCTCCGCAGCAGGAAACGCTACGTACGGATAACCGGTTCTCCGATTACAAGTAGCGGACGTTTATTTTCCGAATATCCCCAAATCCCTTGGAAGAGTTCGGCAGACCGTGATACAATAGAATACGAATTAACCAGCGTTCAACTAACGGAGCAGCTTCCTGTCACGATGGGAATGCTGCTTATGTAAATTAGAGGAGGCGTAAGTCTGTATGCGAGATCCAAGAATACAGAAATTGGCGGAAAATTTGGTTGGATATTCAGTTAACGTTCAGCCGGGAGAAAACGTGCTTGTCGAGATGATCGGCAATGAACGGGATTTACTGATCGCGATCGTCGAAGAGGTTGGCAGAAAGGGCGGAAATGCCTTTGTTGAGCTGACCGACCGCACAGTGCAGCGTTCACTTTTCAAATATGCGAATGAGGAACAGATGAAGACCTGGGCAGAAATTGACCTTAACCGGATGAAGCAGATGGATTGCTATATCGGCATCCGGGCCGGCACGAACGTGAACGAGCTGTCCGATGTTCCTGAAGATAAAATGAAGCTGTACAATTCGCTTTATTCCCATCCGGTACATAGTGAGCAGCGGGTGAAGCATACGAAATGGGTCGTGCTTCGTTATCCAAACGCCAGCATGGCGCAATTAGCGAATACGAGCACCGAAGCTTTTGAGAATTTCTATTTCGATGTATGCAATCTGGATTACGCCAAAATGGACCGGGCGCAGGATGCGTTAGCAAACTTAATGAAGCGTACGGATAAAGTCCGGATTACCGGTCCTGGTACCGATTTGTCTTTCTCCATTAAAGGAATCGGAGCCATCAAGTGCTCGGGAGAGCGCAATATTCCGGACGGGGAAGTATACACGGCGCCAGTTAGGGATTCGGTGAACGGTACGATCAGTTACAACACACCTACTTTGTATAACGGGATTACGTTCGAGAATATCAAGTTCCGCTTCGAGAACGGAAAAATCGTAGAGGCGACGAGCAATGATACGGAAAACCTTAACAAAATCCTAGATACGGACGAAGGATCGCGCTATATTGGCGAATTCGCGATCGGCTTCAATCCATACATTTTGCATCCGATGAAGGATATTCTGTTCGACGAGAAGATTGCGGGCAGCCTTCATTTTACCCCGGGTCAAGCTTATGAAGAGGCATTTAACGGAAACAAATCTTCGATCCATTGGGATCTGGTGTTTATACAACGCCCGGAATACGGCGGCGGGGAAATTTATTTCGATGACGTGCTCATCCGCAAAGACGGAATATTCGTAGTGCCTGAGCTGGAGCCTTTGAATCCGGAGAACTTGAAATAGAGAGAATATACCTTGCTAGGGAAGCGGATTCAATGTATCATGGTAATATATTTATTCCAAAGTTAGACGCGGAGGGATTCGAAATGGCGAACAACAATCAAGCGGTAGTTGAAATTGCTCAAACAGCGAGCAAATTTTCATCATCCATCGTTCTTCAAGCAGATAATAAGTATATCGATGTAAAAAGTATTTTGGGTCTCTTCACAACGCTGGTAAACACGCAAAGCTATGAGCTTCATGTTCACGGACCTGATGCAGATGCGGCAAAGGCTGCCGTATCCGAAGTGTTTGCGAAGCACGGCTTGAATGTGAAGGTAGTTGCCGAATAATCGTTTGTTCGAAAAAGCACTCTTGCCTTACAGGCAAGGGTGCTTTTTTGAAGACTATAGAAATTATAAGGCCTGGCTTAACGAATGATTGTGCAAAACATCATATCCAAATTGGGGAGACTTGGGAAAGGGATTATTTAGAGAGGTTCTTGTATTGGCCTTCGATTTCGTCTAATATTAAGAATAGAGTAGATGAGTGATCGACTTTAGGGACATAGGGGGGAAGAAACATGACTTCATCTGATTTGCAGGAGCAACTGAATCTGAAAGCATTAAATCTTCTGCAGGAAGATGCGGATAAAATACAGAAGCTGATCGAAGTGCAGATGGAGAACCTGGCTACGCGTTACTGCCCTCTCTATGAGGAAGTATTGGATACCCAAATGTATGGTTTCTCCAGACAGGTTGACTACGCGGTTCGTGTCGGGCTCATTCAAGAGCCAACAGGCAAACAAATTTTGAACAAGCTCGAGCGGAATTTGGCCCTGTTATACGAAGCGATGAATAATAAAGAATAGCCTGTTTAATAGAAACAGGCTTACATACTACAGAAAGCGTACAATCCGTGTTATCACCCGGGCTGTACGCTTTTTTTGTTTGCATCGCTGTGTACCTGCTTGATGTATTTTGGCGGCGTTATACGAGGTAGAACGAGACCCCCAGAATTGCATAGACAGCGATCAAGAGCAGGCCCTCATACCAATTCGTCTGACCGTCCTGAGTAATTGATTTGGCGATAAAGACGGACACGCCGATGGCTGCAAGCTCGACCACGGTGAACACGATATCCATCGGCCGGCCGAAGAGATGACTGACAAAGATGAGCACCGGAGCGACGAATAATGCGATTTGCAGACTGCTGCCCACGGCGATTTCTACGGAGGCGCCGATCTTATTTTTCATGGCCAGCAAAACGGCCGCACTGTGCTCTGCTGCGTTCCCAACGATAGCAACAACGAAAGCACCGACAAATATTTCGCTAAGACCGAAACGCTCTGTGAACGTATCCAGCGTTCCTACGAGCCATTCGCTGACGAAAGCGACCATGACCGTTGCCAGGATGAGATATGCGATTGATTTGCCTCTGGACCATGCGGGCGGCAATTCATGCGAGCCTCCTGCAGTAGCCAGGCCTATGCTGTCCGAGTCGGTGGCAACTTCTTTGTTCGCCCCTTTGCCGGCTTCCGTGACATCGGCTAAATAATCCTTATGCGTAATCATAGAAAAGACGAGCCATAGCAAATAAGAAACGATGAGAATTCCGGCGACGACAAGGCTAAGTGTAGTGCGATCCTCCTCATGAAGGACATGTGTCTGCAGAAAAATGGCCGGTACAAACAAAGCGATGATCGCAACGATCATCAGCGACCCGTTCATGCCAGCCAGCGATACGTTATACCGTTGTATTTTATGCTTCAATCCTCCAGCGAACAGGCTTAAACCTAAGACAAGCAGCAGATTGCCGATAATCGAACCGGTAATGCTCGCTTTAACCATATCGAATAAGCCTTCGCGGACGAGCAGAATGCCGATGATCAGCTCTGCAGCGTTCCCGAAGGTCGCGTTGAGAAATCCGCCCAGACGCTGGCCGGCATAATGAGCTACGCTTTCGGTCGCTTTTCCTAGAAATCCGGCAACACAAATGACGGCGACGGCGGAAATGATGAACTGCCACGTGGCTGGCCAGTGTGCATAATGCCCTGCGGCGCTTAAAATAAAGAAAATGATTAACAGGCTTGGCGATACAAATTTTCGCATGATGGCACCTCGGCTTTGCATGAATTATATCAAATTCAATATAACCAATTTGAATAAAATAAAAACGATCTACTAAAAAAGAATATTCCGATTTGCTTTACAACAGTGTAGGAATTACAATAAATAATAATGAGGTTGAAGGAGGAATGGACCATGACCGAACAATTACAGTTAGATAATGGGCTTATTCGAATTTCAGATGACGTCGTTGCAAAAATCGCTGGGATGGCAGCCCTGGAAACACCGGGAATCGCGGCAATGTCCGGCGGCTTGTCAGAAGGATGGGCGAAGCGGTTAAGCGGCAAGAACGTGCAAAAGGGCGTCACCGTAGAAGTCGGTCAGTTGGAAGCGGCAATCGATCTCCGTATTATTGTACTGTACGAGACACCGATTCATGAGGTATGTCGGATGCTGCAGCAAAATGTTCGTGAAGCGGTCGAAAGCATGACTGGACTTAAAACCGTGGAAGTCAATGTAAAAGTTGAAGGCGTTGCATTCAAAGATGATGAAATCTGATCATGCAGCGTAACGGTACATAGATGGTTCGAGAAGTATTTGAACCGATCGGCATGGAAGGAAGAAGACTACGGGGAACCCGTAGTCTTCTTTCGTTTCTTCATGCTATAGATGGCGGCGTCTGGGATGGCTCAACTCATACGATGGATCCTTCACAACGACGGACTTGGTCCGTTCCTGCTTTGCAGGCAGGGAAGAGTCGCGCGAGATGCTGAGTACGATGCCCATTGCTCCCATCATGACAAGCAGGGAGGAGCCGCCGTAGCTGATGAACGGCAGCGTTACGCCGGTAATGGGTATCGTCCGTGTTACGCCCCCGATATTAACGAAGGCCTGGATTGCGATGAGTCCCATGATCCCTACACCTGTCAGCAAGCCAAACATACTGGAACATCGGAGCGAGACAAGCAGTCCCCTCCATATGAAGTAGGTGTAGAACAATAAGAAAATGATGCTGCCTATAAAACCGAACTCTTCGCCGATGACGGAGAAAATGAAGTCATTGTACGAGTTGGGCAGATAATGCAGCTTCTGAATGCCTTGGCCGAATCCCGCTCCCGTAAGCCCGCCATGGCCTAGTGCGGTAAGGGAGTGGATCAGGTTGTAGCCGGTATGCTGCGGGTCTTCCCAAGGATCGATGAATGATTTGATCCGTCCCATCTTATAGCTGCTTCCGCCTGATGACACCGATTCGCTCGGACTGATTTTGTCCCAAAGCGCTCCGGCACCTAGAACGAGGCTTGCGCCTAGGATCAGCAGGGCAATCGAACCGAGGATATGCTTCAAGTTCGCTCCGCCGGCAAAAATGATTAGGCCCGCGGTTGCGACCAGAATAAGGCAGGAGCCTAAGTCAGGCTGAAGCATGATTAGACCTGCGATGAAGCCGACGATCACCATTACGGGGATATAGCCGGTCCTTAAATCTCGGAACCGCTCCCCTTTCTTGGAAATCAGCGCGGCCAAATACAGGATGGTGGTGATCTTCGCCAGCTCGGTAGGCTGAATGCCTAGACCGGCGATCAGGAACCAGCTCTTGGCCCCGTTGATGTCAACCGCCAAAAACGGAACGAGAAACAGCATGATGATAGTCAAGATAAATACAGGCACAAACAGCTTCTTGAACTTATCGTAAGGGATGTTCATCGTAATGAACATGAGAATCAGGCCGACTCCTCCGAAGATCACTTGACGTTTCGTAAAGTACATCAAATCATAACCAAATTTTTCGCTTACCAAAGTAATGCTGGAGCTGGAACTGAACACCATGACGATCCCGAAGCCAACCAATAATAAGGTGAGGATGAGTAGTTGAAAATCGGGAGCTCCGCGTTTGGGCTCTGATTTGCTGTCTCTCATGCCAAGTTCCTTACGCCTCTAGGAGCTGTTTCAGTTCGGATAGCTTAAGGTTGGCCGTCTTTAACACGAATGCCGGAATTTCCGATTCGTATTCCAGCCCATGCGGGAATGTGGCCCGTCCAATATATACTGCTTCAATTTCCAGAACCGTGTCCGGACGCTCCAATTTGCCCTCTACAGCTCGCGTGTTAATGCGAAGGAAGTACTCGTTATCATTTGCTTCTATTTTGTAATCGTATGTAGCCCGGTAATATTCCCATTGCCAGCGAATAAACCCGACTTTCTCCGCGGATTCGTCCAGATAGGACAAGTCGCTTTTTAATCCGTTCAAACCGGTATTTTCGAGAATCATCGTGTAAAATGCCTCCTTAAAAGTTCTTCTCCCATGATATTATGTTTCCACCACTTGTGCAAGCGTAGGAAACGCTTCAGAATGGTGAGGGGTATAGTGATTCGCCCTATATTGAGGGCGCTGATTTTTCTGCTACAATAATACATATCGTATGCCGGCGGGCATGCCTCCGGCAGTTTGATGCGTTATTGACGAAGAAGGAAGTGGAAGTCAATGAGAGAGGAAGCGCTAAAATCATTGTTTCCGGTTATGGTGGAGCGCCGACGGTATTTGCACCGCCACCCGGAATTGTCGTTCAAGGAACAGAAAACGGCGGCATACGTCGCCGATGTGCTAAAGGAGCTAGGCATCGATGCAGCGGTTGGCGTCGGAGGGAACGGAGTCGTGGGCACGATTCGCGGCCATTTGCCGGGGAAGACGGTCGCGCTGCGCGCTGATATGGATGCGCTGCCGATTCAGGACGAGAAGACCTGTGAATATGCGTCTTTGGTTCCCGGCGTCATGCACGCCTGCGGACATGATGGCCATACTGCTGTTCTGCTCGGCGTTGCCGAATATTTCAGCACCCGAAGAGGGACGCTTCAAGGCGAAATCCGGCTTATCTTCCAGCCGGCGGAGGAGGTCTGTCCGGGAGGAGCATTGTCCATGATCGAGGCCGGGGCGCTGGACGGCGTGGACGTGATCTACGGAGTGCATTTATGGACGCCGATCCCGGTAGGCACGGCGGCCAGTCGACCGGGGCCGCTAATGGCGTCGACGGATGAATTCTTCATCGAGCTGGCGGGCCGCGGAGGCCATGGCGGAATGCCGCATGCTGCGGTGGACAGCGTCGTTGCCGGAGCGGCGCTTGTTCTGCAACTGCAAAGCGTTGTCAGCCGTTCGGTCAATCCGTTGGATCCCGCTGTCGTGACGATCGGCTCCATTCACGGCGGCACGGCTCAGAACGTAATTGCCGATACATGCCGATTAGCCGGCACGGTCCGCTGCTTCCAGGAAGAGACCCGCAGGATAATCCGCGAGAGGATCGAACAGTTGGCAGAAGGAACGGCACAGGCTTATGGAGCGGGTGTGGCGATTGATTATATGACCGGTTATCCGAGCCTAGTCAATCATCAGGAGGAATACGAAAGATTTCGGGAGGTTGCGGAGCGGGAGACCGGGCTGTCAAGCGAGCTCTCACCGCAAATTATGCCTGCCGAGGATTTTGCTTATTATTTGCAGCGGGTTCCCGGCGTCTTCATGCTTGTAGGAGCCGGAAATCCGGAGAAGAATGCGATTTATCCGCATCACCATCCGAAATTCGATATCGATGAAGAGGCGATGCTGCATGCTGCCAATCTCTTGATCGCGATGGCGGAAGCCTTTCAAGTGAATCAGCCTTAATTAATATCTAAAGTCTTCAGCCCAGGGCCATGCATAATATAGCCCCCTCCTAGGAAATCTAAATGATGGAGGGATGGCATAATGAGAAAAGTAAAGGACATCATGACTGACCAAGTGGTTACCGTATCGCCGAAAGACAATATTTATGAGGTCGCGGTTAAAATGAAAAACCATGATACGGGCTTTATTCCCGTCGTTGAGAATGGAGATCGGCTGATCGGCGTCATTACCGACCGCGACCTCGTTATTCGAGCGATCGCGGATAAGCATCCTGGTTCAACGGCCGTGGAGACGGTCATGACGCGGGGCATCCGCTGCGCTTCGCCGGACACGCCGGTCGATGATGCCGCGGAAATGATGGCGGAGCAGCAAATTCGCCGCCTGCCGGTAACGGAAGGAGAACGGCTCATCGGGATCGTGTCGATCGGAGATATGGCTGTACGCAACAATTTTTCCGATGAAGCTGGCGATGCGCTCAGCGAGATTTCCCATCAAGTCCACTAGTCATGCTAGGCCAATTTCAGAGAAGAAGTTCGCATTGCTTGCGGGCTTCTTCTTTTCCATATCGCAAAATTTATCTTTAGAAGAAGGAGGCCCATTTGATGAACGGAACGGGAGCATGCATTGTGCAGCGTGATTTTACGGTTCTGCTGGAGAAGGAGCATCCCGGCTTCGAACAGGCCAAGAATAAGCTGGCTCTCTTTGCGGAGCTCGTCAAAAGTCCGGCCCTGTTTCATACATACCGAATTACGCCGCTATCTTTATGGAATGCCGCAGCAGGGGGCAAAACGGCGGACGACGTTGTAGAAATGCTGCGCAGCTTGGCGAGATGGGAGGTGCCGGGCAAGGTGCTTTCCGACATCCACATGTGGATGTCACGTTACGGCTCTTTGGCTTTGACTCGATCGGAGAAGGAGCCGGACATGATCTATCTTGAGCAGCGGTGTTCGGATTCGGCCCTACTGGAACAACTGGAGAGGGAAAACTCCCTGACATCTTTCAGGCTGCAGCGGGAAGGCTCCCGGTTGCGATTTCCTGCGTTCTTCCGCGGCCTGCTTAAGCAGGAACTGGCACGTCTAGGTTATCCCGTCAGCGATGAAGCGGGGTATCATCGCGGACATAAATTGCCGCTGGCTCTCAGGACCGTGCTTGCGGATGGCCGGCATTTTGCGCTGAGGAATTACCAATCAGAAGGAGTCAATGCGTTTGCCGGCCAGGCGAACCGTTCCGAAGTGCAGGCGGGGCATGGCGGAAGCGGAGTGATCGTACTGCCGTGCGGGGCTGGGAAGACAGTAGTCGGGCTAGCCGCCCTGGCGCGCTTGCAGTGCGAGACCCTGATATTGACCTCGAATGTCACCTCTGTGCGGCAATGGATCGCAGAGATCTGCGAGAAGACGACGCTTACGTCCGAAGAGGTCGGGGAATATTCCGGCGGCAAGAAGCAGGTGCGTCCGGTTACCGTTTCGACGTACCAAATTTTGACCCACCGCTCTAAAAAAGACGAAGATTTCAGGCATATGCGCTTATTTAACGAGCGGGACTGGGGACTGATCATTTACGATGAGGTGCACCTGCTGCCGGCGCCCGTATTCCGGGCTACGGCTGATATTCAAGCGACCCGGCGCCTCGGCCTGACGGCAACTCTCGTCCGGGAAGACGGCCGCGAACGGGACGTGTTCTCACTGATCGGACCCAAGCTTTATGAGGTGCCTTGGCGCGATTTGGAAATGACCGGGCATATCGCCCGGGTTGAATGCCAGGAAATCCAGGTTGCAATGGCCCCATCCCTGAGGGAAAAGTATGAAGCCGCCCCGGGACGCGAGAAGTTCAGAATTGCTGCCGAAAATTCCCGAAAGATCGACTGGCTAGAGCGGCTGTTGCGCTTGCATGAAGGCAGGCAAATCCTCATCATCGGTCAATATTTGCAGCAGCTCACCCAGGCGGCGGTCGTGCTGCAGGCACCGCTTATTACGGGAAGCACCCCGCAGGAGGAGCGGATCCGGTTGTTTCAGGCCTTTCGCGAACGGCAGGTGAAAGTGCTTGTTGTGTCCAAAGTCGCCAACTTTGCCGTAGATCTCCCGGACGCTTCGGTGGCCGTGCAAATATCGGGCAGCTTTGGCTCAAGACAAGAGGAAGCGCAGCGGCTTGGCCGGATATTGCGCCCGAAGGTGGCGGGAGATAACGCGTATTTTTATAGCTTAGTCTCCGCAGACAGCAGGGAGCAGCATTTTGCCCTGCGCCGCCAGCTTTTTCTTGTCGAGCAGGGCTATGAATACATGATTCGCCGCGACGACGGTTCCTATCAAGATGCATCTTCCCAAAGGGAGGTACTCTAAGCATGAATATGGAGCACATGCAAACGAAAACGGCCAAGGTCCATGAATGCGGACGGGAAGAGCTGCCGCAATCCGCTAAAACGGCCTTAGTTTTGATTTTTCGGCGGTTTGCCGGGCTGTCTTTCAAGCTTGAGCATTTGCCGAAGGCCGCCGAGGGCCGGACCACGGCGGCTGATTTGCGTGCAGCTGTCCCGGTTCTGTTGCGTCATCACTATCTGGTTTCCGCCCGCAATCCCTGGGGTGAACGTCTATTCTTTATTCCGCATGAAATTACGGGGGTGATTCATAAGCACTGGATCAAACCACAGCTTTCGCCGATTTGCGGGTATGAAATCAAACTTATCAAGGAGGCCAAGCGGGGGCTCGTTTTGGATTTGTTCCGCAGCCTCGTTTGGATTGCGAGGCATGGGATGCCCGTTACGGTGAAAGGAGCCATTCATCAACGGACAGTGGTGAAGTTAAGCGAGCAAACGGCGCTGCAGCCGACAGACTTAACGGGCTTAGGGCTTGAATACCCCCATAAAGAGGCGATTCCGGCTTCAACGGCCGTCGTGCTGGATTTATTGCTGGAATCAGGGATTATCATTCAGGCCCCAAAAGCGTGGCAGCTGAATGTGCAGGCGATAGCTTTATGGCTCGAGCACAGTGTAGACGAAATGAATGCAGAGCTGTATCGGCGAATTCAACTTAAATATGTTCCTGCGGAGGCCGGATTGCAGCATTTTGTTTATGCCTTGTCATCCCCGAGTTTGGCGCAGGGGGAGTGGTATTCCTTCGAGATGTTTATCCAATGGATGCAGGAGGAGAAGCTGCTTCGCTCGAGCCTTTCTGAAGAATGGCGGAGCTGGATATGGGGCTGGATGGAGGCGTTGAGCGGTTTCGGTTGGCTGGAGCTGGGGTGCAACGACGCGTGGGAACGTATTTTTCGCTGGATCGACCTGCCAGGGAGGGTGGATTTGGAACAAGACGATTGGCATCGATTCGAAGACCGTGAAGCTGCGAAATTCGGCTTCTATGTACAGCCAGATTTCGAAATGATGGTTTCTCCTGAGGTGCCTTTCGCCTTCCGCTGGGAGCTGGAGGCCTTTAGCGAGTGCATTTCTGCAGACCGCATGTCGGTGTACCGGATCACGCAGGAGAGCATCGCCGGAGGCATCAGGAACGGCCGCTCCTGGCGGGAAGCGCTCGATCATTTGCGGCACTCCTTCTCGGGCGTCCCCGACAATGTGGCCCTCGCCCTCGAAGAATGGGGGAGACAGTTAGGGGAGCCAGGGGAAGGGACGCCTTTCCCGCGACTGGATATTTCTTTGCCAATGAAAGGAGGACCAAATGATAACCCACTCACTGGCGGAATCGGCCGTGGCTGGATATTTTGCGGGGAGGATCGCTCTGCTTATCGCTTATATGACGCCGGCCTGAAGCAGGAAGAGCTGTTTCCCGGGCTGGCTCAGGTTCCTACGATGTGGCTGAAGACGGCAAGAAGCTATCATTCCTCAACCGCACGGGAAATAGTAAGCCAGGCCATAAAGTGGCGTGTTATGCTCGCTTTGGAAATCAAGGGAGAAATGTTTGAATATTTGCCTACAGGCTTGCAAGAGGATGCAGGCTGGCAGGTTGTTGGCAAACTATTCTCGCCCAACGCCCCTGAAGGCCGGGATGCTGTGCTCGCCCCGGAGGATTGGGAGATTATGCGCCTGCTCCTTCCGGAGACGGCAACGGGTTATCGGACATAAGGATTCGCGGGAAACCCTTCTGCTCGGAAACCGAATATGTTATTATAATGTAGTCTACTGATAATTTTATTTTTGAACGAATTTTTAAGTAGACCATTCTATATAGAATCGAGTTGAGATTCATGAGCGTAACCGAACTGAAGACGGTCGACATGGCCGAGCTTTTGACATACGCCTATGAATTAGGCGATATGATAAACAATTCCATCGCGGTATCCGATTATTTATACTGGAAGAGACGCGTGGAGGAGGATCCGGAGATTCAGGCTTACGTCAGAAAGCTTGATGGGCAGAAGGAGCTTTTTGAGGAGACGGAGCGATTCGGACATTACCATCCCAATTACCATGAGGCGAAAGACAAAGTAGCTCTGGTGGAGAAGGAGCTGGAGCAGTTCGAGGCCGTACGCAGCTTCAAAGCGGCAGAGAAAGAACTGGACGACATACTGCATCTGATGTCGGAGACGATAGCTTATTCCGTATCCGACACGATCAAGGTGCCGGGCAACGATCCGAATCCGAAGGGTGGAGGCTGCGGAAGCGGAGGTAAATGCAGCTGCGGATAATCGCGGCACCTCGGCACTATCATTTGCGGACGACGAAATTGGGGGGATTACATGTTTCCGGAACGTACAGGCTATATTATTTGGGTAAGCGATTTGAAGGCGGCAAGAAATCTGGAGAAATACGGGAGCGTGCATTATTTATCCCGGCGGATGCATTACGTCGTCATGTATGTAAATGCGGAGCGCGCAGAAGATATCATGCGCAATATCCGCAAGCTGTCTTATGTTCGGAAGATCGAACGATCGTACCGCAATGAAATCAAGACGGAATATACGAAGGAAGTTTCAGATAAGACGCAGTATTATGGATTGTAGATATCCAAGTTGCGAGCACGAATATTCATTGCCCGATTGGCGTAGGACTTATTAGAACGCCGGCGGGATACAATAAAGAGCGACCCTGCGGGGCGCTCTTTATTTTTTACGGTTTTACCTCAGAATGGAGCAGAACAACGTCAGGAGGCGGAAATCATGGAGTATGAACTGCTGCTGCGCGTGCTGATCGCAGGATTTTGCGGTTATGTCATCGGCTTTGAGCGAAAGAGCCGCATGAAGGAAGCGGGAGTGCGGACGCATTTTATCGTGGCTGCTGGCTCTGCCCTCATGATCATCATTTCCAAGTACGGTTTTCAGGATCAGATCGGCTGGAGCAACCTGTCGCTCGATCCGTCAAGAGTCGCGGCCGGTGTCGTGAGCGGGGTCGGCTTTTTGGGGGCGGGCATGATATTCATGCAGAAGCATACGGTGAAGGGCTTGACTACGGCAGCCGGAATTTGGGCGACGGCGGGAATAGGCATGGCGGTAGGAGCCGGCATGTATTTCGTCGGAATCGGTGTGATGCTGATTATTTTCGTGGGACAAATCGTGCTGCATGGCCGCTTAGGCCGGTTGACCTCTCCAAAGGTCGAGAATATCATCCTTGTGCTCGAGAATGAATCAGAAGCGCTGAAGCGGATTTTAAAGCTGCTTGGAGAGTTTCATATTACCGTGCTGTCCTTTGAAGTTGAGCGTGAGGAGCAGTGGCTGAGCATGGCTTTGACCGTGCAGCTCAAAGGTGGTTATGACCTGGAGACGCTAATGCTGGCCTTAGGAAGTTACGAATTAGTGAAAAAAATTAAAGCGGAGTAATTTTTCTCATAGATTTTGGTTCTAAGATTAAGGCCTCCCTTGTAGAATAATGGAAAGTGATGTATGATTATAGGTAAATATACTTAGTCACAAAGACCTATTAACTACAAGACATGAGGGGTGCGTCATGAGAGACAAGGTTACGGAGCGGTGGGGAACTTATGAGGCTTTTCACATAACTTTAGGCGATAAGAGAGTCTCCGATATCGTGATCACTAACCATGCCATGATGCGATATCGCGACAGGATAGACCAATCCAGCAAAGGCTTTGAGAAAATTGCCGTCTGGGCTTGGGAATGCCTTAAGCAGGGACGGATCAAGCATTATTATCGTAATGAAGAAGACGTTTATTTGGTGGACGATGATTTGGTGATGGTCGCTGAATTTTCTGAAATTCCCGGAGAATACGATTTGGTCGGAAGACCTATGCATAGAATGATCATCGTGACGTTTCTCGGACGCATGTCCGAGACGATCGAGCTGCGCGACCTGCGGTCCTATTATTCCTGGCTGCGGCATTCCCGCCGTATGACGCTCATGAAGAACAGCCGCAAGCGGAAATAGGCCGATTGGATTTCAATTTACAAGACGCGGTGATAAGCAGACACACGAAAGAGGTGTTTGCTTTTTTTGTTTGCTTGGACATGCTATTGTAGTGGAGATGAAGGAGTGAAGCGAAGATGGCTTTGAATTATCACCAATTACATATTTTTTATACCGTTGCCCAGCGAGGAAGCTTTTCCGCGGCCGCGCAGGCGCTGCATATGACCCAGCCTGCGGTAACGATGCAAATTCAATCGCTTGAGGATTATTTCGGCACGAAGCTGCTAGTCCGGTCGACGAAGCGTATTGATTTGACTGAAGCGGGAAAAGCTTTATATCCGTATGCGCGTAAAAGCATCGAGCTCATGCGCGAGACAGAGAAGGCGATGTCGCAGTTCACGTCCATGCTGGAAGGGCGCCTGCTGCTTGGCTCCAGCCTTACGATCGGCGAATATGTGCTGCCGCGCTTGCTCGGCCCGTTCGGGCGCCAGTATCCACACATTTCTATCGTGCTGAAGGTGATGAATACGACGCAAATCATCGACGAAATCGTAGGCCATCAGCTTAACTTTGGCCTGGTCGAAGCGCCGGTGCACCATCCTGATATGATTTCCGAACCGGTCATGGAGGACGAATTGAAGCTGGTCGTGCCTGCCGGGCATCCGCTCTCAGATAAGGACCAGTTGAAGCTTGCCGATATTTTGGAATACCCATTTGTGCTGAGGGAGAAGGGATCAGGGACACGGCAGGTGATGGAGGAACAATTGGAACGCAGCGGAATCGATCTTGCGGAGCTGGATATCGTCATGGAGCTCGGGAGCACGGGCGCTGTGAAGTCGGCGGTGGAGGCAGGCTTCGGGCTCACCTTCCTGTCTCCCTCGTCCGTGAAGCACGAGTTGGCCCTAGGATTGCTGGAGGTGCTGGAAATCGAGAATGTAACGTTCAAACGCCAGTTTTACTCCATACATTTGAAATCCACGCTGCTTCCGGTATCTGCAGTTACGTTTCTGACCTTTTTGCGGGAACAGCAGCTGCCTTTGTAGATATTTTTAGGGAGGGACTCCTTGATGAACGATACGGTACTCCAAGATTTATGTGATTTGCACACCCATACCCGGGCCTCCGACGGCATGAACGCTCCGGTGGAAAATGTGCGTCTCGCTAAAGTGAAGGGCCTCGCCGCCATAGCGATTACGGATCATGATACGGTAGCCGGGATTGAAGAGGCGCTAGTCGCCGGACAGCAATACGGCATTACGGTAGTTCCAGGCGTTGAAATCAGCACAGTCGCAGCTGGCCGCGACATTCACGTGCTGGGTTATTATATCGATACCGGGGATGAGAGGTTGTTGGGCAGGCTGCAGAAGCTCCGGGCTACTCGAGAAGCGCGGAACGATCTCATTTTGGAAAAGCTTCATGCCCTTGGGATGCCGCTGACGCTCCAAGAAATCAAGGACGGGCTTGGCCGCCCGCTTCGTCCTGATGAGAGCATCGGCCGGCCGCATATCGCCGATGCGCTGGTCCGCAAAGGCTATGCCGAGAATATGCGGGATGCCTTCGACCGTTATCTTGGCGAAGGGAAGCCAGCCTATGCAAGTGTCCCCAGGATCGCTCCGGAAGAGGCGATGCAATGGATCCGCGAGGCCGGCGGCGCCCCCGTGCTGGCGCACCCCGGGTTATATGGGGATGACGGGCTGGTCAAGCGGATTATTGCCCAGGGACAGCCCGCTGGAATCGAAGTGTATCACTCCGACCATGGGGCAGCCGACGAGCAGCGTTACCTGGAAATCGCGAAAGAGTTCGACCTGATCCCGACTGCCGGTTCCGATTATCATGGCGTCCGGCAGGATGTCGTCTTTCATGGGGATATCGGTTCACGCACGGTACCGTTAAGTACCTTGGAACAGCTACGCCTTCGCTCGGGTTTAAGCTGATACATTTGAAATAAATACCTAATCGAATTAAAAAATCCTTCGACTTGGTTTTAGCTGAACAACAGCGAACGGTCGAAGGATTTTTGTTGTGTAAGGCGATCGGATCAATCTCCGCTTATCTTGCTCATTTGATGGCACTAGGCAGGCTCTTAACGAGCGCCTCGTCGGGTGTGACGAACAGAGTACGCTGCTGCTCGTAAATGACGAAGCCGGGCTTGGCGCCATTTGGTTTGCGGACATGCCTGATAAGTGTGTAGTCTACGGGTACGCTGCTGGATTCCTTGGCCTGGCTGAAGTAAGCTGCTAGCTGGGCCGCTTCGTTTAATGTGGCCTCCCCATAAGAGGCGCTTCGAATGACGACGTGGGAGCCCGGGATGTCCTTCGTATGCAGCCAGGTGTCATTGTGGCTGGCCAGCCGGTTGGTCACGTACTCGTTCTGTAGATTGTTCTTGCCGACGTAAATGTCGATGCCTTCGGACGAAGTATAGACATGGAGCGTCGGGCGGTCACTTTTCTTTTTCTTTTTGTGCTTGCCGCTGCGTTCCCGTAAGTATCCTTGCTGGGTCAGTTCCTCGCGGATTTCATCGATATCGTTTAACGTCGCGTACTCTAATTGCTGGAGCAAGCCCTCCAGATAAGTGATTTCCCTGCGGGCGATGTCCATTTGCTCATCGATAACCGCCAGGCTGTTCTTGAATTTATTGTATTTCTTGAAATAACGCTGCGCATTCTCGGACGGGGTCAGCAGCGGATCGAGCGATACCTTTACAGGCTTCTGCTCTTCATCGTAGTAATTGATGAGCTCCACCTCTTTATCGCCCTTATCAATTTGGTGAAGGGAGGCAAGGAGCAGTTCCCCAGAGATCCGGTATTTCTCGGCATCGTCGGCTTCCGCCAGATCCTCCTGCAGCTTCGTCAGCTTCTTTATATTTTTGCTGCGCTCATTTTGCAGAAAACGCAGCAGATCGCTCGTCCTTTGCTTCACGGTATCGCGCAGCGCTTTTTCCCCGTAATAGCCCTCCATGCAGGCGCTGATCGAGTCGTACGTCCGAATCTCTTCCTGCACCATGCTTAACAGAACGGACGAAAACACATGCTTTCCTTTGCTGTTGTTGCCGGTCATCGGCTGATATTGATGGCTGGAAATATCAAGCATCATTGCTGAGAAAGCCGACCATAACGCTTCAGGCTCCAGAGGCTTTTGCACAGGGGGAGCTTTGGCGTCAGCTTCGTTGTGACGGGCACGGTAGTAGATTTCCTCCGCGATCAGCGGGCTGAGGCCGCTATAAGCCTGCACCAGCCAGTGACTGGATTCTGCTGCCGCTTCCCCGGCTTCGCGCCAGGCTGTGAGGAAATCCTCCTTGCCGGCTTCCAGCGGATTTAGCTTATGCTGCTCCGGCGGGTTCGTATAGGCAAATCCGGGCATGACAACCCGGTAGCTGCTGATGGAAGGGGTCACGTGATGGATGCCGTCCAGCTGCACGCCCGTGTTAGGATCGATGAGAATGATATTGCTATGCCGTCCCATCAGCTCGATAATGATCCGTTTGGCGGAAATATCCCCAAGCTCATCGCGCTGCCTGATATCGATTGCGATAATCCGCTCCATCCCGTACTGGGTAATTGCTTCGATGACACCGCCCTCGCAGTGTTTGCGCAGCAGCATGCAGAACATGGGAGCCTCCTGCGGGTTAGGGAAGGACTGCTCCGTAAGATGTACGCGCGGATAAGTCGGATTAGCCGATAAGATTAATCTTCTGTTTGCACCCTGCGAGCGCAGATTGAAAATGATGTCGCTCTCGGATGGCTGATGTATTTTGTTAATGCGTCCGCCCACGCAAATTTGCAGCTCGTGGACGATGGAACGCGTAACGATTCCGTCAAGTGCCATAATTGTGTAATCTCCCTCTTATAAGTGCCTTGGCGCGTACCGCGCTCTCTCTATGATGCCATACTTCATGCAAAAACTTAAGTCCTCCCCTGTGATAATTTAGGACTGGCCCGAATACATTTACCCTAGGTGGAAAAGCCTTCGCTCTGTAAAACGGTATAAAATACGGGAGGGGAATAGGGAGGATGGAACAAAAAAACTGGCACCAGCGGAGTGGGGAGGAGCTTCTCGAACGGTTCGGCGTCACGCGGGAGCAAGGGCTGACCGAGGAAGAGGTGCGGCGCAGACAGGAGCAAGGCGGTTGGAATGAGCTGCAAGAAATGCAGCGAGTTTCGCCGGTACTCCTCTTCTTGAACCAATTTAAGGATTTCATGATGCTCGTACTGATGGCAGCTACTTTAATATCCGGACTTCTCGGCGAATATTTGGACGCCGTTACTATTATAGCCATCATCATACTTAACGGGGTCCTGGGCTTTATTCAGGAATTTCGTGCGGAGCGGTCGCTAAGGGCGCTCAAGCAATTGTCCGCTCCCCATGCCAAAGTTCTGCGGGAAGGACGCTTCTGCGATATTACAGCGAGAGAGCTCGTTCCAGGAGATATCGTCATGGTAGAGAGCGGGGACCGCATTCCGGCTGATATTCGCTGGCTGGTGACGAACAGCCTTGATGCGGAGGAATCCGCGTTAACCGGCGAATCCCTTCCGGTGAATAAGCACTCGGAGACGATCCGGGAAAGCGAAGTTCCGCTCGGCGATCAGAAAAATATCGGCTTCATGGGGACGATGGTTACACGGGGCAGCGGAAAAGGCGTTGTCATCCGTACGGGGATGGAGACGGAGATGGGTAAAATCGCCGACCTTATCCAGAATACGGAAGTGCAGGAGACGCCGCTTCAACGGAGGCTCGAGCAGCTCGGCAAGATCTTGATTTATTTGGCTCTAGGCTTGACGGTTCTCGTCGTCGTGGTCGGAATCATTCACGGACAGCCTCCCGGAAATATGTTCTTTGCCGGCGTGAGCCTCGCTGTTGCGGCCATTCCAGAGGGGCTGCCGGCGATCGTGACAATTGCTCTGGCGCTAGGGGTGCAGCGGATGATCAAGCGTAAAGCGATCGTGCGCAAGCTCCCTTCCGTCGAGACGCTGGGCTGCGCCTCGGTCATCTGTTCCGACAAGACCGGCACCTTGACGCAAAACAAAATGACGGTTACGCATGTTTGGATGGAAGGGCGGCCGCTCGAAGTGACGGGCGACGGGTATGAGCCCGTGGGTCATATTACGGAGAAGGGGCAGCCGCTTGATGTGAAGAAAGACCAAAGCCTGCGCCGTTTGCTGCAAATCAGCGCATTGTGCGGCAATGCTGTCATTTACGAGGAAGAAGAGGAGGAAAGCGCAGGCGGCCGGCGTAAAGGCAAGGAGGAGCCGGGAGGGGGCCGCTGGCAGCTGAAGGGGGACCCGACAGAAGGGGCGCTTGTCACCTTAGCGGCTAAAATGGGGCTGACCGAAAACACGCTAAGTGGAATATACAAGCGTGAGAAGGAGCATCCGTTCGATTCCAAACGTAAAAGAATGTCTGTCGTCGTATCCCACCAGGGCGGAGCCCTGGCTTTTGTGAAAGGGGCGCCGGATATGCTGCTGGAGCGCTGCTCGTACATATTATGGGAGGGCAAAGTCGTACCCTTCACGGGCACGCTGCGCCAGAAGGTGCAGGCCGCGAACGAAGAAATGGCGCGCCGGGCGCTCCGCGTCCTGGGCATGGCTTATCGCGAGCTGCGCTCCCATGAAAATACGAACAGCGAAGATACAGTAGAATCGCAGCTGGTGTTCGTCGGCCTGACCGGCATGATTGACCCGCCGCGGCGAGAGGTGCGCGATGCGATCGCAGTCTGCCGCAAGGCGGGCATCAAGACGGTGATGATTACGGGGGACCATGGTCTCACCGCCGAAGCGATCGCCCAGGATTTGGGGATTCTGCAGCGCGGCGGCGAGTCGCTCTCTGGGTCGGAGCTAAACATGCTCAGCGATGAGGAGTTGGAGGCGAAGGCGGACGGCATCAGCGTTTACTCCCGGGTATCGCCGGAGCATAAGCTCCGCATCGTGAAAGCCCTGCAGCGCAGGGGGCATGTCGTCGCCATGACGGGGGACGGCGTCAATGATGCGCCTGCCATCAAAGCGGCCGACATCGGCATCGCCATGGGCATCACGGGTACTGACGTTTCCAAAGAAGCGTCCTCGCTCATTTTGACCGACGATAATTTCTCGTCGATCGTCGCCGCAATCGAGGAAGGACGGAACATTTACGAGAATATACGCAAATTTATTAGGTATCTGCTGGCCTCCAACGTGGGCGAAATACTGACGATGCTGTTCGCCATGCTGGCCGGTCTGCCGCTGCCGCTCATGCCAATCCAGATTCTATGGGTTAATTTAGTGACGGACGGCCTGCCTGCCATGGCGCTCGGCGTGGACCAGCCGGAGAAGGACCTGATGGAGCATAAGCCGCGGGGCGCGACCGAGAACATCTTCGCCCGCCGCCTCGGTTGGAAGATCCTGAGCCGTGGCCTATTGATCGGCTTGTGTACGCTCGGTGCGTTCTGGATTACGCTGCAGAGCAATCCGGGAGCGGAGGGCCAGCTCGCTAAAGCGCAATCGGTGGCGTTCGCCACGCTGGTCATGGCCCAGCTCATTCATGTTTTCGACTGCCGCAGCTCGCGATCTATTTTTCACCGCAACATTTTGCAAAATCGCTTGCTCGTCATCGCGGTGTTATCTTCTATTCTATTGCTGCTCGGGGTCATCTACATCGAACCGCTGCAGCCGATCTTCAAGACCGTGCCGCTCTCGCTGCGGGATTGGTCCATCACATTCGTAGCTGCGGGTATTCCGACGTTCCTGCTTGGCGCAGGCAGCGTTTGGTCAGGGCGGAGAAACCGCCGCAAATACAACAACTCTGGTCCGTTCGTGCCGGCGAAGAGTACAAATTTTCGTGCATAAAATCAATACCTTTTCGAGCCCTCAAAATATAGAATAACCCCATAGTTTAGCTTTGCTGGCCAAAGCTTGAAGGGGTGGTATCGATGAAATTTACGAAAATGCACGGGCTCGGAAATGATTTCCTCGTTATTTATGGAGAGAAGGAGCTGCCCGGGCAAGCTTCATCTCTCGCTGTTAAATGGTGCAACCGCTATTTCGGCGTGGGAGCCGATGGGTTGGTGTTTATTTTGCCGTCGGAACGGGCGGACTTTCAAATGAGGATTTTCAACTCTGACGGAACGGAAGCAGAGCAGTGCGGGAACGCCATTCGCTGCGTCTGCAAGTACGTGTTTGAGAAGGGGTATATCGACCGCGGGAAGGTCAGCATCGAAACATTGGGCGCCGGCGTGCAGCATGCGGTGCTGAAGATGGATTCAGGAACCGTCTCGTCGGTGCGTATCGATATGGGGGAGCCGATTCTCCGCGGGGCCGCCATCCCGACTACGGTTGAAGCAAGCCCGGTACTGGATTGGCCGGTGGAAGCAAGCGGGCAACAATTTAGGTTTACCGCGGTCTCCATGGGCAACCCCCACTGCGTTATTTATGTCGAAGATGCAGCAGTGTTTGATTTGTATAAGTGGGGACCCTTGCTCGAGGAGCATCCTATTTTCCCGCAAAAAACGAATGTTGAATTCGTTACGATCACGGCCAGAGACCGCGTGGAAATGCGGGTATGGGAACGTGGAGCCGGCTCAACCTTGGCCTGTGGAACCGGAGCCTGCGCTGCGCTGGTCGCCTCCGTTCTTCACGGATATACGGACCGCGCGGCCTGGATCGGCCTTGAAGGCGGGGAATTGTACGTGGAATGGAGCGAAGCGGATAATCATGTGTATATGAGCGGTCCTGCAGAGACGGTGTACGAGGGAAGGATCGGGCAACCGTGTTAAGAAGAGGCCATGTGGCCTCTTCTTTTTTTGCTGCGTGAATCAGGGGAACAGTGAGGAATGGCAGCGATCCGCCTGAGGAGTACATGATGCTTTTTCTAACCATTCAGCCTGATTTTGTGGTACATTAGAATGCAAACGAGTTTGCGATAAGTCTTGAAATAGAATGTGGGCTGTGGAGGTAAGGAATATGAGGCCGGATTTACGCGAGAAAATGAAGCATGAGGTATTGATCGGGGATGGGGCACTTGGCACCTATTTATATCAGCTAGGTTTTCCCGTGGGCATTTCTTATGAAGAGTTTAATCTATTAAGACCAGAAGTGATCGGCGACGTGCATCGCCGTTATATAGAGGCCGGGGCGCAGCTGCTGGAAACGAATACGTTCTCGGCGAATTATTATAAGCTCGCTAAATTCGGATTGGAATCCAAGGTAGAGGAAATCAATAAAGCGGCTGTGCGCATTGCCAGAAACGTGGCAGGAGCAGATGCTTATGTCGCCGGCGCGGTAGGATCCATTCGCGGGGGCAAACGGGTCAACGTCTCCGTTCAGGAGCTGAATCAATATTATGAGCAGCAAATTGCCGCATTGCTGACCGAGGATGTCGACGCGCTTCTGTTCGAAACCTTCTATGATCTGGATGAAATGCGGATTGCGCTCGGCAAGGCGCGGCAGCATACTTCAATTCCTGTCATTTGCCAATTCGCCGTAGATCAGCTAGGCCGTACCCTGGACGGTTACAGTATTAAGGAAGCCTTCGGCGTTTTGCGCCAGGAGGGCGCTGACGTACTCGGCTTCAACTGCCATTCAGGCCCTAAAGGAATCATGAGTGTGATGGAGGGCCTTGGCGGCCCGCTCGATATTCCGTTGTCCGTCTTCCCGAATGCGGGTTTAGCAGACTATGTAGATGGAGAATATGTATATGGAGCAACTCCGGAATATTTCGGTGAATGTGCGCTTTCCTTCGCAGACCTTGGCGCCCGGCTGATCGGTGGCTGCTGCGGTACGACGCCGGAGCATATTTCTGCGATTGCCGGAGCGCTGTCCGGTTACGCAGCGAAGCCGCTTCAGGAAGGGACGGTTCTGCCTGCAGTACGGTCTTCAGTTATCGCTGTTGAGCGGGAGGCTCAGGTTGGTGAGAGCCTCGGGGGACAAGCTGCGGAGCCGAGCATCGTGGAGCTTGTGAAAGAGCGTCATACGGTTATCGTAGAGCTTGATCCTCCGCGCGATCTGGATATCCAGAGGTTTATGGATGGAGCAGCGGCTCTGAAGGAAGCGGGAGTCGATGCCTTGACCCTGGCCGACAACTCGCTGGCTGTGACGCGGATGAGCAACATGGCGCTGGGACATCTCGTCCAGTCTGAGGTGGGGCTGCGTCCGCTCATTCATATTGCCTGCCGTGATCGGAACTTGATTGGCACGCAATCGCATATGATGGGCTTCGATGCCCTGGGTATCGACCATGTCCTGGCTGTGACCGGCGATCCGGCCCGCTTCGGCGATTTGCCTGGTTCGAGCTCGGTATATGATTTAACTTCTTTTGAAATCATCCGTATGATCAAGCAGCTAAACGATGGGATTGCCTTCTCAGGCAAACCGCTGAAGCAGAAGGCGAAGTTCGTAGTCGGCGCCGCCTTCAACCCGAACGTGAAGCATTTGCATAAAGCCGTCGAGCGCCTGGAGAAAAAGATCGCCTCCGGGGCCGACTATATTATGACTCAGCCAGTCTATGACCCCGAACTGATCGTTGCGGTCAAGGAGGCGACCGCTCACTTGGATATCCCGATCTTCATCGGCATTATGCCGCTGGCCAGCGGCAAGAATGCTGAGTATCTGCACAATGAGGTTCCCGGCATCCAGCTCTCCGACAGCGTCAGAAAGCGGATGGAAGGGCTGCAGGGAGAGGAAGGCCGCAAAGTCGGCGTGGAAATCGCCAAGGAATTGCTGGACACGGCTTTGGAGCATTTTAACGGCATTTATTTGATAACTCCTTTTATGTTTTATGAGATGAGCGTCATTTTGAGTAATTATGTCTGGGAGAAATCCGCACATCGATCACGCTACTTGTCTCGTTCATAATTATCAATTACAATAGGGTAACGGATGTGATACCTTTGTCTCACAGTATGACAGGATACGGACAGTCCGCCAGGCATTACGGCGGTTATGTTATTCAATTTGAAATTAAATCCGTCAATCACCGGTATGCCGAAATCGTTCTGCGCATGCCCCGGGAATGGACATGCTATGAGGATGGGCTGCGGCGCCTTGTGCAGCGCCATGTCAAGCGTGGCCGGGTTGATGTATACATTAGCAAAGAGCGCGACGACAGCAGCTCTTTGCCATTTGTATTGAATCCTTCCATCGTGCAGTCTTACTTGCAGGCAGCCGAGGAACTCAGCCGGAATTACGGTGTGAAGTCCGATCTTACCGCCAAGGATATTCTGACCTTGCCTGATGTGCTAACGGCTCCTGATTTGTCTGGGGAGGAAGCGACCTCGCAGGATGAAGGTTGGGAGAGCGTGCTGCAGGACGGGCTCGAGGAGGCAGTGTCTGGACTGCTGCGAATGCGCGAGAAGGAGGGGCTTCATCTTGTTCGCGATTTGGAGAGCAGACTGCTGAAGCTGGATGAGCTTCATGCCGAACTCGCGAGGCTCGCTCCGGAAGTGGTGAGCGATTACCGTTCCCGCTTGCAAGGCCGCCTCACTGAATTATTTGACGGCGCGCTGGATGAGCAGAGATTTGCGATGGAGATTGCGCTGTTTGCGGACCGATCCAATATCGACGAGGAACTTATCCGATTGAAGAGCCATTTCGAGCAGTGCCGCGGATTGCTGAATACCCGCGAGCCAATCGGGCGTAAGCTGGATTTTTTAATACAGGAAATGAATCGCGAAACTAATACGATCGGATCAAAAGCCAACCACTTGGCTTTAGTCAACCGTGTGTTGGAAATGAAAGCAGAATTGGAGAAGATTCGCGAACAAGCAGCGAATATGGAGTAATGCTCTACCTGCTTGTAACCGAATCGAGAAAATTAGGGGGAACTACCTAACCATGGCAATTAAACTTATTAACATCGGTTTTGGAAATATCGTATCGGCGAATCGCATCATTTCCATTGTCAGCCCTGAGTCCGCCCCAATCAAGCGGATCATTCAAGAGGCGAGAGACCGTCATATGCTGATCGACGCCACTTATGGGCGCCGGACCCGGGCGGTTATCATCACGGATAGCGACCATGTCATTTTATCGGCGGTACAGCCGGAGACGGTCGCGCATCGTCTATCCATCAAAGACGACGACAACGACGAATAATGGAGAGAACAATGGCAAAAGGGCTACTTATCGTATTATCCGGACCGTCCGGAGTGGGAAAAGGAACGGTCTGCAATGAATTAAGACATCGTTTGCCAGAGCTTGTGTATTCCGTGTCTGCGACAACAAGGCAGCCGCGGCTGGGCGAGGAGCACGGTGTGAATTATTTTTTCAAGACCCGTGAGCAGTTTCTCGAAATGATCGAGAACGACCAGTTGCTCGAATATGCCGAGTATGTCGGCAACTATTACGGAACTCCGCGTGATTTCGTGGAACAGACGATCGAGAGCGGTAAGGATATCATCTTGGAGATCGAGGTTCAGGGCGCGCTGAAGGTGAAGGAGAAGTTCCCGGAGGGCGTATTCGTGTTCCTGCTCCCGCCGTCATTGGACGAGCTGAAGGGGCGGATTCAAGGGCGAGGCACGGAGAACCAGGCGACGATCGATCATCGGATGTCCGTGGCTGCGGATGAAATCGCCCTGCTCAAACACTATGATTACGCTGTATTGAACGATGAAATCGATCTTGCTTGCAAGAGAATTGAGGCCATCATTACAGCCGAGCATTGCAAAGTCAGGAAATAGACGAGCGCAGCAGTGCTGTGATTCGATGAATATTTGAAGAGGTGTTGTTGAACATGTTATATCCATCTATTGATAGAATGCTGGATAAAGTCGACAGTAAATACTCCCTAGTTGTAGCCGCATCCCGCAGAGCAAGACAGCTCAGAGAAGGCGAGAAGAGCGAGCTGCAGCAACCGAAATCCCATAAGCAAGTCGGCGTGGCGCTGGAGGAAATTTACGGAGATTTCATCAAGATCAGACGGGGCGTAGACGAGAACCAGACTGCTGACGAATAAGAAGCATGGCCTCCGGGCTGCTATTAGGACACTTTTAGTGTTTTTCTTACGACAACCGCGAGGTTGTTGTTTTTTTCTTGTTAGGAATAGGGGCGGAAAGAGAGGGGATCACCGATGTTAACCGGCAAAAAAATACTGCTGGGGGTTACCGGCGGCATCGCTGCCTTCAAGGCAGCATCACTCTGCAGCAAGCTCGTGCAGCAAGGCGCGGAGGTCCGCGTCATCATGACGGAGTCAGCGACTAAGTTCATTTCGGAGCTGACGCTGCAGGCGCTGTCCAAGCACCCTGTTTACACGGATACGTTCGACGAGAAGAACCCGCAGGTCATCGCGCACATCGACCTTGCAGATTGGGCTGACCTGGTGCTGATCGCGCCGGCAACCGCGAATATCATCGCCAAAATGGCTGTGGGGTTGGCGGACGATATGCTGTCCACTACTTTACTGGCTACCGAGGCCCGGATCATGCTGGCTCCGGCTATGAATGTTCACATGTATACCCATCCGACGGTCACGCGTAATTTAGCGGAGCTGACGGCGCGCGGCGTGCTGATGGTTGAGCCGGGCAGCGGACAGCTTGCCTGCGGTTATACGGGAAAAGGCCGGATGGAGGAGCCTGAAAATATCATCGCCGCCGTTCAGGCTTATTTTGCCCGCCAGGAACGTGCGGAGAAACGGCCGCTCGCCGGCAGGAAAGTCGTCGTTACCGCGGGTGGAACGGTAGAACGGCTGGATCCAGTACGCTACATAACGAATGATTCGTCCGGCAAAATGGGATTTGCGATCGCCAAGGCGGCCTTGGATTTGGGGGCAGAAGTTACGATTGTCGCGGGCCGGACGGACGTAGCTCCTCCGCTTTACCGGGATGGGTTATCCCTCGTTCGCGTGGAGTCTGCCCAAGATATGTATGAAGCGGTCAATACGCTGTGGGCAGATACGGATATTCTCGTAAAAGCGGCTGCCGTCGCGGATTATCGCCCTAAACAGACTGCCGATCGCAAGATCAAGAAGTCCGGGGATTCCATGACGCTGGAGCTCGTCAAGAACATCGATATTCTGGAGACGCTGGGGCGGAACAAGCAAACGCAATTTTTGATCGGATTTGCCGCCGAGACAGATCGGCTTGAGGAGTATGCGATGGATAAGCTGCGGCGCAAAAACTGCGACCTCCTCGTAGCTAACGATGTAACTGCCGAGGGCGCGGGCTTTGGCACTGATACGAATATCGTGCATATTTACGATGCGGATGGACTGGTAGAGACGATTCCACGGGCGTCCAAGGAGGAAATCGGGCTCGAAATTATGGAGCTGGCCGCGGCACGTTTGACGGGAGAGTCGAAGTAATGTACAGAATGGCAAAAGTGATTGTCGATGTGCCGAGCCGGGAAACCGACCGGCCTTTTGATTATTTAATTCCTGAGTCCATGGGCAAATGGATTGAAGTGGGGAGCCGGGTCGGGGTGCCGTTCGGCCGCCGGACCGTGCAAGGCTTCGTCGTCTCCCTGCATGAAGAGCTGGAGATGGATTCATCGAGAATGAAGCCGATTGATGAATTGCTGGATCTGCTGCCCCCGCTGCCTGTGGATTTGGTGGAATTGGCGGCATGGATGAGCCGCAAATATGCCTGCAGCATGATTTCCGCATTGCAGGCCATGATTCCTTCGGCATTAAAAGGCAAAGCGGAAAGATATATTCACGTTGCGGATGAGCATCAGACTGAGGGGAATGAGGCGCCTGAAACGGGTGTTCTGTTCGATTCCCGGGCTCTGCTGGGACCCGCTGAACGGGAGATTGTCGGTTACATCAATCAAGCCGGCCCGGTGACGATGGCTCATTTAAGCACTCGTCATCCGGATAAGGTCGAAGTGATTAAGAACCTGCTCGGGCAAGGGATATTATTCGAGAGCCAGGTGATTAAGGACAGGATCAGAAAGAAAACGGTCAAAACCGTCGCTGCAGCCATCAGCGGGGAAGCTGCTCAAGAGGCGCTCGCTTCATTTGGAGGCAAGGCGCGCCGTCAGCAGGAGGTGCTGCAATTCCTGCTGGAAGTGGGTGTTCCCTTATCTATGCAAGAAGTGCTGTCGACGCTGCAGGTTACGGCTGGGACGGTCAAGAGCCTCGCGGACAAAGGTTATGCGACGATCGAGGACGTGGAGGTGTTCCGTGATCCTTACCAGGACCGCCGCTTCAAGGCCACGGAGCCGCTGGAACGCACCCCCGAGCAAGAGAACGTGTACCGTTATCTTGTCGAGGCTATCGATTCTCGCCGGCATCGCGTATTTCTGCTGCACGGGGTGACCGGAAGCGGAAAGACGGAGGTCTACTTACAGACGATCGAGCGCTGCATTTCGCAGGGACGGCAGGCGATCGTTCTCGTTCCGGAAATATCGCTGACCCCGCAAATGGTGGAGCGCTTCAAGGGACGGTTCGGCAGCAAGGTCGCCGTTATGCACAGTCGCTTGTCGACGGGCGAGCGCTACGATGAATGGCGGAAAATCCGCGAGGGCCGCGTCCAGGTGGCGATCGGGGCCCGTTCCGCCGTGTTCGCCCCCTTTGCCGATCTGGGACTGATCGTTATGGATGAAGAGCATGAGACATCCTATAAGCAGGAGGAGACACCGAAATATCATGCTCGCGACGTGGCGGTAGAACGTGCGCGCCAGCATGGTGCCGCAGTCATTTTAGGCTCGGCGACGCCTTCGCTGGAGAGCTATCATGCTGCCCGATCGTTGAGCAACGATGACTTTGCCCCGATGATTCTCGAAATGAAGCAGCGGCCCTCTGGCAGCCGTCTGCCAGGCGTTCAAATTATAGACATGCGCGAGGAGCTGCGAGAGGGCAATCGTTCTATGTTCAGCCGGTCTCTGCATCAGGGGATCGCCCAGCGGATTGAGCGTGGCGAACAGACCGTGCTGTTCCTCAACCGGCGCGGATACTCGACGTTTGTCATGTGCCGGACCTGCGGTTATGTGGCGGAATGTCCGGAGTGTGACATATCGCTAACGTATCATCAGAAGTCAAATAACTTACGGTGCCATTACTGCGGTTATGCGACTCCTACCCCTACGGAGTGCCCGGAGTGCAAAAGCGAGCATATCCGCTATTTCGGGACGGGGACGCAAAGGGTAGAGGGCGAGCTGTCCAAGCTGTTCCCGGGCATCCGGGTCATTCGCATGGATGTGGATACGACGAGCCAGAAGGGCTCGCATGAGAAATTGCTGCAGGCCTTCCGGGAGAAGAAAGGCGATGTGCTGCTCGGTACGCAAATGGTCGCCAAGGGCCTGGATTTCCCGGACGTGACGCTTGTTGGCGTAATCGCTGCGGATACGGCGCTGAATCTGCCCGATTTCCGTTCGGCGGAAAAAACGTTCCAACTGTTGACCCAGGTGGCAGGACGGGCCGGACGCCATCAACTGCCGGGCGAAGTGTACATCCAGACGTACATGCCGGAGCATTATTCGATCATTCATTCCAGCAGGCATGATTATCATTCTTTCGTAAGGGAAGAGCTGCAGCACCGCAAAATGCTGCATTATCCGCCCTATAGCCGTCTAATCCTCGTGACTCTTTCCCATGAGCAGCTTCCCGTGCTGCTGCGGATGGCAGAGAATTTCGCCAGCGAGCTGCGGGGCAAGGCCCAGCGTCTCGGCTGGTACGGCGATTTGGATAGACGGACGGCAGAGGCGCTCGACGTTCTCGGACCAGTAGCATCGCCGCTTCCGCGCATCAAGAACCGATACCGATTTCAATGTATGGTAAAATATCGGGGGGATCTGGATGTGGTGTCTCTCGTACGCGAGATCGCAGCGGCTACGATAGATCAGCTCCGGGATGCATCGCTGCAAATCAGCATCGACGTCGACCCGCAGATGCTAATGTAAGGCCGGGCTTATCCCGTTAAAAAGCGTGTTCCTGCCGGAGCATCGGCATGGAAGGCTGCATATATATTTTGTTAAGAACAGGTAAATCTAAGAAGAGGCAAGAGGAGGATGTTCCCAGGATGGCGATTCGGATTATTGTCAACGAACCGGATGAAGTGCTGCACCAGGTAGCCAAAGAAGTGAAGAAAATTACCCCTAATGTGCAGAAGCTCCTTACCGACATGGCGGATACAATGTACGATGCGGAGGGAGTCGGGCTGGCAGCCCCGCAAATAGGAATTCTGAAACGGGTGATTGTCGTCGATGTAGGGGATGAGCATGGATTGATTGAGCTGATCAACCCGGAAATCGTCGCTTCGGAAGGGGAGCAATTCGGACCCGAGGGCTGCTTGAGCATACCTGGTTACCGCGGCGATGTAAGAAGAGCGATGCAAGTTACTGTCAAAGGGCTGGATCGCAACGGCAAGGAAGTGACCTATACGGGGACAGAGCTGCTGGCCAGAGCATTTCAGCACGAAATCGATCACTTAAACGGTGTGTTGTATACGGATTTAGCGGAAAGAGTATATGAAATTACGCCTGAGGGTGAAGAGAAGGAGTGACTTCGCAGTTGAATATTGTGTTTATGGGAACTCCCCAGTTTGCCGTACCTTCCCTGGAGGGGCTGCTCCGCGAGGGGTATAACGTGCTTGGCGTCGTGACGCAGCCGGATCGGCCGCAGGGACGCAAGAAAATATTGATGCCTACGCCGGTAAAGGAGGCCGCCTTAAAGCACGGCCTTCCCGTGCTTCAGCCGCAGCGAATGAGAGCGCCAGAAGCGGTCGAAGAATTAGCTGCGCTGCAGCCCGATCTTATCGTTACCGCCGCCTACGGCCAGATTTTGCCGAAGGCCGTGCTTGATTTGCCGCATTACGGCTGCCTGAATGTCCACGGCTCGCTGCTCCCGAAATACCGGGGCGGCGCGCCGATTCAGCGCTCGATTATTAACGGCGAGAAAGAGACGGGAATAACGCTGATGTATATGGCGGAAGGTCTGGACACCGGGGACATGATCGCCAAATCGGTCGTTCCGATCGAGGATGAGGATACCGCCGGGACGATGTTTGAGAAGTTGAGCCTGGCCGGAGCCGATCTGCTGCTGGAGCAGCTTCCCCTGATTTTAGAAGGAAGGGCTGAGCGGATTCCCCAAAATGACGAGGAGTCCACGTATGCCCCGAATTTATCCCGGGCGGACGAGAAAATCGACTGGACGTCCACGTCGCGGGCGATTTATGACCGGGTTAGAGGCTTAGTACCGTATTCCGGCGGATATACGCTATGGAATGGCGATGTGTTTAAAGTGTGGGCCGTAGGTAAGCCTGCTCCTGTTGGTGCCGGTGCGGATGAACAAGCGAGTGGACAAGCGGGCGGACAAGCTCCTGGTACGGTGCTGCATTTATCGGAGCGGGGAATTGAAGTGAAGACAGGAGACGGCTCTGTCCTATTGACGCGGGTCCAGCCAGCGGGCAAAAAAGCGATGGAAGCTTCTGAGTTTATTCGCGGCGGCGTGATGCAGCCGGGGATGGTACTTGAATGAGCAGGGACAAAGGAGGCCGCCCGAGCAGCGGAGGACGGGGACGGCATGGAGGAGATGCGAGCGCCGCGTCTCAAGCCGGACAGCAGGGTGCCAAGGGCGGCTCGCGCCGGCAGCATAAAGCTTCAGCCCGCGATACCGCGCTGCATGTGCTGACCGAAGTGGAGCAGGAGGGTGCGTACAGTAATTTGCTGCTGAACTCCGCACTGCAGAAGTCCGGCCTGACAGGACCAGAAGCTGGCCTTGCCACCGAGCTCGTGTACGGCACGATATCCCGCAAGAATACGATCGATTATTATCTTGATCAATTTGTGGCCAAAGGGGTGGCCAAGCTGCAGCCTTGGGTGCGGAATTTACTGCGGCTGAGCTTCTACCAAATTTATTATTTAGACCGGATACCTCCGCATGCCGCTGTCAATGAAGCGGTGAATATCGCCAAACGCAGAGGGCATCAGGGAATCTCGGGGATGGTCAATGGAGTGCTTCGCAATGTGCTGCGCCGCAAGGAGGAGCTGGTGTTACCGGGAGATCTGCCTCCGGCGCGCCGGATTGCCCTGGAGCATTCGCATCCTGAATGGCTGGTGGCGAGATGGATCGAGCAATACGGTGAGGGGGCCGCGGAGGCCATTTGCCGTGCGAACAATGAGTCTCCTCCTGTCAGTGTGAGGGTCAACCGCACGCAAATCAGCCGGGACGAGCTCATGCAGAGGATGGAAGAGCAGGGGCTGAAGGTGGTCGCCTCCCAGGTTTCTCCCGATGGAATTATCGTGCTGAGCGGGGGGAATATGGCGTTAACCGATTGGTATGAGGACGGTTTACTGTCGATCCAGGATGAGAGCTCGATGCTAGTTGCCGAGGCCGTGGAACCCGAGGCCGGGATGACCGTGCTGGACTGCTGCGCCGCTCCGGGCGGCAAGACGTGCCATATGGCGGAGCGTATGGCTGGCTCGGGTGAGATATTTGCGAACGATATCCACCCTCATAAGGTGAAGCTGATCGCGGATCAGGCTTCCCGTTTACACCTCGGCAATGTCCAAGCCTTGGCCGGGGATGCCATGGAGCTGGACAAACGCTATGCATCTGAAAGCTTTGATCGCATTTTGCTGGATGCTCCTTGCTCCGGATTGGGCGTTATTCGCCGCAAACCTGATTTGAAGTGGGCCAAGACGCCGGAAGATATCGCCGAGATCACCAGCATTCAGCGAGATTTACTTGATCGAGTAAGCTCGCTTCTCAAACCGGGTGGGGTGCTGGTATACAGCACATGCACGATTGAACCTGGGGAGAACGAAGAGATGGTGAGACAATTTCTTGACCGCCATCCCGAATATGAACTTGCACCGGAGATGACGGAGTGGCAGCGGCTCGTTCCGAAGTCCGTTTCGAATAACCGGGAAAGCGGGATAAATCGGGAAGCTATAGGCTTGCAAATTCTGCCGCAGCATTATCATTCGGACGGTTTTTATATCGCACGTCTAACGAAACGCGCGAAGATTTGAATAAAACCTGGAAAATATGGGATTTACGGACCGGGTAATATCTTATATAATGAACGAAGATGAAGCACATCTCTTGGATCGCGTGAAGCGAGCAGAAGAGGTGTGTTTTTTTATTGTGCCAAATTCCTTAATTTATCAAATTATCCAATTGAAAGGAGGTCTTTGGTCCTGTTATCACGAAATAGGGGGAGGAGTGTAGATGTACATAGGGACAAGGCGATAAATGAAAATCGATAAGGAAGTGGGTAAACGATGAGAATACGGATTGCATTATTGCTGGCTGGATTGATGGTTGTAATGAATGTGTATTTTACTGCGAACGCTCAAGCGACAGGCATCGGTTTTAAGGACGTTAAACCAGACCATTGGGCGGGAAAGGCGATTGAAGCGTCGGTAGGCAGAGGTTATTTCAAAGGTTACGCGGACGGCACGTTTAAGCCGAACGCGACCGTGACGCGTGCAGAATTTGCGGCTTTGCTGGCTCGTGTGGCGAAGGGGGAGGCGGACGCGGACGCAGGCTCAGCGGCGAGCTTCTCGGATGTAGCCGGGCATTGGAGCGAGGCAGAGGTCAAGCGTGCAGTTGCCCTTGGTTTTGTGCAGCCTAGCGACTATCCCGATGGATTCAAACCCAACACGCCGATTACACGCTTTGAGATTGCGAAATGGATGGCATCCGGTTTGGCTGAAGCTCACTCAGATTACAAACAGGCTCTGGAGGATACCAAGACAGCGGTTATTCCGGTGAAGGAATATTTTAATCCAGGCATACCTGAATCCAAGTCCCCTTATATCGCCGTTGCATTGGGTGCGAAGCTGTTAAGCGGGTATCCGGACGGCTCTTTCGGTATGGAGCAGAGAGCTACCCGCGCAGAGACGGCGACCATATTGCTTAATTATGAGAATGCAAGCCTGAAGAAGGCGGATCAATTTTTGGGGCTCCGAGAGCTGAGGCAGGTAGGTACGGAACGAACCAACCTTGAGACAATCAGTCCTTTTACAACGGGGAATACGTCGTTTAATAATGTGGTCGGTAAAACTTACACGTTCAAGAATAATGCGGGTTCCTTGAAGCTCCACAATTATATTGTTGTAGATACGGAGGATTTCAAGGATATCAACAGCATATATGCGCCTTTGTTTGTGGATGAGTCGGATTATGTGGAGCGGATTGATAAGCCGGGAAATTATCGTGTTTTTATGCAAGTCACTATTTATCCGAAGGCGAACGAGTTTGATTTAGGGCATTACATGAATGGTGCTGTTTCCCCCCTTTTAGGAAGTGGAAGGGTAGGAAATGTAAAACCTGAGAAATATGGATATTTAACACTTCCTAATTTTGAGGCGAAGAAGTTTTTTAGAACTAATAATACAGGCAATGGATTAATCATATGGGTAAAAAGCAATATTGCACCTAATTCAAGATGGGATGAATTTAAAACTGATGACGATTCTTACGTAATTATTCAAAAAAAATAAAATGAGGCTGAACACATGAAAAAATGGACGGCCGCTTTTTTAATAATTGGCCTCTTTCAATTGTCATTTTCATATCTATCATTTGCTGCTGGGTTTGAAAACGGTCATCCAACAACAGGGATAGAGGTAACTCCAAATGGACCTGTTTACATGCAAACCATTAAGGTGGAAGTTAAGGGAAAAGCTCTAGCTAGACCTAAGGTAGTATGGGTGCAGTCGGATACAGAAATATGGAGTGCGACTTATGGAAATACAAAAATAGAGACTGGTACTCATAGTAGAGGGGCTAATGCCTTTCCGTTAAAAAAACAAACTGAAGAAAAGCTAGATATGAATCAATACGCGCCAGAGTCTTTGAGGGATTCAATTGATAATGCTTTTCTAAAATCCTATGTGAGAGAATTATCGATTGAAGAAATGGAGTGGAGAGCCGATGACAATACCTATGAACCAATAGGAAATAAACCTCTTTTTAATAGGGGGGAGATTACAGCTATTGTTAAAGTTAATACAGGCTACCCATTAGTTGAAAGCCTTAAATATCAATACTCTACCCGGGCTGATGGCGCACCTAAATTTATTGTAGAATATTACATTCCTATGGATGTGTTCTACACCGGATACGTAGTTGAGAAAAAGCAAATCCGCGTAGTGGAAAATGCCGTTTTACAAGTCAATGATACCAAGGATATGAAGGCTGAGGTTAGAACTTTGGATTACACGATGGCGGACTGGAATGACAGGTGGTTTGATGTCTCGACAGCGTCAGAGACGGTGTGGTCATCCAGTAACGAGGCAGTGGCCACTATTGATAGCAGCGGCAAAGTTACCGCGGTTTCGGAGGGAACAACAACAATTTCGGCCGACTGGAAAAAGGGACCTTATTGGCTGAGAGGGACAGCCACGATCAGAGTAGGCAATGGAACGACGCCGCCTCCTCCAGACCCCGATCCGGTCGAGTCTGGCGTGATCTGCACGTCCCCTTCGCCTAGGAGATCGATGGCGGGAGAAGACTTCAGCCCAAATGTCAGCGCGGTCATCAGGGCGGACGCAAGGGACAACGAACGGTTTAATGTGCAGGATGGCATACCGACGACGGAGAGCCTGTACGGCAATGTTTGGACAAAGAGCTACCTGCATAAATACGGTTATCAGGAAATGACGGGGAAGTGCACGTTTACCGTCAATGTGACCATTATGCCGCCGCCCCCGCCTCCGGATGCAGAACCGACAGAGCCTTCGACCATACAAGTCCAGGTGGATAAGGACTATTCTTTCTGGACGGTATCACAAGTTGAAGTCTACAGCCTAAAAGAGGCAGCCCTGCAGAATTATGCGTTCGAGGCAAACGGCATCAGGATTTCGCCCAGCGGTTATAATGCCCCGTACTATGCGATAGCGCAGACACATCGTTATGAACCATCCGCTGTTTTTGACATTACCGTGGATGCTGACAGCGATCCTGAAGCAGCCGCCAGATCGGCGGTGAGCGTGCGGGTGAGCAATGATACGTTTACTTTCAACAGCCAGACTCTCATGAGCGGAGCGGCAACGACGGGCAGCGGGCCAGCTCCTTCCCCAATCCCCACAGCAGCTATGACGGGTGACAATATCCTTTATAGTCCAGGAAACGTCATTCCGATCTCCAAGACGAACAAGGGAAATCAGCCGAGCACAGGAACGATTTATTATGTACAAGTCAACGGTGCTAATGAAAGAAGCTATCCCATCTATGGCATTAGCCCGGTTACCGTACATACTCCGGTTGTCATTTATCCTGCCGTGTCGGATGATCGGGCGCACAATCAGAAAAGCAAACCGGCGGCAGGGCATTCTGCCGTGATTCTGGATCGACCGTTTACGATCGAAATGCCTAACTCAGGGCAGCACACGAATTATCTCGGGTACGGCAACCGCAATTATTTGAAATACATCGGCAGTAAACAGGTCAGGTTTCCGTTTGATGTCTATAACGGCTCCAAGACGCAATTTCACCCGAAAAATACGTGGATCGAGGTGGAGAAATCGCAGGAGAGTTTCTCCTTTTTTCTCCCGGTATGGGTGGACGAAGGATTCTATGATGTCGAGTTCCGGACAATTGCGCACAATGCTCCAGCCGGGGCAAGCCAGCAAAGGAACGCCAACCTGGATTTAACTCACCACACTGCCTATGATACAGTGGCAGTTGATGTCGTTGGACGCGTTTATGATTTCCGGGTTACCGATATTGCCGACTACAATTGGGAGACGGTGTTCAGGACAACGCAGGGAAGCAGCCTGCCGACGGGAACCGCTTACTGGGTCGGGCTGGGCGGAATTGACGGGGCGCCAAGAGGGATCACGTCCAAGTACACTCTGCCGATTCGTCCTGGAAGCCATCCCGTATATAAGAATGTCGCTATCAAAACCGGATATCATTTCAAATTCGATTTGAAAACGAAAGGAAATATGTTCGGATGGCAGGATGAAGTCAAAATTACGCCGAGCTTTTACTTTATCAGCGCGGAAGACGGTTCGCGTATGCCCGTGGATCTGTACTATCACAAAAGCGGAAAAAGCTATGTCAAAGTAGGTTCGCCCGGCGACGACGTGACCCGATTCGTCATTCTGAACGAGCGCCTGCGTAATGTACCGGCAGAGGAATTGACGGATACAGCGCTTTATAAATATGATCATCAATACCCTTTTGATCAGATTGCGAATATCGGGCGAGGACAATTTGTGAGTCACTATATCAACTTTGCCACGAAGCGCAGGACGACGATAGGGAGCTTGAGCCTGCTCCGTCTTCCCGAAGGCGTGCGCACCCTCATCGGGCCGAAAACGAGTATCCCGGCAGGGATCGATTCGAGCCGGGTGAATGCCGCCGTCCAGAAATGGTACGGGGAGTACAGCTTGCCTGCCGATCTGTATGCGGTGAAGACTGGGACGAATGTCGCAGAATACGGGCGAACGCACCGAGGGCTGACGGATAAATCGCCGATTTTTTTGAAGAATGGCTATATCGCGGTTAATTTCAATATTGAGACGGTGCGTGAAGGGCAATTCAACGATCCGCATCTGCAGTATATTCATGGTCCTTTAGTAAACCAGTGGCATCAGATGGAGGGATTTGCACGCAGCGTGCAGGATCCGTTTGGCGTGACCTACCGTCTGCAGGATGGGGACGTTGTATTGTATCATGCTGATCTTACCAGCCGCGATGATTTCCGTTCAATGGTGACGCATTAATCCATAGTCCAATAGTCTTAGCCGATCCCTGACCTGGTTCGCCGGGGAAAGCTCGGCTTTCTTTTTTCCTCCAAATGGAAAATGAAAGCAAAGCTTGAAACTTGCCGCACTTTAGTGTAAAAATGATTTGTGCTAAAATAGGAAGAATGAGTGGGCAACTGCATACGATATACTATAGGACAGGTGTGTGAAAATGAAACCTTTTATATACGACTATACTTTTGATGAACTGCAAGAATGGGCTGTCGCCCAAGGAGAGCCAGCGTTTCGCGGAGGGCAAATCTTCGATTGGCTCTATGTAAAGCGCGTAAACTCCTTTGAGGAAATGACGAACCTGTCTAAGTCGCTCCGCCAAAAGCTGGATGATCAATTCGCCTTCGTCACTTTGAATGAAATCACCAAATTTGAATCGAAGGACGGAACGGTCAAATTCTTGTTCGGGCTCCATGATGATCATGCGATTGAGACGGTTATCATGAAGCATAACTACGGCAACAGCATCTGCGTAACGACGCAGGTCGGCTGCAAGGTCGGCTGTACGTTCTGCGCCTCGACGCTCGGTGGATTGAAGCGGAACTTGTCGGCCGGGGAAATCGTTGCCCAGGTCGTACAGGCCCAGAAAATCCTCGATGACCGCGGCGAGCGCGTAAGCAGCATCGTTATTATGGGAACCGGTGAGCCGTTCGAGAATTACGACGCTACGATGAACTTCCTAAGAATCATGATCCATGACAAAGGCTTGAATATCGGGCAAAGGCATATTACGGTCTCTACGAGCGGAATCGTCCCTAACATTTACCGGTTCGCCGACGAGGACACGCAAATTAATTTGGCCATTTCCATTCACGCGCCTAACGATGCGCTTCGTTCCAAATTAATGCCGGTCAACCGCCGTTTTCCTTTCGACGACGTGATGGAGGCGCTGCGTTATTACATCGCGAAGACGGGACGCAGAATTACGTTCGAATACGCATTGATCGGGGGCGTCAATGATCAGCCCGAGCATGCCGAGGAACTGGCTAATGTTATCAAGGACATGCTGTGCCATGTGAATTTGATTCCGGTCAACCATGTGCCGGAACGCAAATATGTCAGAACCTCAAGAAGCGATATTTTTCAGTTTCAGCGCATTTTGGCGGATAAGGGCATCAACGTAACGATCCGCCGTGAGCAAGGACACGATATCGCGGCGGCCTGCGGCCAGCTGCGGGCGAAGCATATGGAGTCTGGTGCGAGGTGATCTGGTGCTATGAAAATGGTGTATTTAAGTGATGTGGGGCGTGTCCGGCCTGTCAATGAGGACAGCGCCTGGGTATCCCGCTTGGAGCAGGGCTACACATTAGGCATTGTCGCCGACGGCATGGGCGGCCATCAGGCCGGAGATACCGCCAGTAAGCTTGCGGTAGAGACGATAACTCAGGATATCGTCTCGCTGGCCCCGGGACTGTCGGTACAGGCATGCGCTGAGGCGTTGAAAGCGGCGATTCTGCATGCGAACGAAGTTGTTTTTCGCAAAGCTTCAGAACATGATGAATACCACAACATGGGAACGACCATCGTTGCCGTTCTCCTCAGCGGCCGGGAAGGGGTCGTAGGCCATATTGGCGACAGCCGGGCCTATCAATTCCGGCAGGACGATCTGATCCTGCTGACGGAGGATCATTCGCTCGTAAATGAGCTTGTCAAGAGCAAGCAAATCAGCGAAGAGGAAGCCAGCGTGCATCCGCGGCGCAACGTGCTGACAAGAGCGCTGGGCACGGATTCCAAAGTGGAGGTCGATCTGGACCATATTATTTTGGAAGACGGGGATATCCTGCTGCTCTGCAGCGACGGGCTCAGCAACTATGTATCACAGGAACAAATGACCCTTACGCTGGGATTGGACGATCTCTCCTTACAGGATCGGGCTGATCGCCTGCTTCAGCTTGCTTTGAGTGCAGGAGGCGACGATAACATTACCGTTGCTCTGCTGGAGCATCAGGAAGAAGCCGGGTCAAGCATAAAGGAGTGGAACTCATGATCGGACACGAATTGGGCGGTCGTTATCAAATTATCGAACGAATTGGCGGCGGGGGAATGGCGCTCGTCTACAAAGCGCACGACATTCTTCTCAATCGCAACGTAGCGATCAAGGTGCTGCGCCAGCAATTTGTGAACGACGAGGAATTTATACGCCGTTTTCGGCGGGAAGCGCAGTCCGCTGCGTCTTTGTCGCATCCCAATGTTGTCAGCGTCTATGATGTGGGGCAGGAGGACGATATTCATTATATCGTCATGGAATATGTAGAAGGCCAGAACCTGAACGAGATCATTAAGGAGCGTGCGCCGCTGCAGGTGGACGAGGCCGTTCGCATTGCGTCGCAAATTGCGGATGCCCTGGATCATGCCCATCATAACCAAATCATTCATCGCGATATTAAACCTCATAACATATTGATAGGTCGTAACGGCCGGGTAAAAGTGACCGATTTTGGGATCGCCCGGGCGGTCACGTCTACGACGATTACGCAGACCGGTTCGGTCGTAGGGTCGGTGCATTATTTCTCGCCGGAGCATGCAAAGGGAGTGGCTACCGGGGAGAAATCGGATTTATATTCGTTGGGTATTGTGCTGTATCAAATGTTGACGGGGCGCCTTCCGTTCCTGGGAGAGAGCCCGATTAGCGTTGCCTTGAAGCATTTGCAGGAGCATTTCGAGGAGCCGCGTTCGGTGAATTCGATGATTCCGCAAAGCGTCGAGAACATCATTCTGAAATCGATGCGCAAAAATCCAGGCGAACGCTATCAGTCCGCCAAAGAAATGCTTCTTGATTTGGAGACTTGCTTGATGCCGGAGCGGCGGACGGAGTCCAAGCTCTTATTTGACGACGGTGACGATGAGGACAGCACCCGGATCGTTCCGGCGATCAAGCCGCAAATGGGCGGCTCGGCTGCCCGGGGCGGCTCCAAGCTGTCCAGGGAATCGCAGGCCGACGATGGCCGTGACGAAGTGAAGAAGGGTGCAAGTTTCTGGTCGAAGCCGGTACTCTGGGTAAGTCTGACGGTATTGCTCCTTGCGGCGATGGCCGGCGTCGTATGGTACGTGAACAATACTTTCACCGTTCCAGATGTCACGGTACCGAAGGTCATCGATTTGAATGAAGCGGACGCAACCAAGGCATTGCAGGATAAGGGACTAGCGGTCGGCGACGTGAAACGGGAATACAAAGAAGGCTTCGATGAAGGTATCGTCTATGACCAAAGCAGGCCGGAAGGCACGATAGTCAAAGAAGGCGCAATCATAGATTTAACCGTGAGCACGGCCAAACCGCTGAAGAAGATGCTTTCATTCGATGGATTGACTTACGAGGAAGCGGAGGCTCAACTCGTCCAGGCTGGAGTGGATAAGGATCGGATTACTCAGAAGGAAGAGTTCAGCAGCGAGGAAGAGGCCGGCAAGGTAATCGGGCAAAGCCCCGATGCGGGCACGGAATATGATCCGGCATCGGTAAGCATCGTGCTTAAAGTTGGCAAGGGTCCCAAGGAATTCAGTATGCCGACCCTAGTAGGATTGAAGCAGGAAGTAGCGGAAGCTAAAATCAAGGAATTGGGGCTGAAGCTGGCCAAGGACGGAATCAAGACGGAGCCTAGCTTTGAAAGAGAAGCGGGCGAAGTTATCGACCAATGGCCGTTTGCGCCGAACAGCCTGGCTACGCCGGGAACTGAAATGGTGCTGACGGTAAGCTCGGGCTATCCGCCGGAAGCTATTAAATACACTTATGAAGTGCCGGTCGCTCCTGTAGAGGAAGGCAAGAACAGCAAAATTCGCATCGTCTATGGAGATGCTCGCGGCGACAATAAAGAATGGGGTACGAAAACGATTAATAAGACCCAATCGTTCTCCGTTGAACTCGTACTCGCGCCAAACAAGAACGCGGCAGTCTCCGTCATCCGTGACGGCGAGCTGTTTGACACTTATTTGGTCTCGTACATCGATGCCAAGCAGGGAACGGTTCCTGTTCCTCAGCTGCCGGGCACTCAATACGATGAGAACTCATATAATGATTGGGACGAGGGCGAGATCGTGAACCCGGAAACGGGGCGGATCGACCAAGGAGCCATAGCCCAGGCCGTAAAAGCCGATAAAAACAACAACGGCAAAGGAAAAGGTAAAAATAAAGACAAAGACAAAGACAAAGATAAAGATAAAGATAAAGGTAAGTAAAGGTAAGTAAAGGTAAGTAAAGGACAAGGCAGCAATTAGAGAGACAGAAAATGAAAGTGAGGCCGGCAGCATGCCTGAAGGTTTGATTGTTAAGGCATTAAGCGGATATTACTATGTGAAGCCGTTAGCCTCGGCAGAGGAGAATGTTCTCCAATGCCGGGGCCGCGGAATTTTCAAGAAGAAGGGCGTCACTCCGTTGGTAGGGGACCGGGTTCTATATTCCCCTACGGAGAACGGGGAAGGCACGGTGGACGAAATATTGCCGCGCGATACGGAGCTGATCCGTCCGCCAATTGCCAATGCGAGCCATGCGGTTCTGCTGTTCTCGGTGAAGGAGCCGGATTTGAACTTGCAGCTGCTGGACAAGTTCCTCGTACATATTGAGCATGCGGGACTCCGTCCACTCATTTGCTTGACGAAGGAAGATTTGCTGAATGAGAAGGGTACTGAACAGGATCGCGATTTAACGAGGCAGGTGGGCGAGCTTTACGAAAAGGTCGGCTACGAGGTAATCGTGACAAGCTCATTGACAGGAGCAGGGACGGATGAAGTGAAGTCGCGGCTGGCGGACCACATCAGCGTGTTTGCCGGGCAATCGGGCGTGGGTAAATCATCTCTGCTGAATGCCATGCTGCCGGGATTAGCACTGGAGACGAGCGAAATCAGCCTGAAGCTGGGCCGCGGCCGTCATACGACGCGCCATGTTGAACTGATCGAGCTGGCCAATGGCGGCTATGTTGCGGATACTCCCGGGTTCAGTCAGCTCGACTTCCTGGAGCTGGGCGTGGAAGAGCTGTCATCCTGTTTTATCGAATTCAGCGAATATGCGGAGCAATGCAAATTCCGGGGCTGCAGTCACCTGCACGAGCCGGGATGCCGGGTCAGGGAGGCAGTGGAGGAAGGCGAAATTATCTCCAGCCGTTACAAGCATTACGTGCAGTTCCATGGGGAAATGAAAGATAAGAAACGGAGGTACTAACTTCATGAGAAAGATCAACATAGCACCGTCTATTTTGTCTGCGGATTTTGGAAAGCTGGCTCAAGAAGTTGCCGAGGTTGAGCGCAGCGGCGCCGACTGGCTTCATGTCGATGTCATGGACGGGCATTTCGTGCCCAACATGACGTTCGGGCCGCTGGTACTGGAAGCTGTGGCTCCTCATACGAAGCTGTTCCTGGATGTGCATCTAATGATCGAGCATCCGGAGCGCTATATCGCAGCGTTTGCTAAAGCAGGAGCAAGCTTGATTACGGTTCATGCCGAGGCTTGCGTGCATCTGCACAGCGTCATCCAGCAAATCAAGAGCCTGGGCGTAAAGGCAGGGGTTGCGATTAATCCGGCTACGCCAGCGCTGGCGGTCCGCGAGGTCATCGAGGATCTGGATTTGGTGCTCGTCATGACGGTGAATCCGGGATTCGGCGGACAAGCCTTCATCCCGGGGATGGTCCGCAAGATTTCGCAAATTGCTGAGTGGAGGGAGCAGTTGGGCTTAACGGGTCTGCACATCGAAGTCGATGGCGGGATTACCGCCGATACGGCGCCAACCGTGGTAGAAGCCGGGGCGGATGTGCTAGTTGCCGGCAGCGCGGTGTTCGGGCGCGAGGATCGGGCCGCAGCGATTTCCGAAATTCGCGGCAGCGTGGAGCGTTTCTAGTGAAACCGTTTTGTCCGTTGGTATAGGGATGGGCTGTTCCGCATACAATGGGTTACATGAGCAGGGTTCTCATGTAGCCTTTTTTTTGTGTCCTCAATACACGGGAAGCAGACTTGGAACATAGACTATAGGTGAAGGCATGAGAATGATGGGGAGGGTGAAGGATGAAATTTTACACATTCAAGCTGCCTAAGTTTTTGGGCGGATTCGTCAAAGCGGTATTGAACACGTTTCAGAAAAATTAGGGGAGGGGATCTTGCGTCTAAGCTTCAGAGGGAAGACGCAAAGCCCGTTCCAACAGCGTTCCAGGCCGGGCGGAGCAGGCGGCGGGCATTAAAAAAGCACCTCGAATGACAAGGTGCTTTTTGTCTATATGCTTATTACAACCCTACGCGCGGGTTACTTTACCGGATTTCAAAGCCCGAGTGCTAACGTATACGCGTTTCGGTTTACCGTCTACAAGAATACGGACTTTTTGTACGTTCACGCCCCAAGTACGCTTCGTGTGATTGTTAGCGTGGGATACATTGTTCCCTGTGCTTGGGCTCTTGCCTGTCACATAACATTTGCGAGACATTCATTACACCTCCTAATTCCAACCTCTTAAAAACAACACTTATCTATAATATCACAGTAAAAAAAGAGCCGTCAACCAGTGACTTAACTTTATTTCTGGCTTCGTTGCTCTTCTTTTATTTATTTCTCTTTCTTCTTATAGTACAATGTTGATTAGTCCATAATAATTTTGGGGAGGAGTTGATGCGGGCGTGGCTATCGAACTACATACGGAGCATGGGGCGGTCCATATTTCCGATGAAGCCATAGCGGTAATCGCCGGATCGGCCGCCATGGAGTGTTATGGATTGGTAGGAATGGCAAGCCGCAAGCAGTTCAAAGACGGCTTCGCCGAATTGATTGGGCGAGAGAATCTGGCCCGTGGTGTGGAAGTGAACCTGGAGAATAATCAATTGTCGATTCATCTTTATATTATAGTTAGTTATGGCACGAAAATTTCCGAGGTCGCACACAACATACAACAAAAAGTGAAATATGTACTAACCGAAGTCGTTGGACTCCAAGTAGCGTATGTCAACATCTCGGTTCAAGGCGTACGTGTATCAAGCTAGGAAGGGGAATTTTCATTGAGTAAGCGTTCTCTGAATGGAACAGATTTTACCGCCATGGTATTGGCCGGGGCGGAGAGGCTTCACCAGCATGCTGAGCATGTCAACTCCCTAAACGTGTTTCCGGTTCCGGATGGAGACACCGGGACAAACATGAATTTGACGATGACTGCAGGCGTGTCTGAGCTGAAGAACAGCGGTACTGGAGGCGTAGGCAGCCGGGCGGGCGTGTTGTCCAAAGGCCTCCTGATGGGCGCGCGCGGCAACTCTGGCGTTATTTTGTCCCAGTTATTCCGCGGGTTTGCCCGATATGCTGCTGCTTACGAAGAACTCAATACGATTCATTTTGCCGCTGCGCTGCAGAGCGGGGTGGATACCGCCTACAAGGCCGTTGTAAAACCGGTGGAAGGCACGATACTTACCGTGGCCAAAGAAGCGGCCAAGCATGCCGTATTCTATGCCAGACGGACGACGGATATGACAGAGCTGATGACGGAGGTGCTGGCCAAGGCGAAGGAGGCGCTAGCCCATACGCCTGAGCTGCTGCCTGTTTTGAAGCAGGTTGGTGTCGTTGATTCCGGTGGACAAGGACTCGTATATATTTATGAAGGATATTTGCAAGTATTGACGAACGGAACGATACCGATGGAAGAGCCTGTAACGGGACAAGCTGCCCCCGTCGTGAAACCGGTCTATGCGGCTCCGCGGATTACGCCGGACGCCCCGATTTCCGCCCAAGCAAAATTGGAGACGGAAGATATCGAGTTTTTGTACGACATGGAGTTTTTCATTAATCGTACGCTCGGTGAGGGTAGAAATACGCTATTTAACGAAGATCAGTTCCGGGAAGCGCTGTCAAAAAATGGAGACTCCATCATCGTCATCGCTGATGACGAGGTCATCAAAGTACACGTGCACTCTAAAGCGCCGGGCGAGGTGTTGAATTTGGCCCTGCGTTACGGCGAGATTACGCAAATTCATATATTGAATATGCGCGAGCAGCATCGCGACCTGTTATCCGCGGGAATGGATGCGGCTTCCATGCCGGAATTGTTTGCCGATATTCCAGCAGAGGGCCCGCGCCAGACTGAGCGTGCGGAGATGCCGGCGGATGAGCTGGCGCCTTACGGCTTCATCGCGGTTGCTTCAGGGCAAGGCATTTCCGATATCTTCACCAGCCTTGGCGTCGATGTCGTGCTAGCCGGAGGCCAGACCATGAACCCGAGCACGGAGGATTTCGTAAAGGCGATTCACTCGATTTCCGCCCAGCATGTGTTCATTCTGCCGAACAATTCGAATATTGTGCTTGCTGCGCAGCAAGCGCGCGATCTTTTGGAAGGCGAACGCGAGGTTACCGTTATTCCAAGCAAGAGCATTCCGCAGGGAATCGCCGCTGCATTTGCGTTCCAAGAGGAAGAGAGCGTAGAATCGAACACCGACAGCATGATGAACGCCGTGCACCATGTCAAGACGGGACAGGTGACTTATGCGGTTCGCGATACGGTATTCGATGATCTGGAAATTACGGCCGGTCACTATATCGGCATTGCAGAATCCAAAATCGTAGCAACGGAAGAAGGACTGCTGGAAACCTGTCAGGGCCTGCTCTCCAAAATGCTGGAGGGCGGCGACGAAATCGTAACGATTCTTGTTGGCGAGGAAGCTTCGCCCGAGATGACGAATGAACTAGTGTCATGGATTAATGAGACTTATCCGGACGTCGAAGTGGAGGCCCACAACGGCGGACAGCCGATATATTATTATTTATTTTCCGTAGAATCCTAGGCGGCGCCTAGAAATAACGGGAGAGTTGAAAGGATGAGAATCTCATGACCAAGGTTGTCATCGTTGCAGACAGTACGGCTGACGTGCCGAAATCTACGGCGGAGGAATACGGCATTCATATCGTGCCGATGCGTCTTGCATTCGGCGAAGAATCGTTTTTGGAGGGTGTCGACATCACTGCGGTAGAGTTCTACGATAAGCTAACGAAGTCGCGTGAACTGCCGAAGAGCTCCCAGACATCCCCGTCCCAGTATGCCGAGGTATATCGCAATCTGCTGGAAGCGAATCCGGGCTCGCCGATCGTATCGATCCATATCTCCTCCGGCATGAGCGGAACGTATCAATCGGCTCTGCTCGCGAAGACGATGCTGGAGGAAGAGACGGGCAAGGAGCTCGATATTACGGTCATCGATTCCTTGTGCGCTTCTTACGGCTTTGGTCTTCAGGTGGTCGAAGCGGCAAGGCTGGCCGGCAAGGGAGCATCCGTAGACAAGATCAAGGCCGAGGTTGAGCGCCTTGGGCGCAGCCGCAGGCTGTACTTCCTGGTCGACACGCTGGAGTATCTCCAGAAGGGCGGACGAATCGGCAAAGCAGCCGCCATCCTTGGTACGCTGCTGAACATCAAGCCGATTCTGTCGGTGGACCAGGAGGGCATTATCTACGCGGTGGATAAAGCGAGAGGCCGCAAAAAAGCGGTATCGCGGGTCATCGAGCTGTTTGTGAACGATTTCGGTAATCATAAGGATTTAAATGTTGCGGTTTGCGACGGTGTGAATCCAGAGCTTGCTCAGGAGTTTGTGGAATTGCTGTCCCAGCACTTCACGCTGCATGAGGTGGTTCGCACGGACATCGGCGCAGTCGTAGGTTCACATACCGGCCCAGGAGTGGTAGCTATATTTGTGTGGCCGGCTTGAAGCGAGGGATTTGAATGAGTTTGGATTTGAACGAAATTCCGGTAAAGCAGGTTAACGGCGTGAGTGCTCTCAAAGAAGGAGAGCTTCACGCCTTTGGCATCTTTACGGTAAATGATTTAATGGAATATTATCCGTTTCGATATGAGGATTACCGGCTGCGTTCCTTGACGGAGGTGAAGGACGGAGATCGGATTACCGTGCAAGCTAAAATTATGGGCTTGCCTGTATTGCAGCGTTATGGCCGGAAGTCGAGGTTAACGTGCAAAATGGTCGCCGAGGACTGGATGTTCACGGCAACCTGGTTTAACCGTCACTTCTTGAAAGATCAGTTGACAGCAGGGCGGGAAATCGTGCTGACGGGCAAATGGGATCAGCGGCGCAGTCAATTGACGGTCTCGGATTCGGAGTTTCCCGACCGCGGCACGCTGCGCAGCGGGAGCCTGCAGCCGGTATATTCGGTAGGCGGGAAAATTACGCAGACCTGGATCCGCAAGACGATCGGACAGGCTCTGCAGCAATACGGGGAGATGATTCCGGAAATTTTGCCGGCGGAGCTTCTGAGCAAGTATGGGTTGATGCCGAGACGGCAGGCTATTTGGCGGATCCATCAGCCGCAGGACAGTGAAGAAGGGCAGCAGGCGCGCCGCCGGATGGTCTATGAGGAGCTGTTCTTATTTCAATTGAAGCTGCAGGCCTACCGGGCGATGAATCACGAGCGGATGGACGGAGTCAAGCATGAGGTGGATAATGCGACGATCCGTGACTTCGTACGCAGTCTTCCCTTTGAGCTGACAGATGCCCAGAAGAAAGTGGAACTGGAGATCCTACAGGATATGCGCTCCCCGTATTGCATGAACCGTCTGCTGCAGGGGGACGTGGGATCCGGTAAAACGGTTGTGGCGGCCATCGCGCTGTATGCGGCGGTCAAATCGGGACATCAGGGCGCATTTATGGTACCGACGGAAATATTGGCGGAGCAGCATATGCGCTCATTGTCCCGGTTGTTCGAGCCGTTTGGCATTACCGTAGGCCTGCTTACGGGCAGCGTGACCGGGCGCAAGCGGAAGGATTTGACCGCTTCGCTGCAAATGGGGCTGGTGGATATCGTTGTCGGGACCCATGCGCTTATTCAGGAGGACGTGTTTTTTCGCTCGCTCAGTTTGGTTGTGACCGACGAGCAGCATCGATTCGGCGTTAATCAGCGCAGTGTTTTGCGGCGCAAAGGCTTTAACCCGGACGTGCTGACGATGACAGCGACGCCGATTCCGCGCACGCTGGCGATTACGGCGTTTGGCGATATGGACGTGTCTACGCTGTCCGAGCGGCCGAAGGGACGCAAGCCGATTTCGACCTATTGGGTGAGGCATGACATGATGGATCGCGTGCTTGGGTTCATCCAGCGCGAGGTGTCCGCCGGAAGGCAGGCTTATCTGATCTGCCCGCTGATCGAGGAGTCCGATAAGCTGGATGTGCAGAATGCCATTGATCTGCACGTCTCGATGCAGCAGGCGTTCCCGCACTTCAAGGTCGGGCTGCTGCACGGGCGAATGACCGCGGCCGAGAAGGACGAGGTCATGCGGTCGTTCTACGAGAATGAAGTGCAGCTGCTCGTTTCGACGACCGTCGTGGAGGTCGGCGTGGACGTGCCGAACGCAACGCTGATGATCGTGATGGATGCGGACCGCTTCGGCTTGTCGCAGCTGCATCAGCTGCGCGGCCGGGTTGGCCGGGGGGAGCACGCCTCGTATTGCGTGCTCATCGCCGAGCCGAAGTCGGAGGTCGGTCAGGAACGGATGAAGGTCATGACCGAGACGGACGACGGCTTCGAAGTGGCCCGCCGGGACCTGGAGCTGCGCGGTCCCGGGGATTTTTTCGGCACCAAGCAGAGCGGGGTGCCGGAATTCCGAATCGCGGACATGGTCAGCGATTTCGCGGTGCTGGAGGCGGCGCGGGACGATGCCGCCAGGCTGGTCGGCGACGAGTCCTTCTGGACGTCGCCGCAGTATGAGCCGCTGCGCGGGTACTTGCAGCGGGAGCAGGTGTTTCAAGGCGAACTGATCGATTGATGTGAAACTGCGATCGGCCTTGAAATCGCAATCACAATCACAATCACAATCACAATCGCAATCGCAATCGCTTTAGAGGGGCATGATCGATGCACGAGTAAACACCGGCGGGGTTCTGACGGACCGTGGTTCCGTTATAATGTGAAAATCGTCCTGCTTTATTGTTTAACGGACCCAGGTTCCGCTATTGGAGTAAATTCACGCATTTCTGTCGTGATTTGCTGCAAATAAAGGTTCCTGTGTCCGTTCCGTATCTAATTTGGCGATTTTAGGACAAATAGCGGATCTCATGTCCGTTTCCATAGCCAAAGAGAATGCCCTTGGCAAGCTTTAGCTTGCCGAGGGCATTTTTTTGTATGGCAACATGTACATCCTATCCGTCATATATTAATGAGGATTAGCGTGTGACGGGAGGTGTAACACAGTTTTGAGTTATCAGCAATATGGCATCAGTCCGCAGCTGGTGGAACGCATTAAGCTGAAAATGAAAAACCCAGCCGTAAAAGAGCGGATCAAGTCCCTCGCCGATGGCTTGACCAAAGCGGATCTGCAGGACAGAGTCAAGGTCAGACGGCTGGTTAAGTCGGCAACTTCGATTTTGAATGAACGCCTGACAAGCGTGCAGGAGGAGCAAATCGTCCAGTTTGTCATCGCTCAAAAAGTCGACCCTCGGAATACGTTCCATCTCCTTAAACTATGGAGCATGTTTAGGTAGAAAAGGCCCGGAAATCCAGGAGGAAAAGCACAAAAACCGTTCCCTTCAGGCGAACGGTTTTTGTGCCTGTATTGCTGCTGTTTGGGCAAAAACAGCTAGGCCTTCGTTAATCCCGCTTCGTTTAGACGCCCTTTATGAAGCTGCAGCTAATTAATGCTCAGTATGTGGACGAGCCTGCGGGCCGCTTGGATACCGCCGGTCTTATTTCCATGTATCCTCGCAATGAGCATGGTAGTAGGTCCGGGCCGCGCGCTTTGCGCTAGATAATAAGGGGTAGCGTAGGGAGTACCCGGCGATGAGATTAGCCGTGCTTGCCCGTTCCGCGCAAAATTTCGACTAAATGGTTCGTGTAATGGCCGATCGTCAGGCTGACTTGGGCCTTCAGGTAATCCCTGGTCATTATAAACTCGTCTTCCATGCCGCGGCATACGAAGCGGTAACGAATGTCGGAACCGTCCATCGCTGGCTCGGAAATGCGAATGCTTTGCTCTAGAAGGGACTTGCGGCATAGCTGGATATCTCTGCGGATATGCTGGGCCAACACTTTCGTCGCTGCGGCATATAGCGCTTTGAAGGTCTGGGACGACAATTCCACTTCCCTGTTCTTCTTCTCGACGATTTCGAGGGCTACCGGCAGAATGATGTATTTCTTGATCGTTTCGATATCCTTGGCCGTTAGGGGAGAAACGACACGGTGTGCAGCGCCGCTTGCCGCGGCTTCATCTGCCGCCTGCCGGCTGACTGATACGGACTGCTCCTTATGCTGGGGAAGCATCATCCGGCTTGATTCCCAAAGGCCGTTGCCTGATAGCTTTTTGCTCATTTATAGTGCCCTCCAATCTTTCTTGCCCGTTCTCTGGCCTGACCTGATGTCGTCAAAGAGGAGGCTCTCATGATCGCCGCGCTGCCGTAGCGGTCTTTAATCTGATCGGTCGCTTTGTCTAAGGCCCGAAGTTTCACTTGATCCTCGAAAAGGGTCAACTGGTAACCCTGATCGGAGGCCAGGCTGCTAAGCGCAATGCCTAAGCGGCGTACCGGCAGGGTGTTCCAGTGACGATAGAACAGCCTCTTGGCCGCTTCGTATACGGTATTCGTATGATGGGTCGGATCGGCCATTTTCATTTGCCGGGAGAAGCCGATGCGCGCATCATAGGGACTGCACAGGCAGCTGACGGTAACCACCTGCCCCATATAACCTTTGCGCCGGCAGTCCCGGCAGACTTCCTCTACGAGCTCCAGCAATATGGTGTCGATCTCATCTGGCTCGGCATAGTCCCGCGGCAGCGTCATCATATGGCTGACCGATTTCGGTGCGGCGTCGAAGGTGCGCGGCGTCACTGGAGAATCATCGAGCCCGTTTGCCGTCCTCCACATCACTTCCGCCTGGATATCGCTTTGCTTGCCGAAGCGGGCGCGGAATTTGTCCTTCAGCACCGGCAGCGGCGTCTGGGCAATATCGCCGATTTGGTACATTCCGAGCCGGGTGAAGTGGGCAGCCATACGAGAGCCAACCCCGAACATCTTGGGAATCGGCTGCGGCCAGAGTGCGGTAGGCACGTTAGCACTGGGCAGGACGTACAGCCCGCTCTCGTTCTTCTTTGCCCAAATGTCGGTAGCCAGCTTGGCAAGCATTTTGTTGGAGCTGATGCCGATGCGCACCCATATCCCAGTCTGCTTCAGCACTTTCTGCTGAATCGACCTCGCCATAGCAAGCGGATCGCCCTGGAACAGATGCAGGCTTCCCGATACGTCGAGAAACTGCTCGTCGATCGAAAAAATTTCGACCAGGTCGGTGTACTCCCGGTAGATATCGGTAATCATTAGAGATACATCAATGTAATGCTGCATCCGCGGGCGCATGACGACAAGCCCCGGGCATTTTTGGACCGCTTCCCCCAAGCGCTCCGCCGTAGTCACCCCAAAGCTCTTAGCGATCGGGCAGGCCGCCAGAATAATTCCCGAACGGCGGGCAGGGTCCCCGGCTACGGCTACCGGCTTATTCTTGCATCCCGGATGATCCGCTTTCTCGATGCTGGCATAGAAACTTTGGCAATCCGCTAAAAAAATCGTCCTTTCGCGTGCGCTTTTCATTTGGGGGCCTCCCACAGTCTCATAAGAAGAATCATTAGCTCCGCCTTCACCAAGCTTCTCAGCATTTTGAAGCGGTGAATGTAGCCCCGCACCTTGTATTCCACCTCGACGCCCAGCGCATTCATCGTCGTGTCAAGCACTTGAATGCGCCGCTGCCGCATTTTGCTTCTGAGGTTTTTCAGCTCGAGATGAATGCTGCTTTCAATCCCCTTGAGGTAAAAGATCACGAGATTGTAAATCAATTTATTCTGATGCAAGCTGAGCTCCTCGATATCCCTTGCCAGCATATCCAGCAAAATAGGCAGCAAGGTGTACTCTTTGATGATTTGAATATCCTCTTCTGTCTCGATTGTTGAGTTAATCATGATATTACACCACCATAAATGCGAACATATATTCGTTTTATATATTATACACCGAACGTAAGTTCGTTATGCAAGTGAATTTTATGGAAAATGGATACTTCGTTGTAGTTCCTTTATATTATAATATTTGTAATTTTGTGGTAAATAATTAGGGAGAGGGGATGGGCAAGAAGTCATCTATGGGACCATGCCATCCTATGGAAAAAAACGGAACAAAACCAATAAGACTAGTATAGGACTAGCGCACGTTTTTTTAGAGGACAGCAGAAATTAACAAAATGCCAAAAAGCCGCGTTATTAAGCGATTTTTGCACGAGACTTTGGTATCAATTTTGTAACCTTTATGGAAACGGGTGTAAAAATAGATCGAAACTTCGAAAAAAGTTGCGCGTCTAATATGAGCGAACAGCAGGAGCACTGTGCTTCTCTGAAAACAGCGACTTGGAAATGCAGCATAGGAATGCTTCGTTTTTCAAGTCCTTTTCATAAGGACGAGAGGTGCAGTTGTTTAAAGGCGACAATGTAAAAAACCGGGAAGCATGAGCTAAAAGGCTTCTATTATGCAGGAAAGGGCCCAAATGGAAAACACTTCTATTAGCCTAGTTACTTTATTAGAGTACTTGGTTAATGATAGAGGTAATACGTGAGGAGTGGAGGTGCGAGGGGACCGTACTGGTAAAATCGCCTGCATACAAAAAAATAGCGAGGTGACAAGAGCAACCCGATGACAACGTTAGCGCGAAAGAGATTAATTATATTACTCGTACTCGGCGGTATTTTGATCGCCGGTGGGATTTACCTCATCATTCTGAATCTGCCTCCATCTCTTGCGACGTTCAAAACCTCTGACGGTGCAAAAATCAAATTCCAAACTTCCGGAGACCGATTCATGGAGTACAAGGGTGAGGGAAAGTGGCAGGAGATTTTCGTGAAAGGCGTCAACTTGGGAGCTACGGTTCCTGGTCATTTTCCAGGAGAATTCCCGATCACTGAAGAGGATTACCTGCGCTGGTTCAAACAAATTGACGATATGGGCGCCAACGTAATTCGTATCTATACCGTACACAATCCGGTGTTTTATACGTCCTTAGTTAAATACAACAGAGAAAAAGGAGACGATCCGCTGTACTTCATTCAAGGCATTTGGTCGCCTGAGGAACAATTGATCGAGCTTAAGGATGCATACAACCCCGGAATCAAAGAAGCATTCCATAAAGAAATTGAAAAAGCGGTAAAAGCGGTGTACGGAGATTTAAAAATATCCGTGCAGCCGGGAGCTTCGGGAGGAAAGTACAAAGCGAACGCAGGGCGTTATTTGATGGCCTGGCATATCGGTACGGAATGGGACCCCGAAATGGTCGACAACACGAATACGCAATATGCTTCTATGGAGCGTTACCGGGGCAAACGTTTCTCGGCGCTGGATGAGGCCAGCCCGTTCGAGAGCTGGCTCGCCGAGCTGGTCGATCAAACGGCTGAGCTGGAGTCCGCTTACGGCTGGCAGCATCCGATGACCTTCACGAACTGGGTCACGACGGACGTGCTTGAGCATCCCGGAGAGCCCTTGTTTGAAGAGGACTTGGCCAGCGTGGATGCGACGCACGTAGAGCCGGTCGATTGGGAGGCCGGGTACTTCGCAGCCTATCACGTTTATCCGTACTATCCGGATTTTTTCCATCTCGACAAGACGCTGGAGACAATCCCGGACGGTAACGGCGGGTTCAATACGTATAAGGCTTACTTGCGGCAGTTAAAGGCACATTACAAGGATATTCCGATCATGGTTACGGAGTACGGCGTACCTGCGTCTGTGGGCGTATCGCATATCGGTCCCGGCGGACGGAATCAAGGCGGGCATAGCGATGACGAAAAGGGCGAAATCGACGTGTCCCTGACCAAAGACATTTATGACGAAGGCTATTCCGGCGCCATATTGTTCATGTGGCAGGATGAGTGGTTCAAGAAGACGTGGAATACGATGCGCTTCGAAGTTCCCGAGGATCGGCGCTCTTATTGGCTGAATGTCCTGACGAACGAGAAGCTGTTCGGCATCGTCGCCATGGGTCCGGGCAAAGAGGAGGACATCATCATCGACGGCAAGCTGAGCGACTGGGACGCATTGCCGGAAGGAGAGGTAAAGTCGTGGGACAAGCCTGCTCCCGGCATTGAACGATTCCGCGTGACGCATGACGAGGCATACGTGTACGTAGGGCTTACGTTAAGCGAGAATTTTGATCCAAAAGCCCGGCAAATCTATCTGGGGACAAGTACGCAGCCCGGAGGGGACGAGCCGGTTACCGAGCTGCCCGGCATTAAGCTGAGCGACGGGCTGGAAAATATGGTTATCATCGGACAGGATGACGAGACCGAGGTAAGGACGGCGCCGAGCTATGATTTCCATCGCCGCCTTTATGGACGGTACGGCCATTGGATGCTCGACGATCCGACGGAGAAGGAAAAGGTAGAGTTCCAGCCATGGAGGCTGGCCGTCAGCTTAACGATGTCTCCGCCGGATACGAGGTTCAGCCAGCCGTTTCAGGATATGACGGTCGGCAGTCTCATGCGGGGAACTTCGGATCGAAAGGATGAGAATTTCAATTCACTGACTTCATGGCAATACAGCGGCCGCGAAGTAGAGCTCCGCATCCCATGGATGCTGCTTGGCTTCGCAGATCCTAGCTCCCTTCAGGTCATTGATTATGGACCGCTCAAGAAGGACCGTTCGTTTACGACGGCGCAGACTGACGGAATCACTTTCGTGCCTTGGGTCAAAGATCGCAAGAGCCAGGAAGTATTCGGGCCGGGCAAAGACGGGCCTGTCAATCTTGCGGAGCAGCCGAAATACACTTGGTCGCCTTGGGAAACCGTGAATTACACCGAGAATTTAAAATCCGGCTACTATGCGCTGAAAAAGTTTTACGAAAGCTTGCCGGAACATCAACCTGAATAGTCCGGTGCTTGGTATATAGAAGGAGGAATGTTCTTTATGTATACGCATCTTACCTTGGCTATCTATTTTATTTACTTCTGCCTGGGACTGATCGGGATTGGAATCGTGACATTATTCGCCTTGAAATTCAATCATTTGCATAAAGTGAAAAAAAGTCAGCAGTACTTGCAGAAACATCAGGATTACTTCAAATTCATTCAATCCCATTTGAACAGCCCTGCGGAGCTCCCGTTGCCTCCGGGCAAGCTTAAGGAGCTCGAAGGCCGGGTCATCCAGGAGAAATTCATCGGCTGGATCGAGCAGTTCAAGGGCGAGTATCGGGAGAAGCTCGTTAAGTTCTGCCATGACGCTGGCTTTGTTCGCAAGGATATCAAGCTGCTGGACAGCTTGTTCTACGGTCGGCGGATTGCCTCGGCTTACCGGCTTGGTGGAATGCGCGCAGCCGAGGCCGTCCCCCGGCTGCTGACGATGATGAAGAGCGAGCGCTATACTCCGCTTACGATCGTCGTTGCCCGGGCCGTGGCCAAAAGCGCGGAGAACGAGGAGCAGCTGAAGGAAATGCTGCAGCACCTGCTTCGCCACGGCAAGCCGATCCACAATATGGCAGCCGATATCGTGATGGAGACCCGGCTTGATGCCAGCCGCTTGCTGCTGAAGTTGCTGGACGATGAGAACCCGGATCTCGTGAAGGTGGCTCTCGTCGCGATGTGGGGGCAGGCGATTCCGGAGGTCGTTCCTTCCCTGGATCGCTTGGTTGGCGCCGAGCAGACGGATGTCCGCGCCGAGGCCGTCAAGCTCTATTTAAGCTCCAACCCGGTGCTTAAGGATGACACCATCAAAAAGCTGATGGCCGACAAGGACTGGGAGGTACGCGCGGCCGTGGCGAAATCCCTCGGTTCCCTGCACGCTGCCGGCAGCATACCGCTTCTGCGTAATGCGCTAAAGGATGCGAACTGGTGGGTGCGGAACAACAGTGCCGAAAGCCTGGCCAAGCTGGGAGAAACGGGCTTCGAGGTTCTCTGTCAAATCGCGATGAACGGCTCCGGCGTAGAGCGGGAGACGGCGCTATACCACATCGAAAGAGCGATGCTGCAGGATAATGAGCATCAAAAACTCGACCAAATGGTCGCCTATAACAAAAAAAAGCTGCTGTACGAACGGTATTTCGGCGTTGCCGAGCGAAGACCGATTCGTCAAGTCGCGGCGGTCGGAGGCGATTACACTGCTTAGAGACATTTTGCTGATTTACGGGCTGTTTGCTATTTACTATGTAATGACGGTAAATACGATTTATTTTACGATTATGGCTTTTTCATTCCGAAACATCATGACGATATTCCGCAGGTCGGCTTATTCGAAATACAACACGCTTTCCGGCTCGGAGCTGGTGCCTTCCGTATCCTTGCTCGTACCAGCCTTCAACGAGGAGCTTACGGTCATTGAGAATGTGAACTGCTTGCTGACCTTGAATTATCCGACCTATGAAGTGATCGTCATCAACGACGGCTCCAGCGATAACACGCTGGGAGTATTGCGGGAGGAATTCGGCCTCGAGCCGCTGCCAAATCCGGAAATGCGGAACTCGATCGATTGCCAGCCGATTAAAGCTGTTTATTACAATCCTCAGTATCCGCATCTGTATGTAATCGATAAGCCGAACGGCGGGAAGGCGGATTCTCTGAATGCGGGCATCAATCTGTCCCACTATCCGCTCATCTCGTCCATCGACGCCGACTCTCTGCTGGAGAAGGACGCCTTGATCCGTATGGCCCGGATGTACATGGAGAACCCGGAAGAGACGGTAGCGATCGGCGGGGACGTTCGGATTGCCAACGGCTGTGTGATCGAGAACGGGGCGGTCAAGCACGTATCGCTGCCGCGAAAAATGTGGCCGATGTTCCAGGCCGTCGAATATTTGAAGGCGTTCCTGGGTGGACGCATCGGCTGGAGTTCCATCAACGGGCTGATTATCGTGTCCGGGGCGTTCGGGATGTTCCGCAAGGATTATGTCATCGCCGTAGGGGGATACCGTGGAGGCTATCCCGGCGAGGACATGAATATCATCATCAAGCTGCATCGCTACATGCTGGAGAACAAACTGAAATACCGTGTTGCCTTTTGTCCGGAAGCGGTGTGCTGGACGCAAGCGCCGGATACTTACCGCATTTTGTCCAATCAACGGAAGCGCTGGGGACGCGGTAACCTGAAGAATATGATCGAGAATTACGATATGGCCTTTAACCCGAAATACAAGGTGATGGGGCTGCTGACGATGCCCTACAACATTATTTTCGAAGCGCTCAATCCGTATTTCAAAATTACGGGGCTGCTTGCGCTGGTCGGTTATACGATCATGGATATGACGAACTGGAAAATTCTCGTCGTGTTCGGGCTCATCAATATTTTGAGCGGTTATTTGCTTAGCATCGGTGCCTTGTTCCTGGAGGAACTCGCCTTCAAGCGATTTACAAAGCTGTCCGATCTGGCCCGCTTGCTGCTATTCTCCGCTTTGAAGTTCTTTGGTTATGCCCAGCTTGGCGGACTATGGCGGATTCAAGGCCATATTCAATTTATGCGCAATAACAATTCATGGGGAACGATGACCCGGACAAGCTGGAAGGAAGAAAGCAAAGCGGCCAAGAGCGCTTAAGGTTTCAAGGCTTGTTTAGACGAGTAGTCCGGGAAGGGAGTTGATAGCCAACAGCAGCAGCCCGGAAAGGGCTAAACTATCCTAATCCAAAGAAAGGCGGGAATTCAGATGCCGAATACGGCAGCATTGCAAACCGTAGTCAAGCAATCCAGTTTATATTCAACGATCGAGCAGCATGTCATGGAATCTGTCCAAGAGGCCAACGGGGTTCTGTTCATCTATTCCGCCAATGCCCCATCCTATTTGGAAACGCAAATCCGCGGAATTTTAGAAACCCAGCCCGGCGTAGCCTTTGAGCTCTGGAGCGGAAACGAGCCTGGAAGTTATGCTGTTCTGCTGCCTGGGCAGCCGCTTGATGCCGTACATTTTCAAGGTTTGCTGTTGAAGCAGCGGATTCAGGAAATAGTCGGGGACTTGGATCTGCATATGACCTTGTCGAGCTTTCCCGAGCAAGGCGAGCTGAGCGAGCAGGTACTGAAGCAAATGGAGGAGTCCGCGAAGCTGAGCCCTTCCGGAGACATCCACATTTTTACTAGACAAGAGTTTCGCTCATCGCAAAGCCGTATCCTGATCGTCGAAGGCGATCCTGCGGTTCGCGAGTTTTTGCAAATCAGGCTGCAGATGCAGGGCTATGACACAACCGTGACGGACAACGGGATTTCTGCACTGGAGCTTATCGAGAGCTGGAATCCGGACCTGATCCTGACTGAGCTGAATCTGTATGGGATCGACGGTCTGCCTTATATTCACCATATCCAGCAGCTCAACGTTAAAAATACGCCGAAAATTGTCGTTCTGACCGAACAGCGCGTAGAGCAAACGATCAGTCTATGCTTCCAAAGCGGCGTAGATGATTACATCACCAAGCCCTTCTCGCCAGTCGAATTGGATGCGCGGATTCGGCGCTGCATTCACTAAATATAGAAAAAAACAACTCACTAGATAATATGGAGGTTGAAACCTGTGAATAAACAATACCGTGATTTATTGGAAGCTATTGAGTCAAAAGATGCCGTGCTGTGCGTCGTGGGCCTTGGATATGTCGGCCTTCCGCTGGCCGTGGAAATGGTCAAGCAAGGATTCAAGGTCGTGGGTATTGATCTGGATTCCAGAAAGATCGACAAGATTTACCGCGGGGAATCTTATATTCACGATATCTCCTCCACGATGCTCAGCGAAGTCGTGCAGACGGGAAGGTTCCAGCCAACTTCCGATTATGCAGCCCTGCGGGACGTCGATGCGATCAGCATTTGCGTGCCGACTCCGCTTAGCGAAAATCAAGATCCAGACACTTCCTACATCGTGACTGTAGTGGAAAACATTAAACGTTATATGAAAAAAGGCATTCTGATTACACTGGAAAGCACGACATACCCAGGCACGACGGAGGAACTGATCCAACGCGAGCTCGAGAGCCTCGGGTATGTGGTCGGAGAGGATTTCTTCCTCTGCTTCTCACCGGAACGAGTAGACCCGTCCAATGCGAAATTCAATACATTCAATACGCCGAAAGTCATCGGTGGAACGACAGAGGCATGCCTTGCGCTTGGCGTAGCCGTATACAGCCGGTATGTCGAGACGGTCGTTCCCGTATCGTCGCCAAAGGTAGCTGAAATGTCCAAGCTGCTCGAAAATACATTCCGCAGTGTGAATATTGCCTTCGTTAACGAAATGGCAATGATGTGCGACCGGATGGGCATCGATGTCTGGGAAGTTATCGATGCTGCGAAGACGAAGCCATTCGGCTTCATGCCGTTCTACCCGGGGCCGGGGATCGGCGGACATTGCATTCCGCTTGATCCGATGTACCTGTCATGGAAGGCGAAAGGATTCCGTTTCTACAGCCAGTTCATTGAACTAGCTCAATCGACGAACGATAATATGCCTTATTACGTAGTGAACAAAACCTCGAAAATTTTGAATGAGTATGCGAAATCTATTAAAAAGTCGAACATCCTTATTCTCGGCATGGCTTATAAACCGGATATCGCCGATCTCCGGGAGTCGCCGGGTCTTGAAGTATATGAGTTGTATAAGGACAGCGGCGCAGCCGTGGAGTACTATGATCCGTTCGCCACGAGCTTCAAGGACAAAGCCGGTGTCACCGTTCATAGCGTAGAGTATGACCTTGAAAAGTTCAAATCCTATGACTGCATGGTCCTAGTGACGAATCACTCGGATCTCGATTACAACGCCATCGCCTCGCTTGGCGTTCCGATTGTGGATACGCGCAATGCATTCAAGGAGTTCAAGCTGCCTCACGTGTATAAGATCGGTCATTCCGTCCAGCATGTGGATGAGCAGGCGGAAGCGCTGATCGTAGGGTAAGAGAAGAGATTGCCTTATAACAGAAAAAATAGAAAAACGGGTTTAGCCTGAATAAAACAGGAGTGGAGGCGGAGATGAATATCAAATCGTTATTTAAACGGTATAGAGGGCTCATCATGGTATTGGCATCAGGATCAGTCGTCCTACTTGCTGGCTTGTTTGTTGTTCTACTCCGTCCTTCCGTCCCGGAAGCGAAGGCGACTTGGCTTTGGGACGCCCAGCTTGTGGAGAACCATACGCAGGATATTATTGAATTCGCCAAGGAGAATGGCGTAACGACTGTATTTTTACAAATCGGAAACGAGGTAAGGGAAGCTTCGTACCGGCGGTTTGTGGCGGCTGCGACCAAGGCCGAGCTGGAGGTTCATGCCTTAAGTGGGCATCCGGAATGGGCTTTGCGCGAGCAGCGCAAGGAAGCGGCACGCTTTCTCGATTGGGTCAAGCAATACAATGACCAATCCAAGCCTGAAGAGCGCTTTGCAGGGGTGCAATTCGACGTTGAGCCTTACTTGCTGAAGAGCTGGGGAACCAAGCAGGATTTCATGGTCGAACAATGGATGGAGAGCGCACGAATATGGGTGGAACGCGCGCAGCGCGATCAGCTCAAAATCGGGGCTGCGGTTCCCTTCTGGCTCGATGGCATCGAGCACGAAGAGCTCGGAGAAGGCCGCGATTTGCGGCAGTGGATGGTTGATAAGTTCGATTATGTGGCGATCATGGCCTACCGGGATGAAGCGGAAGCCATTTATGAGGTGTCGCGGACGACGCTGGAGGAAGCGGATGAGCGGAACAAGCAGGTCTGGGTAGGCGTCGAGCTTACGAAGAGCGAGGAGGGGCCAGGCGTATCCTTCTACGAACGGCCATTAGCAACGGTGACGCAGGAGCTGGACAAATTGGTGTCGCTGGTCGGCAAGCATTCTTCGTTTAAAGGCGTCGCCATGCACAGTTACGAATCCTGGCGGGATAAACAGGAGACAAAGGTTGCGCAAAAAGCGGACGGTGCGTCCGTAGACGATGCCTCCCCATAATCATCATGATGGAAGTACAACAAGCCCAGTGCCTGTATAGGCGCTGGGCTTGTTGTATGGGGTCAGGAACAGGAACGACACGCTTGGACGTGTTTTTTGCTATAATATTTGCTACGAGAGTCTAAACCAACGAATGGAGCGATATCGATGATTCTGCATAAAGGGGAGATTTTATTTCGCCAGGGCGATGAAGGAAAATATCTCTACCATATTAAGAGCGGCCTGTTCAAGGTAACGCGGCTGCACGAGAACGGCAATATGGTTCTGTTCAACATCTTATATCCCGGCGAGACGGTGCCGCACCACTCCCTGATCTCCCCTAAGGAGACGCATGGCACGGCAATAGCTCTCATACGCAGCGAAATAGAGATCATTTCGGCCCAGGAATGGTACCGCGAGCTCGAAGAGAACCCGCAGAAGCCGCTGGAAGTCGCCCGGCTGCTTCAGGAGAAGGTCCGCTTTATGCAGGAGCGTCTCGACCATCTTACAGTAGGCACCCCCGGCGAACGGTTGGAGCTGCTGCAGAAGTGGCTTAGCCACCATGCAAACGGTGTTCCCCTTACCGACTATTTGACCCAGGAAGAGATCGGCCAGTTGATCGGGATCAGGCGAGAAACGGTCAACCGTCTGCTGCGCGGGCAGCACGCATAGGCTGCCGCCGGGCGGACTTAGCCCGGGCACCTCAGGGTTAGAGCTTCCTTGCGCTTACAGGCTGCCGGCAGGGCCGAAAAATTCGTAATGAATATTCGCTTCAGGCACGTTCAAGCCGTGCAAAGCTTGATTGATCGCTCGCATGAACGGCACCGGCCCGCAGAAATAGAAGTCGGATTCCAGGGGTGCAACCTGCGAGAGCCACGAAGCATCGATATAGCCGCTTTTATCGCATCTTTCACTGTCCGCAGCCGATTCATAAACCGTGTAGCATTTTAAACGGGAAGAATTGGCGGCAAGCTTGGCCACATGTTCCTTCATGATATGGTGCTCTTTGCTGCGAGCGGCATGAATATAGACGATGTCGCGTTCGGAATGCTGCAGCAGCGTCTCCAGCATACTAACCAGCGGCGTCAAACCTACGCCCCCGCCGATTAGTGTGACGGGCGTATTGAGGTTCTGATTCAGCGTGAAATCGCCTGCAGGCGCGCTGAGCGCGATAATGTCGCCTTCCTGAACGCGCTCATGCAGATAGGTGGACACGATGCCTGCCGGCCGATTGCCGCCTGCGTCTTCCCGTTTGACCGTAATCCGGTAGTAGCTGGCTCCCGGGGCTGTGGACAAGCTGTAATGGCGAAGATGCGTGAACTCCTGGCCTTCCGGCTTAACTCTTACCGTAATGTACTGACCCGGTTCATATGAAGCAATTGCGTTGCCGTCCTCTGGCAGGAGATAGAAGGAAGCTACTTCCGCGGTTTCCTGCACCTTGCGGTCGACGATGAAACGGCGAAAGCCTCTCCATCCTCCGGGCTGCTGCTCGGTTTGCTCGTACATGCCCGCCTCCACGCTAATAAAGACATCCGCAATGACCCCGTAAGCTTTGCCCCACGCCTCGATAATTTCATCGGTAGCCGCTTCGCCCAACACGGTTTTGATCGCAGCTAGCAGGTTTTCCCCTACGATCGGATAATGCTCGGGAAGAATGCCCAGCGCACGATGCTTCTGGGCGATGCCGTGGACGACCGGCAGAATTCGCTCTAGAGCGTCGATATTTGCGGCGGCGGCGTAGACCGCATTGGCCAGCGCTGTCGGCTGTTTGCCCTGGCGTTGGTTGGCGTGGTTGAATACATTCAGCAGCTCGGGGTGGTTTTTGAACATCGTTTCGTAAAATGTACGGGTTATCGTTTCTCCGTGCACCTCTAGCACGGGAACCGTGGATTTAATGATTTCAATTGTTCGTGAATCAAGCATAACAGTACCTTCTTTCCAATTGAATTGTGATTTCGCATTTCTTAACCAGTATAAAACCGCCTTCATGCCAAAAAGGTGATTGTCGTCACAGGAAAAATTCCTAAAATGTGAACAAGGCGGAAATTGCAATGAAATTGGTCACACAAAGGAGGGACGAAATAATTATTTCTGAGGCAAGCTGTTTAGTCATCATTGCCGCTGTGTTATAATAAAGATAGATACAAACCAAAAAAAGAAAGGATCAGGATACCATGGGTTCCCGAAGGACGAAATCCCTAAGGACGATTTGGAAACGTTGTGATCTCTCTTACACTTAGCTTCTTTTCGTAGTGTCGTCGGTGATTTAAGCACCCTACGAAGGAAGCGTGGAATGATGCGAAGGATGAACTCCTCACCAACCTTCTTCGTAGGGTGTGGCCGCAAGGTTGACCAAACTACGATAAGAGGGATTGGAAATGGGGAAAAGAGTAGACTGGCAAGCCCTGAGCTTGCAGGTAACAATGCTGTTGCTGGGTACGTTTTTGTTGGCTTTCACGTATTATCATATTAATTTTCAGAACGGTTTAGCCGAGGGCGGATTCGTGGGCCTGGCGCTGCTGGGCAAGTATTTGTTCGATTTACCGCCGGCTTTGAGCATGATCATGCTGGATATTCCGGTATTGATCGCTGCCGTGTTTTTAAAAGGACGCAAGTTTATTGCGAATACGTTATTTGCATCACTGGCATTCTCGGCATTTTATGAGCTGTGCGAGCGGTTCTCGCCGTTTATTTTGAATTTGCAGGACAACTTGCCGATCGCTGCGCTGTTGTCGGGCGTATTCACGGGAATCGGCGCGGGCGTCGTGCTGCGGGTAGGCGGAGCCACTGGCGGGGACGATATACTGTCCCTCATGATCAGTGAACGATCCGGCCTGAAGATCGGTACGGTCTTCATTCTGATGGATGCCTTGGTTCTAGGCATTTCTTTGATATATTTACCAATTACGGAAACGGTATTCACAATCATGGCCGTGCTGATCGCCGGCAAGACGATCACCTGGACCGTAAGTTGCGGGAAGCAAGATACCGCGGTTCTCCGTGTGCCATATGCAATCAAAGAGAAAACAGCCCGGGCCTAATGGCCTGAGCTGTTTTTTGCCGTTTACGGCTGCATTGTTTATTCGTTATGATGCTTTGGGTGGTTTTCGTCCCACTCATGCGCTTTGGCCGTGCCGATCGCGATGGCTCTGCCTTCCTCATAGCCTTCCTCAAGCAGGGCATTAGCAATTTCAATCGCTTTGTTGCGTACGCGAGTGTCCAGTTTTTTCATAGATACCGGGTAATCCTGTTTGTTCCAAGGCATGGATGAATTCCTCCTTGTAAAAGGTAGTATTCATATAATCATTACCCTGATCCAGGTGTACGCTAACGCGGCAAATTATTCATCGTGCTGGGGCTCCTCGAACAGATAGAGGTACTCTCCATAGCCCTCCTGCTCCAGCTCCCCCTTAGGGATGAAGCGCAGCGCCGCTGAGTTGATGCAGTAGCGCAGCCCGGTCGGTTCCGGCCCGTCGTCGAATACGTGGCCCAGGTGCGAGTCGCCTTCGCGACTGCGGACTTCAGTGCGAATCATGAAGTGGGTGCTATCCAGCTTTTCCTTGATGCTGTATGATCGCAAAGGGCGCGTGAAGCTCGGCCAGCCGCAGCCGGCATCATATTTATCCTTGGAGCTGAACAGCGGCTCGCCGGACACGATGTCGACATAGATGCCATCAGCTTCGTTATCCCAATATTCGCCGGTAAACGGTCTTTCTGTGCCGTTGTTTTGCGTAACCTCATATTGAACCGGGGTCAGGCGCCGCTGCAGCTCCTCCTTGTCGGCCGGGCCGGACCAATGGTGCTCGATGAAGTCCTCTCGTCCCGAGCCTTTGCGGTATCTTCGGTAATGGGCAGGGTTTTTCTTATGGTATTGCTGATGGTAGTCTTCTGCAGGATAGAACGGCGCAGTCGGCAGAACAGCCGTCACGATTGGGCTTGTGAATCTCCCGCTTTGCTCCAGCGCCAGCTTGGACGCCTCGGCTTCCTCGCGCTGCTCCTCCGTATGATAGAAAATCGCGGTCCGATACGAATCTCCCCGGTCATGGAACTGACCGCCTTCATCGGTCGGGTCGATCTGCTGCCAGAACAGCTCCAGCAGCTTCCGGTATGGAAACACAGAGGGATCAAAAGTAATTTGCACCGCCTCATAATGCCCGGTACGATTAGAGCATACTTCTTCATAGGTAGGATTTGCCGTATGGCCGCCCGTATAGCCGGAGACGATGCCGTAAATGCCGGGCAGCTCCTCAAAGGGCGAAACCATGCACCAGAAGCAGCCGCCGGCAAAAGTAGCCAGCTCTTTGTTTGACGTTGGCGTAGTACTCATTATGCACTCCTCCGTTTCATTTTAAATTTTATTATATCTTTTTTTGCCGAAATCCCCAAACCCACAGCAGAAGCAGTAGGATCACGAAATAGGATACCGCTATGATCGCCGCAGTAAGCGGCCGCTCCTCCAGGGTCGAGCCCACATAAGCATAAACGTAGACGGCAGGTAATTTGCCGACAAGCGAGCCAAGGATAAAGTGGAGGAAGGACATCCCAGTGGCGCCTGCATAAATATTAACGGCCGTCTGGGGCAGAACCGGGATCAAACGGCAAATCGCGATCGTGCGAAAAGGCCGGCTGGACGAGAACTGTGTCAGCCGTTCTAATTTGTTGTAACGGGCCAGCCAGTTTGCCGCGGACTCCCGGAACAGCGCCGCTGCCCCATAGACGATTGCGCCAGCCAGCGTTGAGCCGATTAAAATAATGGTTCCGCCGCTCCAGGTGCCCATCACGTAACCCGCCGCGGCGACCACGACCTTATAGGGCATGACCGGAAAAAGCGCCAGCAGCGTGGAGAGCGCCAGCAGCAGCCAGACTGGGGGCGATCCCTGAATCCATCCTGTAAGCTCATGACGATATATGTAAGTTAGCAGAAATAACGCGGCATACAGTATTGCTACAGACCATTTTTTCATTGAACAAGGCCCTCTCTTTCATTAAGTATCATACCAAACATATTTTTTTCAAGATATCTAGCGCTAGAGTCAGGACCGTGCTATAATGATCACATTATAAGGATGTATGGTTCCCAAAGGGGAGTAGCTGTAACAGTAAAGTCGTCATTACGGGATGAATTGTCCCCGGCTTTATTGACAACATTGTATGTTGTTGGCGAGACCTTTGCCCGCACGTGTATTGGGTGAAGGTCTCTTTTGATGCTTAAGCGTCGTGCCCAATACCGGCACGGCGTTTTTTGTTGGGACAAGTTCATCGGGAGAAAAAGAAAGGAGAGAAAAAATGGACTTTACTTCGTTGGACTTTTGGACCGCGCTTATGTCGATCGTGCTGATTGATCTTGTTCTTGCAGGCGACAATGCCATCGTGATCGGGCTTGCGGCTCGCAACGTGCAGAAGGAAGACCAGAAGAAAGTAATCCTTTGGGGAACGGTTGGAGCAATTCTCGTCCGCGTCATCATGACGCTGCTTGTGCTGCAATTGCTCAATATTCCTGGGCTTCGGCTCGCCGGCGGTCTGATGCTGCTGTACATTGCGTACAAATTGCTCGTGGATGAAAAAGATCATGATATCGATGCAGGCAGCCAAATGTGGGCGGCGATCCGGACGATCATCATCGCCGATACGATGATGGGTCTGGACAACGTGTTGGCCGTGGCTGGTGCAGCTCACGGGGATTTCGTCCTAGTTATTATCGGGCTGGCGATTTCCATTCCTATCATGGTCTGGGGAAGCACGCTGATACTGAAGCTTACGGATCGTTTCCCGTTCGTCATTACGATCGGTGCTGCCGTGCTGGCATGGACCGCAGCCAAAATGCTTGTCCAAGAGCCGCTCATTGAAGGCTGGTTCGCAGCAGGCTGGGTCAAATACGGATTTGAAATTATTTGCATCATCATCATCGTAGCGCTTGGATCTTACGTGAAGAAAAACCAGGAGAAGAAGCGCCAAATCGAACAAGCCTTGAATCAAGGAAATTCTCCGGTCTAACATGAAAAAACGCCGCTTTGTCGAAGGACAGGGCGGCGTTTCGTTGTTTATGCATTCAGCCATCGCTCCGGGCGCTCTGGCGAAACTCTTTGGGCGACATGCCATAGCGCTTGCGAAAGATGCGGTGGAAGTAATTGTAGTTCGGAAAGCCGGAACTTTCCGCGACATGCTCTAAAGATAAAGGGCTATAGATGATGCGCTCGCGCGCCATGTTAATGCGGATTTCCAGCGTGTATTGAATGATGCTCGTGCCGAATGCCTGTTTAAACAGGAATACCGCCCGGGAGACGCTGATGCCGACGTGGGAAGCAACGTCCTCCAGCTTGAACGGGGAGGAAGCGTTCTCCTCGATATAGTTCTTGATGCGATGGGCAAGATATGACTGAGGCGACAGAACCTGATGCTCTTGCAGGTTGCGGTCGATATCCAGGCATAATATTTTCAGGTAATAATTCGCGATCTCCGGCGAAGGGTTAGAAATTCTGCGCTGCTCCATCATGATCTGCCGGAAGGCGCCGACGAGGCCCTCGGACAAGGTGACCTTGAATTTTTGCGGCCGCTTGGTTTGCTGCCACCATCGTTCAACCCAAGCGCCGGACAGGAAAATATGGTAATCTGCGCTATCCACCGTAAATTCACCGGATTGATTTTGCTCGGCTTCGATTTTTAGCTCATATGGTTCCTCAGGAGCGAACAGCAGCAGATCGCCTGGCTCCAGCAGCTCCAGCTGGCCGTTGATACGGCTTCGGCACCGGCCGGCCGTCTGCAGGCGAATCAGAAAATGGCCTAATCCGTCATCATTAGACATATGGAACGGCTTGCGGTGAACCGAGTAGCCTGCTGTCAGTATTTGCAAGTCATCATGAAGTCGCATACGTTGTCCTCCATTGCTTCGTTAAAAATAATAAGCAGATTGTTCATGTCTCAATCATATTATTCATTTTAAATTGCAACCGATTTAATTACTATGTTAATAGAGTGACGGCAAAACAACAATAACGCTTCTGGGGGTAACTCTAATGACAGCCATGAGAATTGGAATCATCGGATGTGGGAACATCAGCCCAGCCTATTTGAATTACTTGAAGGACAGCAATGTAGTAAAAGTGACGGCATTGGCCGATTTGCTGCTGGAGAAGGCGGAGGAGCGTGCCAAGGAATACGGCATTGAGCAAGTATACTCCGTGGAAGAGATGCTGCAGTCCCCGGACATCGACATGATCCTCAACCTTACGATTCCCGCTTCCCACGCGGCGATCAACATTGCCGCTCTGGAGCATGGCAAGCATGTATATGTGGAGAAACCGCTGTCGATATCGCTTGAAGACGCCAAACAGACGCTGGAACTTGCGGAGGCAAAGCAGCTGAGGGTAGGCTGTGCTCCCGATACGTTTCTGGGAACTGGACTGGAGACTAGCCGGATGGCGATTCAGGAAGGGCGGATTGGCCGTCCGGTCGCGGCCTCGGCATTCATGATGGGAGCAGGACCGGAAGGATGGCATCCAAACCCGGATTTCTTCTACCAGGAGGGCGGCGGGCCGATGTTTGACATGGGGCCTTACTATTTGACGGCGCTGGTCAATTTGCTCGGGCCGATCACTCGCATCAGCAGCTCGGCGCAAAGCTTGATCCCAGAGCGTATTGTGAAATCCGGACCGCGGGCAGGCACGCGGATTCCCGTGCATGTTCCGACGCATTATAGCGGAACGCTTGATTTTGCGGACGGGGCTATCGGCACCATGATCACGAGCTTCGACGTTCCTGGAGGCAGCACGCTACCTCGCATTGAAATATATGGAACGGAAGGGTCATTGCTTGTTCCTGATCCGAACTGCTTTGACGGCGAGGTGAAGATCCGCAGATATGACTCCGAGGAATGGAGCATTGTTGAGCCTGCTTTTGCCGGAGGCGCTAACGAGAGAGGCAAAGGGATTGAAGACATGGCCAGAGCGATTCTCGAGAACCGGGAGCACCGGGCCAGCGGCAAGCTTGCATACCATGTGCTTGAAGCGATGCATGCTTTCCTCGCCTCATCTAAAGAAGAAAGGCATATTCATCTGGAAAGCGCTTCATCTTTGCAGTCGATCGGGGCTTATCGCCCAGCCGACAAGGCAGTACTTGTATAGGCCTGGCAAGAGGCAGCTTCTTGGTAATGGTTTTATTCAATCCAATTATTATATGAGGTGACAACATGGCGAAATTAGGATTGCAGTTGTACACGGTTAGAGATCATTTGGAGAAGGATTTTGAAGGCACGCTGCGCAAAGTAGCCGAACTCGGCTATAAAGGCGTTGAATTTGCCGGTTATTACGGGCGTACACCCGGGCAGGTATCCGAATTATTGAAGGAGACGGGGCTAACCGTCATCGGGGCTCATACCTCGTACGACCGCCTGCTCAACGCGCTGGAAGAAGAGATTGCGTTCAACAAAGCGATCGGCAACCGTTATCTTATTTTTCCTTTCCTGGCTGAGGATGCGCGGGACCGTTGGCCTGAGGTCATTGAGGATTTGAAAGTGATCGGCAAACGCTGTGCTGATGCAGGGCTGGTGCTTCTTTATCATAATCACGAGTTCGAGTTGACAGAGACGCTGGACGGCCAGCCGGTGCTTGACGCGATCTATGAGCGCGTCGCTCCAGAGCTGCTTCAGGTTGAACTGGACTCCTGCTGGGTAACCTATGCAGGCTTCGATCCGCTGGCGTACATAGCGAAGTACAGCGGCAGAATTCCGTTATTGCATTTGAAGGATATCGTTAAGAAAGAGGACGGATCTGCCGAAACGGTGGAACTGGGCCGGGGAATTGTAGATATCAAGGCGATCGCGGACGCAGCTGCCGCAGACGGAGTGGAATGGATCATCGTAGAGCAGGATTACTGCGCCGGAGATTCGCTGGACAGCATTGCTGTCAGCATGGAATGGATTAAAGGTTATGTTCAAGAGGGAGGAAAAATCAATGTCTAAAACGTTAAAAGTAGCCATCGTCGGCTGTGGAGGAATCGCTAACGGCAAGCATTTGCCAAGCTTGGCTAAGCTGCCTGAGGTTCAAATGGTCGCTTTTTGCGATATTATAGAAGAGCGGGCTCAAAAAGCCGCGGCAGAATACGGCGTGGAAGGCGCCAAAGTATTTACGGACTTCCGCGAGCTGCTGAAGGAAGACGTGGATGTCGTTCACGTATGTACGCCGAACGATTCGCATGCTGAGATTACGGTTTCATCGCTGGAATCCGGCAAGCACGTCATGTGCGAGAAGCCGATGGCCAAGACCACAGAGCAGGCGCGCCAAATGCTCGATACAGCTAAGCGTACCGGGAAGAAGCTGAGTATTGCATACCAGAACCGCTTCCGCAGCGACAGCCTGTATTTGAAGCAGCTATGCGAGGCTGGGGAGCTTGGCGACATCTACTTGGGGAAAGCGCTGGCCATTCGCCGCCGCGCCGTACCGACGTGGGGCGTGTTCCTGGACGAAGAGAAGCAAGGCGGAGGTCCACTCATTGATATCGGCACGCATGCGCTTGACCTGACGTTATGGCTGATGGATAACTATGAGCCGAAAAGCGTCACGGGCTCAGTATTCCATAAGCTCGGCAGCCGCGAAAATGCTGCGAACGCATTCGGTCCTTGGAATCCGGAGGAGTTCAAGGTTGAGGATTCGGCGTTTGGCTTCATTACGATGAAGAACGGGGCTACTATCATGCTGGAGTCCAGCTGGGCGCTGAACGTGGTGGAGACGGGCGAAGCGAAAACGCTGCTCTGCGGTACGGAAGGCGGAGCCGACATGAAGGACGGCCTGCGGATCAACGGAGAGAAGCTGAGCCGCTTGTACGAGACGAAGGTTGACTTGGGCGCCGGCGGCGTAGCTTTCTTCGACGGCGAGGTAGAGACCGATTCCATCCGCGAGGCAAGAGCTTGGGTTGAGGCGATTCTTGAGGATAAGGAGCCGCTCGTTAAGCCGGAGCAAGCGCTTGTGGTCACCGAAATTCTGGAGGCGATCTACACCTCCGCGAGAACTGGCAAAACGGTATATTTTGACTAATTTAATGGGCTAAGGAGGTTCATCCATGAAACTAGGAGTATTTCTCGTTCTGTTTGGCGGACGTTCATTGGAAGAGGCGCTGGATATGGCCGCAGCGCAAGGGCTGAAAGCTGTGGAAATCGGGACCGGCGGGTATCCCGGCAATTCCCACTGCAATCCGGACGTGCTGCTTGAGGATAAGGCGGCTTTGGAACGCTTCAAGAAAGCAGTGGAATCGCGGGGCATGATCATCAGCGCCCTGAGCTGCCACGGTAATCCGCTGCATCCGCAGAAGGCGATCGCCAAGGAATTTCATGATGTGTTTGTCAAGACGGTACAGCTGGCAGAGCGGCTGGAAGTTCCGGTTGTAAACACATTCTCGGGTTGTCCGGGCGACCATGAGGATGCCAAGTATCCGAACTGGCCGGTAGCCCCTTGGCCGAACGACTATCAGGAAATACTGGACTGGCAGTGGAAGAACAAGGTGATCCCTTATTGGACAGAATGGGGAAAATACGCCGCTGACCGGAATGTAAAAATCGGTCTGGAGCTTCATGGCGGATTTTCCGTTCACACGCCGGGCACTTTGCTGCGGCTGCGCGAGGCCGCAGGCGAAGTAATTGGGGCTAACCTGGACCCGAGCCATATGTGGTGGCAGGGCATTGACCCGGTACAGGCGATTTCCATTCTGGGCCGGGCCGGAGCGATTCACCATTTCCATGCCAAGGATACTTCTGTAGATCCGATCAACGTCAATATGCACGGCATTACGGATATGCAGTCGTACACGGCAATGATGGACCGGGCATGGCAGTTCCGTACAGTCGGATACGGCCATGATCTTAAGACATGGAGCGACATTGTCAGCGCTCTTCGCTTGGTAGGATACGACTACGTAATCAGCATCGAGCATGAAGACGGGTTAATGTCAATTGAGGAAGGTTTCACGAAGGCGGCACGCAACTTGCAGGGAATCATTATCGAGGATTCCGCCGCCGATATGTGGTGGGTATAATTGGTTAAGGAAGCAGTATACTAGAAATAGCGGCTACCGCCTTGGTAGCCGCTTTTTATTAGGTGGTCTGTAACAAGTCGGAAGGTATGAAGAAATGGAACTTAAAGCGGATTCACTCCGCGCTCTTTTTACGGTATAATCGAATATTATCCCAGTGTTCACGGTGTAGAAAATATGTTAAGGTTGATATATACTAACTAAACGTAAGTTTTTGGCTTTCCGAGTCCACTCGGGTAGAGAGGTGAAGAACAATGGAAGATGCGCATCATACGTTGTGTCCGCGGTTCGAGTCGGCATTCTCGATCTTGGGCAAGCGCTGGAACGGACTGATTATCCATTCGTTGATGAGCGGGCCGAAGCGGTTCAAGGACATTTCCAACTTGATCCCGTCGATGAGCGATAAAATGCTGTCCGAACGCATGAAGGATCTGGAGAATGAAGGTATTCTCGTACGCCATGTATATCCGGAGACGCCGGTGAGAATCGAGTACGAGCTGACGGAAAAAGGGCTGGCATTGGGTCCGGTCATGGGCGAGGTTCAATGCTGGGCCGAGCAGTGGATCGAATAAGCTTCGTGCCGTTACCTGTGACGGATCGGCACGAATAATAACGAAAGTGGGTGTACTTGTGGCTGAGGTCATTGTGATCGGAGCAGGGCCAGCGGGAGCCAGCGCAGCTTTGTTCCTGGCAAAGGCAGGGAAGGAGACCCTCGTGCTTGACAGCAATACGAGCATGACGAAACGGGCATGGATCGAGAATCATTATGGAGCTGGAGGAATATCCGGTCCGGAGTTACTGAAAATTGGACGTGAACAGGCGGAGAAGTTCGGGGCCAAATTCATCGAAGAGAAGGTAACGGTCATTGATACCAATGGCGGTTCGAAAGTGACCGTAAAGACGGAGTCAGGCCGCAGCTTTGAAGCATCCCATATTATTCTGGCTACGGGCGTCCTGACCGATTTGGCCAGCTCCATCGGGCTCGAACTGAAGGATGGCACAGAGCCGCGGATCAAGACGGTGATCCAGACGGATGGTGCAGGAAGAACGAGCAAACCGCGGGTATGGGCAGCGGGCACGGCTGCCGGGGTCAGCGTCCATACGATCATTACCGCAGGCGACGGAGCTAAAGTGGCCATCGAATTAATCAGTGAGCTCAATGGCGAACGCTATGTTGACCACGATGTGCTAAAAAACGAATAACAAAGTTATCATGCTATTGTTTAAGAACGGGCTGCCCTGATAAGGGGGGCCTTTTTTTGTTTAGGAAGCTGTTAGTTATGGTTCTATCATATGCGTTGTAAAGCGGATTGATCCGACATTCATGTTTGAGAACTGCAGTCGAGTCCGTTATGCTAGAAAGAGAATACTCAATTAGGCATTTACGGAAAGCAGGTGCAGACATGAACTACAAAACGGGTATTATTACGATTATGACCATAATCCTCACTCTGCTTGGCACGGGCTGTACGGTGCAGACTATAGAGGAGCCTCCGGCTCCGGTGGAACAAAAACAAGAGCATGATGACATTACTTTAAAAATAGATGGAAGTACTTTGATCCCGGATGTAACGAGCAGTATCCATTTCGACTATATGGAGGGACTTACCGTACGGCAAGCGCTGGAGAGCAGCCAGTCGATCCAGCTTATGAATGAAGGCAAGGGGATTTTGTCCGTCGGGGACGTAGCGCTGGATACGACATTGGAATGGGGCGTCCAATTAAACAAGAAGGATCTGAAGCCGGAGGACTGGAACACAAAGCTGAAGAAGGGCGACGTTATTCTCATCTATGTCAAGACGGTGAGCAGCGAAGCGGATCTGACAGAACAGGGAGCGCTTATTTTAACGGTGAATCACGGCGTCGCCGGCGGCGGGGAACGGCTGCATTACGTGAAACGGTATGAAGATAACATTACGGTAAGGGACTTGCTGAGAATGAGCGGAATCGTCACATTCAATTTGAACAACAAGCAGATTATCGCAGTTAATGGACAACAGCCAGGCATGCATGAGGTGTGGATTTTAAAGGTAAATAGTAAAGAGCTTAAAGAGAACGGTTTGGAAATGCGCCTTAACCCGCATGATCATGTGCAGTTGGAGCTGATCAGAATTTAATCTGGATATCTTGTTCTTCATTGAGGTGTCCCATTTCGCGAAGATACCGCCAAAAGTTTCAGCAGAGGCAATCTTCGCGAAATGCAAGATGCAAGCGGGGACGCAAGAAAAATGTGACAGTTTTTGTGATAATATTCACAATTAATGTGAATGTAATCACAATGTCATTTAAATTTTAATTATATAATTACATCATGAATGGGAAACCGAAGGCTCTAGTTAAGAAGGAGGCATTCCTCGATATGAATACTCATAAACCCAAACTGGTCGTTATCGGTAACGGGATGGCCGGAATCAGTACAGTCGAACAAATTCTAAAGCTGACAACACAATTCGAAATTACGGTATTTGGCAGCGAGCCGCATCCGAACTACAATCGCATCATGCTCTCCTATGTACTTGAGGGAAGCAAGACGATCGACGATATCGTGCTTAATGACTGGCAATGGTATGCCGATAACGGTATTACGCTGCACACGGGAACCAAAGTCGTACAAATCGACGAATCCCACAAGGAAGTAGTGACGGAAGAGGGAATGCGGGTTCCTTATGACAAGGTTATTATCGCAACAGGATCAAACTCGTTTATTTTGCCTATTCCCGGCAGCGACAAGCAGGGCGTCATCGGCTTCCGCGATATTGCGGACTGCAATCAAATGCTGGAGGCGGCCAAGACGTATAAGAATGCGGCCGTCATCGGCGGGGGACTGCTTGGACTTGAGGCGGCCAAAGGGCTTGTGCAATTGGGCATGGACGTGACGGTCGTCCACTTGATGGAGGACCTGATGGAGCGGCAGCTCGATCATCAGGCGGCGCTTATGCTGCGCACAGAGCTGGAACGTCAGGGCATCAAGTTCAAAATGCAGGCGCAGACGGTTGAATTGCTTGGCGGCGAGAGAGTGAGCGGCCTTCGCTTTACCGACGATACTGTGCTGGACGCGGATTTCGTCGTGATGGCCGTAGGCATCAAGCCGAACGTCGAGGTGGCCAAGAACAGCGGTATTGAAGTGAACCGCGGGATCGTCGTCAACGATTACATGCAGACATCATTGGAGGATGTATATTCGGTAGGCGAGTGCAATGAGCATCGCGGTGTATGTTACGGCCTCGTGGCTCCGCTCTTCGAGCAGGGAATGGTGCTGGCCAAGCATATTTGCGCCGTAGAAACCGCCGCCTATGAAGGTTCGATCGTATCCACGAAATTGAAAATCTCCGGCGTGGACGTTTTCTCGACCGGCGAGTTTATCGACGGACCCGAGCATACGGTTATCGCGAGCAAGGATGACTGGAAGCGCACGTACAAGAAGATATTGCTCAAAGAGGGCGTCATGGTTGGCGCCGTACTATACGGGGATATCACCGATTCCGCGGAGCTGCAAAAGCTGATCAAGCAAAAAACCGCTATGACCGACGAGCTGTACAATACGTTGATGGGCTCGGGCTGCTGCGGCGGTGGGGGAGCAAAAAAATCGGCCTCGGTCGAAACGATGGCCGACGATGAAATCGTATGCGGCTGCAACGGGGTAACGAAAGGGAATATTGTCGATGCGGTTACGAACCAAGGCTTAACGACCGTGGATGAGATCAAGGCCTGCACCGGTGCGACCCGTTCGTGCGGAGGCTGCAAGCCGGTCGTCGAACAAATTCTGCAATATGTGCTGGGAGACGGGTTTAAAACCGCAGCGAAACAAGGCATCTGCGGCTGCACCACGCTGAGCCGCGACGAAATCGTCGCCGAAATCAAAGTGAAGGGGCTGCAGACGACCAAAGAGGTCATGAATGTCCTTGGCTGGAATCAGCCGGAAGGCTGCTCGAAGTGCCGTCCAGCGCTGAATTACTACCTGGGTATGATCTACCCGGACACCCATGAAGACGAGAAGGAGTCGCGCTTCGTGAATGAGCGGATGAACGCCAACATTCAGAAGGACGGAACGTATACGGTTGTGCCGCGGATGTATGGAGGCGTAACGACGCCGGAGGATCTGAAGAAAATCGCCGATGTCTCTTTGAAATACGATGTTAAGGTGGTTAAAGTGACCGGCGGGCAGCGTTTGGATTTGATTGGCGTGAAAAAAGAGGACCTGCCGAAAGTGTGGGAAGAACTCGGCATGCCGTCGGGATATGCTTACGCGAAATCGCTGCGTACCGTTAAGACTTGCGTAGGCTCGCAGTTCTGCCGCTTCGGCACCCAGGATTCGATGAGCATGGGAGCGCTGCTGGAACGCAAGTTCGAGCGGATCGACTACCCGGCCAAATTCAAATTGGCCGTCAACGGCTGCCCGCGCAACTGCGCGGAAGCTTGCACGAAGGATATCGGCATCGTCGGCAACGACGGAGGCTGGGAAATCTTCATTGGCGGCAACGGCGGCATCAAGGCCCGCCTGGCAGATTCGCTCTGCAAGGTGAAGACGGATGAGGAGCTGATCGAGGTATGCGGTGCCGTCATTCAATATTATCGGGAGACGGGCAATTATTTGGAGAGAACCTCGGAATGGGTCGAGCGAATCGGCCTAGCGCAAATCAAGGCTGTAGTCGTCGACGATTTGGGCAATCGCCAGGCGTTGATGGAGCGCGTCGAGTTTGCCTTGAAGCAGGCGGAAGAGCCATGGAGCAAAATACTGAACGATCATGACAGCCGCAGCAAAATGTTCCACAGCGTAGAAATGAAGGGATAACGATCGGAGAGGAGAATGGATATGGGAGCAAAGCAGGAGACCATGCACCATGTAGGCACGCTGGAACTGTTTATGAAGCAGATCGGGCGGGTGGTGGAATTAAACGGCGAGCAAATCGCCGTATTCCGCGACTCCGGCGACCGCTTATACGCCGTGGAGAATAAGAACCCGCATCCGAAAGGCGGGCCGCTGGCCGAGGGCATCGTGTCGGGGCATTATTTATACGACCCGCTGTACGATTGGAAGATCGACCTGACTACGGGGCTGGTTCAAGCCCCGGACACTGGACAGGTAAAGGTGCATACGGTGACAATAGAGGACGGCAGCGTCTGGATCAGCGCATAGGACCCTACACGCGTTTTATAAGAAAGATGGGAGCAAAGGGGAGAGAACTGTTATGTATACGCAAAATATAGAGGCGATCATTGAAGCGGCAGTCAAGAAAAGAGACGCGATGCGGGAGAGCCTACCGAGGTACATCGTATCCGCCTTGCTCGCCGGTGCCTACGTGGGGCTCGGAATCATTCTCATCTTTAGTCTCGGAGCTCCGCTGGCCAAAGCGGAATCCCCTATTCAATCGCTCGTTATGGGAGCGTCCTTCGGGATTGCCCTCACCTTGGTCGTATTTGCCGGCTCGGAGCTATTTACGGGCAACAACATGTTTTTTACGATCAGCACGCTGGCTAAGCGGACGACCCCGGGCGACACGTTGAAGAACTGGGCGATCGTGTTCCTTGGCAACTTGGCGGGAGCGGTGGCGTTATGCCTGCTCATCGTCGGTTCAGGTTTGTTCAAGGCTGCCGGACCAGAGCATTTGATCTTCGCCGCCTCCGCGAAGAAGATGGCTGCTCCGATATCAGAGCTGTTTTTTCGCGGAATATTGTGCAACTGGCTGGTCTGTCTGGCGCTGTGGATGGCGAACCGGGCCAAGGATGACATTTCCAAGCTGGTGCTGATTTGGTGGTGCCTCTTTGCCTTCATTGCCAGCGGTTACGAGCATAGCGTCGCGAATATGACATTGCTTAGCCTCTCGGTCCTGCTGCCGAACCATCCGGAAACCATTTCGATTGCCGGCTGGCTGCATAACATGATTCCTGTGACATTAGGAAATATGGTAGGCGGTATTGTATTTGTGGGCATGGCTTACTGGTTCATCTCCCCCGTGCGCAAGAACAGCGGCGTTTCGAAATGATGAAGTCGTTATAAGAATAAGGCGCTCCACCGGCTGATCGCGGCTGGGGGCGTCTTTTTTTTGCTTTGAGCAGGGCGGCGGGCGCTTGTGATGAAGTCCATAGAAATATCCCCTCTAATAGTGGATTTGTCATCCTTACAGGCCGGAAGCCTTATTTTATAATGAGGGTGCAAAGAAATGCTACTCATTTATTAGGGAGGTCAAACAGTGAGAAAAAGTCTGATTATGATGTTAAGTCTGATTTTCGTGGCCGGTGCTCTGGTGGCGGGCTGTGGAAAAAGCAACAACGCCGTGGAGCCGGTAAATACGGGCGCCAATGGCGGGAATGCGCCGCAAAACAGCAAAACGGAGCCATTTGAGCTGAAAATGCGCCACATCGAAATCGGGGAGCCGAACAAAAAACGCTTGGCTCGCTTGGAGGCCGTTAAGAAGAAGACCGAAGAGCAGGTTCCTGGTTTGACGCTCAAGCTGGACGGCGTGGACAGCGAGGTTAACCGGAAAGACAAGCTTAGAAGTGAAATGGCCGCTGGCAATCCTCCGGATATTTTTGATGCCTTCGGCAGCCCGGATATCGGCGTATACGCCAAAGAAGGCTTGGTTCTCGACATCGGTCCTATTCTGGAAGAGTTGAATTTGAAGGAACGCTTCATCAACTTGGATCCTTGGACATACGATGGTAAAATATACGGCCTGCCAAAGGGCGGATCGATCGAAGGATATTTCTATAATAAAGAGTACTTTGCTGCGAAAGGGCTGGAAGTCCCGAAAACGCTAGCAGAATTGGAAGCGCTTGCCGATAAAGTGAAGGCTGACGGCAAGGTTCCTTTCGCCCAAGGCTCTAAGGATGCATGGGTACCACTCATGACAACGAATAATCTGTGGTCGTACTATGCGGGAGCTGATTTCACGGCAGGATTCAAGACCGGGGAATCGAAATGGAACGATCCGAAAATGGTTGAGGCCGTGAGCAAGCATCAGGAATGGGTGAAGAAGGGTTATTTCAAGAAGGGTGAGCTCGGCATCGACTACAACAGCCAGCGCAACCAGCTGCTAACGGATGAAGCTGTCATGATGTACGACGGTTCCTGGGCTTCCTCGGTGTTCAACGATGAGGTAGGCGCTGACGGCAAGAGCAAGTTTGGCTTCTTCGTCATGCCTCCGCTGAATGAAGGAGACGGCTTCAGCTCGATGGTTGACTCGAACAACGGCTATGGCTTCTCCGCGAAGGTGGCGGAGGATCCACAGAAGCTGGAAGCAGTCAAAGCGTTCATTAAGGTCTTTTTCAGCGATGAAATTCAATTGCAAAGTCTGAAAGAGGACGGATTACTGCCTTCCATGATTTTGAGCGAGGAAGATCTATCGGCCAATGCGGCTAATGACCTGGTTAAGGAAATCATTCTGCGCATGAATGAACTAGAGTACAAATGGCCAGCGTTCGACGCCTTGGTGCAGGCAGAGGTTAATACCGAGCTTAGCAGCGGTATCCATCGCGTCATCGAAGGCGTGCAGGATCCGCAGGCCATGCTTGACGCCTTGCAAAAAGTACAAGACGAAGCGAATGCAGCCGGAGAATAACGGCGTAAATTGACATGTGGAGCACCCCAGGCTAATCCAGGTGGTGCTCCTTTTCACAGCATAGCCGCATTGCAACTAAGTAAGAAGCTGGAGGGTTTTTATGAATAAGGCGATGAGAAATCCGCTGATGTATGCGTTGTTTCTGATTCCTACCTTTATCGGTATCCTATTATTTTTCATTTATCCCGTCATCAATGCCGCATTTTACAGCTTTACCGACTGGAACGGGATTGCCAAGACGTACAACTTCACCGGGTTCGTAAACTATACGAAGGCCATGAGCCAAAGCGCGTTTTGGGTATCGGTTCGAAATAACGGTTTCTTTATTCTGTTTTCTGTTTTCATCCAAGTTCCGCTGATTATCCTCTTCTCGCTCTTAATCGCGAACGTCAAGAAGCTGAAGGGGTTGTATAAAACGGCCGTGTTTATGCCTTCCGTCATGTCGACGGCGGTGATCGGCATTTTGTGGGGATTCATTTATGAACCGGATATCGGGCTGTTCAACAATGTGCTCGGACTGTTCGGCATCGAAAAAGTTTATTGGCTGTCTGATCGGAGTTGGGCCATGATCTCTATCCTGATCACGAATGCTTGGCAATGGACAGGGTTCTATATCGTCATGGTGCTTGCCGCGATTATTTCCATTCCGAAGGAGCTGGATGAAGCGGCGATGATTGACGGAGCGACAGGCTTCCAGCGGGCCATGCGGATCACGATGCCGCTTATCATGCCAATCGTGTCGGTCGTCATTATGTTGTCGATCGCCGGCGCCATGAAGGCGGCGGATATCATTATTGTCATGACCAAGGGCGGACCAGCTGGCTCCACTGAGGTGATGGCCACTTATATGCTGAAGCACTCCATCACCAGCTTTAAATATGGATACGGGAACAGCATCGCGGTCTTGATTTTTATTTTTACACTTATTATTACTGCGCTTTATCAAGTCCTTGTAGTGAGAAGAACGGAAAGGATCGAATATTGATGACAAAAAAACTCAAGGGCAGCCTGGCTCATATCCTATTGATGATTTATTTGCTGGTCATATTGTATCCGTTCTTGTTCGTGTTGTTCTCGTCGGTCAAGACTGACAATCTGGCGATCGCCAAAAATCCGTTCGGATTTCCGAAGGAATTTCAGTGGTCGAATTACGTGGAAGCCTGGGTCAATGCGAAAATCAGCACTTACTTCCTGAACAGCTTGTACATTGCCGTCATCGCTGCCGTAGCGACGATTATCATGGCTTCCATGGCCTCCTTCGCGCTTACCCGGATGAGGTTCACGAAGCTTAGCCCGATGCTGCTTCAGATTATCATTCTTGGCATACTCATCCCGGGCAACGCCTTGCTGCTGCCGGTATACAACCTGATGCGCTCGACGAACCTGCTGGATACACACTGGGCATTGCTCATTCCTTACGCAGCGAATTCTATCCCTTTTTCGGTCGTGATTTTAACGGCGTTCATGAAATCGCTGCCTAGCGAGATCGAGGAGGCGGCCGTCGTGGACGGGCTGAGATCTCCCGGCATCTTTGCCAGAGTGGTGATGCCGCTTACTGTTCCGGCGCTCGTGACCGTCTTTATCGTTAATTTCCTTGGCAACTGGAATGAATTTTTGCTTGCCAATTACTTTCTGTCCGAGGACTCGCTCAAGACGCTCCCTGTGGGGATGGTAGGCTTTCGTGACGCATTCAGCATCAACTATGCGCAAATGTCCGCGGGAATCGTCTACAGCGTCGTTCCGGTCATGGTGATCTATGCGATACTGCAAGAGAAGATCATTGAAGGTTTGACGGCCGGAGGCGTAAAAGGATAGATTAACAGTAGAACGGTAATGACGAAATGGGGAATGCTCTGTGGATATCAAGGCGCTGCTCATTGATGACGAGCCTCTTATACTCAATCACTTGAAGAATGCGCTTCCTTGGAACGAACTGCAAATTGAGCTTGTCGGGACGGCCCGCAATGGTGTCAAGGGGCTGGAGCTGGTCGTGGAATTCGAGCCGGACATCATTCTGTGCGATATTCGAATGCCGCTGATGGACGGCCTGGAATTCCTCCGGGAGATCCGCAGGCTCGGCTATAAGACCGAGGTCATCATGCTGACCGGGTATCAGGAATTCGAATATGCCCGGCTTGCGCTGCAGCACGGGGTGAAAGACTATATTCTGAAGCCGATCAATTATACGGAGCTGGAATCGGCGATCGGCAAGCTTGCGAACGAGGTCCGTTCCCGCAGGTCGGAGAGGCGCAGTGCGGAGCGGCAGCTGCAAAGAATGATTGGGCTGGCGCACGAGAAAATGATGTTCGACGTGCTGATGGGATTTGCGGCTGACGTGCCGCGGTATTGGGGTGCGGAGGAGGAGCAGGGCAGCGAGCTTCTTTACGCTCTGTTTCTAGTAGACTTGGACGATTATGCGCAGCGTACTGTGTCTTGGACGGAGCAGGAGCGCAAACTGTGGAACTTCGCGGTTCGCAATGTGCTGCAGGAAGCGATCCCGGGCCAGGAGCCTCATTATATTGCGGTCCAAATGCGGCAAGGGGAATGGTGTGTACTGCTGCAGTTCGAGCGTACGCACTACGCCGCTAGCTCATCGCAGATGCAGGAATGGGCCCGGGAAATCCAGCGCGCGGTCAAAGATCATATCAAGCTGACGGTCAGCCTGGCTTGGGAACAAGGGCCGCTTGAGATAGGGGTACTGTCCCAGACGTATACGAAACTGCAGCGCGGCTTGATGCTGCAGGCAAGCCATGAGCAGTTGCTCCCATTGACGGAAGATGCGCTGGCGCGTGATGCGGCGGTGTCGGAATGGCAGCTCGTTGAGGAAATCACCTCGGGTCTAAAAATGTACGATAAATCGAAGGTCGAGCAGGGGCTTGAGCAGCTGAAAGCGAGTTTGCCGCATATTTCCGAGCATTCGGCACTGGGAATCGAGAAGTTTTTGCAATACAGTATCATTCATCTGCTGCGGGAAATGCGCGAGCTGGATTTCATGAACTCCCGGGAAGAGGGGGAAATATGGCGGCATTTGCAGCACAGCCAGAATGTGAAGGATTTGCTGAACGTGATCTCGGAGCTGGAGAGCCATATCAGAGAGCTTGAGATCAATAAGAAGTCCAGCGAACTGCTGATGATTTCGGCCGGGGAATATATTCAACGCAATTTGAGTACGGATATTGGGGTCGACGATATTGCGAATCACCTGAATATAAGCTCAAGCTACTTTAGCCATTTGTTTAAGAACCATTACGGGGAGACATTCGTTGAGCATTTGCGGAAACAGCGCATGGAGCTTGCCAAGACGATGCTGCGCCTGACTTCCCGCAGCGTAACCGAAATTGGCGTCCTGGTCGGCTATAGCGACCGGCGCTATTTCTCCAAGGTGTTCCAGCGCTATACCGGCGTTACGCCAACGGAATACCGGGAACAGGAAGAACCGCAAGGAGGCGGTGATGAATCGGATATTGCGCGCGTGGAAACAAAACAGCAGCAAACATAAATGGCACAGGGCAGCCTGGCAGCAAAATAAAAAGCAACCTCCTCCGGGTCCGAGATGAGGTTGCTTCCTTACGTCTTAAGATCATTATATCCGGCATATTTCGTTTGGGCATAGCTCACAGTGACAGATGTCCTGCAGCATGACGAGGTCTTTAATAAGGATCATGCCATTTACATATTCCAGCGCGTCCTTCTTGCGCAAGTCGCTGAGCATCCGGTTGACGCTTTCACGGGTAGCGCCGATCATGTTGGAGAGATCCGTATGCGTAATTTTTTTGTTGATCAGAATGTTGTCGCCTTGCTTCTCGCCATAAGTATTGCTTAGTCGAATCAGGGTCGAGCAGAGCGCCCCCGGCTTGCCGTACATCATCAAGTCACGGAACTTGGTCTGCGTCAGGCGGTGATGGATGCCCATCCACTTCATGAAGTCAATGGCAAAGTCGCAATGCTGGCAGATCATGATCTCGAGCTCTTTTTGTTCTATAATGCCGATTTCACTGTCCTCGATGACTTCGGCGGTAAAGCTGTGTTTCGAGCTGAAGAAGGGATCGGCCTGGCCAACCATATCTCCACGTCCGTACATATATAGAATAAGCTCCTTGCCTTCGTCTGTAGATTTGGTCAATTTAATGCGCCCTCGCTTAACGAAGAACAGCTTGTCGGAGAAGTCTCCTTCCCAGAACAGATGCGTTCCTTCCGGATACGTCTTATCTTTCATAGTTACGAGAAGACGGTTGAAGTTTTGTTCTGTAAAGCAGCTCGTATTCCCACGGGGCGGGGTTGCCGTTGCGAATCCAGTCATTTTTAAATCCCCCTCATGCTCCAAATTTTTCTGAAAATTTTAAATTAATTTAAATTAATTATATACCGAAGTTAAGGCTTTGGGGCGGCTTGCAAGGCTTCAAAAGTGTCTAAATTCTAACATTGTGACTATTTTCACTATCTTGGCGTCAAAAAACTCATTGCAGAATAGGGCGGTCTATGAAATTCATTTATTGAATGTGGTTGAAAGTGCAAATGAAAAACAAACCATAAACATGAAAGGTTTTCACTTCTTTAAAGATTGTGAAAATATTCACTATACAAATCAAAAATGCTGTGCTATGATCGAGGTAACAAAAGAGAAGCAAAAGCTTCCGATGGATAAGCCAGAAAGTGAAAAAATTCACATTACGCCCTAGAGAGACTTCACTGGTTGGTCCATATGAATTTAGGAGGATGAGAGAAATGGCCGTAAAGAACAATGTGACGACGAAACAACAGCCTGCTGCAGAGGATTACATCCAATCCTTGATCGACAAGGCCAAGAAGGCAACTGAAGCTTTCATGGGCATGGATCAAGCGCTAATCGACAAGATCGTGCAAGCGATGGCTCTGGCAGGCCTGGACAAACACATGTATTTGGCGAAAATGGCGGTGGAGGAAACTGGACGCGGAGTATATGAAGACAAAATCATCAAAAACATGTTCGCGACGGAGTACATCCACAACAGCATCAAGTACGACAAGACGGTAGGCGTCATTGAGGATAACCCTTACGACAACTTCCAGAAAATCGCCGAGCCAGTCGGCATTATCATGGGGATTACGCCTGTGACGAACCCGACTTCCACGACGATCTTCAAAGCGATGATTGCCATCAAGACCCGCAATCCGATCATCTTTGGTTTCCACCCATCCGCACAGCGCTGCAGCACAGAGGCTGCGAAGATTTTGCTGGAAGCTGCGGTCAAGCATGGCGCACCAGTGGACTGCATCCAATGGATCGAAGATCCTTCCATGGATCGGACGAACGCCTTGATGAATCATCCTGATGTGGCATGCATCTTGGCAACTGGCGGCTCTGCAATGGTTAAAGCGGCATACAGCTGCGGCAAACCGGCGCTCGGCGTTGGCCCTGGTAACGTTCCTTGCTTCATTGAGAAGAGTGCCGATCTGGATCAAGCCGTCAACGACCTCATTTTATCCAAGACATTTGACAACGGTATGATCTGTGCTTCCGAGCAAGCGGTCATCATCGAAGAACCGATCTTCGATCAAGTGAAGAAGAAAATGATTGCGAACGGCTGTTATTTTGTCAACAAAGAGGAAGCTGCTAAGTTGACGGCTGGCGCGATCATTGCGGATAAATGTGCGGTGAACCCTACGATCGTAGGTCAACCGGCAACGAAGATTGCTGAGCTGTGCGGCATCGAGGTACCTGCTGGAACGAAAATCCTGGTAGCCGAAATCGAAGGTGTAGGCCCTAAATTCCCGCTATCCGCTGAAAAATTGAGCCCAGTACTGGCCTGCTATAAAGTAAAAACAGCTGAACAAGGCATCGACCGCGCGCTGGAAATCGTTCAATTCGGAGGCATGGGACACTCGTCAGTCATCCATTCCAATAATGAAGAAATGATTCAAAAGTTCTCGGACCGCATGCCAACCTGCCGGATCCTGGTCAATCAACCGTCTTCGCAGGGTGGTATCGGTGACATCTATAATACGAATCTGCCATCGCTTACGCTGGGGTGTGGATCTTACGGACGCAACTCGACTTCGTCGAATGTAACGGCTGTCAATTTGATCAACGTGAAAAGGGTGAATCGTCGTACCGTGAATATGCAGTGGTTCAAAGTACCAAGCAAAATCTATTTCGAGAAAAACTCGACGCAATATCTTGCCAAAATGCCGGACATCAGCCGCGTACTGATCGTAACCGACCCGATGATGGTCAAACTCGGATATGTGGAAAGAGTAGAGCACTATCTGCGTCAGCGCCAAACTCCGGTTGCGATCGAAGTGTTCTCGGATGTTGAGCCGGATCCATCGACAACGACGGTAGAACGTGGTGCCGAGCTGATGGCTAAATTCCAGCCGGACTGCATTATCGCACTCGGCGGCGGTTCGCCAATGGATGCTGCAAAAGGAATGTGGCTGTTCTACGAATATCCGGATACCGACTTCCACAACCTGAAGCAAAAATTCATGGATATCCGTAAACGGATTTACAAATACCCGCGTCTCGGCCAAAAGGCAAAATTCGTAGCGATTCCTACAACCTCGGGTACAGGCTCGGAAGTAACCTCGTTCGCAGTTATTACGGATAAAATCAACGGCAACACGAAATATCCTTTGGCGGATTATGAGCTGACTCCGGACGTAGCGATCATCGATCCTGAATTTGTATACAGCTTGCCTAAAGTAGCTGTAGCCGACACGGGCATGGACGTTCTGACACATGCGATCGAAGCATATGTATCGGTCATGGCGAATGATTATACGGATGGTCTTGCAATCAAAGCGATTCAACTAGTATTCCAGTACTTGGAGCAATCGGCGTTAACCGGCGACAAGCTGGCCCGCGAAAAAATGCACAACGCTTCGACGCTGGCAGGTATGGCTTTTGCCAATGCGTTCCTGGGCATCAACCATAGCTTAGCGCATAAATGGGGCGGTCAGTACCATACGGCGCATGGTCGTACTAACGCGATACTGATGCCGCACGTTATCCGCTACAACGCGAAAAAGCCTACGAAATTCGCAGCTTGGCCTAAATATACTAGCTTCGTAGCTGATGAGCGTTATGCAGAAATCGCCCGCATTCTGGGATTGCCTGCCCGTACGACGGAAGAAGGCGTCAAGAGCCTCATTAAAGCGATCCGCGAGCTGAACAAGAAGCTTGGCATTCCGGCGAGCTTCCAGGAACTCGGCTTCGATGCGAAGGATTTCGAATCGCGTGTTGATTACTTGGCTGACCGTGCATTTGAGGACCAATGTACGACGGCGAATCCGAAGCTGCCGCTCGTAAGCGAGCTGGCAGAAGTGTATCGCGACGCGTTCTATGGCCGCTTCGAAGAGTAGAAAACCATACCATTTAAAATTTTAGAAATAAAAATATAAGGTGTTCAATAAATAGTGACAAATATCACTCGAAATGTGATATTTGTCACAATCCCTTTGTCCAATCTGGTATATCATAACAGTATAAAGATCCCTCATACATTGATGAGTTTAGTGGATTCGTATAAATGGTAAAAATGGGCTTATCAGTGTCGGAATTGTGAAAATTATCACAAATTTAAGGGATCCAAGCGGGATGTAACCTTCAACCCCGCATACACTATATAAATGGAGGGAATAAAGATGTCGGTGATTGAAAGAGAAGTACAAGAAGTTCAGTCCGCATGGAGAGGTTTTAAAAAAGGAAAATGGATGAAGGAAGTCAATGTACGCGATTTTATCGACAATAACATTGCTCCTTATCACGGTAACGAAGCATTCCTGGCAGGACCTACGGACAACACAGTTGCCCTGTGGGACATCGTTTCCGACCTAACCAAGAAAGAACGGGAAGCAGGAGGGGTCCTTGATGTTGACGTGAATACCCCATCCACGATTGTATCTCATGCTCCAGGCTACTTGGATAAGGGCAAGGAACAAATCGTTGGCGTGCAAGGCAGCGCTCCTTTCCAACGCACGATCCATCCATTTGGCGGCATTAACATGGTGTTCAATTCCTGCAAAGCTTATGGATTTGATTTGCCAGAAAGCATTGTAGATATGTTTACGACAATTCGCAAGACGCATAACCAAGGCGTTTTTGATGCATATACTTCAGAGATGAGAGCGGCTCGCAAGGCCGGTATCATTACAGGTCTGCCAGATGCTTACGGGCGCGGCCGGATCATCGGCGACTATCGCCGGGTTGCCCTTTATGGCGTAGACTTCTTGATCAAACAAAAACACAGTGAATTAAACAGTCTTGAAGTCGATGTGATCGACGAGGATGTGATCCGGCTGCGCGAAGAGCTGTCCGAGCAAGTCCGCGCACTCGGCGAATTGAAACAGCTTGGCGAAATGCACGGCTTCGATATTTCCAGACCTGCAACGACAGCAAAAGAAGCATTCCAATGGCTCTATTTCGCTTATCTGGCCGCTGTTAAGGAGCAGGACGGCGCGGCAATGTCCCTTGGACGCGTATCTTCCTTCCTCGATGCCTACATCGAACGTGATATAGCGGAAGGAGCGATTACCGAAGTAGAAGCGCAAGAACTAGTTGACCATTTCGTGATGAAGCTGCGCATTGTAAAATTCCTGCGTACGCCAGAATACAACGATCTGTTCAGCGGAGATCCTACTTGGGTAACTGAATCAATCGGCGGGATGACTGTACAAGGCACTACTCGCGTCACCAAGAACAGCTTCCGATTCCTGCACACCCTTTATAATCTGGGGCCTGCGCCTGAGCCGAACTTGACCGTGCTCTGGTCTGAGCAATTGCCGGAAGCGTTCAAGAAATATTGCGCCAAAGTATCTATCGAGACAAGTTCGATCCAATATGAGAACGATGATTTGATGCGTCCGATCTATGGCGACGACTACGGTATCGCTTGCTGCGTATCCGCGATGGAAATCGGGAAACAAATGCAATTCTTCGGCGCTCGTGCGAACTTGGCCAAAGCGCTGCTGTACGCGATCAACGGCGGTAAGGACGAGAAATCCGGAGCACAGGTTGCTCCTGAATATCCGGTAATCACCTCTGAGTATCTCGATTACGATGAAGTGATGAAACGCTTCAAACCGATGATGGAATGGCTTGCTAAATTGTATGTAAATACATTGAATGTCATTCACTATATGCACGATAAATACTGCTACGAGCGGATTGAAATGGCCCTGCATGACCGTGACATTCTCCGTACGATGGCTTGCGGTATCGCCGGTCTATCCGTAGCTGCTGACTCGCTTAGCGCCATTAAATATGCGAAAGTTAAACCGATCCGCAACGAGAATGGCATTGCCGTAGATTTTGAAATCGAAGGCGACTTCCCTTGCTACGGCAACAACGACGACAAGGTCGACCAAATTGCTGTTGAACTCGTTGAAAGCTTCATGGGCATGATTCGCAAGCACAAAACGTACCGCAACGCAATGCCTACGCAATCCGTATTGACCATTACTTCCAACGTGGTATATGGTCAGAAGACAGGTACAACGCCAGATGGACGTAAAGCAGGCGAGCCGTTTGCGCCAGGGGCTAACCCAATGCACGGACGTGACAAGAAGGGCGCGCTCGCATCCCTGAGCTCTGTTGCTAAACTGCCTTACGAGCACAGCCTGGACGGTATCTCGAACACATTCTCGATCGTACCGAAAGCACTCGGTAAGGAAGAAGAAATTCGCAAGAATAATCTGGTCGCCATGATGGACGGATATTTCGGCAGCAACGCGCATCACCTGAACGTCAACGTCTTTGACCGCGAGCAATTGATGGATGCGATGGAGCATCCAGAGAATTATCCGCAGCTGACGATTCGCGTATCTGGTTATGCCGTTAACTTCATCAAGCTGACTCGTGAGCAGCAGCTCGATGTCATTAACCGCACATTCCATGGTTCGATGTAATTAATATAGGGTATGAAGTGCAATACATGCAGCCAATTACAGAAAGGGTGACGAAACATGCTTAAAGGTCGCATACATTCATTGGAGACATTCGGAACGGTCGATGGCCCGGGCATTCGCTTCGTCCTCTTCATGCAGGGCTGCTTGCTGAAATGTCAATACTGCCACAATCCCGATACATGGAGCCTGACGGACGGGAAGGAAATGTCCTTGGAAGAGGTGCTTGCTGAAATCGAGCCGTACCTTAACTACTATCGTTCGTCAGGCGGCGGGTTGACGGTCTCCGGTGGAGAGGCAACGCTGCAGGCGCCGTTCGTAACGGAATTGTTCCGTGAAGTGAAGAAGCGCTGGAATCTGCATACGACGCTCGACACGAACGGTTATAATGAAGGACCGAAAATCATCGAGCTATTAGATGTCACCGACCTGGTCATGCTCGACTTGAAGCATATCGACAACGAGAAGCATATCAAGCTGACTGGGAAGCCGAATGAACGCATGCTGAACATGGCGAAATGGCTGTCTGCTGAAGGTCGCAGCATGTGGATCAGATACGTGCTTGTTCCAGGCCTTACCGATGATGAGCAGGATTTGCTGAATCTCGGACGATTTATCGGTGAACTGAGCGCCGTAGAGAAGTTCGAAATACTTCCCTATCATCAGATGGGCATATACAAATGGCAGGAGCTAGGCTGGAGTTATCCATTGGAAGGCGTGCCTTCGCCGACGGAGGCAGAGGTTCAGCGGGCATATGATCTGATTGAAGAAGGCAAAAAGCAGACACTATCCGCAATTTCATAACATCATATTGATAGAGACGGGTCGTTTCGATTGGCAGGTGGCTAATCGGAACGGCTCTTTTTTCGTTTAATCCTCCCCCTGTTCCATAGATTTATTCCCTTACGAAAGAGAGCTGTCCGGACTATAATAGAGATAGCTTCATATAAACTAGGGGGCTTTGCGTTCAATGAGAAATCGTTTCATGTTTAGCCTGCTTCTGCTCTTCATCGCTGCGGCTATGTTGGCGTCCGGATGCGGCAAAGGCGCTGGCGGCGGCCCTGCAGGGGAGGATGGTTCTTCCATCCCTGGGCAGGAAGAAATTAATGACGAGCCTTTTGAAGTGACGATTCGGCATACGCAGGTCGGGGAATCGAAGAAATTCCGGCTAGCGATTCTTAAAGATGTCGTTCAGCAGACCGAAGCGGATATTCCCGGTTTGAAAATTCGGCTGGACGCGGTTGATTCCGAGGTGAACCGCAAGGAGAAGCTGCGCGGCGAGATGGCTGCGGGCAAGCCGCCGGATATCTTCGACGTATTTGGCAGCCCGGATTCCGGGATCTATGCGCGGGAAGGGCTGATGCTCGACTTGACCCCGATTTTGGATGAGCTGGGGCTCAAAGATAAAATCAGGGGCCTTGAGCCGTATACGCATGATGGGAAAATCTACGGCTTGCCGGCCGGAGCGTCGATCGAGGGCTTTTTTTATAATAAAGCATATTTCGAAGAGAAGGGGCTGCACGTACCACGGACCCTTGGTGAACTAGAGCAGCTGGCGGAATTTATTAAGGCGGACGGAAAAATTCCTTTTGCCCAGGCATCCAAGGAAGCTTGGGTGCCGTTAATGACGACGAACAATTTATGGTCGTATTTCGCCGGTCCCGAAATTACGTACGGCTTCAGGTCAGGCATCGCTAAGTGGACCGATCCGGACGTCGTAAGGGCCTTCAAGAAGCATCAGGAATGGGTCGATAAAGGGTATTACAGGCCTGGCGAGCTGGCCGCCGAATATACCGAAATGAGGAATCAAATCATTAGCGGTGAAGCGATTATGATGATGGACGGATCTTGGGCGAACTCCGTCTTTAGAGACCCCGATCAGGCTGGCGATTTAATTGGCAAAATCGGTTATTTCAACATGCCGCCCGAATCTGCCGGCGAACCTTATATCGTCATGAACGATTTCAACAACGGGTACGGATTTTCGAGCTCGATGGCGGACGATCCACGGAAACTGCAGACGGTGAAGCAGTTCATAATAAATTTCTGGACGGAAGAAATGCAGCTGCGAGGGCTGAAGGAGGACGGGGTGCTTCCCGCTCTGGTCATCGATGTCGGACGCCTCGCGGATAAGGTGAGCGATCCCTTGCTGCAGGACATTTTTAACGCCGTAGAACAAATTGATATTTCATATCCTGCTTATGACGCGCTTGTCCAGACGCCGGTAAATGAAGCCCTGGGGCTCGGATTCCAGCAAGTGCTCAGCGGAGCGGCGGAGCCGAGAGCGATGCTCGAAGCACTGCAGCGGACGCAGGATGCAGCAAACACGGAGCTTCCGTAAGGACTAAATCCATTAGGAGACAACCAATGAACTTGAGGATCAAATTGCTGACGGCTTTTCTAGGCCTTGTCATCGTCCCCCTATTCATTCTAGGCATCGTTACGTTCTTCGTCACCTTCCAATCGATCGAGACGAAGCACAGCCAGCAGGCCGAGTACTCGCTCAAGGCCATCAGCTACAGCATCAAAAAAGTGTTTCAAGAGATGGACAATGTAACGGATAACGGGATCTCCAACGAAATATTCAAAATGGCGCTCATGGCCGATGATCCCGAATCCCAGAACCTGGTCAGCCAAATCCAATTGAACGAGAACCAGAAAAATTTCCGCTCCCTGCTGTATAACCACCCCGCCATCGATTACGCCTTCCTCTATAGCGAGCGCGGAAATGGCGAAACCACGAACGTGGTGACTTTGTTTAATAAGGAAAGTTTTCAGACTCTTCCGTACGAGAAGTTTAAGCTGCATCCCTTGTATGATGAAGTGAAGGCGCTCAAGGGTCAATCCAAGTGGATTGCACCTTATGAGTATCCCGAGCTTACGGGTTCTGAAAACGTATTCACACAAATCCGGCTGATCAAGGACAAGAATACGATGAAGCCGCTTGGCATTTTGGCGGTGCAGATCAAGAACTGGGAGTTTGAGCGGATTTTCCAGAACTTGAAGCTCGGCAGCGAAATGAAGGATACCCGCTTCATGCTCGTCAATGACGATGGCCTGATCTTATACGATCACCAGTCTGAGTTCGACGGACAGCGTATCCAAGAGCATATCAACAAGGCGTTCCTCCCGAATGATACCTATCAGAGCTTCAAAGGAAAGTTCAATGGGCAGGAGAGCATCGTTTCCATATACAATTTGCAAGGTTATCCTTGGAGCCTGGTGTCTGTAACCTCTTGGAGCTATTTGTCGCAGGAAATTACGACCTTCGCCAAATGGTTTATCGCCATTCTGCTCATTTGCTTGATCACGGCCACACTGTTCAACGTGCTGTTCATGAACCGGATCACTGGCAATATCGGCAAGATCGTCCGGTTTATGCGCAAGGTCGAGGCGGGAGATCTGCAGGCCAGAGTGGAAGAAAAGGGTGATGACGAGCTCTTTTTGCTGCAAAAGGGCTTTAACAATCAAATGAATAAAATCAACGAGCTGTTCGAGCAGGTCAAGACGGAGCAGGAGCAGAAGGCCAACGCGGAGCTGCGGGTATTGCAGGCGCAAATCAAGCCGCATTTTCTCTTTAATACGCTGGAGTCGATCAACGTTCTGGCGATTCAGAATGAAGGGCGGAAGGTGAGCGAAATGGTGCTGCGTCTCGCCAGCATTTTGCGGATCAGCATCCAGGAGAAGGAGGAGATCAAGCTCAGTCTCGAAATCGAGCATTTGTACAGCTATCTGGAGATCCAGAAGATAAGGTTCGACGATTTGTTCGAGTACGCCATCGATATCCCGGAAGCAATGATGCCGTGCCGTCTGCTCAAATTAACGCTTCAGCCGCTCGTCGAGAACAGCATCCAGCATGGGTTCGACGGCATTGAGTATCCGGGTCATATCGCGATTACCGGATTCCTGGAGGAGGACCGGATGATACTGCGGATCCAGGACAACGGGATCGGCATGACCTCAGAGCAGCTATCCTCCATCCAGTATGCGGAGCTGGGGCAGGTCCAGTACGATGCGCTGAAGCCATATCCGAGTCCGGAGAGGCAGGGCCTGGGACTGCGAAGCGTTCATGAACGGTTGCGATTGAAGTATGGCCGCAGATACGGATTGTTCATCTGTTCGGCTCCCGGGCAAGGTACGATGATTCAATGCGTCATTCCAAGATACGGTTTTACTTGATAGTTGAATATATGAAAGCAGGTGTTGAAGGTTGGAACTGTCAAATTTAACGTTGGAGCAAAAAATCGGGCAAATGTTTATTTGCGGTTTTCCCGGAACCGCGGCAGATGAAGGAATCAAAGCGTTAATCGCGGAGCATCATCTGGGCGGTGTCATTTATTTTCGCCGGAACATCGATAGCGTGGAACAGCTGTCCATGCTGTCCCGAGGCTTGCAGCAGTTGCCTCGCAGTACGCCGGATATCCCCCTGTTCATCTCCATGGATCAGGAAGGCGGGATGGTAGCGAGGCTGGACCATGATGGTGTAAGCCGAATTCAGGGCAATATGGCACTGGGAGCCGCCAACGATCTATCGCTGACCGAAGAGGCCGCTATGCTGGCGGCTAAGGAATTGACCGCCCTTGGCATCAACCTAAACTTTGCGCCATGCGTGGATGTCAACAACAATCCGGCTAATCCGGTGATTGGCGTTCGCTCGTTCGGCGAGGATCCGCTGCGGGTAGCCGAACATGGCGTGGCAGCGATCCGGGGATATCAGAACCAGGGAGTCAGCGCCACGGCCAAGCATTTTCCGGGACATGGCGATACAACTGTCGATTCGCACCACAGTCTGGCGAGTGTGCCGCATAGCCGAGAGCGGCTGTACCGCGTGGAGCTGCCCCCGTTTCGCAAAGCGATTGAGGCGGGAGTCGACATGATCATGACGGCGCATGTCATATTTCCGGCATTCGAGCCGGAGGCGATTCCAGCGACACTGTCGCGGCGCGTACTAACCGACTTGCTGCGCACCGAGCTTGGCTTTGAAGGCGTCATTATCACGGACTGTCTGGAGATGCATGCCATATCCAAAAGCTGCGGCATCGCCGAAGGCGCCATCCGTGCCATCGAGGCAGGGGCGGACATCGTTCTGGTCAGCCACACGCTGGAGGAGCAGGTGGGAGCCATTCAAGCCGTGCGCGCTGCCGTGCAAAGCGGGCGGTTGACCGAGGAGCGGATAGATGAATCCGTTAGCCGTATTCTGTCATTGAAACAGAAGCGTATCAGCACTGTACAGCCGGATTCCTGCGGCAACCCGCTGACACCCAAGGAGAAGAGCGAGCCGCTGCTGCGGCGGATTGCAGAGCACAGCGTGACGCTCGTAAGCGATGCAAGCAGCAATTTGCCTTTAGACGGAGCGGAGCCTGTGCTCGTCGTCTGGCCGGAGCTGCGCCGCCGGACCGAGGTGGATGAGCCAGCCGTGCATCGTTATACGCTGGCCGATGCGATCGCTCCTTACGCGGAACAAGTGACGCTGGTTACCGTAGGGACGTTTCCCGACAGCGGCGAGATTCACGATGCGATAGAACAGAGCAGGAATTTTAAGCAAATTATCGTAGTTACTTATACTGCGGAAGAAGAGATATCTGAAGGCCAAGTTTCCTTAATTCAGGGATTGAATGAAATTCATGGTTCTAGTATTATAGTTGTATCCACGCGGAATCCATATGATATCAATTCTTTTCCTGAAATCGGAACCTATTTGTGCCTTTACGAGAACCGGCAGTATTCGCTTGACGCGCTTGCCAAAGTGCTGTTCGGGCAGTTTCGCCCGCAGGGCAAGCTTCCGGTAGGCCTCAATCCTCAATTTCCGATTGGACACGGCCTGTGACCCTGGTGAGCGACATCATTTTAATATGGCACTAATTACCTATTGAACCGGTATAAGTCCGTATTACATGACGGATTTTACCGGTTTTTGCGCGTCCGTGTAATAAGCAGCAACTTTTCATTTGAAATCGCGTTAAATAATAAGTATATAAGTGACCGTATCAATGGGAGCAGAAGGAGTCTAGCAATGAATTTGAAAAAAATGGTCCTCACCACTGTATCGATTGCTTCATTAGTGACCATGGTTCTACCTGTTAGTGCGGCAGAGACCGTACCTGGAAGTATCCTAAGCACGGAAGATATCGCGGCAGAACAAAACAGCATCGCAACCGAATTGCAAGATGCTCGGACGAGCATAACAGATAAGGAAGAATTCACTATAAACGGTACGGCACAACCGCCGGAAACCAGGACCGCGGCCGACAGCCAGCCTGGGCTTGTTGCGGCGGGGACGGGGAATGCGGCAGCAGATTCCGATGCCAGCCAACTGGTTCTGATGATGAACAGCAACAAGATGTATCAGAACGGCAAGCAATACTTAGCTCCGCATCCGATGACTGTGAAGGACGGGGTTTCCTACATCTCTATCCGAGCCATCGTGGAGCGGACAGGATTGAAATTATCTTTCGACAATAAAACCAAAGAGACGGTCATCCGGCGGGGCGGAGACGAGCTGCGCTTTAAGCTGAACAGCAAGACCTACAAAGTAAACGGAGCCGTCAAGCAAATGAAAGGGCCCTCATATTCCTCTAACGACGTGTTTATGGTCCCGTTAACCTCCATTACGCAAGCTCTTAGCATTCCCTACACGGTCAATCAGCAGGAGAAGAAGGTCATTCTCAACCTGTCGACGAAGCCGGTCGCCTCTTTCAGCATCGGCAATCCGGAAGTTTTCGCAGGCGAGACTTTAGTGCAATATATCCCTAGCGCATATTCTCCAAAAGGGCTGCCCATCGTGGAGGAGCAGTGGGAGGGGCGCGAGGACATTTTCATGTATCCGGGCAGATTCGTTGTCAGTTACCGTGTCAAGGATTCCAGCGGCCAGTGGAGCGATACCTTCTGGTTAACCGTGACGGTGAACAAGCCGCATACGCCTCCGGTCGCCGATTTTACTACCAATAAGGATACGTATAAGATCGGGGAATTCGTTTCATACACGGATTATAGTACGGACGAGAACAATGCGATCGTGTCGCGGGAATGGCTCAACAATGAAATGGCCTTCTTCGTGCCGGGGCCGAAGACAATCCGCTTGACCGTAAAGAATAAGTACGGTCTGTCCTCGACGGTCGAGAAGACGATCACGATCACGGACGAGATATTGTATACGAGGGACGAATTCTATAAGATTTATACGCCGGTCGGCAGCAAATACTCGTTTGACGGTACAAAGGTTCCCAGTTGGAATAAGGTTCCTTATCAATACGATACGGAGCCCGTAACGCTGATCCGCAGCAACAGCCCGGAGACTGTCTATTCCGAAGGCATCCTCTATCGGGAATCGGCGATTGGAAATACGAGATTCATGCTGCATCATGTAAATTCAACGAGGAAGAACGTCAAAATGTACGTCGTTGCCACAAATCGTGGCTCGGAAACCGCGCGCCTGACCCAGACGAGTCTGGGAATGGGGGGACCTACGAAATACGCGACGGCTTCCGGAAAAATGTCGGTTCAGCGCTATTTCGAATCGATGCAGTACGGCAATAAGTATAAGGATGTCTGGCTGTCCCCCGGACAAAGCAAAGTTATTTTCACAGAACTCAGCTCCAGCGTGATAAGACAGGGGGATGTTGTATCCCTGTTTGCGGACTTATACAGCGATCAAACGATTCAATATCACATCATCATGCTATCGACTACTAGAGATCCGATTAACGCCCTGCAGAATTTGTCGGTACTTCCTATGGATAACCACAATCGGGGAACTTACTACGATGCGACAAGAAACATCCAGTATGGCGAACTTCTTGGCCTTACGCCTGCCCGCCTGATGATCGGCGACAACTCTCAGGACCCTTATCTTGTCGGCAGAGACGGCGCGACGGGGACGTACCAAATGAACGCAGGCAACTTCGGGGTACTGTATCGGATCAAGCTGCACCGGGTTGCCCCGCGTACGCTGATTACGTTCAACCCACGGGGCGGACAGTACGACGGAGTGATCATGGTGAACGGCCGGAACGTCCAGCTTCCCGATACGAGCGGCTTGAAGGCTCCGCATGAGGCAGCCGTGCTGTACCGGACAGGCGACCACGAGGAGACGGTGGAAATGCTGTTCACTGCCGCGCCGGGCAGCAGCTTGTCCGTCAATCTGCTGTTCCAGCCATTACCTGAAATCAAACGTTAATCATTCTGTATTCTGACCGTTCAGGGCAGGCCGAGACCAAACAAGGTCGGGCCTGCCTTTTTTGTTGCTCTGTTGAGAGATAGGGAGTGAAAGCGCTGGGAGCACCTTCATTGACGCTGCAGTTTTTTTCGGGCATTATTATGAGAGACGCATGCATAACGCAAGTTCAGACGGGAGGTATGCACATGCTGTCGAGTGAACAAATCATCGCGATCATGTCCGCCCGAGGGCTGCGGATTACGGATCAGCGCAGAACGCTGGCCAAGCTGTTCGCAGAGCGTGACGGATATTTAACGCCGAAAGACGTTTATGAATATATGGAGAAAATATACAGCGGCCTCAGCTTCGATACTGTGTACCGCAATTTGCGGGTGATGGAGGAGCTGGGCGTGCTGGAGCAGATTATGTTCGAGGACGGACTGAAGTTCCGGGCCAGCTGCAGCGAGGGACATCATCATCACCACATGATTTGCCTGCAATGCGAGCGGACGTATCCGATCCATTTCTGCCCCATGCCTTTGACGGACGCGCCTGAGCAATTTCAGGTCGTGAAGCATAAATTCGAGGTCTTCGGCTATTGCAAAGACTGCCGGCCTGAGCTGGACGGCAAGCGGCTGCCGCAGCACAGCGGGACTTCCTGAAGATGGGCATCGTACGCAAAACAGTCAAAGGCCCGATCATTTTCTACCGGAAGTATATCTCTCCGTTGAAACCGCCGACCTGCAGGTTTTACCCGACTTGCTCCGCATACGCCTTGGAAGCGATTGAAGTACACGGCGCGGTAAAAGGGTCTTGGCTCGCAGCCAAGCGGATTGCCCGCTGTCATCCGTTTCACCCTGGCGGGATAGACCCCGTTCCTCCAAGGAACTCCAGTACTTCGGAGCGTAAAGGCAAGCTTGGTGGCCGAAGCTCGTCTGACGCCTAAGTTAGGGGCGCGAAACCGGATGCTAGTCCCGTTATTCGCTGTGTTCGAGTGCTTGACAGAGGCATGGTCTTTTTCTAAGATAGAAGGTAAACACATGAACTGCTTGATCATGCATGATATCATTCCAACGAACGGATAAGTACGAAGAGGGATTCAGTGACAGAGAGCCGGGGGAGCTGCAAACCGGTCTGAATCAGCTTTGGAAGATGGTCCGGGAGGAACTGCTTTCGAGCCGTCTAGGCGGGGGGATAACCTCGGTCATCGGTAAGGGAGCGGCGCGGAATCCGGCGTTAACGGAGGGTCGTTAAGACCGACAGAGCCTGCCGTCTGCGAAGACGCAGGGAATTTGGGTGGTAACGCGTGAGTGATCTCTCGCCCCATATGGGGTGGGAGTTTTTTTGTTTGCGTTGCTATTGAATATGAAGGAGGACGAAGGAAAATGGCTGAGAAGAAAACATTCTATATCACGACACCGATTTATTATCCAAGCGATAAGCTGCATATCGGCCACGCTTACACGACGGTGGCTGGGGACGCTATAGCACGTTACAAGCGTCTGCGTGGCTATGATGTGCGTTATCTAACGGGCACAGATGAGCATGGGCAGAAGATTGAGAGGAAGGCTAAGGAGAGCGGCAAGACGCCGCAACAATTCGTCGACGATATCGTGGTAGGCATTAAGGACTTGTGGCGGAAGCTGGACATTTCCAACGATGATTACATTCGTACGACGGAACCGCGCCATAAAGCCGTTGTTGAGGAAATCTTCGAACGTCTGGTGAAAAAGGGCGATGTTTATAAGGGTGAATACGAAGGCTGGTACTGTACGCCGTGCGAATCGTTCTTTACGGAGCATCAGCTCGTAGACGGAAATTGCCCAGACTGTGGACGCCCGGTGGAGTTGGTCAAGGAGGAGAGCTATTTTCTCCGCTTGAGCCATTATGCGGACCGCCTGCTTCAATATTATGAGGAGAATCCCGCCTTCATTCAGCCGGAATCCCGGAAGAACGAGATGATTAACAACTTTATCAAGCCGGGGCTCGAGGATTTGGCCGTGTCCCGTACGACGTTTGATTGGGGTATCCGGGTCAAAGGCGATCCGAAGCATGTGATCTACGTGTGGATCGACGCCTTGTCCAACTATATTACGGCGCTGGGCTATGGTACGGACAATCCGGAGCTGTATGACCGCTATTGGCCGGCGGATGTCCACCTTGTCGGGAAGGAAATCGTCCGATTCCATACGATCATCTGGCCGATCATGCTTATGGCGCTGGAATTGCCGCTGCCGAAGAAGGTATTCGGGCATGGCTGGCTGTTGACCAAAGGCGGCAAAATGTCCAAGTCCAAGGGGAATGTTGTTGATCCGAATATGCTGATCGACCGCTATGGCTTGGATGCGACGCGCTATTATTTGCTCCGCGAGGTTCCGTTCGGCTCTGACGGCTCCTTTACCCCGGAGAGCTTCGTCCAGCGTGTCAACTCAGATCTGGCCAATGATCTCGGCAACCTGCTGAACCGTACGGTGGCGATGATTGGTAAATATTTTGACGGCGAGCTGCCGGCTTATCGTCCAAATGTAACGCCGTACGATGCCGAGCTGTCCGAGCTCGCGCAGCAAACGGTCCGCAAGGTGGAGGAAGTGATGGAGAATCTGGAGTTCTCTGTAGCTTTGACGACCATTAACGCATTCATCGGACGGACGAATAAATATATTGATGAGACGCAGCCTTGGGTGCTGGCCAAGGACGAAGCGAAGCGGGAGGAGCTTGCTTCAGTCATGGTTCACTTGGCAGAATCCTTGCGGATCGCTTCCATCTTGCTGCAGCCGTTCCTGACCCAGGCTCCGGCTAAAATCTGGGCACAGCTAGGCATTGAGCCAGGAGAGCTCACTTCCTGGGAGAGCGCGAAATCGTTCGGCTTGATTCCGGCCGGAACGAAGCTGGGCCAAGGGGAGCCGATTTTCCCTAGACTCGATACCGAGCAGGAAATCCTGTATATCGTCGATTCGATGTCAGCGGGAGCAGAGCCTGCAGCAGAGGAGCCTGCCAAAGCGCAGGAGGCTGAAGCTGCGAAGCAGGAGTCGAAACCGGAGATCGGCATTGACGATTTCGCCAAGGTAGAACTGCGCGTGGCCGAGGTTATCGCTTGTGAGCCGGTGCCAAAGGCGGATAAGCTGCTTAAGCTGCAGCTCGATCTCGGTTATGAGCAGCGCCAGGTTGTTTCCGGCATCGCGAAGTTCTATAAGCCGGAGGAACTCGTAGGCCGCAAAGTGATCTGCGTGACCAACCTTAAGCCGGTCAAACTCCGCGGCGAGCTGTCACAGGGTATGATTCTGGCAGCCTCGCAGGGGGATAAGCTGACGCTGGCCACCGTTCCCGAATCGATGCCGAACGGTGCGATCGTCAAGTAAGCAGATAGATTAGGGTAGATCAAAGAAATTGAAAGGCGAGTATGCGCCATGTATGGCGCATACTCGCCTATTTTCATTCATGAACTCTGTTTAATTTAGAATTTTAGAAACCACTTGTGCGCTTTCCGCTCGCGTCATCGGTGCTTTCGGAGCAAACTGGTTATTCCCGCGTCCCCGGATGAGATTCCAGGATTGCGCGGCTCCCACGGCGTCCCGCGCCCAAGCTTCAATTCGCTCGTTATCGCTAAAGGAGCTAGGGTTTGGCGTGGTTGTCTCTGCGCCGTGCAAATGCTTATACGCACGTATGATCATAACAGCCATTTCTTCCCGGGATATAACGGCATCCGGCGCAAATGTGCTTGAATTGCGCCCATGTACGATCCCAGCGCTGCTTGCCTTAGCTATCGCCTCGGCATACCAATCATCGGGACTCACGTCCGTGAACGTCAGGGTATCGGCAGTGGTTAGTCCTAACGCGCGTGTCAGCATCGCTGCGAATTCGGCTCGCGTTACGTTTCTTTGCGGATCGAAACGTGTAGCGTCGACCCCTGCGATGATGTGCTTTGCCGCCATTTTTTTAATAGCTTGAATCGCCCAGTGGTTCCCTCCTACATCGGCAAAGGTTTTGTTGTATTCGAGAACAGCATATTTCCCTAAATGATGCAGCCTCGCAGCTATGATGTCGTCCGTCAACCTTCCGCCTATATACTCAAGGGTTCCGTCTGCTGCAATAAAGTAAATGCCTAATAAATCGGGATCAGCATTCGGCTCGACTTGAAACGCAATTATTAATGGCTCGGCAAGGGCTGTTACTGGTACGGAAGTTCCGTCCGCGCCAACGGCCAGCATATTGAAGTCGTACATATCGCTTGCTGCTGTCAACTGAGCTGTACGGTTAGCGGCAGAGTTCCGAACAAGCCGGGCAGCTTCATCCTTCGGAACGAGCCGCATCGAGAAATGAATCTGCGCCTCTTCGGACGCAACTCCAGGTACAACGGCTTGGATGCTTTTCAGCGCTTCGGCAGGGAATTCGACGGTCATCTTCGGCCCTGCGAACCGGAGACGGTTATCTCCAAGAATTTCGGCAATATTTCCTGGAAAAATGACGGTATCTTGGTTCTCCGAAATATGAACGATCACCGTACCATCGACTGCGTCTCGTAAATCGTCTGCACCAAGGACCAGTGTTGTCAATGGAGTCTCGGGCTTCGTTGGATTCTTAGACACCGCTGGAACTGACGGCGCGTCCGATGACGGAGTCGTTGTCGTACCGCCGTGATCCTTGTAATAGACAATCACGGTTCTTGTTACTTCGTCAGCCGCATTGCCCGCAGCATCGCTTACATTGTAGTGGAACGTGTACGTTCCGGGTTTGGATGTGTTGAGCTTGGTTTCGCCGTATACGCTGCTGGTCACCGTGGCCACGATGCGACTCGTAATGTCGCCATCCCGGTCGTCGATCGCCGTCGCGCCCGCATCCGTGTAGCTGGCGCCAACGGCCAGGCGAACAACGGGCTCGCCTAATAAGGTAATGAACGGCTTCGTCACATCGGCTTCGGCATCTTCGGTTACGATGATCGTTCTTGTCACCTCGTCAGCCGCATTGCCTGCGTCATCGCTCACATTGTAATGGATAGTGTAAACGTTTGGAATCGATGTATCGATTGCCGTCAATCCGTATACGCTGCTGGTCACCGTAGTCATGATCCGATCTGTAATGTCGCCGTCCCGGTCGTCGATCGCCGTCGCGCCTGCATCTGTGTAGTCAGCACCGGTGGGCAATTGGACTACAGGATCGCCGAGCAGGGTAATAACTGGCTTCGTTACATCAGCTTCCGGAGTTCTGACCGGTGCAACGCCTACAAAGGACAGCATCGGCGATTGATTGCTTTGCGCCGCCAACAGCTTAAGAGTCAATGATCCGGCTTCTGCCAAGGAAAAGGTATACTCTTTTACTGCGTCAAATGAATTGTTGTCGAGCGTAATGGTGTCTACAAGCATGCTTTTGTTGTCATATTCAAGATAGACTTCTTCGGTACGGGAGTAATCGGGCCACCAACTGTACGTGCCAAGTGTTATCTTATGTTCGCCGGCAGGCAGATTGTCAAACGTATAAGTAAGGGCCGCTCCGATCTGATTGGCGGTATAGACGCCGGTCGTGCTTTGTTTACTGTACGGGCCGCTTACGATTCCTTTGTAAGACACGGACGGCGTGCCGCTGGCGCTGTAGCCGCTATGACCCCAACCTTTGGCGGAGTCGTAAATCCGGTCGGGCGCATCGTTGAGAAGCGGTTTGCCGGCAGCTTCCGCAAGGGCCGCGACAGCGCTGTATGCCGGCGAATCATGGCCGAGCGTATTGGAAGATGTATGCTCTGCTGTCAGTCCGATTGCGGTAGCGTTAAGATCCGCGAAATACAGAATGTCTTCAGGGACTACTTCTACGTAACAAACGGTGGTAAGGCTTCCGTAGGTACCGGTTACAGCTACCGTGTCATAGGCGGTGTCAAAGCTCGCGTTGTTCAGCTGCCAATTTACAGTTACGAGCGTTGTAGTCCCGTCTTCGCGCGTCGCCTCTACCATCTCGGGGAGATTGGGCGGACTTCCCGCATAGGCGGCAGCGTAATGAGGCGAGCTAAGCCCGCGTATATCACCCGTAAACAACTGGTTTTGGGCAAAAATCAGACGCGCCACGAGCTGTTCGGCTCCCTCGTGATCCAATCGGAAGGAAACGGGATTTGCCAAGGCATCCAATGCGGCGTTCCTAGCGGCTTCAAAGAGTTGCCAGTCATCGTCGCGGAATTCATCCAGCCTATTGATGTCTTGCGCCGCTGCTGCCGCATTCTGGAGATCGGCCGTATCGGGCGCCCCTTGGACTTCACCGGAAAAAACCGCTACAGCATCAACAACCAAGGTGCCGCTTAACACCTTGATTCGAACGGTATGCTCTTCGTATGCAAGTCCACGTAGCGTAAAGTTTTGGTACAATTCTCTAGAGGCCAGCGTACTGGCCGAAGGCATTACGATCTGCCCGTCCACCGTTACCTCCAGCTTCGCCGAACCGTCATTCGGACCCAGAATATCCAGTCCCGTACCTACAAACGTATAATCCAGCGCAGCATTAGCGCCTTGGCTGGTGGAAAGGGAGCGTTGGTAATGGAACATGCCCTGGCCGTTGTTATGCGCCCATGAACCGCTGTAAACGAGTTTGGGCTTGGGGACGGGAGTCAGGTCGTGCATTTCCAGATCGTCTAGCGCCTCGGAATAGTACGGCACGTATCCTTCAACCGTTTCTACCAGCAAATTATCAAAGCGAACGTGATAATATCCGCTGCCAAGATCCACCCGGCCGGACAACTTAGGATTCGGATCGGTGTAGGAGGCAAGTTCCACGCCGTCCAGGTAGGCTGTCACCTGGCTGCCCGCCACTTGAATGGCAATGTTATGCCAAGCATTATAAGCGTTGTCAAAGCCATCAATCTTCACGCCGCCGGAACCAGTCACGACATTCCCGTTTGCCACAGAACGGTTGTCGGCCTGCAGCTGCCAGCCGCCGTCGAACCAGAATTTCAGCACATATGGCGTACCATTGATGGTGTGGGAGCTGCCTCCGCCCTGATACCGGGCGCCAATTGCGGCGTAATTTGCGCCGCCTTGGGTATTGTTCGTTTCGAATGAAACGTCGACACTGGCCTTATAGTTGGTCCACCGATAGTCGCCGATGGCTGTGACGGGCTCACCGTTGTTCCACGTACCGCCAAGCCCCATAAGCCCCCGGTCTAACTGCTGGCGCAAAACATAATTACCGGTTTGCTCGTCCAAATACGCCTCGAAGGCACCGTTGCGGTCATGGGTGTAGCGGGGGATTGCTCCTTTTGGGCCGCCGCGAGATTCAATATAGCTTTGGGTGCCCGTAATTTGGCCGCTTGCTCCAATCACTGGAACCGTCTTGCTGGAATAGTCAAAATCGTCCGCGTAAAGAATACGGTCCCCGGTATTCCTAACCGATCCGGTCGCATCGGTGTCGAGCACGGTGCGCTCGCCCTCAACGGGGAGCGGTACAACCTTCCCGTTGTTTTCCAATGTCGTTACGGTCACGATCGAATAGGGTTTTACATGCACGGTGTAAATTCCGCCTCCATCGGCTGAAATCTTCCCGCGATACTGCATGTAACTGCTGTTGAAGGCTTCTCCCTCGCCAGCCGCGCGGGTATCCCATACTTCCAGGGAAGGAGTGCCCGTATACGCCATATTGACTGTCTGCAGCTTGTAGGTTCTCTCATACTCGCTATCATTTACAATAACGGTTGAAAAATCGCTTTTGTCGGGAGCCGCGAGCGTCATGTAGCTTGGGGTGCCGTTGCGTCCACTGACCGGATTTGTGCCTGTCGCGCCGGTGTAGCTGGCCTGCGGAACCGCTCTCCAAATTCCCTCGTCATTATTGCCGTTCTCCCAGCCGACCTTCGCGAACCAACTAAAATGCCGCAGGACGAGAAGGCCCGCGTCATAATGAATCCAGCCCGACCAAGGATCGCGCGCACTGACCAATTCTTTGAAGGAATATTGACCGCCTTCGTAGAAGGAGCCGATGGCTGGCTGATAAACAAAATGCGTCCGGCGAGAATTGACAAACCCCTTGATAATAGTGTTGCCCATTTCCAGCGCGCTGCCCGTTCCGCCTATGCCCGTGCCTGACGCTGCAGGATCCTTCATATTGTTGTTGGGACGGAAGGAAGAGTTGCTGAAGGTGGCTTGCGCCTCGCTGTTCCATACCTCAATATCGAATTGCTCCGCGAGCCGCTTGAAATTGCCCGCGCTGTCATCATCGGTGTTGTAGTGGTATGCGGCAACCGACACCGCGTCTCGCAGAGAGGCGTCGCTCACCATGCTGCCGCCGAAGGAGCCGATTCCGACTTCATCGGAAATGACAACCTCGATGCCGTGGTATAACGTTTTCTCTTCTTCGCTCGCAAAGCCTGTGTTATCCGTTCTGACCCGCCCGGCATATTGTTTCGTCCACGTCAAATCCGGCGCATGCTCGTTAATATGGGGGTTGACGTAATCGACCATATAGCCGTACTCGCGATAAGCGGCCAGGATGGTGTTTTTATACCAAGTATATATTTTGTCGTTGCTGTCAGCCCAGGCGGGAGCACTCCAGCGCAGGATGCTCACTTTGAGATTAGGGTTCACTGCCTTGGCGTCGGCTGCAAGCTGGAAGCCGGGATGCCGGGCAACGTTGGCGTCTTCATCGGCCGTACGCATCGTGGCCGGGTCTGGGCCGGTGGAGTTGTTGCGGTCGTTGCCCATCTCAATTTTTACATGCGTCATAATGGGGTTATCCCCGCCAAACAGAATCTGCAGCAATTCCGCGTAAGCCTCAGGATGCTCAGCCTTATAATCCATCAGCAGAGCACTGGTGCTGTTGGCGCTCAGTGCGCCAAATCCCTTGAACGTGAGGCCGTTGACATTGTCGGCTTTGATATCATTGCCGTCCAGCAACACCTTGACCGCAGAAGCTGCATTTTGCCGAGCGTCTTCGATCATTCCTTTGATCCCGCCCTCAGCAATGGCGAACCAGCTCAAGATCGGTTTTTCGCCAGACACATAAGTGTAGGTCAACGTCATGGGAACGCTGGTGTCAATGTCCCCGGGTATCGTAAATTCGCTGGAAATGGATTGGGTCGCATTGGTATTGAACTGATCAAGAACAATGGTCTGCGTACCGCCGCTGATATCCTGATACTCGATGCTGGGCCGCATCACCCGGGAGCGGCTGCCGTACCAATCGTGAAAGCCGCTGCTGAGCGTATAGGTTCCGGCTTCCAGGGCCTTTAGCTGATAAATGATATGATCGTTGGCAGCGCGCAGCCCGACAACCCATATCGACGAATCGGCAGCGGGGTCCGTATGTCCCCCGTCTTTGGAGTTCTTCACCTTGTGTATGGAATCGTCGAATCCCCAGTCGTTCGTTCCGTCAAACTTCTGATCCGGCAGCTGGTTGAGCAAATTTCCGCCGGACAACTCTTTGACCGCTTCATACAACGGCGAGGAACTAGGGGCGTTGCCAAGGGAATCGCCGCCGCGGCCGCTATCCACGAAATAAACCAAAGGATGGCTTGAGGGCGGAATAACCTCCACATTAGCCATGACCGCCTTGCTTCCCGCCGTACCAGTAACCTTCACGGTATCGTAAGGCACAGCAAAGGTATCCTCGCCGATATTCCAGGTTACAGGCGCGCTCGTGCCGTCTACTTCCATGTTGTCAGGCAAAGTCGTTCCTGCCGTTGTCTTCGCCCCCATATAGGCGGCCGCGTGAACGGTATTCACGCTATCGGCGAATACGTTAGATAGACTGAATGGGGGAAACAAACCAAACAACAGCATCGCGGTCATAGCTATGGAGCATATCCTGTTTCTAACGGAATGCTTACTGCTCATTCATACATCCTCCTTTTGATACAAACTACAGCCGTCGGTATTAATGGGACACAAGTATGAAATCGCTATCAAGAAATACTCTCGCCCGACGGCCGGATTCGACTTTCCAGGTGGATCGACCCGATTCATTTTCGGTTATTTCCTTGGATGCACGCCTCCTCTCAATATTGATAGCGCTTTATTTGAAAGCGCTTTTTTAAACTCATAAGCTGTTATACCATACACGTCAGTAGGGGAACATGCACTTTTCAATGCATATCCTGCAAGATTTTTATGTATCTATAGCGAAACATTATCCCCGCAAAGAAAATAACGAAAAATTCGACTCAGAACATGTAATTTTATTTGCTCCTGAATCAACCCATGACACCATGCGCTGTTTATTTTGCCTGGCATGCGCCCAGACTAAATGATGACAATACGGCAAAAGACAGATTTAGGCGGTTGACAATCGTTTTATGTTGACCCTATAATCCTTCTAGTAATAATTACGATTAAGGATGACTAGGAAGGAAGATCATAATGGCGTCATACATGAAAATATATAAAGGCTGGAAGTTGGTCCCGCTGCTGCTCGCAGTGGTTCTGATGCTGGCCGGCTGCGGAAGCGGCAATAGCGAAAACAAGGTCGTTGCGGGTAAAGTCAACGTTGTAACGAGCTTTTATCCTCTCTATGAATTTGCAAAAGAGATAGGCGGGGAGGAAGCGCATGTCATTAATTTACTGCCCGTAGGCGTCGAGCCGCATGATTGGACGCCGCGCAGCCAGGAAATCCTCAACACCTCCAAAGCACAGCTGTTCTTATACAACGGAGCAGGACTCGAAGGATGGCTGGATAGCTTCCTTAAAGGATTGGGGAGCGACTCCAAGGTGAAGACCGTCGAAGTAAGCCAGGGGATTGCCCTGATCGCAAGCGATGAAGAAGACGGACATCAGCATGGTATGGACAACGAAGATCATCATGAGGACGATGGACATGGGCATGCCGAGAATGATCATGATCATGACCACGGCCACATTGACCCGCATACGTGGGTAAGCCCGAAGTCGGCGCTGATCATGGCTGAAAATATCAAAAACAGCTTTATCGAGGTTGATCCTGTTCATCGTGAGCAGTATGAGGCCCGCTATGAACAGCTGCATGCCCGTCTGCAGCAGCTTGACGCGAAGTTTACGGAAGAGTTGGCGAAGATGAGCCGGAAGGAGATCGTCGTGTCCCATCAATCGTTCGGATACCTGTGCCGGGATTACGGGCTGACTCAGCATTCGATTATGGGCCTGACGCCGGAAGCAGAGCCGAAAGCCCAGGATTTGATCAATTTATCCAAACTGGTGAAGGAAGAGGGTATCCAGTATATCTTTTTCGAGGAGCTTGTGTCGGATAAGCTTGTGAAAACGCTGGCCTCGGAAGCAGGCGTGAAAACGTTAGTGCTTAACCCGGTTGAGGGGCTGACGAAGCAGCAGGAGCAGGCGGGAGAGAATTACTTTACATTGATGGAGAAAAATTTGCAAAATCTCGTTCTCGCTTTACAATAAGGATAGACATACCAGCGGAAGGACGGTCAAGATGAAACCGGATAATTTAGCAGCATCGGCTTTGGCCTGCCATGACAATATAATCGAGCTTGCCGATATCTCCTTTGCTTATAAGGACAAGAAAGTGATCTCGAACTTCAGTTTTACGGTAAAAGAACGCGACTTCGTCGGGGTCATCGGCTCCAATGGGGCAGGCAAGACGACCCTGCTGCGGATGATGGTCGGGCTGCTGTCGCCGACCGACGGGGAAATCCGGTTGTTCGGACAGCCGATTCGGCGTTTTCGCGATTGGGACAGGATCGGATATGTGCCCCAGAAAAATTCGTTCAACCCTCTATTTCCAGCGACTGTAAGGGAAGTCGTCATGTCGGGGCTGTATAACAATAAGAAGCTGTTTCGCCGCATCGGCAAGGCGGAGCAGGTAAAATGCGATGATGCGCTTGAGGTAATGCGCATCGGGGATATTGCCGATAAACGGATCGGGGAGCTATCGGGCGGTCAGCAGCAGCGCGTCTTTTTGGCTAGGGCCTTGATCAATAAACCGGATCTGCTTATTTTAGACGAGCCTACGGTCGGGATCGATGCGCAGACCCAAGAAGATTTCTTTGAACTGATTTTTCATATGCATGCGCATCATCATATGACGTTTCTCTTGGTCTCGCATGATGTGGAAATGATTGAGGATAATTTGGGCAATGAGCCGCTCGATCGTTGTGGAGCGATTAAGTTTTACGTGAAACACTCCCATGATCAGGATTGTTCGATCCCCGATCTTCAACATTCAATCAATTAAATTGGACTCAGCCTATGCTTTCGATGTAAGTTTTGCTTACGCAAAACTAAGCTTATGCTTACGAAGTAAGTTTTGCTCCGCAAAACTAAGCCTATGCTTTCGATGTAAGTTTTGCTTACGCAAAACTTTGAGGAGATGTGAAACTTGGAAATACTAACGGCAGAATTTTTTCAAAGAGCACTGATAGGCGGGCTGCTCATCGGCATCACAGCCCCCCTGATCGGTATTTTTTTAGTGCTGCGCCGCTTGTCGATGATCGGGGACACGCTCGCCCATGTGACGATCGCGGGCGTGGCGCTCGGATTTTTGATCCATGCCAATCCGATATGGGTAGGACTGGTCTTTGCAGTGCTGGCCTCCTTTGCGATCGAGAAGCTGCGTAAAGCCTACAAAGCCTACGCCGAGTTGTCAATTGCCATCATCATGTCCGGAGGCGTGGCGCTGGCATCGCTGTTCTTTACACTCGGGATAGGGTACAATACGGATGTATTGTTCGGCAGTATTTATACTTTAAGCAGGGAAGATTTATACATAGTGGGCGCAGTAACGCTTGTCGTCATCGCCGTTGTGGCCCTGTTCTTTAAGGAGTTCTTCCTCTTAACGTTCGAGGAGGACGCTGCTGCGGTCAGCGGGCTGCCCGTTAAGCTGTTCAACTTGCTGATAACTGTGCTGACGGCGCTTGTCATCAGTACCGCCATCAAAATCGTCGGCGCCCTGCTCGTATCGGCTTTAATAACCATTCCTGCAGCTTGCAGCTTGCTAATAGCACGCAGCTTCAAGTCTTCGGTGATTTTCTCCGTCATTATTGCGGAAGTGGCCGTCGTCATCGGGCTGATCATGGCGGGTGTATGGAATTTGGCACCAGGCGCCACGATTGTGCTGCTGCTCATCGCCATGCTGATCGTCACGCTCGCAGGCAAAAAAGGGCTGAGCGCTTAGAATTACAATACATTCATTTCATCATGAGGATGGGAGGCTCTAATGGCTGATATTAATGTATTGGTAGCATTCGGGGCAGGTGTTGCCTCCTTCATTTCACCGTGCTGTTTGCCGCTTTATCCGTCTTATCTGTCTTATATTACGGGGATGTCGGTGCAAACGCTAAAGACGGAGCAAAACAAGCGGGAAGTTCGTATGAAGACGATGACGCACACGCTTGCTTTTATCCTGGGATTCTCGGTTGTCTTCTATACACTTGGTTTCGGAGCTGGACTCTTTGGCGAATTTTTCGTTAGCTACCGGGACTTGATCCGCCAGATTTCTGCTATTTTAATCATACTTATGGGCTTGTTTTTGCTTGGCATATTCCAGCCGCAGTTTCTGCTGAAGGAACGGAAAATGGATATTAAAATGAAAAAGAGCGGATACGTGGCTTCTTTTATTTTTGGTATCGGATTTTCAGCCGGATGGTCTCCTTGTGTAGGGCCGATTTTGGCCGCAATTATTTCGCTTGCGGTTAGTGAACCGGGAACTTGGCTAAGCCTGATTACGGCATATACGCTGGGCTTTGCTCTGCCGTTCTTCGTTCTGGCCTTCTTTATCGGCAGCACGAAATGGATTACCCGATATTCTGCGGCGATCATGAAAGTTGGCGGTGCGCTGATGCTGTTGATGGGCGTGCTGTTGTTTACGAACCAAATGGCCAAAATTACGATTTGGCTGCAGCAGATCACGCCGGAATGGCTTAAATTCTAATTTTCGGCGCACTTGCCAACGGACAAGTACAACATGTATCATTAATTATAGTAGCATTTGGTAACGCGGGTCAGATTCTGCGACCAACTGAGGAAAAGAGGTTCGTAAGATGCCAACACCTAGTATGGAGGATTATTTGGAGCGCATTTACAAGCTCATAGATGAGAAGGGATATGCGCGTGTTTCCGATATTGCTGAAGGACTGGAAGTACATCCTTCTTCCGTCACTAAGATGATCCAGAAGCTGGATAAGGACGAATATGTCATTTATGAAAAATATCGTGGCCTGGTGCTTACGAGCAAAGGAAAGAAGATCGGAAAGCGTCTCGTTGACCGCCATCATCTGCTGGAGGAATTTTTAGAGTTGATTGGCGTCGATGAGGAGAACATCTATAAAGACGTGGAGGGAATCGAGCATCATTTGAGCTGGGACTCGATTACCCGAATCGCCGCTCTGGTGGACTATTTCAAACGCGACGAATCCAGAATTCAACATCTTCGGGATGTTGACAAGGAGATTATGAATGAATCCTAGCTAAAGCATCTGTCTTGCCCGGACAGATGCTTTTTCCTTTTACGCCCGGATATACGGCGCCAATTATTGCAAGCAAAGCGCAACTCTTGGGGGTTGAAAGGCGTTAGAAATAATGGAAGCGTAATTTGAACGACGGCAACAATTTATAAATTACTGGAGGTTACTGATGAAATTTCGCACTTGGCTTTTTTCTTTCTTTATTTTGCTGTTGATTTGGCCCTTTTCTGGCCACGTGAATGCAGCTGCGGCGCGTCCGATCGAAATCATTCTTGATGGGCAGATCCTATCCAGCGATGCGCCTCCGTATATCAAACCGAAAGACAATGTCACGATGGTGCCCCTTCGGGTGATCAGCGAAGGCTTGGGAGCTCAGGTAGACTGGCTGGCCAGCGCTAAGTCTGTCACGATTATGAAGGATGGCAATATCATTGTATTGCGGACAGGAAGTACAACGGCCCAGGTAAACAGTGCCGCGGTTAAGCTTGATGTATCAGCAGAGATCAATTCCGGACGTACGATGGTTCCGCTTCGTTTCGTCGGGGAGCAGCTCGGCTTGCAGGTCGACTGGAATTCCGCAACGCGAACAATTACATTAACCTCGCAAGGGACAAGCGTTCCGCCGATCACTGAGCCAACAACGCCCACTATTCCTCCAATCGACCAAACGCCTGTGCAACCGCCAAACGGAGGCGGGGCAGCGTCTGAACTGCGCGGAGTATGGATATCCACGGTGCTCAATCTGGATTGGCCAACCAAGGCCTCTTACGGAAAAGTGGAGCAGCAAAAGCAGGAATACATTAAGCTGTTGGACGAGATGCAGGCCATGGGATTAAATGCGGTATTCGTTCAAGTCAGACCTACCGCGGATGCGTTTTATCCTTCCAGGCTTGCGCCGTGGTCGGTTTACCTTACCGGTATAGCGGGCAAAGACCCGGGATACGATCCACTCGCATTTCTCGTCGAGGAGACGCACCGCCGGGGCATGCAGTTCCATGCATGGTTCAATCCGTTCCGGGCTAGCATGAATGCTGATACGAGCAAGCTGCCAAACAGCCATGTCGTTCATCAGCATCCGGACTGGATCGTGAAATTTGCCGACAAGCTCTACATTAACCCCGGTATCCCCGAAGCACGCCAGCATGTTATTGATACCATTATGGAAGTCGTGAAGGGCTACGATATCGACGGGGTGCATTTGGACGACTATTTCTATCCATCCGGCGAGACGGCTTCCAGCAAGTTCAATGACGATGCGACGATGAAGCGGTACAACACAAGGCAGTTGAGTAAAGGGGATTGGCGCAGGGATAATATCAACCAGTTCGTGCGCGACCTCGGTCAGAGTATTCATGCCGCTAAGCCAGCAGTCTCGTACGGAATCAGCCCGTTCGGGGTTTGGCGCAACAAGGCTTCGGATATTACCGGTTCGGACACGAAGGCCGGGATAACGGCGTATGACAGCACCTATGCCGACGTCAGAACCTGGATTCGCAATGAATGGATCGATTACGTTACGCCGCAATTGTATTGGAGTTTAACCCGCCAGGAAGTTCGTTACGATATTCTGGTTGACTGGTGGGCTCAAGAGGTTCGGGGAACACGTGTGAAGCTGTATATCGGTCATTCTCCTTATAAGATCGGTACGCCGGAAGTAGGTTGGCAATCAGCGGACGAAATTATCCATCAGCTAGAGTACAACGAAAGGATTCCCGAAGTGAAGGGCAGCATCTTTTTTAGCGCCAAAGATTTAAAGAAAAATCCCCTTGGACTCATTCCATTATTGAAATTATATTTCGGCTCCTAGAATGACATAGGAATAGCCCTCATGACATACATAAGCAGTAGACTTGTGTATGGAATGGGGGCTGTTTGTTATGTTGATAAACGGCGTATTCGAGGGCGGAGGCGTCAAAGGGATATCTCTGGCGGGGGCTGTCAGGGCGGCTGAGCGGTATGGGGCAGTATTTCACCGGGTTGCGGGTACTTCATCCGGCTCCATCGTGGCGGCCTTAATCGCCGCGGGCTATACAGCGGAGGAGATGAAGGACATCATTTTGGGAACTTCATTTTTGGAGTTTCTGAAGAGAGCGCGCATTTTTAACGTGCGGCTCGTAGGGCCGGCACTCCGGGTTCTGCTAAAGAAAGGGCTTTACTCAGGGGAGTCCCTGGAGAATTGGATTCGCATGCTTTTGAAGGATAAGGGCATTAGAACGTTTGGGGATTTGCCGAAGGACAAACTGACGATCATTGCCTCCGACATCACGAGCGGCAGAATATTGATTTTGCCCGATGATCTTCAGAAGCTGGGGATCTCGCCACATAAGTTCGAAGTGGCCCGGGCAGTGAGAATGAGCTGCAGCATTCCTTATTTTTTTGACCCTGTACTTTTGCGGCTGCCGCCGCGGCTGTCCACGGGCAAACCATTTGCTGATCAGTTCCTGCATATCGTCGATGGCGGGCTGCTCAGCAATTTTCCGTTATGGCTGTTCGATGAGGATAGCTGCAAGCCCCGCGAGAAGATGATTCCCACGGTAGGCTTTCAGATGGTCGGGAAGAACTCCAACCAGCCCCGTTTGATCAAAGGGCCGTTCACGATGCTGCAGGCGCTCGTAGAGACGATGCTCTCGGCGCATGATGAAAGGTACATTGAGCAATCGAACCGTTACCGAACGATAAAAATACCGACGCTTGGCATCGGTACAACCCAATTTGATATCAGTAAAGAAGAAAGCCTGCTGCTTTATGAATCCGGACTTCAATCCGGCAACCATTTCTTCGAAGAGTGGAATTCCCAATTCTACGAAGAACAGTTCATAAAGTATCAGCAGGCAAATCTAAAGACTTAATGGTATCTCGGAATATCCTCGTCGTTCTTTCCTTTATTTCCTTCGATGACCTGGAACGGATAATGCTTGCGCTTTTGTCCGCTGGACTGGCGCTGATCGGCGGCCAGTTTGGCCATCGTTCGGGCAGAAGGCTTCACTTTGGGATGCTTCACCCTGTATTTGCGGGGCGGGAATTTGTACAGCCAGACTACGACGCCCACCAGGATGGCAGGGATCAGCAAGCTGGTCCAATTCATTTGACCTTTTCCGAATAACGCGTTAATCACGCCAAATGCAGCAAGTCCAATCATGCTCCAAAATAAGATGGCCTGCTTCTTCATCGCTAATCATCCTTTCACGGGATCAAAGGCAGTTTTAGGGGCGGGCTGTTCAACGACACCCTCCCGCTCATATTGTGCGTCAAGCTCTCGCATCCGATTAAAGGAAGCGATCGATACCTCCACTTGGTCGTCCTTCGGTTCTTTCGTCGTCAATAGCTGGAGCCACAGACCTGGATAACCCAGAAAACGAAGCACGGGAATGTCTCGAACGGCGTTGGTCAGACGCAGAAGTTCAAAGGAAACGCCGATGACAAGCGGCAGAAGCAGCAGTCTAATGTACATGCGCTCCCAGACATTGTCCCAGTGGAACAAGGAGTAAATGATCACGCCGACGATGACGGTCAGAATAATGAAGCTGCTGCCGCAGCGATAATGGAGCCGGCTGTATTTCTGCACGTTCTTAACTGTCAATTCTTCCCCGTGCTCGTATGCTGTTATTACTTTATGCTCGGCGCCGTGATATTGGAACAATCTCTTGATTACCGGGGTTTGCGAGATCGCCCACAGATAAACCAGAAGGAGAATGATTTTGATGGCTCCTTCGACCAGCGTATGCAGTACCCGGTTGTCGAAGGCATTTTCGAATAAATACTGCTCTAAGACGGCCGGAACTAGGGTAAATACGACTTTGCCGAACAGGAAGGAGAGAACGCCGGCGATTGCCACGCCTACGATCATCGTCAAAGAGAAGCCGGACGATTCCTTTTCCTTTTGCTTGGCCCGTTCTTCAGGCTCCATTTCGTCATCGGCCATCGCTTCGGCGGAATAATTCAAATGCTTCGAGCCTTTGGCGCTGGAATCGATAATGCTGACAATGCCGCGAACTAACGGGATTTTGCGCAGCTGCTTGATCCAAGACTTGTCCTCTTTAGGAACCTCCAAAAAAGTAATCTCTCCGCTTTTGCGGCGGACTGCAGTGACGTTTACGTGCCTTCCGCCAAACATGACACCTTCTATTACGGCTTGCCCGCCATATATATTCGGTTTGGAATCCTTGGACAAATACTTCACCTTCCCTAATTAATATCGTTGTCGCTAAGAATAATTCCATTGTATCGAATCTGGGAATCAAATTCTAGTTTGTTTAGTCTTTTTGGAAATGCGCATACTAAAATGCGAATGAAAGTCATGGATGGAGCAGGAAGGAAGGGATGTGCAAGTGTCGAAACAACAGAAGCATGAAAATCAAAGCATCACAGGAACGAATGTTTGGACGTTCAGCTTGCAGCTTGGTATATTTGCCGGGCTAATCTGGGGAGGCGCAAGGGGGCTGATGTATTTTTTAAGACTTACCACCATTGTGCCGGGCTATTTGGCAGAGCCTTTTTTCAAGACCCAGTTTCTAAAAACGCAGGCAGGATATTATGTCGGCTGGTTATTTTTTATTTTGTTCTCGATCGTAGCCGCAGTGCTGTATACATTGTTATTCCGGCGTTTAAAGGGACCTTATCCAGGAATCGTGTACGGCATCTTCTGGTGGCTGATTACCTTTCTTGTTGTCGGGCCGATACTGGGCATGACAAAAAAGATATCTGCGCTGCCGACCGATACGGTGATCAGCGAATTTTGCTTGTATTTGCTGTGGGGACTGTTCATCGGTTATACCGCCGCGATGGAATATACGGACGAACGCCGCAGGGAACCGGAAAAAGCGCTGCAATAAGTATAAAAGGCTTCTCTTTTCCCACACACCTATGTTAAAATTACTTTTGGTTATTTTGCAGGAAGGGTGTGGAATGATGTACCGTATCCTGGTATTGAACGGACCGAATTTAAACATGCTCGGCATACGCGAGCCTGGCGTCTATGGTTCTGAAGGTCTTCGTGATATTGAGGACAAGCTCTTGAAGCTGGGCGAACAGCAGGGTCTGGTGCTTGAATTTTATCAAAGCAACCACGAGGGATACTTGATCGATAAAATTCATGCGGCGCTTGGCAGCATCGATGGAATCCTGATCAATCCGGGGGCATTGACGCATTACAGCTATGCGCTGCGCGACGCGTTTGCGGCGGTGAATATCCCTTTTGTGGAAGTCCATATGTCGAATATTCATGCCCGCGAATCATTCCGTCATACGTCGGTTACCGCCGCCTTGGCGGTCGGGCAAATCGCCGGCTTCGGCGCACACAGCTATGAGTTGGGACTAACGGCGCTGGTGCGGCATCTGGAAAGTCGGAAATAAGGAGAGCATATAATGGCGAATTCAAGAGTGAACCGCCTTCGGGAAGCCATGAAGCTGAAGAGCTTGGAAGCAGTATGGATTACCGGAGCTGTTAATCGGCAGTACTTGACGGGTTTTACCGGTTCGTCCGGCTATGTGCTGATTACGCTGGACAAGTCTTATTTGTTAACGGATTTTCGTTATATGACGCAGGCAGCCGAACAAGCGGCGAGCTTCGAAATCGTGGAGCATGGCTCATCCGTGGCGAAGACGCTGAAGGAGCTGCTGGCTGAGCAGAAGATCAGCGAGCTCGGGTTCGAAGAAGAGAACGTCGTGTTCTCCACCTACCGGGCATATGAACAGGAATTGCAGCCGGTCAAGCTGATTCCTTCAGCCGGTCTGGTTGAAGGTCTGCGCATCTATAAAGATGATCACGAACTTGCGCTGATGAAGCAGGCAGCGGAATTGGCCGACCAGACATATATGCATATGCTGAAGGTGCTGCGGCCGGGCGTCACGGAGCGGGAGATGGCGCTGGAGATCGAAATTTTCATGCGCAAGAACGGCGCGACTTCCAGCTGCTTCGATACGATCGTGGCTTCGGGCGAGCGTTCGGCTCTGCCGCATGGGGTAGCCAGCGATCGCGTCCTGCGCGCAGACGAATTTGTCAAAATGGATTTCGGCGCGCTGCTGAACGGCTATTGCTCGGACATTACGCGAACGATAATGCTCGGCAAGCCTTCGCCCAAGCATCGCGAAATTTACGACATCGTGCTAGAAGCGCAGCTGCATACGCTAGCGCATCTCCGTCCCGGCATGACCGGACGCGAAGCGGATGCTTTGGCTCGCGACATTATTACGCGGTACGGCTACGGCGAGCAGTTCGGCCACAGCACAGGCCATGGGCTGGGGATGGAAGTGCATGAAGCCCCGCGCTTGTCCAAGCTGAGCGATGATGTTCTGCAGCCGGGAATGGTCGTTACCGTCGAACCGGGCATATACATACCGGGCTTCGGCGGGGTCCGGATTGAAGACGATGTCGTCATTACAGAAGACGGCTGCCGCAGGCTGACGGAATCGAGCAAGGATTTTACCGTCATTGATTGTTAATGCACGGCTGTAAAATTGGGTAATTTTTATTATCATATAGTAGTTATGCAACTTATTTGATCCTATAGGAGGTTCTATTTGTGATTTCAGTTAACGATTTTAAAACAGGCCTGACCATCGAATTCGAAGGTGATATTTATACGGTACAGGAGTTCCAGCACGTAAAGCCGGGTAAAGGGGCTGCATTCGTGCGCTCTAAATTGAAAAATCTCCGCAACGGGAATACGGTTGAAAAAACATTCCGTGCCGGTGAGAACGTGAGCAGAGCGCTGATCGAGAACCGCGATGTTCAATATTTGTACGCCAGTGGACAAGACCATACTTTCATGGATAATGAAACGTATGACCAATTCACATTGTCCTCTGACCAATTGGAATGGGAACTGAATTTCCTGAAGGAAAATATGAACGTGAAAATCGTCAGCTACCAAGGCGAAATTCTCGGAATTAATTTGCCGAACAGCGTAGAGCTGCGCGTAGTGGAATCCGAGCCAGGCATTAAAGGCAACACGGCTACCGGCGCCACGAAGAATGCCAAGCTGGAAACTGGCCTCAACGTGCAGGTTCCATTGTTCATTAATCAGGATGATGTCCTTCTGATTGACACTCGCGAAGGCAAGTACATTTCCCGCGCGTAAAGTTCACGCTACATGCAAGCCTTGCAGAAGGCAGCGCCGTCCTCCACTCTTTTCCGAGTGGAGGAATTTTTTTGGATTCATTTGGCTCGGGAAATATGACGAAAACTTCGAATATTGCCGTGAAAAGCAATGGATTAATTCAGCTCTTTCGTATTATACTGGTTTAAAGCGTTACTGCTTGAGTTTGCAGCGATAGCGATTCTAATTCGAATTCATCGTGTATTCATAGCCGTACTGTGCTTTTGAATAGGAGAGTCTACTTTTTGGGAGGGTCTGATTTTGGCTTTATTTGTGATGAAGTTTGGGGGAAGTTCTGTCGGCGATACGGAACGGATGCAGCGCGTAGCCCGGCGCATCGCCGAGAAGCAGGATGAGGGACATCAGGTTGTAGTCGTGGTGTCCGCCATGGGAGATACGACGGATGATTTAATTGATCAGGCGAAGCAGCTCAGCAAAGAGCCGCCTTTGCGTGAAATGGATATGCTGATGACGACCGGCGAGCAGATTTCGATTTCGCTGCTATCGATCGCGATTCATGCGCTGGGCCGCAAGGCCGTAGCATTCACCGGCTGGCAGGCTGGTTTCCGTACGGATAAAGAACATTCCAGAGCGCGCATTACCGATATTCAGCCGCAGCGGGTGCAAGCGGCACTGGACGAAGGGAATATCGTCGTCGTAGCTGGTTTCCAGGGAATCAGCGAGGACGGAGAGATTACGACGTTCGGACGCGGAGGCTCGGATACGACCGCGGTCTCTTTGGCAGCGGCCATTTCTGCCGATTATTGTGAAATTTACACGGACGTGGACGGAATCTACTCTACGGATCCGCGGATCGTCAAGAACGCCCGCAAGCTGAAGGAAATATCGTATGATGAAATGCTGGAGCTGGCCAACCTGGGAGCCGCTGTGCTTCATCCGCGTGCGGTGGAGTATGCGAAGCATAATCATGTTCGTCTCGTCGTTCGTTCAAGCTTTAATCATAATGAGGGTACGCTTGTTAAGGAGGAAGTGAAAATGGAGCAAGGTGTAGTAGTCAGCGGTATAGCTTATGATAAAAATGTAGCGAGAATCAGCATTTTGGGCGTGTCCCATATCCCGGGAGTATTAGCCCAGGTGTTCGGCTCTTTAGCAGAGGCAAAAATAGATGTAGACATCATCGTTCAAAGTGGCGTACAGAACGGCAAGGCGGATTTCTCCTTCACCGTATCCCTGACAGAATTGGAGAAGGCGCTGCAAGTGATTAACGGGATTCGCGGCAGCCTGCCATTCGATGAAGTCACTTCGGAAGAAGGCTTGGTCAAGGTGTCGATCGTCGGCGCAGGCATGGTCAGCCATCCGGGCGTAGCGGCGAAAATGTTCGATGTCATCTCCAAGCAGGAGGTCAACATCAAGATGGTAAGCACCTCGGAAATTAAAGTATCCTGCGTCATCGAGGGAGCAAAGCTCAATGAAGTGGTCAAGGCTCTGCACACCGCTTACGGCCTGGATACCGAAAGTCAAGTGTTCGTCGGCGGACCGCAGGATCGCCGCTAAACCGATTAGCTCATAGAAATACAAATGAGGGGACTGCTTCGCTGCAGATGATTCTGCAAGCGAGGCGGTCTTTTTTATAATGATAAATTATTATTTTTGTTATTTTATCGCTCCCGTCAGTTTAAACATAAGGTATAGGTTTTAATGCCTACCTGAAGGAAATGCTGCATAGGGAGGAACATAGACGTGTTCGATAACAAAGAGAGCTTCAAGGAGATGTTCAGGAAAGAGCTGGTCAGCCAGCTGGGGAAGCCGGTCTCTCAGGCTACAGATGCGGATGTATACCGGATCCTTGGAATCATGATCCGGGAAAGGATCGGCGAGGATTGGGCGAATACGAACCAAAAACTGAAGGCGGAGAAAGCCAAGCAAGTGTACTACTTTTCTATGGAGTTTCTGATCGGCCGGCAGCTCGGGAACAATTTGCTTAGCCTTGGCGTACTGGAGCTTGTGCGTGACGGCCTTCGTGAGCTGGGCTTTGATTTGGAGGCCGCAGAGGAGGAGGAGAGCGATCCGGGGCTAGGCAACGGAGGCCTAGGGCGCCTGGCTGCCTGTTTTCTTGATTCTTTGGCTGCGCAGCAGCTGCCTGGCCACGGCTGCGGCATCCGGTACCGCTACGGCTTGTTCGAGCAAAAAATCGTTGACGGACACCAGGTGGAGCTCCCCGATTACTGGCTGCAGCGGGGGAATGTGTGGGAGGTCTGCCGGGAAGATAAGAAGGTGGAGGTGCGCTTCGGCGGCGAGGTGCATATGTCGGAAAAAAACGGTCGTTTGCATTTCGAATTGGCAGGCTGCGAGAGCATTTGGGCCATTCCCTATGACATCCCGGTCATCGGCAGCGGTTCCAGCCATGTTAATACACTGCGTCTCTGGAGCGCCCGGCCGGCGAAAGGATCCATTAAACCCAATAACGGCAGCTACTATAATTATTTGAATTATTACCGTTCGGTCGAATCCGTATCCGAATTTCTCTATCCGGACGATTCAGAATTTGAGGGCAAGCTGCTTCGTCTGAAACAGCAGTATTTCTTATGCTCTGCCGGCCTGCAGAGCATATTGAGAACTTTCGACAAGCTGGAGCTTCCGATCGAGTGTCTGCCGGATAGAGCAGCGATACATATCAATGATACGCATCCTACGCTTGTGATTCCAGAACTCATGCGGATTCTGCTGGATGAGAGGGGCTGCTCCTGGGAGCAAGCGTGGCACATTACGAACCGGTCGGTTTCGTATACGAACCATACTACGCTGAGCGAAGCGCTGGAGAAATGGCCCGCTGTTATGGTAAAGCAATTACTGCCGCGTATTTTTATGGTTATCGAGGAATTGAACAAACGCTTTTGCGCGGAGCTCCTGGAACGCTATCCGAGGGATCAGGATCGGATTTCGCAGCTGGCCATCGTGTACGGCGATCAAATCCGGATGGCCAATTTAGCCATCGCCGGCAGCTACAGCGTTAACGGCGTGGCTGCCCTTCATACCGAAATACTGAAAAAACGCGAGATGAAGACATTCTACGAGCTGTATCCAGAGAGATTCAACAACAAAACAAACGGCATTTCCCACAGGCGATGGCTGATGCACGCCAACCCGGAACTATCAAGGCTCATTACCGAGGCTATCGGCTCGCGCTGGATTACGCGGCCGAGAGAAATGATCGGGCTCATCAAATACGCCGAGGACCGCGGCTTCCTGGAGAAGCTGCACGAGATCAAGCGGGGGAACAAGCTGCGGCTTGCGAAATACGTGCGGGAAAGGCTGCACATCAGCATCGATCCCGATTCGATCTTTGACGTCCAGGCCAAACGGCTGCATGCCTATAAGCGTCAGCTGCTTAATGTGCTGCATATGATGCACTTATACAACCAGCTGAAGGATAATCCATCAGTCGATATTACTCCGCGGACGTTCCTGTTCAGCGCCAAGGCCGCCCCGGGATATTATTTGGCGAAAAATATTATTAAATTGATCAACACGGTAGCGGACACGGTAAACCGGGATCGGACGGTCCGGGATAAAATGAAGGTTGTTTTCCTGGAGAATTACTCTGTATCCTTGGCCGAGAAGCTGATTCCCGCAGCCGATGTCAGCGAGCAAATCTCCACGGCAGGCAAGGAGGCTTCGGGAACCGGGAATATGAAATTTATGATGAACGGAGCCTTGACGGTCGGTACTTTAGATGGAGCCAACGTGGAGATGCACGAAATGCTGGGCGATGATAATATGTTTCTATTTGGCTTGCGAGCAGAGCAGGTCATGGAATACAATCAGAGCGGCGAATACTCGCCATGGCATATTTACGACGTAGATTCACGGGTAAAAGAAGTGATGGATCAATTGATTCATCCGGGCCGATTCTGTCCGAAAGGCCAGGATTTCGAGTCTGTCTACCAATCGGTGCTGCACCATCAGGATGAATTTTTTGTGCTTAAGGATTTTGCCAGTTATGTAGAGGCCCATCTGCGAATTGATCTGGCTTACCGCAATGCGCGGGACTGGCTAAAGAAATCCGTGCTCAATATCGCCCATTCTGGCAAGTTTTCGAGTGATCATACGATTAAGCAATACGCTACGGGCATTTGGCAGATTGAGCCCTTGATTCCCTAGAGAAGAAAATAGCACATCCTATCCGTAAGGCCCCCATATTTTATGGGGGTCTTCTTTCTATTTTTTGCAAATAAAAAGAGATGAAGGGGCATATGGTAAGAGAGACATGGACAAGAAGGGGGTTGTTATCCGGCTATGCTCGATAAATTCGTGACCAGCATGGCAACCATACGGGTGATTTCTGGCTCGATCGAGATCGTTGCTGCCTTACTTATGCTGAAACTAGGGCGCGTGGACAAAGCTTTGGCAGTCAACTCAATGCTTGCGTTCGTAGGTCCTGTGGTTCTTCTTTTAACGACGGCTATCGGACTGGCCGGGATGGCGGATAAGCTGTCATGGAGCAAAATGATTTGGATCGGCTGCGGTGTTACGTGTCTCTTAATCGGCATTTTGAAGAAATGATAGATTTCCCGTCATAAAGACAAAGTACAGGCATACACATGAGATATGACACAAGCTAAGACATAGAATTCCGCAAATCAAGAGAAGTTCTTGGGGGTACAAACGATGAGCAACCCTAGCTGGTTAACTGTATTTCCCGATCAAATCCGTTCCTTGCTGCTTAAGCTGCCGCCTGCATTGTTCTCTGGGCTTGAGGAAATCCGCATCCGCGAGGGACGGCCGCTGGAAGTTAACGCCTCCGGACGGCATTATTACCTGACCCCGGAAGGCGAACTGACGGACGATCCGGCCGCCGCTTATAAGCCAGGCAAGCAGGAAGGCAACCGGCTCCTGGATTTAATAACGAATCATTCGCTGTATACGATGGAGGAGGAGCTTCGCAAAGGCTTTATCACGATTGCCGGGGGCCATAGAATCGGACTTGCCGGCAGAACCGTGCTGAGCGGAGGCAGGGTCGAGCATTTAAGGGACATCAGCGGGTTCAATATACGGATCGCAAGGGAGGTGCTGGGCATCGGCGACCGGATATTGCCCCAGCTTCTTGATTTCAAGCATAGGACCATCTTTCATACGCTGATCCTGTCGCCCCCTCAGCAGGGGAAAACGACCTTGATTCGCGATTTGGCCAGGGGGATCAGTAGCGGAGCCTGGGGGCATCCGGAGGCAAAATGGCCAGGCCTGAAAGTCGGCATTATCGATGAGCGTTCTGAGATCGCTGGCAGCAAGCAGGGGGTCCCTAGCTTTGACGTTGGTCCTAGAACCGATATCATGGACGGTTGCCCCAAGGCGGAAGGCATCATGATGATGCTCCGTTCCATGTCCCCGGATGTAATCATCGTCGATGAAATCGGCCGTCCGGAGGATGCGGATGCTCTTGCTGAAGCTTTGCATGCGGGAGTCAAGGTGATCGCCACCGCACATGGCTCCGATGTAAACGAACTATCCCTGAGGCCTGCCCTATCTAAGCTGGCTGACCCGCCGTTCTTTGAGATGTATGCCGTCCTTAGCCGCAGTGAAGGGGGGCTTTCCTATCGCCTCTGGGACGGCAAGCGAAGGGGCATCGACCAATCGGGACTCGGTGCGAAGGGCAGGGAGCGATATGGTTAAGATGCTTGGCGCGGCCCTTGTGCTTCTTGCCGCCACGCTGGCCGGCTTGGTGAAGGCGGGGCAGTATGCGAGTCGTCCCAATCAGGTCAGAAGGCTCATTCTGGCACTGAAACGGCTGGAAACGGAAATTATTTATGGCTTCACACCGTTGCCCGAAGCGATGCAGCGCATTGCGGATCAGAGCAGCGAGCCGATCAAGGTCCTGTTTGAGGATGCAGCCCGTAGGATGAACCCGCCGCTGAACTGGACGGCTCAGCAAAGTCTGCATCATGCGATCGAGGCGGGATGGAAGCATACCGCCATGAAGGCGTCGGAGAAAGAGGTCATGCATCAGCTCGGTTTCACTTTAGGGACAAGCGACCGGGCGAATCAGCTGGGGCATATCGCGACAGCCGTCCGCCAATTGGAGAGCGAGGAGCAGGCCGCCCGAGAAGAGCAAGCCCGTTATGAAAAGATGTGCAGGAGCTTGGGATTGCTAGGCGGGGCTTTTATCGTCATTTTGCTCTATTAATTGCGACTACCCTCTCATCGCCGACGAATTGTCGCTGCAAAAATGATCGTGAGGTGCCAAAACAATGAACTTAGAAGTGAATGCCATATTTCAAATTGCAGGTATTGGCATCATTATCGCCATGATACACACGGTGCTCAAGCAAATGGGCAAAGAGGACATGGCGCATTGGGTGACCGTGATCGGGTTCGTCGTCGTGCTGTTTATGGTTATCCGATTGCTGGACAATCTCTTTCAGGAAATTAAATCGATCTTTTTATTCCAGTAGGTGATACGGCAGTGGAAATGATCCAGATCGTAGGCTTGGGATTGATCGCCACCATACTCATCCTCACCATAAAGGAACAGAAGCCGATGTTTGCGTTTCTAATCGCAGTTGCCACGGGCATCATGATCTTTATGTATTTGGCAGGCAAAATCGGCGGAATCATCGAGGTGCTGGAGAGATTGGCCGAATCCTCCGGTGTGCAGATGATCTACCTCAAGACGATCCTGAAAATTATCGGAATCGCCTACATTGCCGAGTTCGGGGCCCAGATCGTAAGAGACGCCGGACAAGAGAGCATCGCGTCCAAAATTGAGCTTGCCGGCAAAATACTCATTATGGTATTGGCCATTCCGATCATCAGCATCATTATTGAGACCGTCATGAGGATGCTGCCTGCTTAATGAAATGGGGACAGATGATGAACAAGAAGATATTCAATTGGCGCAAACGATCGATGCTTATGCTCGTCCTCAGTCTCGTCCTGTTATGGCCTATCCCGATTCTCGCAGCGGAACCCGGTGACGGATGGATGAAGAAGCAGGCGGAGGAACTGCCTACGGATCAGGTGGAAACCTATTGGCAGCAGTTGATGAAGGAATACGGCGGTTTTTTTCCGGATCAGAAAATGCCTTCTTTCATGGATATGCTGCTCCAGGACCCGAACGGAGATTCATTTAGCGTCAAGTCAGGCTTGGCGGGGCTGTTGAAATATATGTGGCATGAGGTGCTGTACAACGGCCATATTCTGGCGACGATCGTTCTCCTGTCAGTATTCAGCTCGATTCTGGAAACCTTTCAATCTGCTTTTGAACGCAAGCAAGTCAGCAAAGTCGCCTACGCGATTTGCTATATGGTCATTCTCATTTTGGCGATCAACAGCTTTCATGTCGCGATTTCGTATGCTACGGAGGCCATCCGCGGCATGATTGATTTCATGATGGCGATGGTGCCGCTGCTGTTTACGCTGCTTGCTTCGATGGGCAATGTGGTCACCGTCTCTGTCACGCACCCTCTCGTCGTATTTATGGTGCATACCGTAGGAACGGTCGTGCATACGATCGTGTTTCCGCTGCTGTTCTTCTCCGCTGTTCTTCATATCGTTAGCTCCTTATCGGAGAAGTACAAGCTGACGCAGCTTGCCAATCTGCTGCGCACGATCAGCATGACTCTGCTCGGCGTAATGTTGACAGTTTTTCTCGGCGTCATTTCGGTGAAAGGGATTACTGGTTCGGTTGCAGACGGCGTGACGCTGCGGGCGGCCAAGTATTTGACCGGAAATTTCGTTCCGGTTGTAGGCAAGGTTTTTGCCGATGCTACAGATACTGTTATTTCGGCCTCTCTGCTCGTCAAAAATTCAATCGGCCTCGTTGGAGTGATTATTCTGCTGTTCTTATGCGCTTTTCCCGCCATTAAAATTTTGACGCTGGCGCTCATATACAATTTATCGGCAGCTGTTATGCAGCCGCTTGGCGAAACGCCGATCGTGTCCTGCCTAGAGACGATCGGGAAAAGTATGATCTACGTATTCGCTGCCCTTGCCGCAGTAGGATTGATGTTCTTTCTCGCCATCACGATTACGTTAACTGCGGGCAATGTGACGGTGATGATGAGATAGAAGAGATGTGGTGGTGATTTCTTGATGACCTGGCTGGCGGATTGGCTGAAGGATATTATTTTTGTTGTACTCCTAGCAACGTTTATCGATCTGCTGCTTCCTAATCGTTCGATGGAAAGATATGTGAAGCTGGTGGTCAGCCTGCTTATACTGCTGACGCTAATCACGCCGGTGATGCGGTTGTTCGCCCCGGATGCCGAACGGAGGCTAGAGATGGCCTTTATGGACGACAGCGGAAGTGGGGAACTGCAGACGGCAGGTACCGAGGAAATATTGCGGCAAGGGGAGCAAATGAGAATGCAAAGGCAGCAGGAGGCGATACAATGGGCCAGCGAGGAAGCGGCCAAACGAATGAAGGATCAAATCGAGCGGGAAACCGGTCAGTCTGTGCAGCGGGTGGCGGTCCGGCTGGAGACGGACAAGAACGATACAGAGCCGGCTATCTCGGCGATAGAAGTATATATGGCGGAGCAGGAGCAGGAGCAGGAGCAAGAGCAAGGGCAGGGGCTTCCCCGCATAGAGGGCCAGGACAATAAGAGTCGGGATGATCCGGCAAAGATCGCTATTGCGCCAGTGGAGCCTGTGCGCATTGAGGTAAAGCCTCAGGAGCACGGAGACGATAACAGCATTCCCGTCCTAGCCGAAAGAGGCAGCGATAAAGATATCGGAACAAGTGATACGGCCAGAGAAAGGACAGAGAATCCCCCAGAAACGGGTTCAAGCGGACTAAGCCGACAAATCGCCGGACTGCTGGCTCGTGACTGGGGAATCCCGAAAGAGATCGTTCATGTTGTCATACCGGAAAATATGAAGTAGCAAGGGGGGGTATTGATGCTGAATTGGTGGAAGAAGCTGGAGTCGCTGATCGGGCGCGGTTTGGAAGGAAAAAAGAAGGTAAATGCATACCGGATGCTAATTATACTGGGGTTGATCGGCGTCGCAATTATGCTGTTTAATTCTTTCGTTAATGTGAAGCAGATTGACACAGGCGGTGCGGGGAGGGAGCCCCCCGGAGGACAAGAGATGCTGACGTCCGCGCTGCCCGATCATGGCGGGGGCGAAGGCAGCTTCGATGCGATCGAGCTGTCGCTGGAGAACAAAACGAAAGAGATCCTAGAGAAAATCGTCGGTGTTGGCTCCGTTGACGTTCTCGTCACGGTTGATTCCACGGAGGAATTGATCATTGGCCGCAATACGAAAGACACGCAGCAGTTGACTGAAGAAAATGACAAGGACGGAGGAAAACGTCATATTACGCAGTACACCCGCGATGGGCAAATCGTCACAAATGAAGAATCTGGCAGTGAAAAGCCGATTATCACTAAAAAGATCAAGCCGAAAGTTCGCGGCGTTCTCATCGTGGCCAGGGGAGCTGAAAACAAAACCGTCAAAAACCTGATCGTCGATGCGGTTGAGAAGGGACTGAATGTGCCTGCATACCGGATTTCCGTCGTCCCTAGGAAACAATCACAGTAAATGGCAATGTTATTAAAAATAATTAAAAATAACCAAAATCAAAAACATTTATTCTAGGAGGAAAAACAATGAAATCGAAAAGACAGACAATTTGGCTAGTCTCTATGCTCAGCTTGATGGTCATTCTCTCGGCTTATTATTTATTTACTGAAGACACAGGGATGAATAAGCCGAAAACAACCGACGGTAAACAGGTTACGATGATGGAGCAGGCCGCCGGCGATGAAGCTGTCGTCGAAGGCAGCGCATTGTCGGATGACGATATTGTCGTCTCCGAGGTTGCTGCGGGTGAAGAGGCTGCGAAGGAGGACATTACCGGCAAGGATCAAGCCGCAACGAACAAAGAGGGGGCGGACGCTTCCCGGAGCATGGAGGCGAATAACAGCGAGGCGGCCGATAATGCGCAGAAGAGCAGCCAGCCGCAGGCGGCGGACAAGGACAATGCTTCCGAAAGCGTCAAGGATGAAGATGTGCTCAAAAAGCTAGAGTCGGAGGGAATTTTGACGAGAGATTCCTTGACCGCTTACCAAATGGACCGCGCCGAGCAGAACATGAAAAAGCAGGAGCAGCTTCTGCAAACGATGAACGATGACAAGAAAACGCTGGATGAAGCGACGATGGCCCAGCAGCAGTTGGGCGCGCTAGAAGAAAAGGAAGCTAAAATCATGGATATCGAAGAACGCCTTCAGCAGCAGTATGCGAATGCGGTAGTGACCGAGGATAACGATAGCTACCGGGTCGTCGTCATCAGCGAAAAGCTTCAGGTGAAGGAGGCCGTAAGCATCGTCGATATGGTGATCAAAGAGCTTGGCGTATCCCAGGATAAAGTCAAAGTACAGTATGTTTCGCAATAATGCGTCTGCCTTAATTCCTCGCATTAAAATTATTCATTTGTCGATTGAAGCCGAAGAGTCCAAGGGAATCTTGGACTCTTTCCATTTTGATCGATTGTGATATAATACATAAAGTTATGATGCGAAAAGGCCCGAGCTTTGCGAAAAAGCTGAAGGAGTGAAGAAAAAATATGTTCAAATTAAATGAAATCAAAGAGCTGATCGAGCTGGTGGATAAAACCTCGGTTCATGAGCTTGAAATCGAAAACGAAGGTACAAGGCTATGTATTCGCAAGCCAGGAAAAAGCGAGCTTGTGCATATTCAACCGGCGGTAGTGCCTAGCGCAACCCAAATCGTAGCAGCACCTCAGCAGGCGATTCCTGCCGCTACGGACAATGTTCAGGTTCCGGCTGCGGCACAGGGCGCGGACAGCGCAGCTGCAGATGCTAACCTACATAAGATTGTATCCCCTATGGTTGGAACATTCTATAGAGCTTCTTCACCGGATGCAAACCCTTTTGTAAACGTAGGCGACAAGGTAGGCGTGAAGACGACTGTCTGCATTATTGAAGCGATGAAGCTGATGAACGAGCTGGAGGCGGAAGTAAAAGGCCAGATCGTGGATATTCTCGTAGAGAACGGGCAGCTCGTAGAATACGGACAGCCTCTCTTTTTGGTGAAGCCGGAATAAGCTACGGTTGAAAGAGGCCTTGTTGAAGGGTCTTATCTAGCTTTCCAAGGAGGATGGGAAATCAGTGAAATTTCAAAAAATATTGATTGCAAATCGCGGTGAAATCGCCGTGCGGATTATCCGCGCTTGTCGGGAGCTCGGCATTTCCACCGTCGCCGTATATTCCGAAGCGGATAAGGATTCGCTCCATGTCCGTCTTGCAGACGAAGCTTACTGCATTGGACCGACCTTGTCCAAAGACAGCTATTTGAATTTTACGAACTTGATGAGCATTGCGACGCTGACGGAATGCGATGCGATTCATCCGGGTTACGGCTTCTTGGCCGAGAATGCGGATTTCGCAGAGATTTGCGATTCCTGCAACATTACTTTTATCGGCCCTTCCCCGGAAGCCATTACGAAAATGGGTGACAAGTCCGTGGCGAAGCAAACGATGAAGAGCGCAAACGTCCCTGTCATCCCTGGCTCCGACGGCTTGGTTGACGATCTGGATGAAGCGGTTATGGTCGCGCGCGATATCGGTTATCCAGTCATCATTAAAGCGACTGCGGGCGGCGGAGGCAAGGGAATCCGTCTGGCCGAGGACGAAGCGTCGCTGATTCAGCAAATTACGATGGCGCAGCAGGAAGCACAAAAGGCTTTCGGCAACGCCGGTGTATACTTGGAGAAATTTTTGACGGGCATGAAGCACGTTGAAATCCAGATTATTGCGGACAAGCATGGCAATGCCGTTCATTTGGGAGAGCGCGATTGCTCCGTGCAGCGCAGACGCCAGAAGCTGGTGGAAGAGGCTCCGTGTCCGGTGCTCAGTCCCGAGAAGCGTCAGGAAATGGGCGAAGCGGCCGTGCGTGCAGCTCTTGCCGTCAATTATTCAGGGGCGGGGACATTGGAATTCCTTCTCGGTCCCGACGGCCAATTCTACTTCATGGAGATGAATACGCGCATCCAGGTAGAGCATCCGGTAACCGAAATGATTACTGGCTTCGACCTGATTCAGGAAATGATCTCCGTCGCTGAAGGCAATCCGCTATCCTTCAAACAGGAGGATGTCGTCATTAACGGCTGGTCGATCGAATGCCGGATCAATGCAGAGGATCCTTCCCGTAATTTCATGCCGTCGCCGGGCAAGATCGGTTTCTACCTGGCACCTGGCGGACCTGGAGTTCGTGTGGACAGCGCTGCTTATCCGGGATATACCATTTCCCCGCACTACGATTCCATGATCGCCAAGCTGATCGTTTGGGCGCCGACCCGCGAGGAGGCGATCGCTAAAATGAAGCGTGCCCTGGCCGAATTCGCGATCGAAGGTATTCATACGACCATCCCGTTCCATCAAAAATTGCTGGATCATCCGGTGTTTATCCGGGGCGATTTCGACATTAAGTTTTTGGAAGAAAATGAGATTTAGAATTCGCTGACTGTTTGTCATAATGATCCTGAAATGATATAGTATTTATAATAAGTGGCCAGCCTCTTTGTCATGAGGTTTCGTCAAACTTATTGAGAGGTGGATGATGAGTAATGAGTACATTGCCTACGGAATTTGAACGTACAGATATCGGAGAAATTCAAATCGCACCCGAGGTTATTGAAGTAATCGCCGGGCTGGCTACGGTTGAAGTCAAAGGCGTTGCCGGCATGAGTGGCGGATTCGCAGGCGGCATTGTTGAGCTGCTTGGCAGAAAGAATCTGTCCAAAGGCGTGAAGGTTGAAGTCGGTCAGCGCGAGGCGGCTGTTGACGTATCCGTTATCGTGGAATATGGCAACCGCTTGCCTGAGGTTGCAACGGAGATTCAACACAACGTCAAGCGTTCGATCGAAACGATGACCGGACTGACTGTGGTTGAGGTTAACGTACATATTCACGACGTCATTTTTAAGGCGGCTGAGAAAAGTGAAGAGACGGAACTGAGCCATAGGGTGAAATAATGATCATGCTAAGAACCCCCGACGATCTCCGTCAGGGGTTTACTATAATTTAAGGAGGCTCTATCCGTCGTGCCCAAAATCTTGGACAGACTGCTGCTGTTTATTTACAGCCTAAGCATTGGAATAATTTCTGTCATCGCTATCCTCCTTGTGACAAACGCTGTGCCCGTCGAGCTGAAGCAATATGACAACAGATCATGGACAATCGCTGCCATCAGTGTAGCCGCTCTTCTGTTTCTGCTCAGCATTCGCTTTTTCTATATTTCGATCAAGCGCGACCGCGGCTCCCTCCCTTCCATCGACCAGCGTACGGAATACGGGGATATTCAAATCTCGGTAGAGACGATTGAGAATTTATCCTTAAAAGCGGCGTCCCGGGTACGCGGCATTCGCGACGTGAAGACGCGCATCCGCATTACGGATTCGGGCCTGGAGATTATCGTCCGTGCTTTGGTAGACGGCGAGACCTCCATTCCGGAGCTCACGGGGGAAGTGCAGAAGCAGGTGCATGATCATGTGGAGGACATTACGGGTATTCCCGTTTCTTACGTATCTGTGTATATTGCTAACCTTGTGCAATCTCCTGTTATCAAAAGCCGGGTTGAATAGGGGTGAAGATCCCAATGAATTGGAAGCAAATATGGGAGGATTACAAGGGACGACTGCTGGGAACGGCGGCCGCGATATTTCTAATTCCCATTTATCTGTTTTTCGGATTTTGGAACATGTTATTTTGTGCGCTTCTCCTATATGTCGGTTATACGATCGGCAAATATAAGGATTTCGACCAAGGCCCGCTCATTCCGTGGAAAGAGCTGATGGAATGGTTGAACGCGCGCTGGCGCCCTTTTAAATGATTCCTGTGATATGCTGTCTTCCGGAAAAAGAGCTGCGTTTTTATCTTGCCCATTTTTGTGGAGAGAGCATGTCACGGGTTTTTTTTGTTTGAATTTTGTTGTAATAGAATACCGGCATTTTGGTTCATCATGAAGTAGTAGGAAGCATAATCGTTGTTCTTATGGAGGTTAAGGAGGAAACACATGAAACGCAGACTAGCACGGGAAATTGCGATACAGAGCATGTACCAAATGGAAATGAACGAGGTTGGAGCCGAGGAAGCCGTATCGATGCTTATAGCGGAAGCGGCTGGAGAGAACGAAAGCATGGTCGAATTGTCCGATGTCGAAAAGACGAAGGCCTTTGTACTGGAGCTCGTAAATGGTACTTGGGAGCATAAAACGGCCATCGACGAGATGCTGGCCGGTTATTTGAAAAACTGGCAGGTTAGCCGCTTGTCCAAGGTGGACAGGCAGGTATTGAGATTGGCAGTCTACGAAATGGTATTCCGCAATGACGTACCGGGCAAAGTAGCGGTAAACGAAGCGATCGAACTGGCCAAGCATTTCGGCGTGGAGGAGTCCGGGAAGTTCGTCAACGGCGTGCTCGGCAAGATGATTCATGATTTGGAGAAATTGAAAAATCAATAATAAATAATGAACGAGGATAAGGGGAGAAGTCTATGACAGCACCAATCATTAACGGAAAACAGATTTCTGAGGAAATTAGAGGAAGTATCCGCAATGAAGTAGAGAATCTGGCGAGCAAAGGTTTTAAGCCCGGGCTGGCTGTCGTTCTTGTGGGCGAGGACCCGGCTTCACAGGTGTATGTGCGCAATAAAGAGAAAGCTTGCCATGATCTCGGATTCTACTCTGAGGTTCATCGCTTGCCTGCTTCTACGACCCAAGAAGAGCTGCTCGCGCTTGTAGACAAGCTGAATAAACAAAGCGAAATCCACGGCATTCTCGTGCAGCTTCCGCTTCCGGGGCATATCGAGGAGAAAGCGGTGATCGACGCGATTGCGGTTGAGAAAGACGTAGATGGCTTCCATCCGGTTAACGTCGGCAACCTGGTCATCGGTGACGATAGTCTGTTGCCTTGCACGCCCGCCGGCGTTATCGAACTGATCAAGCGCACCGGTAATGAAATGTCCGGGAAGCATGCAGTCGTCATCGGCCGCAGCAATATCGTCGGTAAGCCGGTATCCCTGCTGCTGCAGCGGGAGAATGCTACGGTGACAATGTGCCATTCGCGCACGGCGAACATGAAGGAATTGACGAAGCAGGCTGATATTCTCGTCGTAGCGATCGGCCGGGCCAACTTCGTGGATGCCTCGTTCGTGAAGCCTGGGGCTGTCGTGATTGACGTAGGGATGAACCGTCTTGATAACGGCAAATTGGCCGGCGACGTAGATTTCGAAAGCGTGAAGGAAGTATCCGGACCGATTACGCCTGTTCCAGGCGGTGTGGGCCCAATGACGATTACGATGCTGATGCAAAATACGCTGATCGCAGCCAAGCGGCTTCAAGGCCTTGCTTAAGCTGCTGGCGATAAAGGGGGGAATGTAAGGCCCCATGGAACAAAAAATTTATACGATCAAAGAATTGAATCGCTATATCCGCATGAAGATGGAGTCGGATACGCTGCTGTCTGAGGTATGGATTCGCGGAGAAATATCCAACTTTACGCATCATTCCAGCGGACATATGTATTTTACGCTGAAGGATAAGGATAGCCGGATCAAGAGCATTATGTTCGCTTCGCATAACCAGCGGCTGCCCTTTATCCCGCGGGAGGGTACCCGGGTCATTGCCCGGGGCAATGTGTCGGTATACGAGCGGGACGGACAGTACCAGTTCTATGCGACGCAAATGCAGCCTGACGGCATCGGCAGCTTATATTTGGCCTTCGAGCAGCTGAAGCAGAAGCTGGAGGCCGAAGGGCTGTTCGCGCCGCAGCGCAAGCGGCCGCTGCCTGCGTTTCCGCGCGTGATCGGCGTCGTCACCTCCCCGACCGGAGCTGCCGTTCGGGACATTCTGACAACGCTGGAGCGGCGTTATCCGCAGGCTAGGATCATCCTGCACCCTGTACTCGTGCAGGGCAAGGGCGCGGCGCCGTCCATCGTCAAGGCGATCCGGACGATGAATTCGCTCGGCGAGGCCGACGTGCTGATCGTCGGCCGGGGCGGGGGCTCGCTCGAGGAGCTGTGGGCGTTCAACGAAGAGGCGGTCGCGCGCAGCATTTACGAATCGGCGATTCCCGTCATCTCGGCCGTAGGCCACGAGACGGACTTTACGATCGCCGATTTCGTCGCCGACCTGCGTGCCGCCACGCCCACCGCCGCCGCTGAGCTCGCCGTGCCGCACGCCGCCGAGCTGCGCGAGCAGCTGCGCCAGCGCGAGAGGGTGCTGCAGCAGGGCTTGCAGCACCAGCTCCGCCAGGCGCAGGAGCGCTTGCGGCGGCTATCGGCGTCGCCGGCGCTGCGGCAGCCGCGGCGCAGCCTGCTCCAGCACGCGGAGCGGCTGGACATGCTGCAAGCGCGGCTTGTGCGGCGCATGCGGGCGCAGGCGGAGCTGACGGGAGCGGCGCAGGCGCGGCTGCATCAGCGGCTGCTGCGCTACCATCCGCAGGATACGATGGCGCTGACAAAGCGGCGCCACGAGGAGGCAAGCCGGCTGCTGCGTTCGGCGATGAACGGGATTTTGAAGGAGAAGAGCCAGACGCTGTCCTACGGGATTAGGCAGCTCGATGCCCTCAGCCCACTGAAGGTTATGGCTAGAGGATATAGTCTTGTATATGACGAGAAAGGGCGGCGCTTAGTGAAGTCGCTGAAAGATGTAGAGCCTGGAGACCTGGTCAAGGTTAAGCTCACCGACGGCGAGCTGGACTGCCAGGTTTGGGGCATGAGGGGAGAAGGTGACGATCATGGAGACTGAGAAGCAGAATCTGAATGAGCTTAAGGAGCAGGATTACAGCTTCGAGGAAGCGATGAACGAACTGGAGGATATCGTGTCCCAGTTGGAGCATGGCGACGTGCCTCTGGAGAAGGCGATCGATCTGTTTCAGAAAGGCATGCAGTTATCGCAATTATGCGGCAATAAATTATCACAGGTTGAACGAAAAATTGAAATGATCATGGAAGCCGATGGACAAATCGTGAAGAAGCCCTTCGATCCATTGACCGAAGAGAGCGGTGATTCGGTTGGATAGGCAAGCGATTATTCCTTATATCGAGGAAATATCGGCGCTAGTGGCCTCTCATTTGCAGCACGCGGTACCGGCGGAATGGAGCTTCCCGGACAATCTGAAGGAAGCGATGAGCTATTCCCTGATGGCCGGCGGCAAGCGTCTTCGCCCGCTGCTGGTCATCGCTGCCGCGGAAGCGCTTCATGGGAGCCGCGATGCGGCTCTGCCCGTCGCCTGCGCCGTAGAAATGGTGCATACTTACTCGCTGATTCATGATGATCTCCCGGCGATGGACGACGATGATTTTCGCCGCGGCAAGCCGACGAATCATAAGGTGTTCGGCGAAGCCATGGCGATTTTGGCGGGCGATGCCTTGTTGACCCATGCCTTCTACAGCGTTGTTCAGGCGAGCAAGAATCATGGCGTTCCCGCCGAGGCCGCGCTGGCCATAGTCGAGGATTTGGCGCGTTATGCGGGTCCTTCCGGCATGGTTGGCGGACAGGCTGCCGATATGGAAGGGGAGCAGGGGTTGACCGATCTAAGCCAGCTACGCTACATTCACGAGCATAAGACTGGCGATTTGATCGTCTTCTGTTTGAAAGCCGGAGGACGCATCGCATCGGCTTCGGCCGAGCAGCTGCAAGCTCTGGAAACCTTTGGCCGTTCGATTGGACTTGCTTTTCAAATCCAGGACGACATTCTTGACCTAGTCGGGGACGAGAGCAAGCTCGGGAAGAAAACACAAAGTGATTTAAAACAGCAGAAGGTGACTTATCCTTATTTTATCGGCCTTGATGAGTCCCGGGCTGAAGTGGATCGCCTAACCAAGCAAGCGAGGGAAGCAGTTTCGAGCGGAATCATTCAAAGCCCCGAGCGTCTGATGGGAATCGCCGATTATTTGATGCATCGGGATCGTTAAGAAAAGAGCTGCAAGAGGATAGTAAGTTGGATAACTTCGACAAAAGTTATTCATATGTTATAATTAGTGTCATTATAATTAGCAACATGAGAAATCCAATGAAGGAAGCGGGGAATTCGCTTTGCTGCTCTCTCAAATACATGAGCCCAACGATTTGAAACAACTTCCAATCGAACAATTGACGCCGCTAGCCGCCGAGATCCGTCAGTTTCTTATCGAGAAACTGTCCGCGACAGGAGGACATCTTGCGCCCAATTTGGGTGTGGTGGAGCTTACAATTGCGCTGCATTACTGCTATAACAGTCCACGGGATAAATTTATTTTTGACGTAGGTCACCAGGCGTACGTTCATAAAATATTGACCGGCCGCATGGATCGGTTTGATACTTTACGCAAGCACAAGGGCTTGTGCGGATTTGTGAAGCGCTGTGAAAGCGAGCATGACGTGTGGGAGGCCGGTCACAGCAGCACGTCTCTTTCGGCAGCCATGGGCATGGCGCTGGCCAGGGATTTGAAAGGCGAGGACAACAAGGTTGTCGCTATTATTGGTGACGGTGCTTTGACGGGCGGAATGGCCTTTGAGGCGTTGAACCATATTGGTCATGAACAAAAGGATTTAATGGTTATTTTGAACGATAATGAAATGTCAATTGCACCCAATGTCGGGGCGATGCACAACTACTTAACGAAGATCAGGTCTGATAAAAATTATTTGCGCGCCAAAGACGAAGTAGAACAATTGCTCAAAAAAATTCCAGCGATCGGCGGCAAGCTGGCCAAAACGGCGGAGCGGCTGAAGGATAGCTTGAAATATATGATGGTGTCCGGGGTTCTTTTTGAAGAGCTGGGCTTTACCTATTTGGGGCCGGTGGACGGCCACGATTTGTCGGGCTTAGTTGATGCGTTCAATCAGGCAAACAATGTGAGCGGCCCTGTGCTGGTTCATGTCCTGACAACGAAAGGGAAGGGATATACACCTGCGGAAAAGGATTCTCATAAATGGCATGGAGTTTCTACTCCTTACAAGATCGAATCTGGTCAATTGCTCAAAGCCGTGGGCAATCCGACGTATACCGAGGTGTTCGGGCAAACGTTGATCGAGCTGGCTGAGCAGGATAAGCGAATTGTTGCGGTTACCCCGGCAATGCCGGGAGGATCCGGTTTGGTTAAGTTTGGTGAACGATTCCCGGATCGGATGATTGATGTCGGTATTGCCGAACAGCATGCGGCTACGATGTGCGCGGCACTGGCCATGGAGGGAATGAAGCCGGTCTTTGCGGTGTATTCCACGTTCATGCAGCGAGCGTACGATCAGATCGTGCATGATATATGCCGCCATAACGCGAATGTCATGTTCGCCATCGACCGGGCCGGCTTTGTCGGCGCTGACGGCGAGACGCATCAAGGGGTGTATGACATTGCGTTTATGCGTCATATTCCCAATATCGTGCTGATGATGCCGAAGGATGAGAACGAACTGCGCCATATGATGAAGACGGCGCTTGAGTATAATGACGGTCCGATCGCGTATCGTTATCCGCGGGTCAATGTTCCGGGCGTTCCACTGGATGATGAGCTTAAGCCTATACCGATCGGCAGCTGGGAGAAGCTGCGAGAGGGCGAGCAAGTAGCAATCATCGCCACGGGTCCAATGGTGCAGGTTGCTGAAGAGGCGGCCGAGACATTGAAGCGGGAAGGCGCTAACGTTGGTGTGGTGAATGCTCGTTTCCTGAAGCCGCTCGATAACAGCATGCTGCTTAATCTGGCGAGCGCCGGCACGAAGCTGATCGTGCTTGAGGAAGCTTGTCAGGCTGGCAGCCTGGGAAGTGCGGTGCTGGAATTCTATGCCGAGCAGGGAATCACCGGCATCGATGTATCCCTGATGGGCATTCCGGATCAATTCATCGAGCATGGCAGCATCAAGGAGCAACTGCAGGAGGTTGGATTGACCGCCGAGGCTGTCGTGGAGCAAATTCAGCAGTATCGGGCGGAACATCAGTTCGGCTTCGGCAAGAAATTCAAACCATCTTAACAAGACAGAGTCAGGAGAATGTTATGTCTGTGTCCAAAGAACGCATAGATGTCTTGTTGGTCGAGCAAGGATATTTCGACAGCAGAGAAAAGGCCAAAACCGCGATCATGGCGGGGCTCGTGTTCGGAAATCAGGAACGGATCGAGAAGGCAGGCACCAAAATACCGAGGGACACGAAGCTGACGGTCAAGGGAGCGATCCATCCGTATGTAAGCCGCGGGGGATTGAAGCTGGAGAAAGCCTTGAAACTGTTTCAGATCGATATGAACGGGCGGGTTATGCTTGATATCGGCTCGTCGACCGGCGGATTTACGGATTGCGCCCTTCAGCATGGAGCCAGCTACGTATATGCGATCGATGTTGGCTATAATCAGCTGGATTGGTCGCTGCGGAACGATGAACGCGTTAACGTCAAGGAGCGGACCAATTTCAGATATATGACGCCTGAGGATTTGGACGGACCTGGCCCTGATTTCGCAAGCATTGACGTTTCGTTTATTTCTCTGCGGATCATTCTTCCCCCGCTTGTGGCATTGCTCCATAAGCCTGCGGATATCGTTGCATTGATCAAGCCGCAATTTGAAGCCGGCCGGGAGAAAGTCGGCAAATCCGGCGTCGTACGCGATGCAAAGGTGCATCAAGAGGTACTGGAGAACGTGCTCGGCTTTGCGACAGGGCTGGGGTATGCTTTGCAAGGGTTAACTTTTTCCCCGATTACAGGCGGAGAAGGCAATATTGAGTTTTTGGCCCATTTAAGGCTATTGCCCCCTAGTGAGAAGAAGGATCAGCTTGAGGGGACTGAGTCCTCTGAGGCATTGCAGCATATTCGCGACACTTCGCAACGCGTCGTGCAGGAAGCGAAAGATACATTTATGACGAAAAGCCCATCTTATTGATGGGCTTTTGTTTTTTATGCATATATTCATTAAAATGTTGCATATAGAACGAGTGTTCGCTTATAATGGGTTCATGCGAATAATTATGTAATAATGCTTAACAATATCCACATGCAAACAGGAGGTTATTCAATCGCGTCGAATTAATCATCTGAGGTGATTTCGATGAGCGAATATACCGATGGTTTTCTCATGGTAGCCATTGCGGGCATTGCCTTATTGCTGCTGTATCGCGCATTCAGGACGTGGCTGCGCAAGCCTTTTTCGCTGGGTTCCGGTGTGGGGTTCGAGTTCAACGAGGATATTCAGGAGCATCCGGCCGTTGATTTACTGGAGTCAGCAGGCTTTGAGATTGTAAGCGACAAGCTGAAGATTCCGCTCGCTTTCCGGGTGGACGCTCAGGTGCTGCACAGCCGGTTATATATCGATTATGTTGTGAAGAAGCATGGAGAATACTACTTGGTAAGGAGAACGAGAGAGCGTCTGCCAATCGAATGGACAGGCGCCGGACTTCGCAGGGACATCCTTCCTTACCTGCTTCTGTATCCTGACTGTGCAGGGGTGCTCTATATCGATACGGAACAGGAACAAATCAAAGAAATCACCTTAAGTGCAGATTCGGACGATGCTGAAGAGGCGTCGCATATCAAAGATATATGGAGGACAAGATGAAGGGTCAACGGCATATTAAGATCAGGGAAATTATTAGCGCTCATGAAATCGAAACTCAAGATGAGCTGGTAGAGGCTTTGCGCAAAGCAGGATTTCAGGTCACGCAGGCTACTGTATCACGGGATATCAAGGAGCTTATGCTGATCAAGGTACCTACCGACGATGGCAAATATAAATACTCGATGCCTACAGCGCAGCGTTACAATCCAGTGCAGAAGCTGCAGCGGGCGCTTGTAGACAGTTTTGTGCATATTGACCATACGGGAAATTTGGTCGTCATGAAATGCTTGCCGGGGACAGCCAATTCGGTGGCGGTTCTGATCGACAACATGGAATGGCCAGATTTGCTTGGAACGATCTGCGGCGATGATACGATCCTGCTGATCTGTCGTAACGAAGAATACAGCCATTACGTCATCGATCAAATTATGGCGTTTATTTCATAATTCACTTGTTTTGAAGATTGTTGCTGCATTGTCTACATTTGGCGAAGGGAGTGCCTTTACTTGCTGGTTCATTTATCCATTCGGAATCTGGCCGTTGTCGAGGCGGTTGATGTTACGTTTGACAAGGGTTTTCATGTATTGACCGGTGAGACCGGAGCAGGTAAATCAATTATTATTGATGCGCTGGGATTAATATCGGGGGGAAGGGGCTCGGCGGATTTAATCCGTTACGGCTGCGACAAAGCGGAGATGGAGGCTGCCTTCGAATTGAAGGAGCATCATCCGGTTTGGGCTATACTTGATGAGCTGGGAATTAGTGCGGATGCTGGCGAAGCTCTGATTGTCCGGCGCGAGATTAGCGCCCAGGGCAAGAGTTCTGCCCGAATTAACGGCCAATTGGTCAACTTGTCGATGCTTCGGCAGGTGGGGGAGAGCCTGATCAATCTGCACGGTCAGCATGAGCATCAGACGCTGCTTCATCCAGAGCGGCATTTGAAGCTTCTGGATGCCTTTGGTTCCGAGGATATTGCCGCCGTGAAGGCGAAGTACCAGGAGGCCTATTCAGCGTTCCAACGGGTCGACAGGGAATGGAGAGAATTGCAAAGCACTAGCCAGCAGGCACTGCAAATGCTTGATTTATATCGTTTTCAGCTGGAGGAGATCGCAGCAGCTGCGCTCAAGCCCGGAGAGGATGAATTACTTGCGGAAGAAAAGGTAAAGCTATCCCATAGCGAGAAAATGATGGACTCGGTGTCTGGTGCTTACGATTTGCTTTATGGTCCTCAGGGACTGGAAGCGATAGCGAAGGCAGTATCCAGGTTAGAGGATGTTGCGGAATATGATCAGAAGGGGGTCGCCCCTTTGCTGGAGCAGCTGCAGTCGGCTTATTATTTGCTTGAGGATGCATCCTTTAGTCTGCGTGATTACCGGGATAAAATCGAATTTAATCCCGAGCGGCTGGAAGAGGTAGAGGATCGTCTCGATCTGATTTCCACGCTGCGCCGCAAATATGGAGACGATGTCAAAGGAATTCTTCAATATTATGAGCAGATTTCCCGCGATACGGATAAGCTTGAGAATAAGGACGAACGGCTTGAGAAGCTGTCTGCCGAGCGGGAGCAGTTGTTACAGGCTGCCTTGAGGGAAGCGGTTTTGCTTAGCGATGTTCGTCGGGAAAAGGCGGACCTGCTGGCACAGCAAATCGAAAACGAGCTGAAGGATCTGCAGATGGGGCGGACTTCGATTGAAGTCAAGCTGGAGCGAATATTCGATTCGGGCGGGGTTGAATGGGAAGGCGATCTGGTGAGACTCGGAAAACACGGCATGGACAGCGCGGAGTTCTTAATTTCCCCAAATCCCGGGGAACCGTTGCGTTCCTTGAGTAAAATTGCCTCGGGCGGTGAATTATCGCGGATCATGCTTGCCCTTAAGAGTATATTTGCCCGCCATGATGAAGTTCCTGTATTAATTTTCGATGAGGTGGATACCGGGGTAAGCGGCCGGGCAGCTCAGTCCATCGCGGAGAAGCTGTATCGCTTATCCGCGACATGCCAGGTATTTTCAATCACCCATTTGCCGCAGGTCGCTTGTATGGCGGATCAGCAATATTTGATCGAGAAGACTGTAGCGGACGGACGAACAATGACGAGAGTAGAGCATTTGGGTAAAAACGGACGGGTCAATGAGCTCGCTCGGATGCTCGGAGGCGTGGAGATTACGGACAGGACACGCCACCATGCTAAGGAAATGCTTAATCTGGCTCGGGCGCAGAAGGGTGTGATTTAACGAGCGGAACAATGATTGACAGTAATAAAAGACCACACCCGGGGTATCTTATAGGTACGCAATTGGCGACCACCTTTTCGTCAAGCGAAAGAAGCTAAGGGAGCGTGACAGCCATTGAACCCGAACCTCAGGAATAGATTTCTCGGTCTTTTACTTGCCTTCTTCTTTTGTTTTCTTGGCACGTCAGCCGTCGAAGGTCATTCGCCGATGCTGCCGGATGAACTGCGCATGTTTCAAGGCCAGGGCGCGCAAATCGATTTGGCCATACCCGTATTGGCAGAGGTTAGCGTTGATCGGCCTGATGTCGTGATGTTGAACGATCAACCTAACTCCTCCATGAAGGTATCCCTCGGCTCGCCGTTAAAGCTATCCTCGCTGAACAGCGGCGAAGCCAAGCTCCGCATGAAGCTTTTTGGACAAATTCCTCTGAAACCAGTGAAAGTGAATGTTATCCCTGATTTAAAGGTTATACCCGGGGGACAAACGATCGGCGTTAAAGTGAAATCCGATGGCATTCTGGTAGTTGGCCATCATCTTGTGAATACGGACAAGGCTAAAATTTCGCCCGGCGAGGCAGCTGGTATTCAGCCGGGAGACTTGATCACCCATTTGAACGGTTCACGTCTAAAAGACGTTCATGAGGTGGCGTCTTTGGTTGAGCAAGCGGGCAAAAAGAAACAGCCCCTAAAAGTCGTTTATAAACGGAGTAATAAGGAATTTACGACTACATTGACTCCTGCCTTTGATAAGCAGGACAAGGCATGGAGATTGGGTCTTTACATTCGCGACTCGGCTGCTGGCGTGGGTACGCTGACCTTTTATGCGCCAAACGAAGGCGTTTATGGGGCACTGGGACACGTCATTACCGATATGAACACGCAAACGCCAATCGTTGTAGGAAGCGGACAAATTTTGCAGTCGAGCGTCACGTCTATTTCCAAGAGCGAGAGTGGCGAACCTGGTGAGAAGCGAGCGCACTTTGTCAAAGAAGGCAAGACGCTGGGAACGATCGAGCGCAATACGCATTTCGGCATATTCGGAAAGATGTCGGAAAATCCAGATCATAGCGTGTATAAGAAGCCAATTCCGGTAGCATTTTCGGAGGAGGTAAAAGAGGGGCCGGCGGAAATTTTGACGGTGGTCGAAGGCCAGCAGGTGGAACGTTTTAAGGTGGAAATCGCTCATGTTTCCAGGCAGAGCACCCCACAGACCAAAGGCTTGGTTATTCGCATCACCGATCCGAGACTGGTGGAGAAAACCGGTGGCATTGTGCAGGGGATGAGCGGCAGTCCAATCATACAGAATGGTAAATTGATCGGGGCTGTAACCCATGTGTTTGTCAACGATCCGCGTTCAGGCTACGGCTGCTTTATCGAATGGATGCTGCAGGATGCGGGAATATTAAAGGACAAGACGACATCAACCAATCTTAAGGCGAGCTAGCGCCTTAAGATTGGTTTTTTTGTTTAAGAAACCCGATCGCTCATCCAGATTTGCATGATGCGAATTTGGAGGGTCTGTAAGATAATAATTAAATATCTTAATCTTATAGGTCATGGCGGAAATCAATGAATAAGTCGCAATTTTACGAAGTTTTAACGTTGAAACTTGCCACATTGAGTATAAAACTATATGCTAATGGAGATGAGGAGTTATTCACCCTATGCGCTTCGCTGCTCTCCAATGCACTTAAATCCGACATTTCCGCCGCAAATACTTGTCGAATGGTAACGAATTAGATCATTATTTGTAAGCATCAAACGATTATATATCAAATTATTAAAAAAATAAATAAAAATAATTTTCGACAGAAGGAATTTACTTTTAAGTGTCGAATCCTTATTCTGGAAGAAAGATTAAGGAAACTCATATACACAAGGAGGAAGTCGTCAGTGCAAAAAATTGAAGTGTTGTTGGCGGATGATAATCGGGAATTTACGAATTTGCTTGCAGAGTACATTTCTGAGCAGGATGACATGGTTGTTTCAGGTATTGCATACAATGGCGAGGAAGTTTTGGAGATGATTGAGCATGCTTCTAAAGTTCCGGACGTGCTGATCCTGGATATCATTATGCCCCACTTGGATGGACTGGGTGTGCTGGAACGTTTACGAGATATAAATGTGTCTCCACAGCCAAAGATCATTATGCTGACTGCCTTCGGACAAGAGAATATTACACAGCGTGCGGTTCAGCTGGGAGCGTCGTACTATATCCTGAAGCCGTTCGATATGGAAGTGCTGGCCAATCGAATTCGGCAGCTTGTTGGAGTCCAATCCTTATCCTCAAGCAGTTCACCATCCTCATCCTTTACGAAATCCAATGTAGTACCGCTTGGAAAAGGCAAAAATCTGGATGCAAACATTACTTCCATCATCCATGAAATCGGTGTTCCTGCGCATATTAAGGGATATCAATATTTGCGGGAAGCCATCACCATGGTCTACAACAATATTGAGATTTTAGGGGCGATTACCAAAACGTTGTATCCGGCCATCGCCGAGAAATTCAAGACGACTCCGTCGCGCGTAGAGCGTGCAATCCGCCATGCGATTGAAGTGGCCTGGACGCGCGGCAATATCGACAGCATAAGTCATTTGTTCGGTTACACGATCAATATCAGTAAATCGAAGCCAACGAACTCGGAGTTCATCGCTATGGTTGCCGACAAGCTGCGCATTGAGCATAAGGTAAGCTGAAAGCATAAGGAAGCGCGGAATAATGAATCTGACTAAAGGATTCCCGATATTTTATCGGACATTGCTCGGAGGCTCCGATAAACTATTGGGTCTTTAGCTGAAGGAATTCATCATCATAATCTTTGCAAATCATGAAGGCGTAAGCTTATCGCGGTACCTCGCGATAAGCTTACGCCTTTTTTGTGTTAATCAAAAAACTCCAGATACTCAGGGTACCTGGAGAAGAGAAGTAAAAAAGGTTATGAAGAACGACGTCTTCATTCTAATTGTATGATTTGAATGAAACCAGATCAAGTGGTAGATGTTGGCGGATAATTATTTACATTTTGGGGCTTTAGCTTGACATCTGCTGAAGTATTAATATAATGAGTATATGAGCATATGATCATATAGTGATAAAGGTTGGTGACCTCACATGGATAAAAATCAGCATTCCACATTAAGACCAGATGTTATCGACAATGTTTCAACAACTTTTAAGGCATTGGCCGATCCGACGAGGATTCGTATACTGTATCTGCTGTCGGAAGAGGAATGCGCGGTAACGCATATTGCGGAAATTTTAGAGTTATCTCAGTCCGCGGTTTCGCATCAGCTTAGTTTATTAAGAAAGCTTCGTCTCGTAAAGTACAGAAGAGAAGCTAATACGTTGTATTACACCTGTGATGATGATCACGTTATTTCTCTGCTCAAGCAGGCGATCAGTCACGTTGAATGTGATTAGGAGGGATACCAAATGCATAATCATGCAAGCAATCAGGACGGCTACCATCAGCACACTCATCATGGACATGACCATCATTCCGCCAGATCCGGAAATATGAAAGGGCTCATCATCGCACTCTTGATCACTTCGGGAATCGCCGTTCTAGAGTTTGTCGGCGGGCTCGTTACACGCAGTCTGGCGCTGCTTTCCGACGCTGGTCATATGCTTAGCGATGCCAGCTCGCTTGCGCTTAGTCTGCTGGCTATCTGGTTTGCAAGCCGCGCCGCGACATCGAAAAAGACCTACGGATTTTACCGTACGGAGATTTTAGCAGCCCTGCTGAACGGTTTAACGCTGTTTGTCATCGCGGGGTTCATCATTTGGGAAGCTTATCAACGGCTGTTCGATCCGCCTGCGGTGGCAAGCGGTACAATGATACTGATCGCATCTATTGGACTACTCGCTAACCTGGCTAGTGCATGGACTCTAATGCGCCAAGGGGACGTCAAGGAGAACCTTAACTTTAGAAGCGCTTATTTACATGTGCTTGGTGATGCGCTGGGGTCGGTAGGAGCCATTCTCGCCGGGATCATCATGTATTTCTTTGGCTGGTATATTTTTGATCCGATAATCAGCGTATTTGTTGCACTGCTTATTCTTAGAGGAGCCTGGGGAGTGATTGCCCAGACGGTCCACATTTTGATGGAAGGCACGCCGGCTTCCGTTAACAAGGATGAAGTGTCCGTACGCTTGGAACAGGTTGCAGGGGTTATTAGTGTGCATGATCTGCACATTTGGACGATTACTTCCGGGATGAATTCACTCAGCTGTCATCTTGTCGTCGAGTCGGAATTCGATGCCCAGGACATTTTGCAAAATGCCATCGATTTGCTTGAGCAGCAGTTCGGCATAACCCACGCGACGATTCAAATCGAAAGCCCGCACATCAGGCATGCAGAGCTGATCGTTTGAGGAACCACGGTGGAAGCACAGACTGTTTGGAACAAAGCATAGAGTCTGGAAGGGGTGAATCCTAATGAAAGCAAATGTCGTAAATATGGCAAGTCTAAGTTTATTTTGCATCTTTCTTATAAGCTATTTATCAAAATTATGGATGCTTCGAGCACGAGGCCTCATCCAGGCTAATGTACTTGGAAAAGGGGGGAAACCGCTACAGACCCGTATCGTAGAAGTAGGCGTCAAGCTGGCAACGTTTGCTTGGGGCGGGTTGTGGTTTGCGCTAAGCTGCTTCGGAGAAGGATGGCTAGGATTTGCTTTGATTCTGCCTGAAGATGGCGGTACGGCAAGTTGGGCAAGCGTTTTTGGCTTATTGGTTACGGCATTAGGGCTAGTGTTCTTCATCATGGCGATGGTGCATATGCGAACTTCATGGCGGGTTGGGATTGACAAAGCCACTGCCACCGAACTGATCACAAGCGGTATATACCGATACAGCCGGAACCCCGCTTTTGTCGGATTCGATCTGATGTTTATCGGATTATTCCTTACTTATATGAATTACGTCACTTTATTCATTTGCTTGTTGAACATCGTTTGCCTGCATCTGCTGATTCGCCAGGAAGAGCGGCATTTGAAAAGTACCTTTGGGGATATGTACAGCAATTACGCAAAACATACCCCCAGATATATCGGACTTGGGAAATGAAAAACGCCTCATTTGTGTTACAATAAGTGGAGAGAGCTGCAATAGCGGATTAAGTTGCAACCAAAGCGGTAAGAGGAGCAGGCAAAATGAACAAAATATCGCTAGACGAGCAAAAATATAAGGCGCTTCTGGATGACCTATCCCTGTCTGAACAGCATAGATCGCTGATTGCTGAACTGCTGGCCACGGCCAGTCAATTATCGGCAGAAAATACAAGGTTGCGGCGGACACTGCTGAGAAAATCCTCAAGCGGACAAAGAATGTCCAGCAAGCTGAAGGATGCCTTGTACGAATAAAGGACATAAGAAACCCTCTTGGATTGGCTTAAATGCCTGATTCAAGAGGGTTTATTAATTCGTAAAATTAAGAAGGATTCTCAGTCTTCTTCTTGAACCGCGGTCCCAGGTAATTGCGCTTACGGTCGCGGAAATAAATCCAGCCGCCCAGAAATCCGATTCCGGCTGCGAACAAGGCAATTCCCAATCCGAAATCGAGCCAGTCGAAGTGGACGTGGGTCAATGAGTCATCTCCGTGTCCGGACATGTATAGGAATAAAGCGTCCTTCATTTTCAGAAAGCCGATCATGGCGGCGATACCGGGAATAACAAGAATTATGATGGCAATAAAACGGGATATCATCAATTTCATGGGCTGAAGCAATTCCTTTCCTCGACAAATATGTCCTGTACGATCAAGATCATGTTACGTTTATCATACCTTCTTCTTGGACGGCTGTCTATTTCGTTCTATGTTTGTAATGTGGAAAAAACGAGGTACAATAGGAAACGAGAAGTTTGTCTGGACATTTTTTGGGATAGGTGGAGATCGGAAATGACGATAACATGTGATGTAGCGGTGTTAGGCGGCGGGACCGGGGGGTATGTTGCGGCAATTCGCGCTGCTCAGCTCGGCAAGCAAGTGGTTATTATTGAGCAGGACAAGCTGGGAGGAACATGCCTGCACCGTGGCTGCATTCCGAGCAAGGCGTTGCTGCGCAGTGCAGAGCTGTACGCGCAAATGAAGGACAGCGCAAGCTACGGCATTGAAACGAGCGGATTATCCCTTGTATTTCCGAAAGTGCAGGAACGAAAGCAGGGCATCGTAGATCAGCTTCATAACGGCATTCAATATTTGATGCGTAAACATAAAATTCAGGTCATCCATGGAAAAGGGAGAGTGATTGGCCCATCGATCTTCTCGCCGAAAAGCGGCGCCGTGGCGATCGAGCTGCATGACGGAGAGATGGAGACGATTGTACCCACTCATCTGATCATTGCGACAGGGTCGAGGCCGCGCGTTCTTCCGGGGCTGGAGCCCGACGGCAAGCACGTGCTCAGCAGTGACGAGGCCTTGCTGCTTGAGGAGCTGCCAGCTTCGATGATTATTGTGGGCGGCGGTGTCATCGGTGTTGAATGGGCTTCTTTGCTTCATGACTTCGGGGTCAAGGTCACGGTGGTCGAGGCTGCCTCACAGCTTCTACCGAACGAGGATGAAGAAGTGGCGCGTGAGCTGCAGAAGCAGCTGCAGCGCCGCGGAATCGAGATTCTGACCGGCTGCCAGGTACAAGCGGAAACCGCCGAGAAGGACAGTACCGGTATTGCGATTACTGCTGTGCAAAATGGAAATGCGGTACGCCTGCAGGCGGTCAAGGTGCTCGTATCGATCGGACGGCAAGCAAATGTCGAGAACATCGGTCTTGAAAATACGGATATCGCCTTGCATCAAGGCTATATCCGGGTGAACGACTCGATGCAGACGACTGAGCCGCATATTTATGCGATCGGCGATTGCATTGGCGGTCTGCAGCTTGCCCATGCGGCAAGCCATGAAGGGCTGGTGGCAGTGCATCATCTTGCTGCAGAGCCATCCCATGGCTACAATGTCCGCCATGTGCCCCGCTGCGTGTACACACGCCCTGAAGTAGCTTCCGTTGGTTTGACCGAGAAGGAAGCGAAGGAGCAGGGCATCGACGTCAAGATCGGCAAAGTACCGTTCTCCGCTATAGGCAAAGCACTTGTGCACGGGGAGAAGGATGGCTTCGTAAAGGTGATCGGTGACCGCAAGAGCAACGACATCGTGGGTGTGCATATGATCGGTGCCCATGTTACCGAGCTGATTAGTCAAGCCGCGCTCGCCCAGGTGCTGGATGCGACGCCGTGGGAAATCGGCCAGACCGTTTTCGCCCATCCTTCGCTGGCTGAAATTCTTGGCGAAGCCGCATTGGCGGTGGACGGCAAAGCGATTGGAATTTAACAAAATATGCAAAAGTGTCACATAATCAACAAAACCCTTGCAAAGAACATTTTCTTTTTGCGGAAAAAGGGATTATAATAAGGTTAACCCAAGTCTTAGTACCAGGTTTTAAGATAAGAGCAAACATGTACGGTACAAGCGACTATAGGTTCTAATCGAAGGAGGTAACTCCCATGAACGCAAAAGTATCAACAAAGACACAGCCCAAGCATGAGCAACTAGGATTGACGGATGCCGAAGTAGTGGACATGTACAAATATATGCTGCTAGCGCGCAAGTTTGACGAGCGTAATTTGCTGCTGCAGCGGGCGGGAAAAATCAATTTCCACGTCTCGGGTATCGGACAGGAGACCGCGCAAGTAGCGGCGGCTTTTGCCTTGAATCGCGAGCAGGATTATTTTCTGCCGTATTATCGCGACTATGGCTTCGTTCTGTCGGTAGGCATGACGCTGGAAGAGTTAATGCTGTCCGCCTTTGCCAAAGCGGGTGATCCGAACAGCGGGGGCCGGCAAATGCCTGGCCATTTCGGAAGCAAAAGACTCCGGATCGTCACGGGCTCCAGCCCGGTGACGACGCAGGTTCCGCATGCCGTTGGCATTGCGCTTGCCGCTAAAATGCAGAAGAAGGACTTCGTCTCCTTCGTTACCTTCGGGGAAGGCTCCAGCAATCAGGGAGATTTCCACGAAGGACTGAACTTTGCTGGTGTGCAGAAGCTGCCGGTCATTTTCATGTGCGAGAATAACCAGTATGCGATTTCCGTTCCAGTGAAGAAACAACTCGGCGGCAAAGTAAGCGATCGGGCGCTGGGATATGGCTTCCCGGGCATTCGCGTGGACGGCAATGATGCCCTTGAGGTCTATCGTGTTGTGAAGGAAGCGCGCGAGCGCGCGATTCGCGGCGAAGGGCCAACGCTGATTGAAGCGATGATGTACCGCCTGTCTCCGCATTCCACCTCGGATAACGACCTCGTGTACCGCACGAAGGAAGAGGTTGAAGAGAATTGGAAGAAGGACGGAATACCGAAAATGAAAAGTTATCTTATTGAAAACGGGCTTTGGACGGAAGAGCAGGATGAAGCCCTTTTGAAGGACTTTCAGGCGCAGTTGAAAGCAGCGATCGAACGGGCGGAGAACGCGCCGTTTCCGAAGCCGGAGGATACACTGCTGCATGTGTACGCGGATAGCGAAGGGGAGGAATAATCATGCCGGTAATGGAATATATCGACGCTATTCGTCTTGCCATGAAGGAAGAAATGGAGCTTGACGACAACGTATTCGTATTAGGGGAAGACGTTGGCGTAAAAGGCGGAGTGTTTACGACGACGAAAGGGCTTCAGGAGCAGTTCGGCGAGCTGCGCGTTCTCGATACCCCCTTGTCCGAATCTGCGATTGCCGGGGTAGCCATCGGTGCCGCGATGTACGGGATGAAGCCGATCGCCGAAATGCAGTATTCTGATTTCATGCTGCCAGCAACGAACCAAATCATTAGTGAGGCAGCTAAAATACGCTACCGCTCCAATAACGATTGGAACTGCCCCGTCGTCATCCGCGCGCCGATCGGCGGCGGGATCTTCGGCGGGCTGTACCATTCCCAGTGCACGGAATCGATCTTCTTCGGAACACCAGGGCTTAAGATCGTCGCTCCTTATACGGCTTACGATGCCAAGGGGCTTCTAAAGGCCGCGGTTCGCGATCCGGATCCCGTATTGTTCTTCGAAAATAAGAAATGCTACAAGCTGATCAAGGAAGACGTGCCTGAGGACGACTATATCGTCCCGCTTGGCAAGGCAAATGTACTTCGTGAAGGCACGGATATTACCGTAATCGGGTACAGTTTGCCGCTGCATTTCGCCATGCAGGCCGCAGAGGAGCTCGCGGCTGAGCAAGGCATAAGCGCCCACATTTTGGATTTGCGGACGCTGCAGCCGCTTGATCGCGAAGCGATTATCGAGGCGGCACGCAAAACAGGGAAAGTATTAATTGTGCATGAAGACAATAAGACTGGCGGAGTCGGAGCAGAAGTATCGGCCATCATCGCGGAGGAATGCCTGTTCGAACTGGATGCGCCGATCGCTCGGCTGTGCGGACCTGATGTTCCGGCAATGCCGATCAGCCCGCCGATGGAAAAGTTCTTTATGCTCAGCAAAGATAAGGTCAAGGAAGCTATGCTTCAATTGGCTCTGTATTAATGGGAGTGAGGGACGATATGTCATCGAATAAAACATTGCAGGATGTCGTAATGCCACAGCTTGCGGAATCGCTCGTATCGGCGACGATCGGCAAATGGCTGAAGAAGCCGGGAGATCCCGTCGAGCAGTACGAGCCGATTTGCGAGGTTATTACCGATAAGGTGAACGCCGAAATTCCGTCCACGCTGGATGGGGTCATGGGCGAACTCCTGGCCGAAGAAGGACAGGAAATCGAAGTCGGGGCGGTCATTTGTCGGATCGAAACAGCAGGCAGTGTGGAGGCTGAGACCGCGACTGGCGGTGATTCCCCGGCGGCAGCTTCTGCCGGCCTGACGAATGCAGCTCCTGGCGCGTCTGTCGATCAGTCGCAGCGGAGCCGTTATTCCCCGGCCGTTCAGACGCTTGCGCAGGAGCATGGGCTGGATCTGCGGGCCGTATCCGGTACCGGCTTAGGCGGCCGCATAACCCGCAAGGACGTGTTGAATTACTTGGAGAATAATAAAGGTGCGACGATGCCATCTAATGCTCCGGCAGCGGCGCCAGCTTCCCCGGCAGCTCCGCCGGCAGAGCTTAGCAATGCAGCAGCAGAGCCGGTGCGCAACTCAGGATTACATCTCTCGGAAACTCCGAAGATTCCGACGATCGAAGTTGAAGGCGGCGACCGTTCGGAGTACTTCATCGACGTGACGCCAATCCGGAATACGATCGCTACGCGCATGCGGCAAAGCGTGTCGGAAATTCCACACGGCTGGATGATGATTGAGGTGGACGTGACCAACTTGGTACAGCTTCGCAATAAGCTGAAAGACGAATTCAGACAAAGAGAAGGCGTCAACCTGACTTACCTCGCATTCCTGCTTAAAGCGGTTGTCAGCGCCATCAAGGATTATCCAATCATGAACTCTGTATGGGCGGTCGACAAAATTATCGTCAAGCGCGACATCAACATTTCGCTCGCCGTCGGCACGGAGGATTCCGTAATGACTCCGGTCATCAAGAAGGCGGACCAGAAGAACATTGCCGGCCTAGCCAGAGAAATCGAGGAATTGGCGTCGAAGGTAAGAGCGGGCAAGCTCAAGCTGGATGACATGCAGGGTGGAACGTTCACCGTCAACAATACGGGATCATTTGGTTCTATTCTGACCCAGCCAATCATCAACTATCCGCAAGCGGCGATTTTAACATTCGAATCGATCGTGAAGAAGCCCGTCGTCATTAATGATATGATTGCCGTACGCTCTATGGCGAATTTGTGTCTGTCACTGGATCATCGTATACTGGATGGAGTCATCTGCGGCCGATTTATGCAGCGCGTCAAAGACAATATGGAGAGTTATTCCCTAGATACTCAAGTATATTAAGTAAATAATGCGAGTCTTCATGAATCCGAGAAAGGCGATGAACCGTATGACGAAATCCTTGGAAGTCACATATTTCCCGATGATGGAATACGGAGAGGCCTGGAATAGGCAAAAAGAGATCGTGAAGGCCATCGACGAAGGACAGCAGCAGGGACACCTGCTGCTTCTTCAGCATCCGCCAACGTATACGATCGGCTCTTCGCGCCATCCGGAGCATTTGCTGCTCAGTCCCGAGCAGCTGAAGGAACGTGGAATTTCCCTGTTTGAAATCGATCGGGGGGGAGATATTACATACCATGGACCGGGCCAGCTCGTCGGCTACCCGCTGCTCTGGCTGGATGGGAATCAGGGGATCGATCTGCACGGATACCTTAGGGATATCGAGCAGGTCATCATAAACTACTTAGCGCGGTACGGTATTTCGGGCACGCGAAAACAGGGTTATACCGGGGTATGGGTGGGCGATGTCAAAATTGCCGCCATCGGTGTGAAATTCAATAAATGCCGCCGGAGAAAAGGATTCATCACAAGCCACGGCTTTGCTTTTAACATCAAATCCGGTATCCAAGAGGATGGCTTCCGCGGCATCATCCCCTGCGGCATTCAGGAATACGGCGTAACTTCATTGGAGGACATGACCGGGCTTCCCTTCTCCGTAGAGCAGGTGGCCCGTGAAATATTGCCTTATTTCAATGAAGTGTTTCAAATCTCCGAGTACAAGGAGCACTGGGAGTCATAAGCTCTAGCGGAACAGCAGCGGCTCGAGCAGCGCAAGCAGCGTTGAACCGATCATGGCGAATAGCATAAGGTATACTACGACTTTGAACCATTTTTTTTGCATCATGAACATAAAGCTCCTTTACATGTACTTGACCCTCTATTCATTAATATTAGCGCAAAAGGGAAAGCGAGGAAAGTCCAGTGATCAACAAGGACAGAATCATCGCACAATTTGTGGAATTAGTGCAAATCGACAGCGAGACGAAGGACGAACGGAATATAGCCGATTATTTGAAAACAAAATTTGCGAAGCTCGGACTGAATGTGGTGGAAGACGACTCCATGAAGCGTACCGGACACGGTGCCGGCAATATCGTGGCAACACTGCAGGCAAGAGCTGGCATTCAAGCGCAGCCTTTTCTGTTTACCTGCCATATGGATACAGTGACACCGGGCAAAGGCATCAAGCCAGTCATCGGTGAGGACGGCTGGATCCGCAGCGATGGAACAACGATTCTTGGCGCCGATGACAAAGCAGGTCTGGCGGCTCTGTTGGAAATCATTCAAGTGCTGCAGGAGCAGCAGCTGCCACACGGACAAATCCAGTTTGTCATTACCGCAGGAGAAGAGTCCGGCTTGCTTGGCGCCAGAGCCTTGGATCGCAGTTTGCTTGACGCCGGCTTCGGTTTTGCAATCGATTCGAACGGGGAAGTGGGATCGATTTGTGTGGGCGCACCGACACAAGCGCGTATCGAAATTGAAATATTCGGCAAATCCGCGCATGCCGGCGTTAATCCGGAGGATGGAATCAGTGCGATTCAAGTGGCTGGCAAGGCGATTGCCCGGATGAAGCTGGGGCGCATCGACGAAGACACGACAGCCAACATTGGCAAATTCGAAGGCGGCGGTCCGACGAATGTCGTTACCGATTACGTGAAGCTGTATGCCGAAGCGCGCAGTCTGTCGCCGGAGAAGGTGGATAAACAGCTGGCGCTGATGAAGGAAGCTGTCGATACGGCTTGCCGCGATTTCGGAGCTAGAGGAGAGTTTAGAAGCGATATCATTTATCCGGGATTCCATCTTGGAGCACAGGATGCCGTTGTCCAACTGGCCCAACGTGCTGCAGGCAAGCTGGGGCTTTCCGGAAGAACCTTTACCTCCGGCGGGGGCAGTGACGCCAACATCATGAATGGCTTCGGTGTGCCTACGGTGAATCTTGCGGTAGGATACGAGGAAATTCATACGACGAATGAGCGCATCAAGGCCGATGATATTGTGAAAATAGCCGAATACGCGCTGGAGATCGTCTCGCAAACTGTAAATTCATAAGCGAATAAGCGGAGCTCGTCCATATACGGGGTGTCCTGATAACTTAATCCGGAGTTGTCGCTAGGGACACCTTTTTTTGCACTCTAATTCAGAGATAGCCTTTCGCGGCCTTCAAGATTTTTCTGCTGGACAGGATTCCACGATGTATGCCAATTTGAACTCTCTAGAGTGAGCAGGGTCTGCTGAAGCGTGTCTAGGTATTTATCGATTTTGCCCCGTTCTTCTTCGGAAGGATGATACAGCTCGATGCGTTTAATTAAGTTGGCCATGGTCTCATGCAAATAGCAGGACGCCGCGCCAAATCGTGCACGCGCCATTTCTGGGGCTAGACAGATCAGCGCCTCAAAGATGCGGGACGCCTCTTTGTAGCAGCCTTCATCATGCAGCATTTCGGCAGAAATGAAGGCAATATTCCGAAACAGCTGCTGCGAGCCCAGTGAGAGGGGATCGGGCAGATGGGACAAATGGCGCTTGGCCTCTTCGGCATAGCCTTCCTGATACAGCGCGTCAATCAGGAGACATTGGAGATCAACTTCGAAGCCAGCGAGCATTAAGGCGGTTTCTGTATAGCCCAGCTTTACCGCCAGGCTAATCAAAGCAGCCAAACGATACATGGGCACTTCATTCCTGTCGTAATCACGATGGGCGATGAACCGGGAAAGATCGGACAATCGGCCCATTTGATCCAAAAAATCCGCATCCTCCTGCGCTGCAGGGGTGAGGTGTTCTTCGATAAAGGAAATAGCCTGTTCCGCTTCACCGGACCGGATGAGGATTTCGGCATAGATGAGCTGCATTTGCTTATCTTCCAGCAGCTCGGGTGAGAACAAAGTTGATGCGCTATCGTACGCCCCAAGCTGATTTAGTACAAGGATAATAACCTTCTTGCCGTCTGGCAGCTTGTCCTGTTCAATTACATCGCGCAGTGCAGAAGCGATTTCGTCATCGGCGCTTCTCTGCGTGCTTTGCAGGCTAAGACCGATTTGCAGCAGGCGCTCAGCTTCCTCTGAAAGCGGCAGCAAATTTCTATTCACGGCTGTTCACCTTCGTGTTTCAAAAGCTGCCGAGATGCGATAAGATCCTTTACCTTGCCGGCCGGGCCGGATTGCTTTTGCCACTGGTTAAGCAGGATGCGGATTTGCCAGGCTTTTCCCTGAGCGCGAAGAGAATTGTCCGAAAAATAGCTTTTCATTGCGGTCCCCTCCTAGTTGGGTTTGGTATAATAACACCATATGTTAGTCTGGGACAAGTTATGAATGTAATCATTAGGGAGGATTTCCATGACGTCATCAAACGATAAACTCAAAGAAACAACCGTATCTACGGAGCATATTTTTACGGGAAAAGTGATCTCGCTGCAGGTGGATACCGTCCGGCTTCCCGATGGGACTGAAGGAAAACGCGAAATCGTCAAGCATCCCGGCGCTGTAGCGGTTCTCGCCGTCCATCAAGGACGGCTGCTGCTCGTCGATCAATATCGCCAAGCGCTGGGACGCTGTGAGCTGGAAATTCCCGCTGGCAAGCTGGAGCGCGGTGAGGATCCGATGGAGGCGGCAAGACGTGAGCTGGAGGAAGAGACGGGCTATCGCTGCGGCAAGCTATCTCTGCTGCATTCTTTCTATACGTCGCCTGGTTTTGCCGATGAGATTATCCATCTGTATTTGGCTGAGGACCTGACGGCAGGCGATGCCTCGCCGGACGAGGATGAATTTCTGGAGATTATTGAAGCGACCTTCGAGGAGACGCAGCAATATATCGCGGAAGGCCGAATTTTCGATGCGAAAACGATTTTGGCCGCATATATATGGCAGCAAAGAATAGCTGACCATAATGCCAATAAGGGTGCATAGGTATGGCAAGTAACCAAGCAAGATTAAGTAGCTCGCACGGTTCTTTAGGAACGTATTACGCCGATCTTCACGTGCACATTGGACGGACAAATGCGGGAAATCCGGTTAAAATCAGCGGCAGCCGAAACTTGACGTTCGGCAATATCGCCAAGGAAGCAGAGGAGCGCAAAGGAATCTCCCTTATCGGGATCATCGACTGCCATTCTCCCGGTGTACAGCAGGACATCGATGATTACCTTCTGGCCGGGGAAATGAAAGAGCTGCAGGAAGGCGGGATAGCTTACGGCGGAACGACGATCCTGCTCGGGTGTGAGCTGGAAATTCGGGAGCCGGGGATGGGGCCTGCCCATTTGCTCGTTTTCTATCCGGGCCTGGAGGAAATGAAATCTTTCACAAAATGGCTGGATAAGCACATGAAGAACGTACATTTGAGCTCGCAGCGCATCTACGTTCCCGCTTGCGACCTTCAGAGGGAGGTCTATGACCGGGGCGGCATGGTCATTCCGGCGCATATTTTCACGCCCCACCGGAGCATTTACGGGAGCTGTGCTCCACGGATGGCAGAGGTGCTTGACCCCGAGTTGGTGAGCGCTGTTGAGCTGGGTCTGAGCGCAGACAGCGAGATGGCTGGCTTGCTTAGCGAGCTGGACCCTTATACAATACTGACGAATTCGGACGCCCATTCTTTAGGGAAGATCGGCAGGGAATACAATGAGCTGCGGATTGCCCGGCCGAATTACCGCGAGCTGCAAAAGGCTCTGAGCATGGAGGAAGGGAGAAGGGTTGCTGCAAATTATGGCTTGAATCCGCGGCTCGGCAAGTATCACCGGACATTTTGCAGCGGGTGCAGCTATATTATTGATGAGGCGGAAGCAGCTGTCGATCGCTGCCCCTACTGCGGCTCCGCCAAGCTGGTCCGGGGCGTGCAGGATCGGATCCGCTCGATTGCCGATCGGCCTGTTCCGTCCGTCCCGGTGCACCGGCCTCCATATCATTACCAGGTGCCGCTTGAATTCATTCCGGGTCTCGGACCTGCGAAATTTGAAGCGCTGCTCCGTGCTTTCGGGACGGAGATGGATATTTTGCACCGGGTTTCCGAGCAGGACCTGGCCGGAATCGTTGGCGAGGAGCTGGCTGAGCGCATAAGCGCTGCACGCGCCGGACGGCTCGCTTTAACCTCCGGCGGTGGCGGGACATACGGCAAAGTCGACGCATCGAAAGGATTTCGCGAATAGGGCATAAGGGGGCAGGCTTGTTCATATTTTTACTTGTAAGGGGTTATCGCCCGTGGTAAACAATGTGAACGAGGAAAGGAGCATGCCTGCATGATTCAGCCTTTTCGATATGCGCTTAAGGATCAGACTCCTTTATATGTGTTCGTCTCGGTGCTTTTTCTAATGGGGGTCGTGTTCGGCGCTTTGATGGTCAATGCCCTTACGCTCGAGCAGCAGCAGGACTTGTCCCGGTATTTAGGCAATTTCTTCATCTCCGTCAACGAGGGGGGAGCCGACTTTCACCCGGTGACATTTTGGGAGGCCGCAGTCCTGCATCTGAAATGGCTCGGTTTGATCTGGCTGCTCGGTTTATCCGTGATCGGGCTTCCAGGTATTCTTATTTTAGACTTCCTGAAAGGGGTTCTGATCGGTTTTACTGTTGGATGTCTGGTAGGCCAATTTACCTGGAAAGGGCTATTATTCGCCCTGGTTTCCGTCGCTCCCCATAATTTACTTGTCATTCCCGTGCTGTTGATCAGCAGCGTGGCTGCGATTGGCTTTTCACTGAATATTATCCGCAGCCGGGTGCTCATGAGCCGGAGCGGGAGTGTCGCTAAGCCCTTCGTAACTTATACGGGGCTGACCTTGGCTTTGGCTGTAATGTTGCTGGCGGCCTCGTCCTTCGAAACCTGGGTAACCCCGGTTATGATGGGGTGGATCACTCCTTCTCTGGTGGAAACAGCCTTGTGACTATAAAAAATTACATTTACTGTATATCTTCTGGATTTAGGATATTACTGAAGTGAATTTTCACTTTTCGGTAGCATCCTTTTTCATTTTTTTAGTTACATGTGTGTAAATTTTAAGCGTAGTGTTTGCACCAACCTTTGTGGATTGCTGTTTTGGTGTGAGGCATGTGATTGCGAAGATAATACCTAATGAGTAGAGAAAAGGAGCATTCTATGTAACTGAATGCTCCTGATCTATCAAGGTCAATATGGATTGTAGGTAACGTAACCTCTATAGGTCACATAATGGTAACCTGAACCATCGTTATTAATAACGGTGAGGTAAGGATTAACCAGTTGTAGTGCTCCTGTAAACTTACCAGCTGGAAAGTAAGTAATGTAGAAATAACTAAGTGATGGACTAGAAGAATCTTTCTCTCCCTTTCCAAAATAAATAGTTCTAGAAACTTCTACATATTTCGGAGAGGTATCATAGAAGTCATTAGCCTTATTTGCTGCACTGGCTGCTGATGCTGGCAATACTGAAGTAATAGCTATTAAAAATGTCAAGAAGAGAGTGATAAAAGTTATTCTTTTTAAACTAAATATCATAGATTAACACCTCCTTTTTTAATTAATAATAGACATTTGTGGAAAAAAAATCAATTAAAATTTAAATATAATATGTAAATATAGAAATTAAAGGTATTTAATGATGTCGAGGTCGGCTAATGTCGACCTATTTTTTTATTTGCTTATTTGATAATATTGGAAACAAGAGGGGGATATGATGAAAAAGCGACTTTATGATATGTTTATTAAGAAGGACGAAGAGAATGGAGCAGAGGAAATTAAGCTTTTCAATCTATTAAAAGCGATATGTGTCATTTGGATAGTATCAGGAATTGTTCTTTTTTTCTTACCTGATAGGGGAACAATTGGAGATATGTTCGGCTCTATTAATACTTTGTTCTCAGGATTGGCCTTTGGAGGTATTATTTATACGATTTATCAGCAGAGAGCGGAATTTAGATTACAAAGGGAAGAACTGCAGTTACAGAGAGAAGAAGTTGCTAAAACAAATCTGGCCATGAATGAGCAAGTTAAAGCAGCAAATATTCAACGTTTTGAAAATACTTTTTTTCAAATGATAGGACTACATAATGATATTATTAGAAGCACAGTATGTGATAATAAAGAAGGTAGGGAAGTATTTTTACTCCACTACGAAGCTCTTAAAATAGAGATTAAAAACACCATCATACGAGCACAGGGAAAATTTTTTTACACAGATGAACATCTTTTTTTAAGGCGATGTAATTTTATAATCTCTGCTTGTGATAATTTTTTTAAAGATAGAGAGCACTATTTAGGGCATTATCTTAGAAATTTATATAATTTATTTAGGATGATTGATAAGAATGAGTGGGTAGCAGGAACTAATGAGAAAAAGGAATATACTAGGATTGTAAGATCACAATTATCTGCTTTTGAATACATCATTCTTTTTTATAATTGTTTTCAGAAAAAAGGATATAAATTTAAATATTACGCTGATAAATATGAGTTATTTGACAATATGGATGAAAGCTTACTTTTTGATAAAATTGACATTGTTCTTTATCGTGAGCAATTAGGTAAATAAGTGATTGGAATATGAACCCTCATCCTGGCGATTAACCAGCTTAACGTTAATTTTAAAACCACCAGGATTTACGCCTCAGTGGTTTTGTAATTAATTCAGTTTTGGAAAGTGCCGATTGAATCAAAAAAATGGTCACGAAAACGGAAAAGCGTCAGAAAGCTATATGGAGGAAAATCCATAATTACATCTGTATCCACTAAAAAATGGGCAAGAAAAGGCAAAGTGAAGGTGTGTGGAGAAATACACATGATGGGGTGGGTCACACCGATGCTTGAATCCAGCCTGGCACTCTAGCAAAATGTTTGACTTTGTTGAATGACTCCCCCTATAATGAAAGAAGCGATTGTAGATATTAGATCATTGAGCGGCGATTCCTGGGGGAGGGAGAACATGGAAGCAAAGATCGACAAAATCAAGCAGCAGTTACAATCCCAGGGTTACAAATTGACGCCCCAACGGGAAGCTACAGTACGGATACTACTCGAGAACGAAGACGATCATCTTAGTGCGGAAGATGTTTTCATGCTCGTCAAAGATATAGCTCCTGAAATCGGTCTTGCGACCGTTTACCGGACATTGGAGCTGCTTAGCGAACTGCATGTCGTGGAGAAAATCAACTTCGGAGATGGCGTTGCCCGCTACGATTTGAGAACCGATACAAGCAAACATCATCACCATCACCTCATTTGCGTACAATGCGGTGCCATGGATGAAATCCGCGAGGATTGGCTAGGGCCACTGGAAGAAAGGCTGGAGGAAGAGTTCAATTTTACCGTACTCGACCATCGTCTCGATTTTCATGGGATTTGTTACAGATGTAAAGATAAGAATGATAACCATCCCGAGTCCGGCAATAAGAAATCTTAAGTCCGCATCTCAAGCTCCGCACGGCCGCCGCGCTGTGAGGGGCTTTTTTTAAACTGAGCAACATAATTCCTCTATCTCTTCTATATACTAATGATAAAGCGCCTGTCCGATCGATCTTATCGTTTGGAAGGCACATGAGTTCGGGTAAAGAAAGAAGGAGAGGCTTATGGTGATTTCGGTTCGAAAATGGCTGCGCAGTCTGAAGTTCGCCGTGCTGTTCGTTGCGCTGGCATATTTGCTGTACAAGGTGCTGGGCACGTTCGGCGGGTATTTGTTTCCGGCGGATAAATACCGCATTCCGGATGGTACGGCCGTTAAGGCGTTCCAAACAGAACGAGGCGGCAGTCATGGCATCGAATTTATGGCGGATCGATTGAAGCTGTTTTATTGGTACGGAGAATAAATGGAGAATTGGGGGCGCAGGAACTTGGAACAGTACATTGCCCCGTTCATGGGTTATTTAGCCGATCATAAAAGGTTGAGCACTGCAACGCTGGAATGCTACAAGCGGGATGTAGAGCAATTTATCGGTTATTTGCAAGAGCGCGGGGTAACAGCGCCGAGCCAACTGACTAGGGCAGGGGTGAAGCTGTATTTTACCATGCTCGGAAACAACGGCAAGGCTCCGGCAACCGTGGCCAGATCCTCGGTGTCGCTGCGTGCTTTTTTTACATATTTGCAGCGGGAGCGGCTTTTGGATCAGGAACCTGGCGAATGGATTGAGTCGCCACGAATCGACAAATCCCCGCCGCAGACATTGACCGTAGCCGAGGTCGATTTGCTGCTGGACATGCCTGCTATATCCCAAGCCTCCGGGCTGCGCGATAAAGCGATGCTGGAGCTGCTCTATGCCACAGGGATTCGCGTATCTGAGCTTATTGCCCTGAATGTCCAGGACGTCGATACCGCGATGAAATTTGTACGGTGCACAGGAGGAAAGGAACGGATTATTCCCATGGGCTCCGTTACGGCGAAGTGGTTGGAGAAATATTTGGGGGAGAGCCGCCATATCTTGTTAGGCCAGTCTGATGCCGAGGTGCTGTTCCCGAATGCAAGGGGAGATCGTCTCTCTCGACAAGGCTTTTGGAAAATCGTCAAGAAGTACGGAAGGGAGGCTGGCATCGAGGCGGACATTACGCCGCATACGCTTCGCCACTCCTTTGCTGTGCATTTGCTTGAAGGCGGAGCGGACGTAAAGTCGGTGCAGGAAATGTTAGGCCATGCCGACATGGTCACCGTGCAAATGTATTTAAGCAAACGCAAGCCTAATCTGAAGTCCGTTTATGAAGCTTTTCATCCCCGGGCTAAGGCGCAAGCCTCCAATTTACCGGCCGAATAAACGTTATAATATGACAATTATGCCAAAGGAGATCTATGACAATGACAACGATTCTAACGCAAGGAATGATTCAGGAAGCAGCGGATTATATCCGTTCTAAATCCAGTGTGGCGCCGAAGATCGGCTTGATCCTCGGCTCGGGCCTTGGCGTGCTGGCTGATCATATCGAAGGGGCTGTGAGCATTGCTTACCAGGATATCCCTTACTTTCCACAATCAACGGTGGAAGGGCATGCCGGCGAACTGTTGATCGGTACCGTACAAGGAACCCCTGTCGTGTTGATGAAGGGCCGCTTTCATATGTATGAAGGCTATGGGCCGGAGTTAACGGCATTTCCGGTTCGGGTGATGAAGGCGCTTGGAGTGGCCAAGCTGCTCGTTACGAATGCGGCAGGAGGAATCAACACTTCGTACAATCCTGGTGATCTTATGCTGATCTCGGATCACATCAACATGACGGGAAGAAACCCGCTCGTAGGTCCGAATGATTCCGAACAAGGCCCTCGCTTTCCTGACATGTCTCAAGGCTACAGCCGCAAGCTTCGCGAAATTGCCAAGCAGGTGGCCGGAGAGAAGGGCGTTCCGCTGCAGGAAGGAGTGTATGTAGGCTTGCTGGGGCCTTCTTACGAAACGCCTGCAGAGATTCGGATGTTCCGTACTCTGGGAGCGGATGCCGTAGGCATGTCCACCGTATCAGAGGTTATCGTGGCCAGACATGCGGGGATCGAGGTTCTGGGCATATCCTGCATCAGCAATATGGCCGCTGGCATTCTTGATCAGCCGCTATCCCACGAGGAAGTAATCGAGACTACGGACCGGGTTCGCGAGAAATTCCTTAACCTTGTTCTCGGGATTATCCCGAAGTTGTAAAAAAATGAAACTGGCTAAGCCTCAATGCATTAAGCGGCGTTCCTGTCGATCTATGAAGATCGATGAGAATGCCGTTTTTTTGTGTGGTCAGGAATATATTCCCTTTATTTCGCCGATACTAGGTTAGCAGAATCCAATATTTTGTAAAATTTGTTGAAGGGGGACTAATCTTGAGCAAGCGGCTGTTAATTTGGAGCATCACAGTTCTGCTGATTTTCTCAGCCTGGCCGGCAGCAATGTCTGCTGCTCCCGGCGGGATGCATGGGGAAGGAGACGCTCTGTTAGCGGAAAATTCCAACTCCGCCATTTTGATGGATGCAGATACGGGAACGATCATTTACGAAAAGAAAAGCCATGACAAGCTGCCGCCAGCCAGCATTACGAAAATCATGACGATGCTGCTGACTATGGAGGCGATTGAGAAAGGCACCTTGAAGCTTTCGGATAAAGTGACTACGAGCGAATACGCGGCATCGATGGGCGGTTCGCAAATATTCCTGGAGCCTGGGGAACAAATGACCGTGGACGAACTGCTCAAAGGCATTGCGATGGCCTCGGGCAATGACGCTTCCGTGGCGATCGCTGAGAAAATCGCCGGGTCGGAGAAAGGCTTTGTAAGGCTAATGAATCAGCGGGCCGCCGAGCTCGGGATGAAGGATACGCAATTTAAGAACTGCAATGGACTTCCAGTGGAGGGTCACTACAGCTCAGCCTATGACATTGCCATCATGAGCCGGGAGCTGCTGAAGCATCCGGAGGTCACGAAATATACGGGGGCCTACCAGGATTATTTGCGTCAGAATACGCAGAAGCCGTTTTGGCTTGTCAACACGAACAAGCTTGTTCGATTCTACAGTGGCGCGGACGGCTTAAAGACGGGTTATACGTCGGAGGCCAAATTTTGTTTGGCGGCTACGGCACAAAGAGACGGCCTGCGGCTGATCGCCGTTGTCCTTGGAGAACCGAACACGAAGACGCGGAACAGCGAAGTCTCCGCCATGTTTGATTACGCCTTCTCCCAATATGCTCTGCTGCCGATTTATAAGGCGGGCGAAGTGATCGGGAAGGTGAAAATCCAGAAGGGACAATCCCCGATGCTGGAACTGTCGGCAGCCCGTCAATTGAATGTACTGGTCAACAAGGGAGCCACCCCTGGCAGCATCACCCATAAGCTAGAGGTGCCCGAAAAGCTGGCTGCACCGATCAGGAAAGGCCAAAATATCGGGAAGCTGATCGTCTATCAAGAGGATAAGGTCATCACCGAGTTCCAATTGAAATCACCAACGGATATCGATAAGGCGGGTTGGTGGACGATGTTCAAGCGTTCTGCTTCGCATCTCTTTTTTGTAGATTAATAGGTTTTTTCTTCTAGTTTTGTCAGGCGGGAGGAATTAAGCTTGGGCTTATCGAATTGTTGTGTTCATGTCAGGGAGGAGAGTGAACAGACGTGAATTTACATGTGGAAATGGTAAGGCATCGCGAGACGCTAATCGTACGATTAAGCGGGGAACTGGATCACCATACGGCCGACGACGTCCGTATGCGAATGGATGAAGAGATTGCGCGGGGGGATTGCCGCCATCTAGTGCTCAGCCTGAAGTCTTTGGAGTTTATGGACAGCTCCGGTCTGGGCGTAGTTCTGGGAAGATATAAGCTGATCAAGCACAAAGGCGGCAAAATGGTGCTGTGCGACGTAAACCGCTCGGTTTATCGGCTGTTCGAAATGTCCGGGCTCTTCAAAATCATGAGCATTTTCGAGAATGAGAGCGATGCGCTCTCTGAATTGGAGGTCGCATTATGAACCAGTCCGCCAACAATTTCATGTCGCTGCAATTTGCCGCAAGGTCTGAGAATGAATCGTTTGCCCGTGTGACGGTTGCCGCATTCGTGTCGCAGCTTGATCCTACCATGGATGAAATTACGGATCTGAAGACCGTTGTTTCCGAAGCCGTAACGAACTGTATCATTCACGGATACGACAACGATCCCGAAGGAATCGTCAAGATTTCTGCTCAGATTGAAGGGGACACCGTTACTTTAGTGATAGAAGACAAAGGGCGGGGAATCGAAGACGTAGAGCTTGCGAAACAGCCTCTTTACACGTCCAAGCCGGAGTTGGAGCGTTCGGGCATGGGCTTTACAATCATGGAGAATTTCATGGATGAGTTCGACGTCGCGAGTGAAATGGGTGGCGGCACGTCCATTCGGATGAAGAAGAGGATTGTATCCAAGAAAGCTTTATATAATTAGGGGTTGGATCTATGGATGCGGATGTGAAGCAAACCTCAAGAGAGTTTTTGGATGATGCCGAAGTGAAGCGGTTGATCGCTCTGAGCCAATCCGGGGACCATAGTGCCCGCGACCGGCTGGTGAACTGCAATATACGGCTCGTCTGGTCGGTAGTACAGCGGTTTATGAATCGGGGGTATGAGCCCGAGGATCTGTTCCAAATCGGCTGTATCGGCTTGCTAAAATCAGTGGATAAATTCGATCTTAGTTATGACGTCAAATTTTCCACGTACGCGGTGCCGATGATTATCGGAGAAATCCAGCGTTTTCTGCGCGATGACGGGACCCTTAAGGTCAGCCGCTCGCTGAAGGAGATGGCGAACAAGGTTCGCAAGAAGAAGGATGAGCTATCCAAGGTGCTGAATCGTCTGCCCACGGTCAAGGAAGTGGCGGACGAGCTCGGCATAACGCCGGAGGATGTCGTATTTGCTCAGGAGGCTAACAAGCCACCTACATCGATTCATGAGACGGTATTCGAGAACGACGGTGATCCCATCACCCTGATGGACCAAATCGCAGATGAGTCTCAAGAGCGCTGGTTCGACAAGCTGGCGCTTCATGAGGCCATACATGGCTTGTCCGATCGGGAACGGCTGATTGTGTATTTGCGCTATTATCGCGATCAGACCCAGTCTGAGGTAGCGACCCGGCTTGGTATTTCCCAGGTGCAGGTGTCGAGGCTGGAGAAAAAAATCCTGCAAAGCATTCGTGACCAAATCGCCCAATGATATAGGGCTAATATGGGCAGCGGTTGCAGTAAAACGGCTTTCGGTTAATACCGGGAGCCGTTTTATTTTTTTGTATTCATCATAGATGTGTGGGGCGGTGTTTTGCTTAATCGCGAGTAAAGCGGCCCTCCGCTTGGCATACTATGGACAATTCGTCCTGGAAAGAGGTGTTAGGATGAAACAGGGCACAGCTACGATTTATTTGCAGCTGCGCAAGCATATCAAGCTTCCGCTAGGCCAGGCCGTACGGCTGAGGGACGTCGCTCGCGTTCTTACCGATCCGAAACTGGAGCAGAGTCTTCTGGACATGGTCCTTAAGCAGCCGCGGGAGCAGGACGGCAATCTCGTTCTGATCGATATGCTGCAGATCATATCGCGCCTACAAGAGCGCTTTCCGGATATACAAGTGGAGTATATGGGCGAGCCTCAGGTACTGGTGGAGATGGTCGGCAAGGAAAAAAGACCGCTGCTGGTTCTGTTTCTTGCCGTTTGGCTGCTTCTCTTCTTCGGATCGGCGCTGACGATTATGAACTTCCACGCGGATGTCAGCATGCAGGCGGTTCAGGTACGGATCGTGGAGATGATTACAGGAGAGCGGGATGAACATCCGCACTTGTTTCAAGGGGCGTATTCCCTCGGCATCGGCTTTGGGATGGTGGTGTTCTTTAATCATTTGTTCAAGAAAAAGTGGAATGAGGAGCCTACTCCCCTTGAAGTGGAAATGTATCTATATCAAGAAAACCTCGATCAATTCGTTATTACCGAGGAATATAAGAAGATGCATAAAGCGGAAAGACAGGGGGAGAAGAAGTCTTGATTTCACCCTGGTTAGCGGCGGTGCTTGTCTTTCTCGGGTTGGCCGGCGGCATTGCAGTGGGGGGAGGGATTATAGCGCTTTTTATCGTACTTGACGTAATTCCGAGACTCGCCCAAGTGACCCAGTCGTATGACAAGGTGCATTGGTATGAAGGAGCGATGGTCAGCGGAGCCCTCGTTGGGACAGTAGCCGATTTCTATCAGTTGCATATGCATGGCCCTTGGCTGATTAGCGGTTTTGTCGGCTTGTTGAACGGCATTTTTATCGGCATGCTCGCGGCAGCCTTGACCGAGGTGCTTAATGTCCTGCCGATTCTTGCCAAGAGGCTCCGGATGCAGCGTTATTTGCTGGGGCTGCTGCTGGCGATGGTATTCGGTAAAGTAGCCGGCTCTTTATTTGAATTTTTCGTTTATACGCCATAGAAGTGGAAAGGCCGAAATGAGTTTAATGCAAGGAGGTAAAGGGATATGACGGATCGGGAGCATAACGATTATTCGCAGGAGGAGCAGCCGGATTTCATTCCTTACCCGGAGAAATACTCTGCCGAGGAGACGGATGGTGCCGACGGAGAGCAGCGGGACAGAAGCGATAAACTGAGGAATAAAAAGATTGAGGAGGAGCATTCGGATACGATTGAGGAGTCGGTCCTGTATTGGCAGAAGAGCAGCAATATTAGCGAGAATTTGGAGACGACAAAGGAAACGCTGAAGGAGGTTGTCGGTCTCGGCAAGAGCTTCGATCTTGATTTCCGCGAAATGACCTTTGGGGATAAGCGAACGGGTTTGTTCTTCATCAGCGGCTTCGTGAAGGAGAATATTTTGCAGGAGATCCTGAAGCGGCTGACGTATTTGACGCCCGATAATTTTTCCTCTGACGTGCTGCATGATTTTTTCGAACTCTATATCCCGCATGTTCAGGTTCAAAAATTCGATAAGCTCAGCGATGTCATCACGATGGCACTCAGCGGGATGAGCGTCTTATTCATTGACGGCGAGCGGGAAGCACTGGTAATGGATACCCGCTCTTACCCTGCGCGTAATCCTGAAGAGCCTTCGCTCGAGCGCGTTGTCAGAGGGTCGAGGGACGGCTTTACCGAAATTTTGCTCACGAACATCACGCTTGTCCGCCGGCGGCTTCGCGATCCAGGCCTCGTCTTTGAGCTGCATAAAGTGGGGCGCAGAACACAAACCGATGTATGTATCGCATATATCGATGATATCGTTGATAAGACGCAGGTCGATTCCGTGCGAGATAAAATCACTTCCATCGATATGGACGGCATTCCGCTAGCGGACAAGCAATTGGAAGAAGCGATCGTCCGCAAGGGCTGGAATCCGTACCCGCTGGTCCGGTATTCCGAGAGGCCGGATGTCGTTGCTTCGCATATCCTGGAAGGGCGGATTGTTCTATTTAGCGATACGTCTCCCAGCGTTATTATTTTACCGACGACATTCTTTGATCTGTGCCAGCATGCGGAGGAGAACAGGCAGACGGCGTTTATGGGTACTTATTTGCGTTGGGTGCGGTTTGCCGGCATATTCGCCTCGTTGTTTCTGCTTCCGCTATGGCTCCTCATGGTTATTCATCCTGAGCTTAAGCCAGCTACACTTTCGTTTATTGGCCCCCAGACCAATGCTAAAATTCCGCTGATTGCACAATTTCTTCTGATCGAGTTCGGTGTGGATTTGCTTCGAATGGCTGCGGTACATACGCCGACCCCGCTTGCTTCGGCTATGGGTTTGATTGCGGCGATATTAGTTGGAGACATCGCTGTAAAAACAGGTTTGTTCGTGAATGAGGTAGTGCTGTATATGGCTGTTGCGGCCATCGGAATGTTTGCCACGCCGAGCTATGAGCTGGGCCTTGCCAATCGGGTAATCCGGCTGGGCTTGCTTATCGCTGTTGCGATCTTCGGGGGGCCAGGGTTTGTTGTAGGCGTGACGGCCTTCATTATCTGGCTGACGCTGCGGCGGTCCTATAATTCCTCCTACTTGTGGCCGTTTATTCCGTTTAATGCAAAGGCGATGGCCGCCATATTGTTCCGTTTGCCAGTCATGACTTCCAAGCAAAGGCCGTCCTTCAACAAGACAAGAGACCGCAGCCGTATGCCGCGGAAGGAGTAGCAGAATAGGTTGTCCGCTAAAAAATACAAATGATATTCGCAAAAATCCATTTTTCAGTTCACCTAATGTTTGCTATACTGGTGTAAAAATTGAAAGTGGAGAGTGCTAAATGTATTTACACGGTACTAGTAAAATTAATGCCAAAGGGCATCTCGAAATCGGCGGCTGCGATACCGTCGAATTGAAGCAGCAGTATGGTACGCCCCTCTACATCGTTGATGAAGCACTTGTACGGCAAAGATGCCGCGAATATATGGATGCATTTAAGCAATCAGGCCTGTCTTTTCAGGTGGCATATGCGAGCAAGGCATTTTGCGTAATGGCAATGTGCAGAGTCGTAGAGGAAGAGGGGCTGTCGCTGGACGTCGTCTCGGAAGGGGAGCTGTACACGGCGCTGCAAGCCGGATTCCCGGCAGAACGTATTCATTTCCATGGCAACAACAAGACGTTGGAGGAGCTGGAAATGGCCATTAACGCGGGTATTGGCTGTTTCGTCGTGGACAATTTCACGGAGCTGCATATGCTCCAAGCGATCGCTGCGGAGAAGGGCGTCGCTGTAAATGTGCTTCTGCGCGTGACTCCCGGTGTGGAAGCCCATACGCATGAATTTATTTCAACGGGACAGACCGACTCGAAATTCGGCTTCGATATCGGGAACGGCTCGGCTAAAGAGGCGGTGGAGCTTGCCTCCGGCAGCCTGAATCTCCGCTTGCTTGGCCTGCATTCCCATATCGGCTCGCAAATCTTTGAGGTAGAGGGCTTTGAGCTTGCCGTCGAGCGCGTTGCTCAATTTGCGGCAAACGTCAAGGAGACGCTTGGCATCGTGTTCAAGGTCATTAACCTCGGCGGCGGTTTTGGAATCCGTTACACCGAGGAGGATCAGCCTCTGCATGTATCTCTATACATCAAAGCGATTACCGATGCGGTGAAGAAGCACTTCGCGAAGACCTATGCGCAAATTCCGGAAATTTGGGTGGAGCCGGGCCGCAGCATTATCGGCGATGCTGGTACAACGCTGTATTCGATCGGCTCGACGAAGGATATTCCCGGCGTACGCAAATACGTTGCTGTTGACGGCGGGATGACCGATAATCCGCGCCCTGCATTGTACGATTCCAAATACGAGGCAATGCTGGCGAACCGGGGCAAGGACGACAATGAGGAGACGGTATCGATTGCCGGCAAATGCTGTGAAAGCGGGGATATGCTCATTTGGGATCTGGAGCTGCCTAAGGCGAACCAAGGAGATCTGCTCGCTGTAGCCTGCACGGGAGCGTATAATTACGCTATGGCCAGCAACTATAACCGCATCCGCCGTCCGGCGGTCGTCTTCGTCAAGGATGGGGTTAGCGACGTTGTTGTTAAGCGAGAAACCCTTGATGATATCATTTCATGTGATGTCATCCCCGAGCGTATTGCCAAGCAACCGTCGTTTAAATAAGTTTGTAAAGTTCCGCCGCCAAAATTGGTGGCGGATTTTTTTGCTCATCGCCCGATTTCATAGTAAACTGTAAGAGGTTTGTCTTACTGAGAATAAAGAAGGAAGTGATCCGATATGAAAAAAGGGAAAATCGTACTGGAAAAAGGCGGAGAGGTAGAAATTCAATTTTTGCCGGAAGAGGCGCCGGGCACTGTAGCAAACTTCGAGAAGCTGGCTAATTCCGGCTACTATAATGGACTAACGTTCCATCGCGTTATTCCGGGCTTCGTAGCGCAAGGCGGCTGCCCAACTGGAAACGGCACAGGCGGCCCTGGCTACACAATCAAGTGCGAGACGGCTACGAATACGACGAAGCACGAGCGTGGCGTACTGTCTATGGCGCATGCGGGCAAAGATACGGGCGGAAGCCAGTTCTTTATCGTCTACGAGCCACAGCCCCATTTAAACGGCGTACACACGGTGTTCGGGAAAGTGACTTCCGGCATGGAGCTTGTAGATCAAGTTCGCCCTGGCGACAAAATGAAGGAAGTTACCGTTTGGGATGAAGCTTAATTTAAGCGAAGCTTGAAGAAGGATGGCATCGATCGAGAGATCGGTGTCATTTTTTTATGAGCGCGTTTGTAACTTTTTACCACTGGGGAACGATGATTGGTTAGATAACATCATTTTTTCTTGGAGGATAGTCATGAGGGATATCATTCAAGTTCAGTTGTGGCAACGATCGGCAATCATTCTACTAACAGACGCGTATTTATGGATATGATGAACAGTATGTCCGCAATGACCACGGGAAGCGTGTTATACCTATAGAATTCGATTCGCTTTTTTCCGAATTGCTTAATAGGGAGCTTATGCATGTGCAGGAGGAGAATAAATCCGTGGATGAGGCGGCGATGCATATTCAAGAGGAGGCGCAGGCTATTTTGAATCAAATGATTAGCGAGCAGAATAAGTAACAAGGACGCGAGAAGGCAGAGGGAAGGAAGTGCAATAGAAAAGAGAGAACGCAAGATGAATATCTTTGTTCTCTCTGAAGTATGAATCAAGCAGGCAGCTATTTCTTAGCGTCGGCGGCTTCGTCCTTAGCTTCTTCGCGGAAGCCTTGGATACTATGCAGACGGCGTTCGTTTTTAGCCTCGATTTGGGCTTTTTCTTCGCCGCTGATTTCGTCGGCATGCTCGCTTAAATAATCCTGTCCTTCACGGAAATTTTCAATGGTATCCTGGATGGCATCCTGCAACTTTTCCACGTTATCGGAACGATCGTCCGGCTTGGCCACAATAATTACCTCCTTGTCAGCATATTGTTTGTAATTTTCCCGCCAACAAATGCTTTTATGCAAACTGGGCCGCTTGGTTTATTTTTGTGCAAAAACTCCCGCCCGAAAGAGTACCGTCATGGTGTCGTAAAAATCCTGGCTTCGGCCATGGACGGCATTTAATACAGGATTGCCATTCTTATCCTTCATCTTACTTAACTCATCAATAGCTGGTTGGGCGTAAGCAGGGATGTGCGGCAGGGCAGCTTTTAGCGTTAAGCTGGCTACTTGCTCCTTGAGCTCTTTAAAAACCTTTTTCTCATCTGCTGTCATGGGCTGTTCCACCGTTCCTTTGTGTTGTAGTCGTTCTAGCTCCTGCCTGATGGCAGGGATAAAGCCTTGCTTGGCTGCGGCCACTGTATTGCCATGGCCCCAGAAGCTTGTACCTGGACATGTCTTTGCGGACAGGCCGGGGGTGTAGTCCGGCAAGCGGATGCCAGTACCCGTAAACCAGGCATGGTAAGCAATATGGCTGGTATTTACCGGGATAGATAGCTTGTCGCATAAGCAAGCATATACATGGATGACGGATTGCTGCTGCTCAGTAGTCATCACATCCTGACGGGCATCAAAATTGCCTATGATCTCAATGCAGACCCATCCGCTATTCTGATTGGCAATACCAGCCGGCGTCTGGTTCAAATCCCTGTCCAGTGAAATGGCGATCCGGCCGTCTTCCATAATGGTAATGTTTTGACCCGTTGCTCTCCATTTATTGGTGTTAACATGGTAGTTCCGCATTCCCTCCAAGCAAGCAAAAGCATCCTGCTGCGCGATCCCGTTGTTCATTTTGCGGGTAGCATAATTGGGGGAAGCTGTATGGTGCACCTGCAGCTTGCTGATGCTCCTCGTAATGGTCTGTTTCTGGAGCCAGTCACGGAATTCCGAGCGTTCCATTAACAGAAAGTGGCCTTGCTGCTTCATGATGTCTCCTTATGAAATCTTTATTTGAATTACAGCTATAATGAAAAGTTTAATTGTGTTTTTCTTTGCCCTTAAGCATGGCGATTTTTTCTTTGATGAATTCTGGAAAAGGAAGCTCTAGTCGTCCATAATTTTCGGCCAGTGAAATAATTTCATTGGCATACCAGAAATAAATACTCCCAATCATGACAGAATCCGTATTCATCACGATGTCTACATGGTGCGCGATGAGCACGGCAAGAAGCATCAGGCCTTTCTTGATCAGGCCCCAGAATGAGGCGGCGCTGGCGATGCCCCGGCCCTCCTTCAGACTGGCGAGAATGCCTGTAATGTAGTCAGAACCCATGAGAATAATAAGTAATGTCATTGCTGGACTCCAACCCCCAAATGTTTGTGCGATCATACTCCCGATCACGCCAAATATGCCATAGAATCCAATTTCTTTGGCGGTCAGTGGCTTGAGATAGGCGACGATCAAACCTCTGATCTCGAGTAATTTGATATAGTTGTTCATCATTCCATTCCCTTCGCTGTGAAAAATGAAAGAGACTTCTCATGATGAGAAGTCTCTGGAAACTTACAATATATACACATATCCCTGCGAATCTCCATTGGGATCGTCTATAACAATTCGGCTCTTCAAGTCGGCAGCCCATTTCACTCTGACTCTGATCCGGGAAGGCTGATCGAAGCTGGCGTGAGTAGGAACGGAGATTCGGCATGGAATATAGGCAGAGATGACATGGATTTTTGCAGGTAAGATTTCCTTTTCGAATACCCTGATATGGGCGGGAAGATCCTTAGTTTCATTCCTGCGGATAACGATTTTACTTCGTAGTACCTTTTCCTCCAACCCGATGACATGGATAGTACCGGTCAGGTATTCGCTTTTTACGACGGAAATTATGGCACTAAGGTAAGGGTTAACTACGGCAAGTGTTGCCTGTAGATTTCGCTGTTCAGATACTCTGATGGCAATTCGGCTCGCCAAGCCAAAATCTTTGCGTTGCCGTACTCTAATTCGTCCGAACGCAAAATCTCTGCTGACCGTGATTTGAGAGAGGATATCTTCGCTTTTCTTAATTTGAACGTTTAGCTTGGCGGTTAAATCTCTCTGCTCAGATTGCCGGACGATGATTCGTGACAACAAGACGGGATTTTTAACGATCAAACTGCCATCGATAACGCCCATATTGGCAATTTTGATCCGCGATTTGATTGCTTTATCGAACCAAATTTGATGTATGTTAATTTTAGCAGAGATGGATTTATCTTTGTTTTGGCGGACAACAATACGGTTGTTTCTGAGATCTGCTCTTTCGTAGGTGTAAACGGTCTGATCAAGATATTCAATATCCAGTACCGGGCTGTGCCTGCTTTCCCTGGAATAGAACCTCTTATAATTCTGCTCGCTTTCGTCCGCGAGCTTAATGATAAAGCCGTTATTATTCTTGCTGCCATCGTACCAGTCTTTAACGATGTCTGTAAAATCAACGGAGAGATAGCCTCCAACGCTGCCTATATCGAGCTCCGCTATTTTATTGGTCGGTAACGGCTGGTTGTCCCACGTAATTCCTCGTTCATTCCATTCGCGATCCAACTCATAAATTTCGATTTTCTGAACCGGTGCATGGTCTAGTTCGTGATATAACCTAAGGTGGGCTGATTTAATGGTTTGATCCAGCGGCAAGGTGGTTAGATCAAAGCCAATAAAGGAACGGTACTTTTCTTGGAATGTTTGGTTGTACCCTGCATACAAATCCTGTTCGGTGCCGTAGTTGAACTTTGGAGTGCCTTCACGAACAAAAGCATCTTTGACCGGGCTCATCGAAAGCATTTTCGTCGGCGGCTGAACGACATTGATGATCGCATTGGCTCGATTGTTAATAGGAATGTTGATGCGACATGGTAGATTATCATGTACCTTGATGCTTACCGTTGCCGTCAAATCATGCCGATAGACTGCTCGTACATCTACATAACCAGTGGCTTTGTTATGTGGCGGTATATAAAGCTTTGATGGTAAAGATACTCCGTAGGGAACAGTTAGGGAAGACTTGATTTGATAGCCGTTGCCGTCTACGAGTTCGAAGAGCTCAAGTTCGGCTATGTAAGGCGCACCAGGGCTAATACCTCCGACATCAGATAAGGTGAATCTATAGAATCTATAAGAATTCTTGTTATTTTCAAAATTTATCTGAAAATCCTGCTCAAGCGAAGGCCATGTAAGTCCAGTTCCAGTATTTCTAGCATCGAGGATATCCCAGCTGACACCATCAAAACTTCCTTCTAACCGATAATTAAGGATGTGTCCGGTGTTTTGCATAGTCGCTCTATGAAGTCTATAGGCGGAAATGGCTGCTAAGTTTTCAACCCCCAGATCAATCTGTGCGTATGTTCCTGCACCATTTCCTCTCCAAGAATTTGTGGTAGTGCCGGTATTAAGGATTCCATCGAATAATTTCCAAGCAGGGTTGGTTGTTTCGTTAACGCCCGTTCCAGTCGCTACATATGGAGCAGGAGTATTTCTAGAAGTCATTATTGGAGTAATTTTATTTAACGAATAAGCATTTTTAGGGATAACAATATACTTCTCATCTATCTTTGTGGTGTCGTCAAAGTATAGATTGAAGTTATAAAAAGAAGGAACATTGATATTATTGGTTGATAATGTTGTCCTAATCTTTAATCGACCGTTACTTATATCTGTTCCCAGTGGAACGTTCTTGATTGAGCTTCCGTTAATTAGCGGTTTCCAAGTAGACCAAGTTACTCCCCCATCGAGAGAAATGGACGTTTCCACAGTGATGTTGGTTCCAAAAGGGGAGTCCTCCATCCAAAACACATTGTTTGTTCGGAGACTCCCGACAGATGAAATATCGTATAGTTGTTCCCTATAGGCAGTATGGGTTAAACCGGAATAAATCTCACCTTCTGCTATCTGAACAGTATTAGGGACCCTTCTTGTAATTATGAACTTGACATATCTATATCTACCATGGAAATCTGAAGTAAATGTGTTCTGAACTGAAGAACCTGTCCCATCAGCTCCTAGATAAACAAAGTCAGCTCCATCAACACTACCATGCACTTCTACATAGTGAGGATTTCCTGCTGCACTAATCTGCAAATTTGTTGAAAAAAGCATGCCACCAATCAATTGAGCAGAACCTAGATCTACAATTATTTCTTCCTTTGATAAACTATTATATCTAAACCAAGTAGATTGATTTCCATCTGTGAATAATTTATCACCAGTGTCCCCGTATCCTGGGGAAAGCGGAGAGTTTAATGTCTTTGTATAAGGTTTATTCAACGCCAAATTCGTCTGCTTGTTACGATTTACTAGCGTTAACTTCCCATACCCGTCCACATATATATCCGAGTTGCTGAAGTATCCCTGTTGCATTTGAGCTTGAGTTTGCTCAGTTATCCTAAACATAGTTCACCTTCTTCCATTGTATTGGAATTGGATATAGTTTTTAAACCACATCACACTTAGCCAACACTTCAAACGTTCCTCCCGATTGAGATTGATCTGTTGTTGTAACACGAATATAAAATGGCATGGTTTCTTTCGTATTTAGTGTTTGATTAAAGCTAAGCGTTTGTTGTGGTATAAAAGGGACTTCACTTTCACTTAGCTCGACCCTAAATTCTTGAGACGGATTTGATATTGATAATTGGATATTATTCACAGAATAGTCATAACAATTTTCTAGAAGTAGTTTCTTTGGACTAGTGGTTTGACCTGCAACTATTGTTCCAAAATCAATGAGCATAAGGGTGTTGCCCTTATTATCTGAGTAGTAATCTTGGCTTACTTCATCTTTAAAGAAGATGTTGTCAAATGGTTCGTAAAAAAATCTGTACATAAAGAAATTATTCTTGATATTTCCCGTGTCTTGGGTAACCAATAAGTAATCTCCTCGTCCACTAAATCCTATATCCATTCTAGCGTTCGATAAATTCCCACTAGACCCACTTTGATCTGGTTGAGTAATAGAGTCTGGAATTGTAAACCTCTCACCTATAATGCCAGTTTCACTATTAAATCGATAAAAGAATATTCTAGGAGCATTTTTCCATGCTTCATATTGACATACCACTAGATATTGCATTCTCTTTGAAAAAGAAACTGCAAGAGTGGTCACTTCTGCTCCTTCATTTGGAAATATTGGATTTCCTATTACCCCTGTGTCGATATCGAATGGACAAACACAAACTCGCGGTGAGCCAGCGTATGCAAATACAATAAACCTGTTGTCTGATGAAAGGTTAAAGTCAGCAATATTATACGATGCAATGGGGAGGGAGTTATTTGACATATCTGCTCCTTTTGTTCCATTTGAAAAAGGCGCAATAGCAAATTTTCCGCCATCATCAACCCTCAATACAAATTTATTATTATTAGTGAACTGTATCCGTGTTGGTCTATATGAGGTTGAATAGGTGGTTCTGCTAGTCAGGAGTCCTGTTGTATCATTAAAATTGTGAAAAACAATATTATAGCCATTCCCATAAGCTATAAATTTATTGTCGGAAGTAAGTGCTATGGCCTGCGCACTATCTGTTGAATTGTATATTGGATTTGTAAACCCGCCAGTTACTGAATCGTATTTAAATATAGCAAATGAACTATTTCCACCCATAAAAACAAACATTTCATTTTTTGAAAATAGTATGCTATTTCTAGTATCATTAGTGTAGCCTCCAAATGGGGCAGGGAGTTCAGTTAATAAATTTGTTGCCTTATTAAATCTATAAATTCTTGCTTTAAATTCGGATATATTACTGATTGCAACATACTCTCCGGTATAAGATACTGTATTAGTTCTTATTCTTGCAGGAAATGTCAGATAGTTAGTGTCAATACTAATAATTGTCGGATCAATCGCCACCGGAAACACCCTACTAGAATCCTCAATCCACTCATAAGGTGAGAAAATCTTAAGACTAATCACGCTTCCGATTTTGATCACTTTATACATACATTGAATACTTTCTCTCCCGTTGATTTCATAGGCAATTGGCGGGGGCAAAGTGAAAACAGTATCTCCACTTCTGTCCCTAAACTGGATCTCAGATGAAGTGTCGAACTCATCCTGTTGAAGCGTGCCGTCAACGAACATATCAATGTCCGTGGAGAAGTCGATGATTCCATCAACGACCACACTAATTTGTTTCCCTGGCAGCGTCTGATTATAGATCGGCTTAGAGCTCAAAATGGTGTTATGCTTCAACTCGCCAGCGTTCACGATGAACTCATCGTCAATACCATGCAATAGGTTTTTATAGGTGACTTTATTGTCGTCAATCACTGCCTGAGCATCATTGATTCTTCCAAACCAATCTTCATTGCCATGCTCATCCGCGAATCCTACTCCGAAAGGAGTCCACTCAAAAAACCGATCTCCGACAACTACTTTGACCGGCGCGTACTCGCTAATATTTTTCTTGAAGTAAGTTTTAATCAAGTTCGTTGTATTCTCAAATTCATACCTGTGATCAGAGCTTGAAGTAACCTCTAATTCTACGTCTCGCTCAATGCCGTTGTCGTCAACATATTTTGGCTTCGGCAGCGCGACAGCCTCTAATTTATTTAATCCCAGACTCATATGTACACCTCCTTATTGAATGATCCAGTTCAGTTCGCTTGCCACGTTTTTGTTTAGCGATGTTGCAATGCGGTCGATTTCTTTGCCGTTCTTTTTGATGATGAAATCTCCGTGCAGCGTTTTGTCCGATACCAGCCTGAAGTTGAAATGAACAGGATGATCGTACGGAATTACGCATTGTGCTTTAAATTGAAGCGCGTGATTGTCTGTATCTAAGCTTGCCTTATACCCAAAGTTGTAGCTTGTAATTGCGGTATCTCTTACCGATTGCAGCGTCACAGGGTTCAACAGGACTTCCGCCGTTTTATAGGAAATAATATCGTTATAATTCAATTGATTTCCCGTGAGGGGAATCGTCTGATCTTTCGTTTCGAAAAACAGCTCATACAATCTTCCGTCGATTTTGAATACGCCGCCCCAGACTTCAAAATAAAATCTTTTTCCACTGCCGATCAGACCGAATCTAAGCAGTTTGTCTTTGTTGATCGAGGTAAACAGGTTTCCTGCTTTATCATCGAAATTATATTCGGCTAAATAGGTGGTATCGTCATATTCGGCCATCCAAATGAATTCTTGCTCCACGGGTGAACAAGGATGTATGTTATGAAACATAAAATCGCCTCCCATTGTATTGGAATATGAAAAAAGGACACCGCAAGAGTGTCCTAAGCGTCACTATTTTATTAAAATTGATAAGCTACCCGGATTAAGAAGTCGATGTTCCCAGCTGTTGCCAAAGAAGGCACATTCGCTTGCAGCGTTACTTGAGCATAGTTAGCTTTGGCTCCATCGACCGTACCATTATTGGCTGCACCGGAGATCTCGCCCGCACCAGCACCTTTGGCTTGAATGGTTTTAGTGTTGTTTCCACCGATTGGAGTATAAGAGGTTTCATCCATTGAGTCCACTCGTACTTCAATCCATCGTCCGGTAACGAGTTCTCCTGTATTCCCGCCGTTTTGATCCTGCGTTGTAATCGTGCAGTGTTCCATATTTGAAACTGCAGAAGATTTTCCTCTATTGTTCCAAATAAGTATCGAGAAATCTTTTGAAACCGTACCTGCGTCGACAGTGAGAAAATCCAGGGAATTCACCTGAGAAGTCCCGTTGGGTTGCGTAAATTCTACGATTGGTGCGATTGCCATTTATAATCTCCTCCTAAAAATAATAAAACACTCCAACTTGAGTGTTAAATTTGAATATCGATTTGAATTGTAATGCCCTGAATCTCGGAATCCAGGTCCGTAATATTAAGCCTGAAATAATCGTTGGTATTTACTTTATGATTTGAAACGGTGTGCGTAGTAGACTCCAAACTCCCTACCGGAAAGTTAATACTATCGGTTAGAATATTGTCCCAGATGCCATTATTTTTGAAATTAGTTTCGGAGATTTTTTGTATTTCAATTTCGGTGGGCTGGAATGAGCCGCTGTGCAGACAGAATGCTTTAACATTTTTTATTTCTCCGGCAAAAGGAAAAGAGCTGACCAGCGGAGGAACGCCCGTTAATTTTGGTTTCCCCACCAGGAACATTAAAGTTTTAAGCTCTAATTTATCATGAAATGCAATAAAATCCTCTTTGCTCATTAATCCATTTACGGTTCTAGAGGCAATAGGGAAGGCCATCTGGGTAAAGTTCTCAATGAGAATCCAACTGAACCCATCCCAGCGGTAGATATTCCCTGTGTTTCGAACCATGACCGTCCATCCCAGTTCGGGCCTAGGGTAGGTTGTCGCCAAGTCACCGTAACTATTAACCGGTGCCTTGTAAATCTTCATGGCATCGCGAATGACAACAAGCGCCTGGTCTGCGGCATTTAAGGCTGTTTGAGCCGCTTTGTTGGCATTATCCGCTGAAAGATTGGCTTCTACCGCAGCCTGTGTCGCCGCGGCTATAGCATTGTTAATCTCCACTAGCTTCAAATTGTACTGACTGAGATGAAGCAGCATTTCGTCAATGATGTCTTGCAGCGTTTTGACGATATCGGGATTTCGTTCAACCATGGCGTACACCCGGGAAGCTGGGAGCAGAATTTGCCCTTTGCCCTTGTACTCGCAGAGAAACGTTTTTCCTTCATGGGAGGGATGGAATTGAATTTGGCCGTTTCCGTAGTTGACGTGGAATTCATCCGGCTCCAGCGTATTTTTATGGATAAAGTCCTCGATATGTACCTCAATCATTCCAGCGATGCGAACTCTGTCCTGGGATGAAGGGACTTCTAACAGTGTAATGATGCCGTTAATGACCGGAAGGGAGTCTGCACGATCGATGTACGGCGGGTCCCGCCAAATGACGATCGACGGATCGTTGTATTGCAATTGCTTTTGCAGTCGTGGCATTGAATCACCTCCTTATAAGTACTTGAATTGGTACCTGAACTGCACCTTGGCGTTCCCGGATAATTTCAAAAGATTTAAGCCCACAGGCAAACATAAATAGTTATCATTGAAGCTTGAGTATCTATAGGTGGCTGCCAGACTTGTTTCGATATCTTCCTGCTCGTTATCGATATAGACCGCTTCTTGATCGATAAGGTCGGTGAATTTAAATTCCTCAGCTTTGCTGGACAGGTTCACGATGCTAAAATCACCGTTCCCTTCTTTGGTAATCCAAATCTCCGGGTTGCATGTTACATCACCGGTATTATCGATGACGATTACAGGTTCAAAGAAAAAAGTAATCTCCTCAAATACTGGAACGGAAGCGTAATTCGGCGAAGATATGATGACTCTATACATCATTTGCAGGTGATCTATTTTATCGGTGGGGGAGAGGTCGGGAATAGCTCCGCCGTCGGTGCAATTTCTCCATTCCGTCCATTCCGTGCCTTTGGTAAAAGAAAGCCTGGTTTGGACGATGATTTTCGAACCAGGAGGGGAAGAGGACTTCCACGATATTTTGGTTAGTGCGCCATCAACTTGCAAAGGTACAGTGAAGGGGGGAGATGTCGAAATGCCTTGCAGATTGCCTAGTTGCAGCCAATTCATATCATCACCCTTTATTCTATTTTTCCAAATGGACGGAACATGGCCGAAACTCCAGCCTCACGCCATTTGGCAATGCGGTAGCTTGACCAGGCGACAGTCCCGTCATTTGTTATATAGCCATTAGTAGTTGCCCACACAGGTTCAAACATCCCCGAGTCACCGGCTACAGTACAAACATAGAAACGACCATTATCGATCGTGGGGAACACGATTTCGTTCTGAACATAAGCCTTATTGGCGGTCCAGGCCGTCGCTGCTTTGGTGTCATCCACTTCAGTTCCGCTGGTTACGGGGAAAGTTGGTTCCTGCACGGCTGAATAGCCGGCTTGAATGCATTCATAATAATGTCCATTATCTGCCGTAGGGACGATGGTATGGCCAATAGAGTAGGAGGTTAGCCCAGTCCATGCTGGCGCTGCTCTTCCCGTACGCGAACAGATCCATCCAGCATATGATCCCGCGGCTGGCCGGTCGTTCCAAATCCGATCCCGGATCGTGTGACTTCCGCTTGTGGGCGGCGCGGATGCGTATCTTTCCGCTGCAGCGTCAATGATATCGAAGTTCTGGCTTAAATCTAAAATGGTTTGATGTGTTTCATCTGTATGTTCCGGCTTGATGAGTCCTAAACGATTAGTTAGTGTTGACATTGCAATCTCCTTTCCTTACAGGTCGATCCAGCGCGTGCCGGAAGGAATATCCGCCCATGTAGTCCTAGATGAGGTTAAAACGAGGTGGCCAGCAGGATCAACGGCGGTTCTCTCTTGCGTATGATTTGTGAAATGATTTATCCGGTTCGTAAACGGTTGGTCCGTCCAATCGTATTCCTTGGATAAAATACGCGGCGAATACGCATAGGACGAATCGCAGCGAAAAGCAAGCGTGATGTAGCCTTGCTGCAAGCTATTGTGCACTAATGCGGGTTCATCCACGACTAAGGCATAGTAAACTTTTTCAGGCTCCACGCCTAAATCATTCGTAAAAAATAGCGGCTGGTAGTAATCGTGTTCGGTCAGCCATCTTGCCACTTCCCTCAGTTTTTGCGTATTAAATCTGTCCTGGAAGGCAAAAGAAACGTTAAACCGCAGCGGATCTTTCTCTATGCCTTGAAAATAGGGCTGATCTCTACCTTTTATGGAGACCTCATGAATCTCACGGCTTGCCGCCAAAAGTTCTTCTGCCATCCCGCCGCTTAGGCTGACATTTAAAATGCCAAACTCAGCGGACACTCTACCCGCGTATGAAAAATATAACGAATCCCGAATTGTGATTTTGAACACCTCCCTTCCTGAAATAAAAGATTAGTAAAATGAAATAATTAATTCTTAGCTGCTGAATTTCATTTTTTCATTTCCTGTTCTGATAGTAGCAGTTGCATTAGGTATAATAGTTCTTACAGTCGAACCAATTAAAGCAATTGGTTTGCCGTCTAACTTTCCTTTGGTGCTGCCAGTGATGATTTCGCCTTGGCCACTGCCAGAAGTCCCAGGTTGTATGTTTCGATAGCGCACGCGCTCAGTGTCAGATGGTACCGGTGGGCTAGCAACCCAAGTTTCATTTGTTCTATCCCCCACTACAGCGACACTAACTCCATTGATTTTCATCTTGGAAGATGCAATCACAGACCCCGTTATCTTAGCATTAGTTTTCCCAGGGCTTTCATCCCACTCATATTCGGGATTACCATGCTCATCGGTACCTGTTCTTCTACGTGTGAAAATATCAAAAGTCACATACCCCTCAACAGTCGTTTCATATGTCGATCCGTTTACAGCCACTCCGGGCATTTTAAATCACCTCATAAAACATAATAAAGCAAGAAAAAGATCCATCAATAAGATGACTAATTGAAAATGAAAGCTATCATCCTGTGAATACATACTCGGTTCCAGAAAAATTAATAGTGCCAGTAGCTTCTAGTTTAATACTATGAGCCTTGATCGTAATATGGCCTTGGCCATCCGATAGAATCGTAATGCCGTTGTCGGCCAGATCGATGCTTCTTTCGATCGCCGAACCGCTGGAATGATAGGAAGTTTTTAATCCGCCGTCATATTTGTCGATCAGCGATTTTCCGCCTTGAGTATTATTCCCGTCACCGATTCCCATTTGAATAAAGGGAGTAGCATTAGGCCTGGTGTCATTAAGTCCGATGATCAATTTATCCCGTTCAATCATGTCATAAGTCATGACCGGCCAATTCGTTACTTCTGTTGTCATTTGTCCGCTTTGGGAAGCGTTGATCCAATAGAGCAGTCTGCCGTCAGGGAGAGATTTATGCACAGCAGAACCAGGTTTAATATCTCCTCTAATGAACTTTTGTGTATGGCCGTCAATCCGAATGTAATCCATTGCTCTTTCTCGGATCTGACCGGTCAGGGTAGTCATTCGGGATGCCGTCAGATCGGTGACAAAGCCGTCCATCGCAGTTACGATGTTGGCCGATAGCAGATCCGTGTCAATGGCGCCAGCGCCTACGATATCCCAGTTGTTCATGAAAATCTTCTTTTGTTCGCTATCGATCAAAAGTTTGTTCAGTCCATCTGTGACGATTAATTTCTTGAACTTTGCCGTGCCGTCCATAGCTATGCTTGCGATGGCGTCGTTAAACTGTTCTGCTCCAAACCACAGTCCATGATCAGGATACATCTTGATAACCCCGCCAAGAGCGTCACGCAACACGAGGGAAGATCCTTCAATGTGACCATCTTTGAATAGCGAGTTTTTTATTTCAGCGTGATTAGCAAACAAGGAATCCAGCCAGCAATTGCCGAGCATGTCTACACGAAAAGGGGCATAATCCCAAATGCTCGCGCCCACGCTTATTCCGTTGCGATCCGCGATGAACACTCGCTCATCTTCGCCAACCCGCAGATTGCCAATCATATATAAATCCCCGTCCGTGGAGGTGTAGAGTGTTTTTTGGAAAGAACCATTGCGATTTCGTTCCAGTACAAGGCCCTCATCGGCAGTAATATTTACCCGGTTCAGAATTGTTGTGTTGTTGCAGTCCGTTGGAGAAGCATAACGATTTACGAAAATGCCGAACTTATCCGGGGATTCGGACAGTAAGCCAAGCTTGAGAACTTCCCTGCCGCAGCGGTCATCGATCATGAGCCGAGAGCCTTCAATTGTAAAAACTCCCGTCGTATCGCCGATGACGACCCTTTGGCCGAGGATGATTTTACCCAGCACCATTTCGGCAATCACACCGTCAGGGGAGATGGCTGTTTCATACTTCAATCCGCCAGAACGCGTCAAGCCCAATACGCCATGGGTTGCGCGCAGAAATCTCAAAGGATCATTAGGATCGATGATCGTAATGCCTTTGCGGTCGATCACGACATGTTCATTGGAGGCCATATTGATATCATTGGTGACCTTGTTCCAAAAATTCTCGAACAACTGCGACATTTCGGACACATCGACGATGGCTTTGCCCCATTTATGCTTGCTGGCGTCAACGATGATATTCGTATTGGTCGAGTTCTGGATGAATTTCTCCATATCCTTGCTGTCGTCACTAACGTCTTTAATATTGGACAGGGTAAGGCTGATTTCTTGGCCTTCATAGTCGTAGCTGATACTTACAATTCGCGCCGTGACATAGGTAGCCGTAGGTTCATACTTGATATTTACAAAATCGCCAAGTACAAGCTTGTGCCAATTGCGCTGCTCGCCGACGATTTCTAGAAAGTTCACGATATCGATGTCGATCGAAAGCTGAGGTTGCTGCAGCTCTCGCAGTTTTTCCTGAGCCGCTTCATAAAGATCATGCTCGTCGACGTACACATCGTCACTGAACTCCCGCTCTATAACAAACTCGTTCAGCTCTTGAAGCTGAGCAGGGGAGAAGTTGTTGTCGGCTGCTAAAACAACTTGAAGGGCATCGATTTGATTTTGGATATCGTCGATTTGATCCATCTTGTTGTTGATTTCAATTTCTTTTAGCCGCAGCTGATTTTCCTTGTGATCCAGGCTGTATCTTTCCACGATGGTCTGCTCATTGTTTGAGTTGGTCCATTCATCGAGGCTTATGTTGGTTACTTGGATGAATACTCCCGTATTGCCCCCTTGGAGTGCAACCTGAATGGAGGAGACGTCCTTTACTTTGCCAAGCATAGCCCATTGTCCGGAGGGCAGGCTTCGAAGCTGCCCATTTAAGAAGACAGATAGACCGACTGTATTGTCGGCTTTGATCAATACAGCGTAGGCATAAGTACTGTTTACTTCAAAAGTGTGCGAAGAGCTTCCGGTATGCCCATATTTTTCGAAAAACATTTTGCCATCAAACTGCTGGCTCAGTACTGTGCCTGTTATGACTTTTTCATTGTTCTTAAGCCTGTTATGGTCAATGTCTAGTTGATTCAGCTCATCCTCATAGACCTGTCGCTGCTTAATGTAGCTTTCAATCAGGCCTGTCTTCGATTGTACAAGCTCTTCGTAGTCGAGCAGGGCGTGGCAGAGGGAGTCGCTCATATGAAAAGAAGAAGAGAGGACCGCTCGCTGGTCATCTCTGCGAAAAGGGTACACAAAGTAGCTAAAGCTCTCAACGTACCCTTGACCCGTTGGATTGACGTGATGGATCGTTAAATCGTCTTTGCCTTTGGCCGTAAGCCTGGTCACCATTTGGTCGGCCGTGGTTTGTTTGTTCATGCTTTTGAGATATTTGCCGAAGCTGAACGTAAGTCCTCGATTGAGGCCGAACAATTCCGGTTTTTTGAAGCTTACGGTTTTTGCGTCCGTATTAAACTCGACGATGGCATTATATTTGTCAGCAATGGAATAAATAGCGTCCAGAACTGTACATGACTGGAACTCGAAAGCGCGATAGGAAAGGTCGAAATCGGCATCGATATAATCGATGTCCCATACGGTATTAGCGAGCATATCCGTCAGCACCTGCCGGCAATAGTACGCTTCGACGCTATAACTCTTGATCATTTTGTCAGTCAGCATGTGATAGGCGGAATAACATTTTACCGTCATGCTTTCCTGGTCATTCTCGGAAGCCTGGGACAGGCTGACCACGATAAACCAGTCGGTTTTCTGGCCGCGGACGACTTTGATCAAATATCTCTCGCGGATAAGTTCAGCATGTTTGTTTTTGATGAGCTTATGGTGCCAATCGATTTGCATAGGGATGGTGAATTCTAGTTCACCTACCTGGTTTAACGGCTCCTGGATGGAATCATTATAAATATGTTTCAGCTTGCCAATGATTTCACGGTTTGGTTTACAGAGAAAATACTGCGGTTGTATCGGCTTTAAGTTGTAATCGATCTCTCCGAGCACGTGTATATTACCTCCTAAATCGCAAAAAGCAGAGCGGGCTTTCGGATGGGAAAGCGGCTCTGCCAGCATATCATTTTTTAAACGTTCCTATTTTTATGGATCTGTTCATCGCGGATTCGAACTTGTTTAGCAGGCTGGTTCCCGTCTCGCGGTCATTGGCCTGAATGATGACGGTATCGATCGCGACGCCTCCGCCAGAGACCGCCGAAACCGCATTGGCCGTGCTGCTGGACGGAGAGAGGAGAGAGAGCTTCTTGGACATTTCGCCGGCAAAGTTATAAACGAATTGCAGAGGGTTATCCAGGACAACTTCGCCTGTTTTGAGAATGCCTAATTCTTCGTTGGGCTTCAGGGTGCTCTTTATTTTTTCCCACCAGGTCTGAGTTGTGGTTCCGGCTACTCCGACTTCTCCACCGTCATGGTATAGCTTGACCCCATTTTTATACCATATTCCGGTTTTGTCATCGCGTGTAGCTCCAATTTCAGTACCAAGCTTGAGATTTTCTGCAGCGTAGTAGTCTTTTGCAGCTTTATCTGTGGCTGCTGCCCAAGCATCGCTATTAGCTATCATCATTTTAATAGTATTCTTTTCTTTTTGTGTAAAAGGAGAGTTGCTAGATGAGCTAGTGTTTCCAGTATTGCTATTGTTATTGGAGCCACCATTACTCCCCATAGGGAAATTGAGCAGCTTATCATAATCCAATTGCATAGCATAGTTCAGGTTCTCGAAAGCTTGGGAAGTATCGAAGGCATGGTTCTTTAATATAGAGAAAAATATATCGTACTTGCCCTTTAGTTCATTAAGCGTTGCTTCAACAACTTGAGCATCCTGACTGAGCAGGTTTTTCTTCATTTCATAAAAATATTTCTCGTTTTCGAGAATATCTTTATATTTTTGCTGCGTTTTCTCTTTCTCATTATCGATTTTATCAAGTGTTTCTTTATGAAGATCGTCTTGATCCTTTTTGACCTTATCTGTATATTTCTTGCGATCATCCAACTGATCCTGCAGGCCTTCTTTGGTGAGGGCTCTTTCACGCTCTAATTTAAAGCGCTCGATCTCTTCATCTTCAGCATCCAACTGTTCCTGTAATTCTTTACGTTTGGCTTTGCCTTCCATGGATTGGTCGAGGAACCATTTGTTCAGGCTTTCCTGGATCTTTTGCCGTTCTTTGAGTTTTTTCTCCAGTTCGGTTTCATAGTCATCCGAGGCATTCTGACGGTCAAGGAGTTTGATTTGTTTGTTGATATGCTCTTCAAACCGTTTGTCTTCCTCGTCGATGTTCTCCATGAACTTATCGTGCCTTTTGTTCTCCGCTTTGGTGCGTTCCTCAAGGGCATCCAGCTCTAGATCGCGCTGTGTCTCGATCATTTTCTTGAAGTTGCTGATGATCTGATCGGCGTAGGTTTCTCTGATATCCTGGATGGATCGGTTATATTCATAGTTAGCAATGATTAAGCTATGAAGTTCTTTTGTTAATTCTTCTTTGGCTTTAGCCGACAACTGTTCGCTTTGTATTTGCTGTTCAAGATATTTGATGGCTTTTTCATTAATGTCGATTTGCTGACTGGTTAGCGAAATTTGCAGAGACAGTTCTTTAGAGTATTCAGCAGAATTCTCATTTGCCTGTTCCATTCTAGCTTTAGAAAGTTCAAGTTTCTTATTAGCCTTAGAGGCCTTTTCGCTGAATTCATCAAGCTTACTATTGATGATGCCGAGATTTTTACCGTCAATCTCTTGCGAAATACTATCGATTTCTTGTAACAACTTTCGTAGATCCGCTTCAAAAAGCTCGGGCTCAAATCCTTTTGCATCAATCGTATTTTGGAACTCTTGATATTCCTGTTTTTTTATATCTCTCTTTTTAATTAAATTACCGACGACATCAGCTTCATATTTTCTCCAATCCTCAGAATAATCAGAGTAATTCGACTGGCTGAATTGAGATTTGTGAATTTTGTCGTCTTCGATATCTAGTAAATTTGCATAATAGGCTCGAACACTTTCTAGATAATCCCGCTGTCCTTGATAGATTCTGGCTTTATTATCCTCTATCTCTTGAGCAGCCTGTTTGCCTGCTTCGTCGAGGTCTTTTTGCGAATGATCGCCACTTATCGGAGTGCCACTGGAAGAGCTGTTATTAGTTACCCTTTTTGCACCTTGGTATTTTTCTGACCAATATTTGCTGTCCAATTTTTGAGTACTTAACCCGCTATTGACACCCATATGGATAAACTCGCCGTTACCCTTGTAAATACCAACATGAGAATTATCTTTGCCCGTGGTATTAAAAAATAAAAGATCCCCTTTTTGCAAGTCTGCTTTATCAACTTTTGCACCTTGTTTGGCTTGTTCAGCAGCGGTACGAGGGAGGTTGATTCCTAAAAACTCTTCGAACATTTCTTGTACGAATTGGGAGCAATCCGAAACGGCTTGTTTCGTGAATTCCTCATAAGTGCCTTTGAATTTACCGGAAACTTGTTTATATGTGAAAGTACCTTGCAAACCGGAAGCAGCAGAAAGCATATTATTAATAGGGTCGCTAGACGAGCTGCTAGTTCCAGAACTATTAACTTCTTGTTTGACCGGCAGCAACTTAGAAGGGTCTTTAACACCTTCTTCTAAAAGTCTATTTTTTTCAGCAAGCAATTTATTTTCAGCAATTATCGAATCACGGTACTTTTGAGAATGTTTAGCGTATCGTTCACGCTGGCTGTTGACTTTTTTGATTGCATCGTCAACGGCATTTAATTGCTGCTGAAGCCTTGAAAGGACTTCTGTAGTTTCCTCCAAGGTTTCTTTTGATTTCTTGTTTTCTTTTTCGTTTGAATTTTGTGTCTTGGTAAGCTCGTCGAGAGCAGCTTTATATAACTTGAGTTTGACAGTCTCGTCTTCAAGTTCAGATTCTGTAGTATTTTGTATTGCAGAAGTTTTGCCAAATGCCAGTTTTTCTGCTTGAAGATCAGTCATTGTACCATTTGCTACCTTAGCAGCATATGTCTCAATAAATGCTTGACGTTCTTCTTTAATTTTTTTAATTCTCTCATTTGCATTATTGATTAAGGTTTGGGTTTCTTTAATGTCTGCTTCTATGGATTCGATTTGTTGTTGTTTTTTGGCTTGCAAGAAAAGAAGTATTTCTTCGCGTCCAAGTTTGGTAACGTCAGCAAAATCGCCATATTTATCATTGAGCATCTTTATGGTCGATATTGAGAGAGACTGGTCTTCTTCGAGCTCTTTCTCAGCGTCATTCAGAAGTTTCATTTCATCTTTTGCATCTTGCAAATACTCGCTCAAATAACCGATCGTACCTTCGGTATTTGTTAAGTAACCCTTAAATCCAATGACTTCGTCGTTTTCGCCAAAAACTTCCTTTAATCCACGGAAGCTGTTGGCTGCCGCATCGGCTGCACTTGCTATTCTGCCGATTTCCCTTCCGGTTTCATCATAGACTGGTAGGCCTGCTTTGGTATTTTTGGATGTTTCAGCTAAAGATATGGCCAGATCATTCAGAACATTAATGTAATCAGGGAATTTTTCCTTTAGATCTTCAATAATTGTAGCGGTGTTTCCTGATTGAATCGCTTGTGCCAGATCAATTTTATTGTCTGACAGGTACTGGTTGATATCTGTGGCCAGGTCTTCGTATTGAAAAACCAAATCATCCGAATTCGATTTCGTAACATTCATTGTTTCCGTAAAGGAATTACTCAGCTTATCTAGAAACAGCCTGACATTATTATCCGTCACGTTTGTTTCATTGATGAGGTTGTTATTATAGGTTTTAAAAAGATCCGTAAAGTCTTTTAATCCACTATCATATTTGCTTTTAGCATCCTGAAATTGTCCATCCAGTTTGCCCAGTTCCGATCTGGCCGCAGTAACTGCTTGAGTAATGCCGTCATTACCTAATAATTCTTTAGAAAGCCAGCTTTCATCGACGTACTGACCTTTTTCTCTGAATATAGAAGCAACTTTATCATTAAGTGACTGAATTTTATCAATATAATCTTTAGAGTTTGCATCCAAATCGTTATTATTAAAGAATTCTTCGGCGTATAATAGTGCGTCAACCTTAGCTGATGCGTAGTCATGTTTTTGCTGTAACTTCCCAACTTTTTTTTTACTTGAAGTAATTTCTTTCGCGGTGCCTTTTAACGATTCCGTTGATTCTTGATATAATCTTTTGCTTCTTTCTAGATTTAGGGCCTTTTCAGACTCAATAAGCTTATCTATTTCTGCTTTAGATTTGTAAACAGCTTTTCCCTCAGCGGTGTAATGACTGATGATATCTGGGACGGACTGTGAAGTTTGTTCAAGAGCCTTATTTAATTCTTCTTGAGATTTACTACGGTCACTAAGAGCTTTGCTTAAATTCTCAAGGGATACGATATTGTTTTCAGTATCTTCAATATTTTGCTTTAAATTATCAAAATACTCTTCTTGAGACTCTTTGGCATTCCCAAATAAATTAATAACCTTCTCAAGTACAAAACCTAATGCAGCTAGAGCTAGTCCTACTCCTGTACTTGCAAGTAAGCCCTTTATGGCAATACCAGCCGCTCTTGCAGAAACTCCAAGCGATGTCATGCCTCGACCAAGTGTTAAAACAGCAATCGTAGTTGTTCTAAAGTTTTTACTTACAGTGGCAGCTGAGGTACCAACGATCCCTAGCAGAGTAGGGAGCAAACCAAACGTATCAACACACCAGGTTAGCACCTTCATCAAACCCGTCAATACACTCGTTACACCAATAATTGAGTCGTTGATCACGGCATTCCCCATGGATAAGGCAAGCGTGTCCCAGGCGGTTCTCATTGTTTGGATTCTGGCTTCGAGGGAGTTCATATAGTCGGCATTTTCCCGCATGGCGGAGCCTTGAGAGTTGAGAGCGGCTTCACTTGCGCTCGTACTGGTGTCATAGTTCTCCATAAGGGCAATGAACCGGGAGAGTTGGGACTGACCGGCCAATTGCAGTGCGGTATTATACTGCTGTTCCTTGCTTAAATTGCTCCATTTTCCGGCAACTTCGTCCAGAACGATAGATCCGTTTTTCACATTGCCGTTCATGTCTTTCATGGAAATGCCAATGCTGTTCAGTACCTGTTCAGATTCTCCGAGTGTCGTCAGGCGCGAGTAAATTGTGGTTAGTGAGTTCAGGCTGTTACTTTCGGACATAAGGCGTCCTACGGACTGCACAATCTTAAATCGAGAAGTGCAGCGGAAACGGTGCTTCCAGGAGTGTCTTTACACTCGACCGCTTCTCACACTATTGCTAGTGTGTTCAGACTATCGCATCATCTTCACCTTTAAGCGAAGAAGGGAAGATGTCTCGACATTTAGTCGTTCAGGCTGTATTTAAACTTGCCCCTTGTTGTCCTATTTTTGGAGATAGGAGTTCCAAGTCCATTAGTCGAGATTTTCACTGATCAATCGCTTGATCAGGCGGCAACGAGTTTACCGATCACTTCACCACTCTCACGCGTAGCAATGGAAATGGCTGTCGTATCACCGATCAGCTTTTCCATGGAAATGCCATAGTTGTTGGCCGCAGTTCCGGCCTGGGTTAAGCTGCTGGCTAAATCCTGGCTTGTCACGGTGAATTTATTGTCCACCGCGTTAAGCCTGTCAGCAATTAGAATGCTGTCCTCCGCTTCGATATTGAACGCGGACATCGCTGCCGTCATGGTTTGGATTGCTTGGTCCGGCGTCAGCTCCGATATATTTTGAAACAGGGCGGCCGTCTTAGCGAGGGCTAGGGTTTGCTTCTCGTCATAACCCATCCGGCCAATATCAATCAGCAAGCCATTTACTTCACTGATGGAATGTCCCAGCTCATTCGCCGTTTGAATGCTTCCACGCAGCATGCTCTCGAAATCCGTTCCTTCGTTCATGACCCGTTTAAGCTGTGTGATTTGCGTATCGACCTCAAGAATGGTTTTAATAATATCCTGCATACCTTGCTTCAAGAGAGCCTTGTTATTTTTAATGAAAGTTTGCGTTTGTTTATAAACGGATTTTAGTGCTTGGCCGAAGCTTTTCCCGACCTTATCACTTTCTTGTTTGTCGATTTCAATCGTGATCTTGATTTTTTTCAAAGAAGGGTGTTTTTCAATATCTTTTATGGCTTTATTCAGTGCGGTGATCGACAAATTTATGTTGATATCGGCCGTAAGCAGAATCTTCGTATCATTTGCCATGGTTCTCACTCCTTTAAATAAAAAAATGACCAACCGATGGCCATTTTTACAAAGTATATTTTAAATTTCGTCCAGATTGAGTTCTTCAAATTTTGAAGCTAAAGCATCGTATTTAAACTGATCGTCGCCGTCGAATTCCAGACCGCAATTCAGCACGGAGTAGGCAACGCTCTTGAGCATGTTTCGGTTATTGTCCGTGACTTCAATGACGAATTCCTCATTTAGCAGGGGGGCAAGGGAGGTTTGGAACGATTGCAGGTCTTTGATGTTGTAACGCTGGACCTCGCCTTCCGTAATAATTTCCGGCTGACCATCGCCATCCAGTACGCAGTGCTCCATCACGAGGTCAAGATATTCTTCCTTATATTGTTGAAAGCGCTCCGCCAAAATTTTAATGAATCGAGTTCTCATACGAGAGCTAAAATCCAGTAATTTCAGACGATACAGAAAAGAGATGACATATTCCAGTTCATGAATGAAAAACTTCAAAGCGATTCGCTCCTTTGGCATTTAGTTGTTTGGGATCAGAACGTTTTTGATGACGTCTGTATTTTCTAAATTTGCATTTTCGATGTAATCCAGCAGTTCGCTTTGCAGTTCTTTATTGTTTTGGACCAATTCCTCGTACATGCTGAATTTCTTCCAGATGCGAGAGTAGATTTTTTCAATTTCTGCTTTCTCAAAATGCTCAAAAATGGTCTCAGCCAGCTCGCTGTCCAGCATTTTATTGAAGATATCGACTTTTTCCTCAAAGGAATAGTCGGTCCGCTCGGTTAAAGTAGAGAAAAACAAGAGGATATGAAGGCTTAAATAATCCATTAATTTGTTTTCTTTCAGTTCGGAAAATCTGCGGTTATACTCGGTAATGAATTCAGAAAAGCTCACGAGCATTTCATCGATCCGTGTTGGCCTGAAGCAGGTATGTACCTCTGTATAGCGCCCGTCTTCAAAGCTGACCCGTTGCAGCTTGTCATATTTATCTACATCTTGCACCAAGTTGTCTAGCGTTAGTTTAGTATCTTTTACTTTATTCGTTTTCGTGGATTTCGTTTTAGTCGTCATATGAATCATCTCCTAGTTCGTATTGTTTTGTATTTTATGATGAGCTGGTTTCTTTTCATCTGAAAATGAGCAAAGGACCAATTCACTAGCTTTAAGATAAGAAGAATGAAGGGAGGAGGGGAGAGCCCCTCCTAAATCCTTACGCCAAATCTTCCTCATCATAAATCCGCATCACGTACAGATCGTGAGAGTCGGCTGGCTTCAAAGCCTCCATCGGAATATCAAGTGGAGAAGGTTCTCCATCTGGCTGCATATTGAGGTTCCAGTTATCCTCGATTTTTGCATTATCGACCGTAATTTGTGCTGCATAGTCCTTTTGAAGGTGATAGTCACGCACCAATACGTCGAGCACGAGCTTGAAGCTTCCGGCGAATTTATCGGAGGATGCGCGGATTTCCTTCGTATCAGGACTTGCCGCTGTTTCGTAGTAAACGATGATTTTGCTGTGATCCGGAATTTCGCCGCTGGCGAAGGAAACCGTCTTGCCGCTTACGGTATAGCTGTTCGATGCTGGTGCCGAGGCGACATATTCAAAGGCTTTGCCCACCGTTCCGTCTGCATGGAGCAGGTTCACGCTGACCAGCGCTCCGCTGCTAGCTGGTGTATATGTAAGTGTAGCGGCATCTCCACTCACTACGCATACTTCATTTTTAATGACATTCTTCGCACTAGAGGTGACCTCGTTGCCAAGCAGCATGCCCAGCATTTCGTTGGAGAACAGGGCATCCTGCAGCACGAATCTTGCAGAACGGCCGCCGGAGAACCCGACCAACTTTGGATTGCCGCTTCCGCCCACGGCATATACCGTTTCTGCGGTGTTCTCAATGTTAGACATTTTCAGCGTGTCGATTTTAACTTTCAGCTTTCCTGTTTCGATATCGAAAAATGATGCTGTTGCAACGTCCCGTACTGCCCATCTATTTGTAACTGCCATAAAAAAATTCCTCCTAATAAATAATTTTTGTCCAATTGATTTCTTGCATATTAATCTTTTTTGCATCGATATTGCCGGTATAAATGCCAGTGACGACACTGTTGTAATGATCGATATTTTCAAGCCGGTAATAGCCGTCATAGAACTGATAAATACTCAGCTCGAAAATATTATGGATATTGATGCCGCTGGTCGATTTCCAGGACAGGCCCGATATGATGCTGTGCAAATTCATGACCGGTTTCTTGGCGGGCTTGTTCGCTTTGCCCTTCATTAGTTTCTCGATCATTTCTTTGGCTTTTGAATTTCCAGGATTATACTCATCCTTGTCGTTGGCTAATTCAGCCTTGTTAGCGATTTTCACGATCTCCTGGAAACGTTGAAAATTGCCTTCGTGCAGGGTCATCCCATCTCCTAGGTTGAAATAGGGAGCCTCCTCAGAATCTACGAGCTCAATTTCTTTTTGTAATAGAAGTTGGATTCCGTTGGTAAAAGAAGCTCGGAAGTGTTCGTTCTGCATGAAGAAATAACACGCCAGCACAAATGCCGACTCCGGTACTTCTCCCAAGCCGGATATTCTTGACTTGTCAAACAATAGAGACGACAGTGATTCCATGTAGCTGCTGTACCCCAGCTTAATGACATCTCTCAGCTTCGGTGAGCGGATATAACCGATATCTGCGACAAACACCGGTTCATTCGCCAGCAAAGCAAGCTGAATGTCTTCTTCATGGGTCATTTCGGTGGCTCCATCCATTCCGATTGATTCATAGTTAAGCACCTCCTTAAAAGTCAAAAATTTAATTATTTAGGAATATTGTGAATTCCTATCACTAATACAAATTTGGGCCGATACCGTCAAAGTCTTTATGTATCAACGCTTGAGGGAGTTTTCCATCACTTCACGAACACGTGTTCCCTTATTTTCTTCATGCTATTCCGCTGCCATTCTTTTTGTTTTGCCCTGGAGCATTCGTTGCAGTATTTCTTTCGATTGGAAGTTTGGCGAAGCAGGATGCCGCAGGAACTGCAGCATATCATCTTATCGCCGCGCCACTCCAAATATAGGTAGATGTAATTTCTGAAATCCCTCACGATGATTCCTGCCGCGTCCTGATCATTCGCAAACAACACTCTTTTACTCAATTTTTTGGTGTTCAAGGTCGGTTCAATTACACCGAGCGTCATTAGATCATTGACGAGCAGTCCCTGCTTGATGCTATTCGCCGTAACCTTGGCATCTTTAAAAATATCGCTTCGCGGAGTGTTCACCCAATAGGAGTCATTGCCATTCATCTTGTTGAAAATTTTGCTGTATACCAAGTAAACGAAGGCTAGCTTCTCGTGAATCAAGCTATTCAAGCCCCTGATATATTCCAATTCTTTGTTGGTTATGACGACTTCCTTGATTTCCAAAAGCGAATGATCTTGTTTCTCAATCGTTTTGACCCATCGGTCTAAAGTATCCTGCCACTTGACGCTGTTAAAATGCGGATAATGGTTCTGCATGAACAATTCGATTGCATTGCGAGTTTCCTGTCGGTTGTTGCCAAGCGAGTAATAGTGTTTGATTAAACAGGTAATCGTTTTAGAGATTTTCTGATGGATAAAACCTTCCGTCAGCGCCTGTTGAACGAGCTCTATTTCGTTAATGATTAATTTCATGCGGGCTTCAGCTCCTTATGATCAGGATCTTTTAGGTTTACGGTTTCAAGCGAAAACAAACTTCCGCCGAAGGAAATGCTGCCATGCCGATCCTGCCGTGGATAAGTGATGGTATGGCCATTTTTCTCTAGCAAATTCGATAGGATCTGATCGCTGCAAATATCCCAAATGATTTGCTTGGTCGTATTTTTGCTGTAGCAGAGGTCCAGTAAAATATTGCACACATCTTCTGTGTTGCTGCATTTTTCATAAACTTCCTGCTTGAAGGATTCCTTGAACATCATTCTGGCGGACTGTGCTTCATCTTCGCTCATTCTATTTTTTCTCGTTGAGAGGACATGGCTTTTAACGGTTTCCTGATATATCTCCACTACCTCGGATAATTGCTGAAATATTCTTTTGGAGTAGGGCTTGGCTGTTTTGTAAATGCTGTAGTCAAATTCCGTTTTGGAAGCTGTTTCCTTCGTTCGATCGAACACATCCTCAACCATCCGGCACAATCTGTTCATGACGGACTTGGTGATCGAGAGGGGCATATAGTCATAGTAATTTTGTAAAAATAATTGTTCGTCGTTTGTCCGTTCTTCTTTGGCAGTGAGCTCGTTAAGGCCGATTCTGAATCTTTCCCAGCAATTCATTTCATAGGCTTTGATATGGCTGCGATATTGTTTGTGCAGCTCGGGATAAATGTAACCAAAAAAATAAGGCTTTTTGTCGGCAAGGATGCGCAGATTCAACTCCCGGTCCTTTGAGGCGTCGGCAGCCTGGCGGTCATACCATTCTTTAGGCATGTCCTTGCTATTGATGCCTTTCGTTTTATCGATTGCGTTCTGCTGATAGTTTTGGCCGCTTTGAATGCGATAGGTTAGCGTCTTATATTCTTTGCTGTTTTTCGGGAACTTGGCGCGGACATCGAACATGGACGTAATCCGGTTCGTGACTTTGCCGATTTCGTCGCCGAAGCTGTTTTTGTTTGCTTGAATCGCATCTTCTTCGGTTACGATTTTCTTATCGGCGATTTTCTGGACGCATACGATAGCAGGTAATCTCTCAATGCTGTCCAGCAGCACCTTGTTATTGGTAGTAAGAACGGCGTCGCCGTCCTTGTCCGCTCCGTTCAGAGCATGGGTGGTGGTGTCCCATGAATTGAAAATCGTGACTGTGTTCATATATTTGTACCAATAATTCATTTCCGGCGTATTTTCCAATTGAAGTATTCTTATATTTTCCGCGCAGGTCATCGGTGCCCTGAAGCAGGCGACCTGGCTTACGTTTCTGTCATTCCAGTATTTTGAATAGAAGGAACCCGCACGGAGCAGCCCCGTAATCTCCATCCCGAACATGCTCTGACATAGACTGAAGGGGTCGCCAGAGATGGTGGAGAAGTTGCCGGCTACTTTTATAACGCCGACCTTGGCATCATTTATTCTTTTCTTAATCATTCCATAAACTTTATTCCTTATGAACGGGTCATGAATGACGCTTGGATCAGCCATAAGAGCTTTGGAGAAATCATTGCCTTTCTTATGAAAAGTATCTGTTGTAATATCTTTGCCGTTTAAAAACAAAATGCTCTTATATGGATCCAGCCCTAAAATATCATTGATTTCATTCACGGTTGGCGCTATTAGCGTTCGGAGTTGCTCGTCGGATAGATCCAGGGACTGAATGAACTGATAATTGAGATTTCGTTCATCCTCCAGCGTTTCGGGAGTCACTTTGGTTACGCTAAAGGAATAATTGTTTTGTTGGCAGTTTTGGAGATAGTGCTCAAGATGATCATAGGAGTCCCATAGCTTAAGCATGGAGGCCGTCAGTACAATCTCCGCCTTACGGATGTCTCTTTCATATCCCCATATATCTTTGACGATATAGCTTTCAGCTATTTGCTCCGCAAACGCGTGGAAATCGAACGTAAACAGCATGCCTTTCGTAAAAGCATTTCTGATGCAAAAGCCGCTAGGAATATAATTTTCCCCGAGATGCTTGGCCCATTTTTCGCTAAGGGAAGGGAGGATCAGTCCATAACCATCGCTTTCGTTCAGTTTAATGTCATAATTTTCTTTGTATCTCATCTTTGGAAACTTCTTTGTGACCGAATCGTCAATTTCAATGACATTGCTGACGAACGAGGTTTCGCAATCATTTATCACCAGAATTCCATTAGGATGAGGCACCGGAGTGCTTGTACTGCACACAAGGGATTTATAGGCTTCAAGCCTGGCAGGGACAAATGATATGTTCATATTTCTGCCGTTATTAATTCTTCTGTTTAGTTCGTCGTAGATGTCACAATTCACAAAGACAACGGTGCTGTTCTTCGCTCCGCTTGTTGTTGCTAACAATCTTTTATATTTTATGCCATTGATATTAAAGCCCTTTTTGCTGTTCAAACGGTCATAGTCCTGATTATTATCGATAACGACGCTCAGGTAGCTGGAAACGAACGAGGCCTCGTACAATTCCTTATATAGCGTGTTGAGCTTTTTTTTATTGGCGGCTAAGTTCTCTTTCATTTTTAAAAGATGAATCTGATCCCGGATACTTAATATGTATGGGTCTTGATTTTCTCTATGTTCTATTTCCAAAATGAACCGGAGCGCCGTACTGTCCGCCAATGCTACGATTTCTTCGTTTCTCATCGCTTCTTCAATGGAAAGGGAAAGGTTCCATTTCGCTTTTCGGAGCCGGGAGGAACGAATTTTATAAACGTATTTCAAGGAAGCTGATTGTTTGGCCAATAAAATTACCTCCTGCAGTATAACGATCCTCTGCCGTAATAATGATGATTTCCTGCATGTCCTCGTCAAAAAAATCGGATTTGTTGTCGATTTCGCCGTCGTAGTACAGATCTTGCCAGCTTAGCCTGGAATGTCCGCGTCTCATCCACATCACCTCCCCTCGGTTAACGCCACCATGGTATTTTCATTTCATAAAGGACACAGGCGTGTCCGCTAATCATCTAATTCTCACTAGCTGTAAGCACATGTATGGAGATCCTCTTGTATTACCGAAATGGTATATTTATCGAATAGGCTAATCATAAATTCTAAGGATTTCGCTTAGGTAGGAATGTGTGCAGGAAAGCAAGTAGCTATAGTTATTTCCTGAATTTACGCAACTTTTGCCGTTTTTCATATTGAATTCTCAACTCCATCATGTTTTAATATAAAGTAATCTGTTGTTACCAATAAGGTAATACTATCATGGATTTTAACGAAATGCAAACATATGTTCCTGTATATCCTGTTTTTAACTTCATATTATTTTCCTGGTTAAATTCGATGTATTTTCTGAATGTCGATGAGAGGGTTAAGCTGGATGAATTGCTCTAGAATAATCGGGGATTTTTTGTTGAACGAGAAAGGTAGCATATCTACACCTATTGAAAATGATAGCTTGTAAATGATTGTTGCTCGAGATATTCTGTTCATCGAATAGTTTGCTACCATGTACCTACTACCAACGAATTAAAGCAACCGTTTAGTTTGACCGTATTTTACCCAAACATAATCGGTTAAAGAATAAAAAAGTATATTTTTGTGAAGTGAGAGGTGGACTCTTATGTATAGCTGTATCCATTGCGGCAGCGTCTATTTGAGGAAGGCCGATGCAGAAAAATGTGTCGATAAAGAAGTTGAGGCGCCGCTAATTGAAGTGGGGAAATTATTAGTGGATTACTCTTATGACCAAGAAACTCTCATCCGATGCTTCAGTATCAAGAAAGCGGGGCATGAAATTTCTTATCAATTTGAATGGCTTGAACCGGAAGAAAATGAGTGGAAATACGTGTTCACCGTAAATAGCAATGAATGTTTGAAAGATCATTTTTCAGAGCAATTATGATTACCATTTCAAATTAAATATAGGATTGTGCAAGGTGCCCATTCAGATTGGCGCCTTGCTTTTTAATTTTTTTGGTGGTAACATCTTTACGAAGCCATTAATCAACACAGTGAGACAACTAAATATTTTCCAACGTTAACTTCGGGGCAGGGTGAAATTCCCTACCGACGGTGATGACTGCTTGAGAACTCAGTAGAATGAGCTTGAAGCAAGTACAAGTCCGTGACCCGTTTGCGCTACATATTAAGCATGCGGCTGAGCCGGTGAGATTCCGGGACCGACAGTATAGTCTGGATGGGAGAAGGAAACGCAGGATATATGACGTATCAACTACGAATATATCTATATGATTAAAGCATATTCTTTAAGTTCCAATTTTCACATAGCGGACACTTGAAGAGTTGGTTTAGCGATGACGGTTTTGGGTGCTTTTTGTGCAAATTTGCCCCCATGTTCCGTTATGTTTTCGCATACCCGACTTTGTGCTTTCATTTTGCGTATAATTGCTCTCATGGCCCCATCGGACTCCGGTGGGGCTTTATTTATTTGCTGATATTGCTTGAAGCAGGTGGAGGTGAAACATATTGGAAATTATTAATGATGAGTACTATATGAGACTAGCGATTGACATGGCGAGCCGGTCTCAGGGACAAACCGGTATCAATCCGGTCGTTGGAGCCGTGATCGTGAAGAACGGCGAGGTCGTCGGGCTTGGCAGTCACTTGAAGCGGGGAACTCCGCATGCGGAAGTCCATGCGTTGAATATGGCCGGGGAGTCTGCTGAAGGCAGCACGGTCTACGTTACGTTGGAGCCATGCAGCCACTACGGAGCCACGCCCCCATGCAGTGAGGGGTTGATTAAGGCCGGGGTGAGCCGCGTCGTTGTTGCTTGCGAAGACCCTAATCCACAAGTGGCCGGTAGAGGTATAGAACTGCTGCGGAGAAACGGCATTGAGGTGAAAGTCGGTGTGCTGCGGGACGAGGCGGTCAAGCTGAATCGGAAATTCATCAAATTCATTACGACAGGGCTGCCTTACGTCACCATCAAGACCGCAAGTACGCTAGACGGCAAAATCGCTTCTAAAAGCGGTGACAGCAAGTGGATTTCCAACGAGGAATCACGTGAGCGCGTACACACGATGCGTCATCGGCACGATGGCATTATGGTCGGGGTGGATACAGTGATCGCCGATGATCCTTCATTAACGACGAGGTTATCGGTACCCGGCATCTCCCCGGCAAGAATCATTGTGGACTCGACTCTCCGCATTCAAGGCGGAGCCAAAGTGCTCGTCGACAGTGCCGCACAAACCATTGTGCTGACTACGGAGCAGGCACCGGAAGATAGACGGTCAGCTCTAACGGAGCAGGGGATTCAAGTCATCGTTTGCGGCGAAGGGCCGCAGGTGGATCTTCGCTCTGGATTGCAAAAGCTTGGGGAGCTCGGCATCTCCTCCCTGCTTGTCGAAGGCGGTGGCCGCCTTAACGGGTCGCTGCTGCGCGGCAGGCTAGTCGATGAAGTCGCTTTGTTCCTGGCGCCTAAAATCATCGGTGGTTTGAATGCACCAGGAACCTTCGTGTTCGATGGCTTCGAGCTCATGAAGGATGCGGTCACCTTAAGCGAACTGTCCGTGGAGCAAATTGGCGATAATGTATGCATTACGGGATATCCCGTTTGGAACGCATTGTGAAATGGCTTAAGGAGTTAGTGGAAAGGAGGAGGCTGCAATGTTTACCGGATTAGTGGAGGAAGTCGGCGCAATTAAATCAGTTCAAAGCAAGGGCGAGGCCATGGTCATCAGTATAACGGCGAATACCGTGACGCAAGGGATGAAGCTTGGGGACAGCGTGGCGGTAAACGGGGTATGCCTGACGGCGACGCATTTTGACCGCTCATCCTTTACAGTTGACGTTATGCCGCAAACGTACCGCCACACGAACTTAAGCCAGATCAGACCGGGCAGCAAAGTGAACCTGGAACGAGCTATGGCTGCTGACGGCCGTTTCGGCGGACATATCGTTCAAGGGCATGTGGACGGAATAGGAACGATCATGGGAATGAAACAGGATCAGAATGCGGTTGTGTTCGAAATTTCCCCTGCGAAGAAGTCTTTGTTCAAATACATTATTCCTAAAGGCTCCATTACGATCGATGGTATAAGTCTGACGGTGGTGCGCGCGGAAGGGCATATCTTCAGCGTATCGATCATTCCTCATACTCTGGCGGAGACTGTTCTGGCTTATAAACGCCAGGGCGATACCGTTAATCTGGAATGCGACATCCTCGGCAAATACGTTGAGCATTTGCTCGGGTACGGCAAAGGGAACAATGAGGAAGAGCCGTCCGGAACCGAGGGATCTTCATCAGGCATAGATATGCCGTTTCTGATGAATAACGGGTTTGCATAAGTTATGTTGCTTCAATTAATAGAACAGCTATAGGGAGGGACATAAACATGAGTGACATTCAATTGGACCGGGTAGAAGAAGCCATTTACGAGCTCATGCGCGGCAAAGTCATTATCGTCGTTGATGATGAGGACCGCGAGAATGAAGGAGACTTTGTGGCGCTCGCGGAGAAGGCGACGCCGGAAGTTATCAACTTCATGATTACCGAAGGGCGCGGGTTAGTCTGTTTGCCGATTACGTCGGAACGAGCGGAGGAGCTGGATTTAAAACCGATGGTCGCCCAAAATACGGACTATCATGGCACGGCTTTTACCGTATCGATCGACCATGTCGACACTACGACCGGCATATCGGCCTATGAGCGTTCGCTTACGGTGAAGGCGATCATGGATCCGAGCGCGAAGCCTTCCGACTTCCGTCGGCCGGGGCATATGTTCCCGCTGATCGCGAAGAAAGGCGGTGTCCTGCGGCGTGCGGGGCATACAGAAGCGGCGGTCGATCTGGCGCGGATGTGCGGTTCATACCCAGCCGGCGTCATTTGCGAAGTAATTAAGGAAGACGGTACGATGGCGCGCTTGCCGGATCTTGTGCAGATTGCCAAGCAGTTTGACTTGAAGCTGATCAGCGTCAAGGATTTGATCCATTACCGCAACGAAAAGGAGAAGCTCGTCACTCGCGAGGTGGAAGTACGCATGCCGACCGACTATGGCGAGTTCCGTGCGATCGCGTATTCCAACGACGTGGACTCCAAGGAACATGTCGCTCTTGTCAAAGGGGAAATCAACAGCGAGGAGCCCGTGCTTGTGCGAGTGCATTCCGAATGCTTGACCGGGGACGTGTTTCATTCCCATCGCTGCGATTGCGGTCCACAATTCGAGGCGGCATTAAGGCAAATCGAAGAGGAAGGCAGCGGCGTCCTGCTATACATGCGCCAGGAAGGACGGGGCATCGGGCTGATTAATAAGCTGAAGGCTTACAAGCTGCAGGAGCAGGGATTGGATACTGTCGATGCCAACCTGAAGCTTGGGTTCCCGGCCGACCTGCGGGATTACGGCATCGGCGCGCAAATTTTGAAGGATCTGGGCGTTCGCCAAATTCGGCTGCTTACCAATAATCCCCGTAAAATTACTGGACTTGAGGGATATGGTCTTGAGGTAGTGGAACGCGTACCTATCCAAATGAAGGAAAATGAGGACAACAGCAATTATTTGCATACGAAGCAGGAGAAACTGGGACATTTGCTTAACTTTGACGTCATCGAACAGAACGAAACATCGGGTAATTAGACTATAACTATTATTGGAGGAATTGATTATGGCACACGTAATTGAAGGACATCTCGTCTCGGAAGGTTTGAAATACGGCATTATAGTTGGCCGCTTTAACGAGTTTATTACGAGCAAGCTGCTTGGCGGTGCGCTGGATGCGTTGAAGCGTCATGGCGTAAAAGATGAAGAGGTAAGCGTAGCGTGGGTACCGGGAGCGTTCGAGATTCCGTTCGCCGCGCAAAAGATGGCCGAGAGCGGTAAATACGACGCTGTCATTACGCTAGGTACGGTTATTCGTGGCTCTACGTCTCATTATGACTATGTGTGCAACGAAGTCGCTAAGGGCGTGGCTGCGATCGGATTGAAAACAGGCGTTCCAACCATCTTCGGCGTAGTGACTACGGAGAATATCGAGCAGGCCATCGAGCGCGCGGGCACGAAGGCAGGCAACAAAGGCTGGGATGCGGCGATGGCTGCAATCGAAATGGCTAACTTGACGAATTTGCTAAAATAGTGCTTATTTAATGTAGTACCCTTTTTAAGGGTACTGCATTTTTTATTCACTTTGCGTTCAGAAGGAGCGCCTTTTGAACTGCCTCTAACGGGTGGAGGATGTCCATTGACGACAGTAACTTATAAACTGGATACCTTTGAGGGTCCGCTGGATCTACTGCTGCATCTCATCGATAAGGCAGAGGTCGATATATACCAAATATCAGTGAGTGAAATCACCGATCAATATCTAGAATACCTGGATAATATGCAGGAATTGGAGCTGGAAATCACGAGCGAGTTTCTGGTTATGGCAGCTACGCTGCTATCGATCAAGAGCAAGCAGCTGCTTCCAAAGCCGCCTGTGATCGAATTCGATGACGATTTCGATTATTTGATGGAGGATGAGGAGGATCCGCGGGACGAGCTGATCCGCAAGCTGATCGAATACCGCAAATACAAGGGGATTGCCGAGCATTTACATGAGCGGGAATGGGAGCGCAGCCTGATCTTTACGAAGGAGGCCGAGGATTTGTCGTCCTTTTTGCCGGATGTGCAGGACAATCCCGTTAAAGGGCTGCACGCAGCCGATTTGATCGCTTCATTCCAGAAGGCTCTGCGCCGCGCCGTGAAACGCAGCACGGTCGCCCGGATTCACCGGGACGAAATTTCGGTCAAGGATCGGATCCGCGACGTAATAGCTGCGCTGGAAAGTACGGGCACAGGCGGCAGGCTCCTATTTTCCAAGCTGCTGCACCCGGAGATGTACCGGCATGAAATCGTCGTAACCTTTCTGGCGATATTGGAGCTCATGAAGATGAAGCAGATCGTTTGTTATCAGAACAAGCTATTTGATGATATTGTGATGGAGTGGAGAGGGGAAGTTAAGGCAGATGAATTATCGGGATTTGAAGTCGATTATTGAAGGGTTGCTGTTCCTGGCGGGGGAAGAGGGACTCAGCGTGAAGCAGATTGCCGAAGTTACCGAACAGCGTCAAGACATCATTACCGATGCTTTATTGGATATGAAGTCGTCGTTTGAACGGGAGGGACGGGGGCTGCAAATCGTCCAGCTGGCGGGCAACTTTCAGCTTGCTACGCTGCCGGAGCATGCCGCCTATTTCGAACGGCTTGCTTATTCGCCGACCCGCTCGTCATTGTCCCAGGCCGCGCTGGAGACTTTATCCATCATTGCGTACCGGCAGCCGATAACCCGGATCGAGGTGGAAGAGATCCGTGGCGTCAAGTCGGAACGGGCCATTCATACGCTGGTGAACAAGGATTTGATCCAAGAGGTTGGGCGCGCCGAGGCGATCGGACGGCCAATTTTATATGGGACGACGGCTGCTTTTTTGGATTACTTTGGCTTGGGCAGCCTGCAGGACTTGCCGGACCTGAATGAGTTTGAAAACGCAGAGAATTTGGAGGAAGAGACCCAACTTCTATTCCAGAAGCTGGAGGAACAGCAGCTTACGTTTGATGACGTCAAAGATGAGTAGCAGCAGCTTTAGCGAATGATTTCCTTTTTGCGGAGCCATACTAATTCAAGATCGTCATTTGAATGGTATGGAGGGCTTTCCTGTGTGGATTTGGCTCGGAGTCATCCTGATCCTGTTGCTCGCATGTATTGCTTTAGTCCTCATTTTGTTATCTCCGATCAAATTTCGCTTGGTTGCCCGCAAAGTAAACTGGAACGAAACTGTTCGTTTTGAAGTGGTTACGCTTTACGGGTTGATCCGGCTTCGCTATGAAATTCCGTACATCATTTTCAAAAATATGAAGGACGGTTTCAAGGTGGAGCAGAATAATACGAACAACCTGGCGAAGGGACAAGTGGATAGCAGTGCGCAGGATATCAATAAAGGCAAAGTTCGTTTCTGGGCTGGTCAGTTCTATGATTTGCTGCGGGCGACGAGAGGGCTAAAGCAATGGATGGCAAGCACGCTTAAGCATATTTCATTTGATAAGCTGGACTGGTCTACGAATGTTGCTTTGCCTAATGCGGCTCATACCGCAACTTTATCGGGAGCATTGTGGGGCTTGAAAACGACGTTGATTGGCTGGCTATCTTGCTACATACGCTTAAGGCAAATGCCGAGGCTATTCGTTGTGCCGGTCTTTGACCAGCCGCCGCAATTTGTAACCGAAATCGAATGCAGCGGACAAATTCGCTTAGGGCGCGCACTATACGCCGGTTTCGTTCTTATTGTTCGCGTACTAAAGGTAAAAGGCGGATTCAAAAAATGGCTGAGCGTTACCATGAAAGGACATCAAGGGAGTTCGTGGTCTTAAGAGACCACCGGACTCCTTTTGATTTTAACGCGCATATTACGGCCTTGTGCTGTGCAAACTGTAGAAGTGAAGGTAGTTCTTATTACTTAGGTTGAAGAGGAGGATTAATTATGTCAGATCATCCGATCCAAGGGTTAATGCAAACGGCCATGGAGAACATTAAGGATATGGTGGATGTAAACACAATCGTCGGCGAGCCCGTAGAAACACCGGACGGCAGCGTTATACTGCCGATTAGCCGCGTTGGCTTTGGTTTTGCTGCCGGTGGTAGCGACTATAACATGGATGAGAACCACGGGAGCTCAGCTGCGTCGGATAAACAGCTTCCTTTTGGCGGCGGAAGCGGCGGAGGTGTGTCGATCAATCCGATCGCATTTCTCGTTGTTGGGAAGCAGGGTGTAAATATCGTTCCGCTGGATAATCAAACTCATCTGTTTGAGAAAATGATCGATTCTGTTCCTTACATGATGGACAAAATCCAATCAATGTTTCCCAATAACGGCGCGGGAACATCTCAATCAGCTTCGATTCAAGGGATCCCTGTTGCCGATCATAATACAGGAAATCCGTATAGCTAAGACAGGTTTCCTAGCCGATTAGGTTGACCGATCCTTTCCGCTGATTCCGGGAGGGGTCTTTTTTTGCCGGGAATGGTGGACATACTCTCCTCTTTTTCCGCATATAGTGTACAAGTATTAGCGCTACAATACCGGAGGAGTCGCATAATGACAATACGCTCGATATTTCGTTACAGCATGACAGCAATGATGGCTGTATCATTACTGATCCCCGTTAACGCCGCAGCAGAATATAAAGCTCCACGTCCGCCGGAAACGCATGCACAGGCGGCAACCCTGATCGACGTAAAGTCAGGACGTATTTTATACAGCCATCATGGTGACGTGGAAATGCCGGTGGCCAGTTTGACCAAGATTATGACAGCAATCGTCGCGATTGAGCATGGCAAATTGGATGAGGTTGTGACCGTCACCAAAAACGCCTATCGCAAAGAAGGCTCCTCTATCTATTTGGAGCTTGGGGAAGAGATGAAGCTGGAGAACTTGCTCTATGGCCTTATGCTCCGCTCAGGGAACGATGCAGCGACGGCTATCGCAGAGCATGTCGGCGGGTCGGAGGAAGGCTTCGTGCATTTAATGAACGAAAAAGTGAAAATGCTGGGACTCAAGCATACCCAATTCCAGAATCCGCATGGCCTTGATGCCAAGGGGCACTATTCCTCGGCGAATGATTTGGCGGTCATTACCGCGTATGGTTTGCAGAATCCCGTGTTCAAGGAAATCGTTAAAACGCGAAGCAAGCGTGCTCCCAATCCGAATAATCCTTGGGATTATAAATGGGACAATAAAAATAAAATGCTGCGATTCTATGAGGGAGCGGACGGCGTAAAGACGGGTTACACTAAAACCGCCCGGCGCTGCTTGGTTAGCTCCGCAAGCCGGTCAGGCCAGCAGCTCGCCGTCGTCACACTCAACGACGGAGACGATTGGAATGATCATCAGAAGCTGCTCGATTACGGCTTTGCCAATTACCCGCTGAAGGAAATCATCGGGGCGGGGCAGCCCGTGGAGAACGAATTTGTGACGGGCACCGGTTTTAGTTATGCTCTTGCCAATGGAGAACTGGAGCGCGTTCAGCGGAAGCTGTTTCTCAAGAACGCGCGGGCTAATGACTTCGGGTATAGGGGGCAAATCAAAATCTCGCTGGATGGCCATGAAATCGGACAGGTTCCCATTTATGAGCAAGGCAGCTTCATTCCCTCGCCAGACCCGGCGGGGGGGAATCTGAAAACAAGAGCGGTGTTTGCTGGCGGCAGTTGGGGAAATTCGTTTGCGGCAGCTATCAAATTACTGTTCCTCGCAGATTAGCAGATTACCCTGTAGGAGAGGGGATGAAATGATGGTCAACAAAATCTGGTTAGGGCTAATTATCATCGGTTTTGCTTTTGCGGCGGTCAAAGGGGATATCAATCTTGTCACTCAGGCGGCATTTGAGGGTGCTGCAACCGGTGTTACCGTTTGTTTCGGTTTGATTAGTGTTCTTGTATTTTGGATGGGAATGATGCGGATGGCGGAGGATGCCGGACTCGTCAAGGTGATATCCAAGCTGCTAGGGCCAGTCGTTACTTATTTATTCCCGGATGTGCCGAAGAACCATCCTGCGATGGGATATATTCTCTCGAATATGAGCGCAAACCTGCTTGGGTTGGGAAATGCTGCAACGCCGATGGGCATTAAAGCGATGCAGGAGCTGCAGGAGCTCAATCCAGACAAGGAGACGGCATCCGCAGCGATGTGTACGCTCCTCGCCTTGAATACTGCTAGCATTACCTTGATTCCAACGACATTGATCGCAATCCGGCTAAACTTCGGCTCCGCCAATGCGGCGGAAATCGTCGGCTCGACCTTGCTGGCGACGGCCATTGCCACCGCCGCGGCGATTGCAGCGGACCGCTGGTATAGGAACCGTACTTTCCGCCGTACGCCGAATCCGCCAGCGCCCGCTTCCGCAATAACGATGAAGAGGTGATCGTGCTTGCTGGATTGGATCAATATTATTTCGGCTTGGGCCGTTCCTGTGATGATTGCATTTATCCCGTTATATGCATTTATGAAGAAGGTTCCGGTGTATGAATCATTTGTAGACGGAGCCAAAGATGGCTTCTCTACGGCGATTGGCATCATTCCCCACTTGGTCGGGATGATGGTGGCGATCAGCGTCTTTCGCGCTTCTGGAGCGCTTGAATTCTTCGTCGGGTGGATGGGGCCGCTCCTTGAGAAGCTGCAGGTGCCGCCCGAAGTATTGCCTCTCGGAATACTCCGCCCTTTGACAGGAACTGGCTCCTTGGCCTTCACCACCGACCTGATCAAGATGTACGGGCCGGATTCGATGATTGGCCGGATCGCCTCCACGGTACAGGGAAGCACCGACACGACGTTGTACGTGCTGACCGTTTATTTCGGAGCGATAGGTATCCGCAATGGGCGTTATGCCCTGAAGGTCGGTCTCTTTTCCGATGTCGTAGGGTTCGTGGCCGCCATCGCGGTATGCTTGCTGATATTTGGTTGATCAAGCCGTTTCGACTGTTGAAAAGCAGCTCGAACGGCTCTTTATTTTTGCCGGATAACCTGTCCTATTGTGATTTATCTTTCATATATGTATCATGTTTATGAGGTGACTAAGGATAATGGAAAGATTACAGAAAATATTGGCCGCTGCCGGCGTGGCATCGCGCCGTAAATGCGAGGAATTGATTACAAGTGGACAGGTGCAGGTGAACGGCGAGACGGTTACTGCGCTTGGAACGAAGGCCGATCCGGCCGTTGACGTTATTACCGTGAACGGAAAAACGATCGGAGCAGAAAAGAAGATTTATATCATGTTCAATAAACCCAAAGGTGTGATCACGAGCGCTTCCGACCCGCACGGAAGAAAAATCGTCACCGATTACTTGAAAGGCATTACCGAGCGGCTGTATCCAGTAGGCCGCCTGGATTACGATACGGAGGGGCTGCTGCTGCTGACGAACGACGGCGACTTTGCCCATTTGCTGACGCATCCGAAACACCATGTGCCGAAGACCTACCTGGCTACCGTCAAAGGAGTTCCGCACGGTACGGAGCTGGAGAAGCTGAAGCAAGGCGTCATGCTGGAGGATGGGATGACAGCGCCGGCTGAGGTTGAATACCACGACGTGGATCCCGAAGGCAAGCAGGCGGTCATCAGCATTACGATCCACGAGGGCCGCAATCGTCAAGTACGCCGAATGTTCGAGGCGATCCAGCATCCGGTTACGAAGCTGAAGCGAATCTCCTTCGGGGGTCTTTTCCTCGACAATTTGAAAAGAGGGCTGTACCGCCATTTGAGCAAGGAAGAGGTCGAAGAGTTGTTCAAGCAAGCGCGAAACGCAGGCAAGCCAAGAAAACGATAGAAGGTCACATAAAGTTCAAATTTAACCTAGCGGCATCTATGACACTTTTCGTTATAATGTTCATAGGATATTCACCTTTTGTCCATAAATTATGAGCTTTGTCATAGAAGGAGTGCTGATAATGGGTAAGGCAAGGCGTCCGGTACAAATTATCATATTGACGCTCATCGTCATTTTGGGAGGTTATGCGATAGGCACGGCTGTGCTTGGAGGCGAGAAGGGGAGTCCTCAAGCTGGGGATAAACCTCCTGCCTTCAACTTGCGCGGTTTAGACGGACAGGTACATAATCTGGAGAAATACCAGGGCAAGTCGCTGGTTATTAACTTCTGGGCGACCTGGTGTACGTACTGCGTGAGCGAAATGCCGGCTTTGCAGACGCAATGGGAGAAATGGAAGGATCAAGACGTCGTTATACTGGGGATCAATACCGGGGAAGACGATTTGACCGTGGCCAATTTCGTAAAGCAAACCGGAGTCGATTTCCCGATCTTATTCGATAAGAAAAATGAAATCGTTAGACAATACGGGGTTGTTCCGATGCCGACTACTTTTTTTGTGAATAAGCGAGGCAAAATTATCTCCATCCATCAGGGCGAGCTGGATTTGAAGACGCTTAACCAACAAATCGCCACGCTCGTTGCAGCCAATTGATGAATAGGAGGACCAGACATTGATTAAAAATACGAAATGCGAATGCGGGCATCAGAATCCGGTCGGCACGGTGCTCTGCGAAGCATGCGGCAAACCTCAATATGAAGAGACGGGCGGTAACTCCGCTGAACTGCTGGAGATGCGCTATGACGGGGTAGCCCGCCGCTCGCAGCGGGCCAATCCCAATTTCATCGATAAAATTTGGAATTTCTTCTCTTCGGTTAAAGTAGCGGTGTACTTGATCAGCATTACATTGGTCGGAGCGATGCTCGGCACTGTGTTTACCCAAGAGACGATGTTCGTAAAAAACTTCAATGCGGCCACCTACTACAAACAGAAGTATGGAACCATCGGTCAGATTTACTATAAACTCGGATTGTCCGACACGTACAATTCCTGGTGGTTCATTCTGCTGCTTGTCATGATTGGCGCATCGCTCGTTATTTGTAGTTTGGACAGGGTATTACCGCTCTACCGAGCGCTGTCCAAGCAGAAGATTCGCAAGCATATGCAGTTCTTGACACGACAAAGGGTCGTCTATCAGGGACCCGTTTCTGGCAGCGGAGAGGAATGGGTGCACCGGGCCATTGCTCCTCTGAAGAAGAAGGGTTACCGGGTTCATATCGACGGCGGGGCGTTGCTGGCAGAGAAGCAGCGTTTCAGCCGCTTGGGTCCTTACGTGATTCATATCGGCCTGATTGTTTTCCTGCTCGCCGTGTTATTCCGCGGGCTGCCCGGCCTCCATATGGACGAGCACCAATGGTTTGCTGAAGGCGAAATCACACAGATTCCCGATACGAACTATTATTTGAAAAATGAGAAATTTACCGTGGAATATTATACCGAGGACGAAATGTCCGAGGAATTCAGGGAAAAAGGGAAAACCGTTCCAAAGCTATTCGAAACGAAGGCCGTGCTGTACAAGTGCGTTGCCAGCTGTAATGATCCGTTGAAGGAACCTGAGCTTGTAGAGGTCGACCGGCATAACATCCGTGTCAACGATCCTTTGAGTTACAAAGGCCTTCAGGCCTACCAATTCGACTTCGAGGAGGTTACGACGCTGCGCTCCGTACAGCCGACCCTAGTGGATCAGGAGACGGGGGAAGAGTACGGAAAGTTTACGCTGCGCATGAACGACCCCGAAACGGAATATGACGTAGGGCCTTATCATTTGAAGCTCAAAGACAAGTATTTGGATTTCGGCCTGGACGAGAATAATAAACCGATTACGAAATCGGGCGAACCGAATGCACCGGCCTTCTTGTTTACGATAACAGGACCGGGTCTGCCCGAGGACGGGGGACAATACATCTACTTTCCGTACCTTCAGCAGCAGGAGCTTTTCGGGCAGGAAAAGCTGAATGAAGCGCTTGGGGGAATTAACCACAAGCTGAGATTCGATATGCTAGCAATGGAGGACGTTGACTTCATTCATTTCAACAGTTTTTTGAACATCCGCGTCGACCGCGCCATGCCTTTTGTATGGACCGGACTCGGGATCGTCATGCTGGGGCTTATTATGGGCTTCTATTGGCAGCATCGCAGAATATGGCTGCGCATCGATGACGGCATCCTGACCTTGGGCGGGCATACGACCAAGAATTGGTTTGGGATGAGGTGCGAAGTGTCATCGTTCTTGGAAACGATGGAAATTGAAGTGGATGAGAAGTCTTTGGATAACGGAGGGAACCGGTCATGAATTTATTGGAGATCAGTAAACAGGCATTTGTCATTGCATTTTTGCTTTATTGTGTGGCATTTTGTTTTTATGTGGTAACGATTACCGGGAAGACATGGAAGAATCGTGACCCACAGGCGCATGAGCGCAAATGGGGAAAAATTTCATTTATCACTTCCACGCTGGGACTTATCACTCATTTGGTATACGTAGCAACGAGATGGGCCTGGTCAGGACACATTCCGGTCAGCAATATGTATGAATTCATGTCCTTCCTGTCCCTAATGATCATCATGGCATTTACTGTCTTGTTTTTGATTTACCGCAAAGCCTTGCTCGGTTTGTTCGCGACACCGCTGGGCATCGTCGTCATGGCTTATGCGGCGGTATTCCCGAAGGACGTGCAGCCCTTGATTCCGTCCTTGCGCTCGATTTGGCTGTACATTCACGTTACACTGGCCGCAGCAGGGGAATCATTTTTTGCTATCGCTTGTGTCGCCGGTCTGATGTATCTATTGCGTACGGTCGATTTCAAGGGTACCGATAAATCGGCGCGCCGCCAGAGACTATGGCTTGAATTTACGTTTTATTCTATTATTATAGTAGTGGGATTTATCGTTTCGGTATTTGCTTTCCGTGCCGCCGGGTACGAAGCAGTGTTTACGCCTAAACCTACGGAGGCCGGGCAGTCTACGTCGGTTGAAATGGTATACAACTTGCCGCCGATTGTAGCGCCGCATAATAGCCAGTTGGTTAGCTCCGATTCTTTCCTTGGCATGAGCAAGCCTTGGATTGAGGTTCCGTCTTGGTTCAAAGGGGAGAGCTCGGGCCGCAAATCCAATACGATTGTATGGGCGCTCATTACTGGAACGATCCTATACGGTCTGTTAAGGCTTATTATCCGCAAGCCGCTAAGCGAAGCGGTATCACCGGCCGTGAAAGGGTTGGACGCCGATCTTCTCGATGAAATCAGCTACCGTTCGATTGCCATCGGATTTCCGGTGTTTACGCTGGGCGCGCTCGTCTTCGCGATGATTTGGGCTCAGCAGGCTTGGGGCAGATTCTGGGGTTGGGACCCGAAGGAAGTATGGGCGCTCATTACCTGGTTATTCTACAGCGTGTATCTCCATCTTCGGTTATCCCGGGGATTCCATGGCCGCAAAGCCTCATGGCTTGCCGTACTAGGATTTCTGGTTGTCATGTTCACGCTCGTAGGCGTTAATCTGATCATCGCCGGTTTGCATTCCTACGCGGGAACGGACTAATGATATAATGTAACCATTTAAAGCGAATGGGAAGATGATGAAGGGGTTGTTGTTCATGTCAGATCAAGAAAACCGCATTCTCGTAGTGGACGATGAGGAACGCATTCGCCGTCTGCTAAAAATGTATTTGGAAAAAGAGGGTTACGAAATTGATGAAGCGGAAGATGGCGAGACCGCTCTCAAAAAAGCAACTTCCAATGATTATGGCTTGATTCTTCTCGACGTCATGCTTCCGGGAATCGACGGGGTAGAGGTATGCAGCCGTTTGCGGCAGATCAAGTCGACACCGGTGCTGATGCTCACGGCCAAAGGGGAAGAAATTAACCGGGTACAGGGATTTGAAGTCGGGGCAGACGACTATGTCGTTAAGCCGTTTAGTCCCCGTGAAGTAATATATCGTGTCAAAGCGATCATGCGGCGCGCGTCGGCTACAGCCTATTTGACCAAAGAGAGCGGAACCAGCAACAATATCGTATTCCCTCATCTTGTCATTGAACACGATGCCCATCGGGTAACCGCAAGCGGGCAAGAGGTGAGCCTTACGCCGAAGGAGTATGAGCTGCTCCACTATTTGGCCACTTCGCCCGATAAAGTATTCTCCCGTGAGGAGCTGCTGAAGGATGTATGGAATTACGAGTTCTTCGGCGATTTGCGGACCGTGGATACCCACGTGAAGCGGCTGCGCGAGAAGCTGAACAAGGTATCGCCGGAATCGGCAGCCATGATCACTACCGTGTGGGGCGTAGGCTATAAGCTGGAGGTCGCGAAATAAGTGAGCTTCTGGAGAACGCTTGTAGGTAAACTGTGGATTACGATCATCGGCCTCGTGGCCTTTGTGCTCATGAGCATGGGATTGTTTCTGCTGCCATATATCGATACGAATTTCACCGATCCCGTAGCGGTCAAGAAGCTGTTCGTCATCGTTTCGATCATCGGCTTCTCATTGACGACTTTCTTTGCCTTATTCCTCTTCACGAAGATTACTCAGCCGATGCAGCAGCTGATCAGCGCTGCCGACGCGATCCGCAAGGGGAAGTATGATACGAGGCTCTCGCTGCAAACGAGCGATGAGATCGGTGAACTGGCTAACACGTTTAATCATATGGCTGAGGAACTGGAGAATACGATCCGCAGCTTGAATCATGAGAAGGAACACCTGTCCAGCGTTTTAAGAAGCATGAATGATGCAGTGATTACGTTAGATTGGGGGGGAGCCGTCATTCTGACCAATCCTCCGGGCGATCAGCTTCTCCAATTATGGGGTGATCTGCTGGATGAAGAGAATGACGTTCTCCAGTTCAAAATGCATGGCGAACGGGCGATCGAGATTCCCAAACCGCTTCTTCCGATGTTTCAGAAGGTGCTGAATCAGGAAGGGGATCAAAGCGCCAATATACACGTCAAGCAAAGCGTGTGGTCCGTGCACATGGCCCCGCTTTCCTCGGATGGTGAAATTAGAGGCGCGGTAGCGGTTCTGCGGGATGTGACTGAAGAGGTGCGCTTGGAGAAGATGCGCCGGGATTTCGTTGCCAATGTATCACATGAAATCCGGACTCCGCTGTCGATGATGCAGGGGTACAGCGAAGCGCTTCTAGATGGAATGGCAACTTCTCCGGAAGAGAGCCAGGAGCTTGTACAAGTGATCCACGACGAGTCGCTGCGTATGGGGCGGCTGGTGCGCGACTTGCTTGATCTGGCCCGGATGGAAGCGGGTCATACCGATATCGCGATGCACCGGGTTGACGTGAAGGAGCTTGTTGAGCGAGTATATCGCAAGTTTGCGGTACGGGCCAAGGAGCATAATGTTCAATTGGAGCTGGAATTGGGTAGCGGACCGATGATTTCCGATGCTGCCAATGAAGATCGATTGGAGCAGGTTCTCACGAACTTGCTAGACAATGCTTTCAGGCATACGCCAGAGGGGCGGAGCGTCTACATCGCTGCGGATGCCAAGGAGGGCAAGCAAAGCCGTGAACTGCACATCTCCATTCGTGACGAAGGCTCAGGGATACCGACGGAGGATTTACCGTTCGTATTCGAGAGGTTCTATAAAGCCGACAAAGCCCGGGTTCGGGGGACGGCTGCTGGAACGGGGCTTGGCCTTGCTATCGTAAAAAATATCATTGATGCCCATCACGGCTCAATTCAGGTTCAAAGCGGGGGCGGGAAAGGGGCGCATTTCCATATTGTCCTTCCTGTCGAAAAGGAACAATAAACGTAAAACATCCTTACATTGTAAGGATGTTTTTGTTGAAAATTTTCTGATCTCGAAGATAAATCTTGTTCTTCGTGGAACAACGAAAGAGGGGCTTCAGACGTGGTATTCCACCGATCTGAGGCCCCTTGCTTAATCTGCAGGCAATATTAATTAAATTCGATTTGCAGTGCGGTGTTCAGCTCTTGCAGGCTCATTAATTCATCGAGCACATTTTTGGAAACTGTCTTATCTACGGTCAGCACCATGATCGCCTCGCCGCCAACAATTTTACGTCCAACTTGCATCGAAGCGATATTTACATCATTTTTGCCGAGCAGAGTGCCTACGCTTCCGACAATGCCAGGCTTATCATTATGAGAGATAAAGATCAAGTTGCCTTCCGGAGCGATATCGACCGGGAACTTGTCGATCCGTACGATCCGCGCGCCGTATTCTTTCAGTAAAGTGCCTGCGATGCGGCGATCCTTGCCGTCTTCTGTTTTCAGCGTAACGCTGATACGGTTCGTAAAGCCTTTGCTAGCTGAGGATTGCGATACAACCACATCGATATCGCGTACCTTGGCCAGGTGCACTGAGTTGACGATGTTCACGTCGTTGCCAAAGTGGCGGGATAATACACCCTTGATGATGTAGCGCGTTAGTGGTTGAGTATCCACCTCTGCCAATTCGCCGGCGTATTCGACATGAATTTCATGCACAGCCTGGTTGTTCAACTGGGCAGCAAATGCACCGATTTTTTCGCCAAGCTCGAAAAACGGCTGCAGCTTGTTCATAACGCTAGCCGCGACTGGAGGCATGTTAACTGCGTTCTTGAACGGTTCGTTGCGCAGAATGTGCAGCACTTGCTCCGATACGTCGATCGCTACGTTCTCCTGAGCTTCTACGGTTGATGCGCCCAGATGCGGAGTAACGATGATTTTCGGATTGTTCAGGAAGGGATGATCCGCTGCTGGCGGCTCCTGCTCGAATACGTCGAAGGCTGCACCAGCAACGATGCCTTGATCGATCGCTTCAACCAATGCCTGCTCATCCACTACGCCGCCGCGGGCACAGTTAATGATGCGCATCCCTTTTTTCATAACCTCGAATTGAGGACGGGAAATCATGTGCTTCGTTTCAGGAGTAAGCGGCGTATGGACCGTGATGAAGTCGGCGTTGCGTACGATATCATCGACAGTAGCTAGCTTTACGCCCAGTTTCTCAGCGCGCTCCTCCGTCATGAATGGGTCGTATCCGAGGATGTCCATGCCAAATACCTTAGCGCGTTTAGCAACTTCACTGCCGATGCGGCCCATGCCGAGAACGCCCAGCGTCTTGTTGCGCAGTTCCACGCCGAGGAATTTGCGGTCCCAAGTTCCTTGGATCGTTTTGGCGTAAGCTTGCGGAATATGACGGGCAAGAGCCATCATCATTGCAAATGCGTGCTCGCATGTCGTAATCGTGTTGCCGTCCGGAGCGTTGATAACGATGATACCGCGTTTGGTCGCTGCATCCAGGTTGATGTTATCGACACCGACGCCTGCGCGGCCGATCACTTTCAGATTGGTTCCAGCTTCCATAATTTTCTCGGTGACTTTCGTTTGGCTGCGTACGAGCAGAGCGTCGTAATTGGGAATGATTTGGATGAGCTCATCCTCCGAAAGTCCCGTCTTTTTCTCTACTACAACGTCGCTTGCGTCCATCAACTGTTGGATACCAAGGTCGCTGATGGGATCGGATACTAATACTTTGTACATGATTTCTTTTCCTCCTAAAAGTTTTGTATATAGCATTGCTTCTTCGGAAAGTCATCGATACAAAACTCTCTTCGGAAGCATTCGCTTAAGTTTTGTATATAGCATTGCTTCTTCGGAAAGTCATCGATACAAAACTCTCTTCGGAAGCATTCGCTTAAACAAGGAAACACTATGTCCCGATACCGTTCCAATGCGTTAGAGGAGCGAAGCATCGAGGTTCAACCAGTAGATGACGGCTATGGACAGGCTGCCGACAAGCATAAAAAAACTCTCAATCCGCATACTACTTCCGTAGTAAGGGACGAGAGTTGTTCGTGGTACCACCCTAATTCGCTGCTCCTCACAGATACAGCCTCAGTTGTCGTAATGACATGTTGATAACGGAGTTCCTCCGATTGTGCCTACTCATTTCGTTTCAGCACAATTACTCAGGATCGCTGGAGTTCCCATTCCGCTACCGGTTTGCAGCACCACCGGCTCTCTGTAAGCTTCGCGACAACTCGTTTCCTTCATCGTGTTTTACAAATGCAATTTTTCATAATGTATCATGACCTGAAGGAAAGTGTCAATACCCGTAAATCATAGGGCCGGAGGAACCTTGAATAAGCTTGGTATTTTGGTTATGATTTTAGTGTTGTCGAAATGTGTTGGTCCCCGTAATGAAGGCAGATGCCTACTGCTCGGAGAAGAACGGTACCTCCGGAAGGAATTCCGTTGCATAGTACGTCGATTTCCATTTCAGGAACTCTTTGCCTTGCACAGCTTCGGTATCTATGAGGACGTTGACGATCGACGTTACCGAATTGAGCTTCATGGAGCCAGCTTTGCCGCTGTCGATCATCTGGTCGATTTTGGCCGTCATATCCTGCGGGAGATACGATACATAGAGATTGCTGCTCGCCATCAGGTCGCTGACAATTTTATTTTTTACCGCAAGCGGGTAGCTTGTCCATTCTTTGACGGATGTGTTGTCCTGGAACGCTATGTCCGAAGGGATCGACTTGTTGCTTTTAGCGGCCCATTTCATCATGGCCGTGTAATATTTTTGCTGGGCTTTAAGACCGTATTTTTCGGCATTTTTCGTAAAATCGTCCTCGGAGAGCAATTTGGCAAGCTGAGCTCCGTTTTTGCTGCCGATTTCAACCCGGTTCGTGCTTTCATCAAAGAGCTTTAAGCTTTTCATAATTTCAGTTTGTGCATCTTTTAACAAAGGTGAAGACACCGTAATCGTCTGAGCTTGAATTTGCTCATACTGTTTGCGTGATGTATCGCGGATATCCTTCATGATGCCGATTGATTTTACCCGGGAGTCGCTGCGGCTCAGTTGGTCGACCAGCCCGAAATACTCATTTTTGAATTGCTCGTAAGGCTGGAAGACGACGTAGTAGTAAGCGACAAGATCCTGCTGCTCATAGGAAACCGTTGTTTCAAATCCCGTTTGGTTCGTGAGATGGGCGTATTTCTCTTCAGCTTGGGAGATTCCCATTTTGAAGCCGAGGAAAAAAGTTCCGAAGGCCGCAATCAGGGTAAACAGAAACCCGAGCATGAAGAGTAATTCGAACCGGTAAGATTTTTTTTGCATCGTTAAAACGCTCCTCTTACAAGTATTTTGTTTTGAGTCCGTGAGCACTAAGAAAGCTTATAAAGCTTACAATGCCTGGTACTGGTTGTGTGTATAGAACTATATTAAAGGACAGGGTTTGACGAATACTATGAGAAAAGACAAGTTTGGAAAAATAAAAATTCAAAGAGTCGATCCCGGTCAACTTAATGAGCGTTTATTGCTGATTAATTTATACATTACTCAAGGACTTACTTTATTTATCGGAATCATCATCCTGTTTTTTCAGAAGCGAAGCGCGTTCTCGTTGCTCCAATTCCCGGAAAATTATCGATTTCTGTTATGGGGTTGCGGACTGGCCGCAGCGATGTTTGGCATCGACTTTCTATTGTCGAGGTTCGTGAATGAGGAGAGCCTGGATGATGGGGGTATCAACGAGATGCTTTTCCGCAATCGTCCAATTTGGCACATTGCAATCATTTGCGTCATCGTGTCCATTTGCGAAGAACTGCTGTTTCGCGGGGCGATTCAGCACGGGCTCGGGCCGTATTGGACAAGTATCATTTTTGCCTTGATCCATGTCCGCTACCTCAAGCACTGGATTCCGACGGGCTGGGTATTTCTAAGCAGCTATGCGCTAGGTTACATTTATATACAGGCGGGTACGTTATGGGCTCCGATCGTGTGCCATTTTCTCATTGATTTCATATCGGGACTCGTCATTAAATTTCGGAGGGGAACATGAGTGAACGCTTGAGCAGGATGGAGCGGTACGGACAGCGCCGCCATCCGAAAGACAAACAACAACGATCCGGGACTTCAGCCCGGAAGCAGCAGGAGCAACAAAAATCGAGCGAAGCCATTTCCGGATATTCTGGAAGGAAAGCAGCCAATCAAGAAAGGTTGGCTATGGGACCTCATCATTCGCTTAAACGAAAACGAAACAAAGCTGATTATGCGGATACTCAGGAAATTGCGGAATCCAGCCCGGCGGGAGAGCATTTTAAAATAAAAACGCTGCCCCCGAAGGGCAGTGGAGAAGATCAGCATGAGTTAGCCGCTCAAGAGCTTCCCTCAAGGCGGGAAATTTATCCTTCTCAGCGGGTGAAGCTGACGAAATATTTTGTGAATACTTTGTTGTTCATTTTTGTGGCCGTAATGGTGGTCTTGTTCTGGTGGGGGATCAGCGAATCGCCATGGGGACAAAATAACGGCATGTAATTTACAACCTTGTCAGGTGGCATCTTTTTATCATATACTGTGTAGAATAATTTCAAATCCGGAATTTGCCGATGAAGAGAATCCAACTCGGAGGCGTTTTCGCCAAGGGAGCTTGCAAGTGCTGCGCTGCTTTCCTAAGTTAACCGGCACCGCCCGTTATCGCGGAACCAAAGCGATTGGACTGTCCACACAGTTCAATAAGTTGGGTGGCACCGCGAGCAGAGCGCTCCTCGTCCCAAAGGATGAGGGCGCTCTTTGTGTTTTTTGCAAGCTTACCCCAAAATAACCCCATCCGGGGGAAGGAGCGGTGTTGGTATGATGGATATGAAATGGATTCGGGATCATGCCGAGCAGATCCAACAGGCAGCGGATCATAAAGGGATTGAATTTTCGGTTCGTGAGCTTTTGGAATGGGACGATCGCAGAAAAAAATATCAGCTGGAATGTGAGGAGCTTCGAAGGCTGCGAAATGAAGGAGCAGCAAAAGCAAGCGTGCTGCTTGCTGCAGGGAAAGATGCCGAAGCCGCTGAGCTGAAGACGACCTCAAAGCGTGTCAACAAGGCGCTGAAGGAATCGAGCAAACGGTGGGAGGAAGCAGTTGAAGAGGTTGCTAAACTGGCTCTTCTAGCCCCTAACGTTATATCTGAAGACACTCCGATTGGAAGCTCGGAGGAAGATAACGTGGAAATTAGGCGCATGGGCAGAACTCCGGAGTGGAGCTTTATGCCAAGGGATCATGTAGAATTGGGCAAGATGCATGATATGCTTGATATCCCAAGGGGAGTCAAGGCAGGCGGAAGACGCAGTTATTATCTGAAGGGAACGGGGGTATTGCTGCATCGAGCCGTACAACAGCTTGCTTTCGATCTGTTAATAAAGCGCGGCTTTACCCCTATGGAGGTTCCATTGCTGCTTAAGGAACAGTCTTTTGTTCATAGCGGATATTTCCCCGCCGGACAGAATCAATCCTTTTATATTAAGGATGAAGAGAAGTGGCTTGCCGGTACATCGGAGGTTCCCCTCGTCTCCTATTATGGAGGAGATGTGCTGGATCTAAGTGAACCGCTAAGGCTAGTGTCTGTATCAAACTGCTTTCGCAGCGAGGTGGGGTCTGCCGGCCGGGACGTGAAAGGCTTGTACCGCGTGCATCAGTTTGCCAAGGTGGAAATGGTCGTGCTCTGTCAGCCCGATCCGGAATTGTCCGAACAAATGCTGCAGGAAATCACGAGCCATGCCGAGGAGATGCTTACACTTCTTGAGCTTCCCTATCGCGTAATGTCGGTATGTACAGGGGACATGTCGGCCAGGACGTATAAGCAGTACGATATAGAAACTTGGATGCCTAGTCGTGGCAGCTACGGAGAGACGCATTCTTCGTCTAATCTGCATGGCTTTCAATCACGTCGTGCCAATATTCGCTGCCTTAGCAAACAAGGTCATCCTGTGCACTGTCATACCTTGAACAACACGGCGGTTGCTTCTCCGCGGATTCTTATTCCACTTCTGGAGAATCATCAAGCGGAGGACGGTTCCATTTATATTCCAAAAGCGCTTCGCAAATATGTAGGAGGCAAGGAATGGTTCAGTCCGAATATGTGATTCTGGATGTTATGACAACGCGGATTGGGTATGCGGCTTAAGGATCCGGAATGCTGGTGTGGAAGCGTAAAAACCTAAATATAAGGGGCACCCTTGGTCGATCGTAGACCTAGGGTGCCCCTTTTCCCTGTTCATATATGACGTGCCTTCAGATGCATTTACGATTCAGTAGAGCCCTCGGGCGGAGCGGATATCGTTCTCGGATCAACGAATCCATAGCCTTTCGCCTTAATTTCCGTCAGGAGGTCATCCAGCGCTTCTTCTGTCCAGGGCAGCTCGTGCATCAGAATATTACTGCCGGGATGCAGCTGATCCATGACGTTCTTGATAACACCTTCTGGTTTATTCTTAAACTTGGCATCCCAATCCAGCGATCCGTTGGACCAGGTCATGTAAATCATTTCGTTATCCTTGACGATGCCGTGAAGCGTTTCGTTGCCTGAGCCGAAGGGAGGGCGGAAGAATCGCGGGCGCTCCCCGATGTATTCTTCGACAATGTTCTGTACGTCCTCAACTTGCTTGCGTGCGCTGTCCTCACTCTCTTTCTTCAAATCGATGTGATCCCAGCTGTGATTGCCGATAATTTGCCCGCGGTCATGGATAAGCTTCAGCAAATCCGGATTTTTCTTTACACGGTAGCCATTCACGAAAAATATCGCCTTAGCATCATGCTTGTCGAGCGTATTAAGGAGTCCTTCCAGCATTTCTTTCTCTTTCGGACCGTCGTCGAAGGTGAGCAGAACGACCTTCTTCTCGGTACCATCCTCATTCGGGACGACGTTGTAAGCTTTGTTGATGTGGTACTTGTACTCGGGCAGAGCCTCAGCATTGGTGGTACTGGTTTGCGAATTCGCCTCTTCCGCTCCCGTTGGATCATCGCTGCTGTCGTCAGCAGCATTATCTTGGGCTTCGCTACTATCCGGAGTGCCGGGGGAATTCGTTTCAGTTGACATGTTTTGTCCTGCATTGGCAGCATCAGGATTGCCGGCTGGACGAATGGAGCCGCATGAGGTGAGAATGATGCAGCAGGCTGCGATGAGCAGAAGCTTCTTGTTGAGCAAATGAATTCAACTCCCTTTCCATGTTTCTTCCTGTATTTATTGCGCATGAGTTTGAACCAATACGTGAACACTACAAATGATTTTAACACAATCAAGGAGGTTTTTTGGGTGAAATCTGTCTCATTCTTATGTGGTGCATTGGTCGGAGCGGCGGCGGTTATTTGGTCAGCTAAAAGAAACGGAGGCAAGCTCGCGGGGAGTAATGGCATTATGAAGCTGGCCGGAATGGGCATGAATCCTGCAGGCAAAGGGAGCGGACAAGGGCATACGTCCGAAAGCGAGCATAAGCACAATTCAACCGCTTTCGGCGACTCGAAGGTGCATCCCAGTTCCGCTTCATCCTCGTCCGATGCGGGTCATTCGAAGGAATACAGTGTAAGGCAAATTACGGACTTCATTAAGGGGAACGCGGATGTCCGCCGCGAGGTGGAGCAGATTTTGAAAGAGACCAACTCGGTCATTCCCGGGCTCTAAAAATTGCCGATTCATGAATCATTTTCAGCTCCTTCGAGGTTGAGCAGAAAATGATTCTTTTTTTGTCTATTTTATTACGTGCATTTAAGTAAGATAAATGATAACATACTTACAAAGAACCATTTCCAGCACATATTACAGCAGGTTTCATAATCTGTTATTACAAGGCTTTGGGAGGAGGATCCTGTATGAAAATTGAAAGACTAGGCCAAGATAAGATACGGATTTTCCTCACGTTTGACGACCTTAGCGAACGCGGCATCCAGAAAGAGGACATGTGGCAGGAAATTCCCAAGGTTCATGACCTGTTCACAGAAATGATGGATCAGGCTTACAATGAAGTGGGGTTTGACGCTACAGGCCCTTTGGCCGTTGAGGTATTTGCGCTTCCTGCTCAAGGAATGGTCGTCATAGTGACGCGCGGCAAATTCGACCATCATCATGGGGTTGGGCCGCACTACGAGGATGATTTACCGGATGAAGTCTATGAGATGGAAGTAACGCTGGAGCAGAGCGACACGATTCTATATTCCTTTGATGATTTTGAAGTATTGATCGAAGCGGCTCACGTTCTGCGGCCTATGCTTACCGAAGCTGGCAGACTTTTTAAATATAACGGGAAATGGGTTCTTCATTTAGAGCCGGAAGATTTAGAAGAAGGCAAGCATCCGGCAGTCATTGCGGTTCTCGCTGAATTCGGCGAGGCGACCTCCGTTACTCCGGCGATGCTGGAGGAGTACGGAAACCAGGTCATGTCCGAGAACGCGATCGGGGTTATTTGCAGTAACTTTAAGCGGCAGGACTAGACCATGATTCGGTGCTTTTTGTATCGGATCAACGAAAGCTTGAATAGTTCCAAATGGTCGATGAGGGGGGAATACCGTTGATTTTTTTCTCGATTGCGACCGCAGCGGTAGCCCCCGGAATCGCCTTGTTGACTTATGTTTACCTTAAGGACAAGTATGAAGCCGAACCGCTGCATATGGTCATTAAGGTTTTTTTGCTTGGATTTATAATTATTCTCCCGGTAATGATCCTGCAGAGCGGCTTGATGCTCTGGCTTGGTGAAAGCTCTCTTGTCAACGCTTTTGTCATTTCAGCAGGCGTCGAGGAGTCGTTGAAATGGTTCGTGCTGTTCCATATGATATATAACCATACGGAATTTGATGAACCTTACGACGGGATTATATACGCCACGGCTATATCGCTCGGCTTCGCAACGGTAGAGAACGTCATATACTCCTTTGCGCAGCAGGCTACTGTCGGAACATTGCTGTTGCGGGCTTTGCTGCCTGTCTCGGGGCATGCTATGTTCGGTGTCATGATGGGTTATTACATGGGCCGGGCCAAATTCTCTACAGGCAAGGATAGCCGAAGGTTTTTGGCATATTCATTGCTGCTGCCTTTGTTTTATCATGGTGTTTATGATTGGATACTGGATAATATTACTCAATACTGGATTTGGTATATTATTCCACTCATGGCATATCTGTGGTATGGAGGCATCGGGAAAATGTACAGGGCCAACAAGAGATCCCCTTTCCGAAGAATGCTCGAGGATAGGGTTAACAATAGTGAAAATAGGGCATCCTAATTACAGCGTATTCGCGGCAATGCAATCCATGTCGTGAAGCTGAAAGGGGTGCCTTTTTTTAGTGCGCGTAAAAGTGAAAATCACTTGTAAAACATGCGGTGAACGATTCGTTCTGCGCGGTAAAAAGGAGCGCGGCCAGATTGAGACGGGTTTCAAGCAATGTCTGTGCGATAACCGCCATGATTTCTTCATTGAAGAAGATATGCCTTAACGCCCATTAATAATGGGGAGCCAAGGGACAAGAAAGAAGTTTTCCGCGGAGCAGTGAAAAGTGAATAATCTTCCTTCCTTCTAGTCAAACTAACTTCAGTTCGTTGAAAGAAGGAGTGACATGATATGTATAAACGTTTGAGTGCCATATTATTTCCGATCGCTACGCTTATGTTAATCGGTGCTATAATGTGGGGCTATCAAGAAAACCAAGAAAAAAACGCGATTCTCATCAAAGCGGAAAATCAGTATCAGCGGGCATTCCATAATTTGTCGTTTCATGTCGACAAACTTCACGGAGAGCTGGGAAATACTCTAGCCGTGCATAGCGCCTCGACCGGGTCGCAGCGTAAGGGCTTGGTGAACGTTTGGAGGATTACGAGCGAAGCGCAAAATGAAATTAATCAGCTGCCCTTGACGATGCTTCCTTTTAACAAAACGGAGGAATTCCTGTCCAGAATTTCGAAATTTTCCTACCAGGCGGGGGTTCGCGATTTAGCTAAGCAGCCGCTGAACGACAACGAGTTGAAAAACTTGAAGGAGCTGTACAAGAGCTCCGCGCACATTTCCAAGCAGTTGCAGGACGTTCAGGACAATGTCATCTCCAAACGTCTTCGCTGGATGGACGTGGAGACTGCACTGGCCAATCCGAATAGTCAGCAGGACAACTCGATTATCGACGGTTTTAAGACGGTAGACAAGCGAGTCGGCGAATATCCGGAGCTAGAATGGGGCCCTTCCGTGTCAAGCATCTATAACAAACGCTCTGTAAAGAAGCTTGGAGGGCATCCCGTCAGTGTAAATGAGATCAAGACGAAAGCCGCCCATTTTGCAGGAGTTCAGTCTCCGCATAATATCAAGGTTACCGAAAATGGCAAGGGGACGGAATGGGCTTCATATACGGCCAAGGTTCAAGGAGGAGATCCATCCGAATCCGTTACACTCGATTTCACTCGGCAGGGCGGCCATCTGATCAATTACTGGAGCGACCGCCATATCGGACCTAAGGCTATCTCTCACGAAAAAGCCAGGGAGTCGGCGGATCATTTCTTGAAGAACAAGGGTTACAACGACTTGACGCCGGTAACTTATGACGAATACGACAATATCGGCAGCTTCACGTTTGTCAAAAAGGATAAAGACGTGCTAATTTATCCGGAGAAGGTTTCGGTGCGGGTCGCTTTGGACAATGGGCATGTGATCGGCATGCAGGCGAGTGATTACGTTTATGAGCAGCAGGACGGGAAGGAGCGCAAGCTCTCAAAACCCAAACTTACGCTTGATCAGGCTCGCAAAAAATTGAATCCCGAATACAAAGAACAGTATCATCGCCTTGCATTGATTGAGAACGATATGTCGGAGAAAGTGATGACATACGAATTCGGCGGTGCAATTAACGGCTCGAAATATCGTATTTATCTCAATGCCGATAACGGCAACGAGGAAGTCGTCGAGCAAATCCGCGACGGCCATGCAAAGCAGGCCTCTCGGTAATATCGAAAGACGGACCAGTATGAAATGAACTGGTCCGTCTTTTTATTTTTAGGCGGAATATTTATTTGAACTAGCCCGTGGTATAATCAGATGGTAATGATAACCTATAAATAACAAGGTGGTGGAGGGACTTGTTTCCTAGTGTAAATGACCTGTTGTATATCCAGGTCGCATCGGCTGACGGCAAAAATATGGATAAGGAATACAAGTCACGGATCGCCGATGTCGAAGACGATACGCTTCTGATCGAGGTTCCGATCGAAAGCGGCAGCGGGCATATGAAGCGGCTGTATATGGGGGATGAGTTGTCCGTATATTACTTGTCCGATCAAGGAGTCAAAAGTTATTTCAATACATACGTTCTCGGCTTCGCGGATGACGTCGTCCAGCTGGTGAGGATCAGAAAGCCCGAACCAGAGACGATTACCAAGGTGCAGCGGCGCCATTTCCTGCGGGTTGTGTCCAAACTGGACATCGCGGTGAAGCTTAAAGACGATACCCGCTTCGTGGCATTGACGGAGGACGTGGGAGGCGGAGGCGTATCCTTGATTGCCGATAACCAATACCGTTTGACCGAAGGCGAGCAGATCTATTGCTGGCTGCTGTTGTCATATAAGAACGGAAGCATTGACCATGTTCCCTTTGAGGCCGAAATCGTACGCACCAATAAACTCGAGACTGGGCGAACGATGGCGATGCTGAAATTCGTCAGCATATCCGACATGGAGAGGCAGAAACTGATCCGTTATTGCTTCGAGCGCCAGTTCGATTTTGCAAACCGTTAAAAACTCTTTCCCTCTGCGATTTCAAGGTACCGTCAAGATTGGCATCCGCTTGCTTTGGATATGCTAAAAATATCCATGTGAACGAGGTGAGCGAATTGCAGAGAGACCAAGAGGCAGAGGATTATACGGAGCTGTTTTTGACATTCAGCAACGGGATGGAGTCTTTCCTGAAAAAAGCTGTGATCGTTGCCCTGGCCGGGCTTTGCGTCTGCCAGATTGTCCTTAGAATTCCGGCTTTGAGAGCTTATATCGCTTCGGCTGACCGTTATGAAGGCGTTGCCCTCGACCGTCCCGGGGAACGATAACAAAGCAGGCTTGCAGACGGACGGCGTTGCCCGCTTTTGCATCCGACCATGTTGTGTGGTATAATTTTCACGTCGCAGGCAATGCCTGCTTTTTTATTGAGACCGTGTTTTGAGGAGGCGTCCGCGTTGGCAAGGACAACGTCATCACATAACGGCAAGATCAACATCGCGATCGACGGACCTGCCGGTGCGGGGAAGAGTACCATTGCCCGGATGGTTGCAAGCATGCTGTCATACGTCTATGTGGATACCGGTGCAATGTACCGAGCAGCAACTTGGTATTTGCAAAAAATCGGAATCGGACCGGAAGAAGTCGATAATGTGCTTCATTCGGTGCAAAACTTGGGTATAGAATTAATGCCAGGAGAAGACGGACAGAAAGTATTCGTAAACGGTCAAGACGTGACCGCCGAGATCCGCTCTTTAACGGTAAGCTCCCAAGTGTCCCGATACGCGCAAATCGAAGGACTGCGAACCTGGCTTGTGTCTCTTCAGCGTCAAATGGCTCTGCGCAAAGGCGTCGTCATGGATGGACGCGACATCGGTACGACGGTGCTGCCGGATGCTGAAGTGAAGGTGTTCATGACAGCAACCGTAGAAGAACGCGCCCGCCGCAGATTCAAGGAAATGCAGGATCAGCAAGGAATTACGTTGGAAATGATCGCCCGCGATATCGCAGAGCGGGATCGGCTGGACCAAGAGAGGGAAATATCCCCCCTTCGGCAGGCTGAGGATGCCATTCTGCTGGATACGACGGATTTAACGCCTCGTGAAGTGGCAGAGCGCATCGTTTCATTTAGCCAATCTTATGGGAGAGAGAACAGGAATGATTTATAGCTTTTGCCGTGGTGCATTACTACTTATTTATAAAGCGCTATTCCGTTTGGAGGGGAAGGGACTCGAGCATATCCCTGAGGAGGGCGGCGTGCTACTCTGTTCCAACCATATCAGCTTGCTGGATCCGCCGACGACCGGCATACTCTTGAAGCGGAAAGTACACTTCATGGCCAAGAAGGAATTATTCGACATCTTCGGTTTTGGCTGGCTGATTACGCAGCTTGGTGCATTTCCTGTCAAGAGAGGCGGCGTGAGCAAGGAGTCGATTAAAACTGCATTAACCATTCTGCGTACGGGTAAAGTAATGGGGATTTTTCCGGAAGGCTCCCGTTCCGGCGGAATGGGCAAAAGGGGAGCAGCGACCTTCGCGCTTCGAAGCGATGCTGTCATCATTCCCGTAGCCATTATTGGAAATTATAAGTTATTCAAGAAAATGAAAGTCGTTTACGGAGCTCCGATTGATATTTCGGAGTTCAAAGATAGCTCTAATCCTGATGCCGCAGAACGCGTAACGGAAATAATTATGTCCCGGATTGCGGAACTAAAGGCTCAGGGATGATTGGATTGATTGCTGGACAAGAGTTTATCATGCATGAAGGCAGGAGACTTTTGGAAAGCTATCAACATTAAGTTGTTTTGAACTTCGCTTCAAGCGGGTTTAAATAAATGGGTTGCTGAATTGAGGAGGGTATTGACATGTCGGAAGAAATTAAGAACCAAGAAGCTGTTGAAGCAGCGAACCAGGATGAACTGGATCAAATCGTATCCTTGAAAAAAGGGGACACCGTTAAAGGAACGATCGTCAAAATCGAGGACAACCAGGCTTATGTGAGCATTGGATATAAATATGACGGCGTTATTCCTATTCGTGAATTGTCCTCTGTTCATTTGGACAGCGCTTCGGATGCCGTTCAAGTTGGCCAAGAAGTAGAGACCAAAGTCGTTAGCATTGACGACGAGAAAGAGCGTCTCGTGCTATCCAAACGGGCGATCGACAGCGAAAATGCATGGGAAGAGCTGCAGAAGCGCTTTGAAAGCCAAGAGACTTTCGAAGTAACCGTTGCCGATGTCGTTAAAGGTGGTATCGTAGCGGACGTTGGTGTACGCGGATTTATCCCTGCATCGATGGTTGAGCGTCATTTCGTGGAAGATTTCAGCGATTACAAAGGTCGCACGCTTCGCGTAAAAGTGAAGGAAATCGATCCTGAGAACAACAAAGTGATCCTGTCGCAAAAAGACGTTCTGGATGAGGAATTCGAAGCGAATAAGCTCAAAGTGATGGGCGAGCTGCAAGAAGGCCAAGTCATCGAAGGAACAGTTCAGCGCCTGACTCAGTTCGGGGCGTTCGTGGACGTAGGCGGCGTAGACGGACTTGTTCACGTATCTGAAATTGCTTGGAACCATGTTGATAAACCAGCGGATGTACTTTCCGAGGGACAACAAGTGAAGGTTAAGGTTCTGAAAGTTGATCCTGAGAAAGGCAAAATCAGCCTGAGCATCAAGGCTGCAACGCCTGGCCCTTGGGATACAGCGGCAGAGCAATTCAAGTCGGGAGATATCGTAAGCGGTGAAGTGAAGCGCCTTGTCAACTTCGGTGCTTTTGTCGAAATTGCACCTGGAGTAGAAGGACTAGTTCATATTTCGCAAATTTCCCACAAACATATCGGTACACCGCATGAGGTATTGAAAGAAGGAGAGACGGTTCAAGTCAAAGTTCTGGATGTGAATACGGCCGAGCAGCGGATCAGCCTGAGCATTAAGGAGACGGAAGAGGCTCCAGCTCCGGCACCGAAGAGTGAGAAGCCGTCCAGAGGCAGCAGCGTAAGAAAAGAAGACTTGAACGACAATCCTAACGTTTCGCTGAACAATCAAGGCCTGAGCGTTACCCTTGGCGAGCGGTTTGGTGACAAATTGAGCAAGTGGAAATAGACGGGATTTAGCAGGCATAAGGATCGGCGGCCCCCTAACACGGGTTCGCCGATTTTTATTTTTGTCCAGGCATGGTTCATCGGGAGTAAAGAAATACAAGGCGGCTATAATAAAAACGTTTACTTTGCCGTAATATGGGCAAAACGTAGCGTTGAAAATAAGCAATGAAACGTTAGCCAATTAGTGCTTTTTTTGCTATGATGATAATCGTGAATCATGGACGTAGTAAGCATTCCGTTTAAATATAGGAACAATAATTAGGAGGTATCCGTATGGCAAGACCCGTTGTGGCTATCGTAGGAAGGCCGAATGTAGGCAAATCGACGATTTTTAACCGGATTATCGGTGACCGGCTCGCGATCGTGGAAGACAAGCCCGGTATTACCCGCGACCGTATTTACGGTGTAGGGGAATGGAACGGCAAGCCGTTCAGCATTATCGACACGGGAGGGATCGAGCTAGGCGATGAGGAGCCGATTTTGAAGTCGATTCGCGCGCAGGCTGAGCTCGCGATCGAGGAAGCGGATGTCATTGTCTTCATGTGCGATGCCAAAGCCGGAGTAACGAGCTCGGACGAGGAAGTTGCCAATTTGCTGTATCGCTGTGGCAAGCCTGTTATCGTAGCCGTTAACAAGGTGGATAACATCGGCCGATCCGACCATATTTATGAATTTTACAACTTGGGTTTTGGGGAGCCGATCGGCATTTCAGGTAGTCACGGCACCGGGATCGGCGATCTGTTGGATGCAATTGCCGAGAATTTACCGGATCTTACGGACGACGAATATGACGAGGATGTTATCCGCGTCGCTCTGATCGGCCGGCCGAACGTAGGTAAATCGTCCCTAATCAACGCGATTCTCGGGGAAGAACGGGTCATCGTCAGCGATATTGCCGGTACGACCCGCGATGCAATCGATACGCCTTTCGAGAAGGATGGCCAGCGTTATGTGCTGATTGATACGGCAGGCATGCGCAAGCGCGGCAAGGTCTACGAGACGACGGAGAAATACAGCGTCATGCGCGCAATGAAAGCGATAGAGCGGGCTGATGTCGTCCTTGTGCTGATCAATGGGGAAGAAGGCATCATTGAGCAGGACAAGCATATTGCCGGTTATGCTTTTGAAGCGGGCAAGGCCTCTATCTTCGTCGTGAACAAATGGGATGTCGTCGAGAAGGATGATAAGACCATGCATCAATTTGAGCAGAAAATCCGCGATCATTTCCTGTTCATGACCTATGCGCCCGTCGTTTTCCTGTCCGCGAAGACGAAGCAGCGTCTGCATAAACTGCTGCCGGTCGTGCAGCATGTGGCGGATCAGCATGCGAAAAGGGTGCAAACGCATTTGTTGAACGATGTCGTATCCGATGCGATTGCGATCAATCCGCCGCCGACGGATAAAGGAAGAAGACTGCGGATCAACTACGTGACCCAAGTAACCGTCAAGCCGCCAACGATCGTTGTGTTCGTCAACGATCCGGAGCTGATGCATTTTTCCTATGAGCGTTATTTGGAGAATAAGATTCGGGCGGCATTTGATTTTGAAGGTACTCCAATTCGGTTGTTTACGCGCCGTAAGTCTGATGAAGGTTAGGAGAGGAAAAATGTGATTTTACCCGTGATTGCAGTAATTTTCAGTTATTTGTTGGGATCTGTCAGCTTCAGTGTCCTGCTGGCGAAATCCTTGAAAGGAATTGATATCCGTCAGCATGGTAGCGGCAATGCTGGAGCAACCAACACACTGAGAGTGCTCGGCAAGGGACCGGCGATCATGGTGCTAGCTCTTGATGTACTAAAGGGAATAGCTGCTGTCTGGATAGGCAGATGGCTTGGCGGGGAGCAAGTATGGATACCTCTCTTATGTGGACTCGCTGCCATTGTCGGCCACAACTGGCCGGTATACTTCCGGTTTCGCGGGGGGAAGGGGATTGCCACGACCATTGGCGTCATGGCTTCCTTGTTCTTCTTTCCGGCGCTTTACGCGGGCATCATCGCTATTTTATCGATCGTTTTTACAAGATACGTCTCTCTCGGTTCTTTGCTGTTTGTCCTGCTGACTCCGTTATTCCTGGTGTTCTCTGGACAAATTGGTCCATATTTGTGGACGAGTCTTATAATTTTCGTCTTTGCATTTTGGCGGCATCGTACGAATATCGTAAAATTGGTTCAAGGCAAAGAGAACAAACTTGGCTCCAAGGGAGGTAAACGAGTTGTCTGAGAAAGCGGCCGTATTAGTGGCAGGAAGCTGGGGGACGGCATTAGCCAGCGTTCTGGCCGATAAGATGGATGTGATGATCTGGACTCGTAACGAGGCGCAAAGAGATGAAATTAACGGGAAGCACCGCAATGAAAAATATTTGCCGGGAGTCGATTTATCGCCCCGGATTGTTGCCACGGGCGATATGGGGGAGGCTGTCGCTGGAGCAAAGGCGGTTGTGATCGTTGCGCCGTCCTCTGCGATGCGGGACGTAGCCCGTGCGCTTAAGCCCTATTGGAAAGAGGATATGACCGTAGTGCATGCGACCAAGGGCTTTGAGACGGAGAGCTTAAAGCGCATGTCCGTCGTTATTGCCGAAGAGCTGGGCTGTGAGGAAGGACGGATTGTAGTGTTGTCCGGCCCCAGCCATGCGGAGGAGGTCGTGAAGCGCTGTCCAACGACAGTTGTCGTTGCTTCGCTGGAGGACAAACAGGCACAGTTGGCACAGGATTTATTCATGAATTCCTATTTCCGGGTTTATACGAACCGCGATATGCTGGGTGTGGAGCTGGCTGGTGCCTTAAAGAACATTATTGCCCTCGGAGCAGGCATGTCGGATGGGCTGGGTTACGGCGACAATGCCAAGGCCGCGCTGCTGACGCGTGGGTTGGCAGAGATTACCCGAATCGGAGTGGAAATGGGCGCGAACCCGCTCACCTTTGCTGGTCTTGCTGGCGTAGGAGACCTGGTTGTGACCGCAACTAGCCGTCACAGCCGGAATTGGCGCGCAGGCTATATGCTTGGCGAAGGCAAGTCAGTGGATACGGTTCTTAGCTCGATGGGAATGGTCGTTGAAGGCATTCGGACAACGAAGGCAGCACGCACCATTTCTGAGAAATACCATGTGCAAATGCCGATCGCACAGCAGCTGTATCATGTGCTGTTCGATGGAGTCGAGCCAAGGGTAGCTGTGGAAGCCCTGATGGGACGTGATCGAAAGACCGAGATGGAGGTCATGTCGCTGGAAACCTGGGAGCAGTGGCATGCCTAACTTTGGGCTTGGGCATTCATAGGAAGCTCCTGTATCCTTACACCTTTTTCGTTTGCTTCTCATAAACTGTGGGAGAGCAATGCGAAGGGGGGAGAATATGAGCAAAATTTCCAAAGATGCCCTGAACGCGATCAACAAGAAGACTGGCAAGAATATTTCCGAGAGCTCCGTCAAAAAACTGGCAAGCACAGTGAAACCGTCTACTTTGCAGAGCGAGGCGGAGCTGCGGAAGTTGATTAAGCAGGTATCCGCGATGGCCAAGGTGCCTGTTACGGAAAGTACGATTTCGGAAATTATCGGAGCTGTGAAGAAGAGCGGCATGAATCCGAACAATATGGAAGCATTGATGAAATTAATGATTAAGAAGTAAATAGACTGTGATTTTGATGGAAAGGCACCGAAAGGTGCTTTTTCTGTTTCACTCCTTGATTTTGGAACAATCCTGTGCACGCTGCATAGCCTGTTCGTATTCAAAATGCTATAATATTCATCATATTGATTATGGGAAATGGGAGAGTTACGTTCATGGATGCAATGACGAAGATGTGGTTATCAATTGCAGCGATTCTCGTGATGGGCGTGTCCGTCTTTTTGGTCACTTTTGCCCGTACTAAAACGAAAGGCATCCTCAAAGGGATTTTATCCTTGCTCGCTTTTATTGTGATGCTAACCGGTTTCCTGATGGGGCTTGTATCGATCACGTAGATTCATGGCAGTATTGCAGCAGGAAGCCTAAGTATAACGGAGTCAAGGGAAGAGGTATGGAATGAGCATAGACATCGCCGAGGAGGGACGGGCCTCCCTGGTAGCCGCCTTGAAGGATTTAGGGAGCCGGTTGGGTCAGGCTGATGCCGTCTGGCTGCTGGGAGGGAGCTGCAGCCTGTGGCTGCAGGGAGTACCGCTGGAACGCCCCCCTCGTGACATTGACGTATATTATGATAAAGCTGAAGCGAAGAAGCTGCATGACCGCTTAACGGGTCTGGCCTTGGATGAGCCTGTATGGGATGAAAGCGGCCGCTACTCTTCCCTCCTAAGCCACTACCGGATGGGGGAGTTGACGATGGAATTGGTCGGCGGCTTCGAAATAAGGAACGGCCGCTCCATGTACCGTACAGAGGTAAGCGGTGTTCTGGCTGGATATGCAGAGCAAATCATGCTGGAAGACGTGCCGATCCGGTTAATGCCTCTTGCCCATGAACTGCTCTTCAATGTGCTGCGGGAACGTTCAGACCGTTATCGTGCGGTCGCCGAGGCGATCCGGAAGTCTCCGGAGCGGCAAATGGGTCTGCTGAAGCTGCTTCTTGCCCGGAATGAATGGGAAGCGGAAACGGTAATGGCCGTAGCGGATTTGCTGGAAGCCCCCGAAGTATATGAAGAATGGCTGCTGAAGGCAAGGCAGGAGCTATAGGAGGGTCTCGGAGTGGATTATACAATCAGATTTATGCCACAGGACAAGTCGGCAAAAGTCCGTCCGGGGACGAACGTTCTTCAGGCGGCGCGGAATGCTAGGGTTCATGTCGCGACGCGCTGCGGAGGAAACGCAGCCTGCTTGATGTGCAAAGTGGAGGTGGACGCTGGGCATAGCCTGGCATTAAGCCCGCCTACGGCCGCAGAGCAGCGCAAGCTGGGTCCACTTCTGGAGCGGGGAGTCCGGTTGGCATGCCAAGCCAAAATCATCGGGCCTGCCGAGGTTCGGCTGCCGGAGGATCCGCTGAAGGCAGCGATCCGCAAGCAGTTGGAACGCCAGCAAGAGGAGGATTTGTGGTAAGGGCTGATCAATCAACGTATGATATTTGCAAAGGATGAAGAGCTTTGAATAAGACTTATATTAGGTACCTTACATGCGTGATCGTTATTGCGGCGGGAATTACGTTATTGTCCGGCTGCATGTATCCTGGAGCAAAGCGGCAGGAGCAAAGAGTATCTTATCGTGAAAGCGTGGAGCGAGTCCAAAGTGCGATAGATGCTTACCAGCAGGATACAGGCCTTCTTCCGATCATTACGGCCGGGGAAGAGGTGCCCCGCTATGAAAAGTTCCGGATCAATCTTGACAAGTTGAACAAGCAAGGATACATGGACCAAATCCCGGCTACGGCTTTCGAGCAGGGGGGCAGTGCTTATTTCCTAGTCATCGATGAAGAGAGTGATCCTACGGTCAAAGTGATGGATCTGATCACAGTGCAGAAAGTAAATGACGTTCAAAGGCTTGTCGATCAATACGAGAGAACCCACCCGGGACAATGGCCAGTGACTCAAGAAGAGGAAATCTACCCGGGGCTGCAGCAGGTTGATTTGAAGAAAATCCGCGGGGAGGAGCATGAACTGCTGAGCGTCTACTCCGGACAGCCGCTTCCCTATTTGATCAATGAATCGGGACGGGTATATGTCGACTACGCCTGGGATATTATGCAGGCCATCGATAAATCCGGTACGGAGGTTAGCAGCGAGCAAGGTGATCTCAGGGTGCTGCTGACGAAGGAGTCTTATTTCGTTCCTGTAAAATCTCTGCCTTATGCATGGGCAGACGGCATCCCGGTTGCGCAAGTCGAAAATTGAATCAATTGAGTGATCAAGCGTATATAAATGCCTTCCTATGATTTCTTCGTAGGGGGCATTTTTCGTATGTCATAGGAAGCAGGCATCGATCATACAATGGTTATATGGCGGAACCTTGGTGCCGCCCGACGAGGCGGTATAGCAAAAAAAAGTAGGTACGGACGGTATAATCCGTCATAATAGTGCATTTGCTACATATGATGTTACTAGTCCAAACGAATGTACGAGTTGTTGCAAATAACGAAGCGGATGCTCTCAAAGCATTTTTCCTTCGGCGAATTTTGAGGAGGGGATATCATTGGTATTGGAGAAAGTGGACATTTACAAGGACATTGCCGAACGCACCGGAGGAGATATTTATCTCGGTGTGGTTGGAGCCGTCCGAACCGGAAAATCGACCTTTATTAAACGCTTCATGGAAACGGTCGTTCTGCCGAACATTTCCAGCGAAGCCGATCGGATCCGTGCAGTGGATGAACTTCCGCAAAGCGCAGCTGGCAAGACGATCATGACGACCGAGCCTAAGTTCGTGCCAAACAATGCCGTGCAAATCAAAGTGGCAGAAGGGCTGGAAGTGAACGTCAGGCTCGTGGATTGCGTCGGCTACGCCGTCGAAGGAGCAAAAGGCTATGAGGATGAGAACGGCCCGCGCATGATTTCCACGCCGTGGTTCGAAGAGCCGATTCCGTTCCAGGAAGCGGCGGAGATTGGAACGCGCAAGGTCATCCAAGAGCATTCCACGCTTGGCGTCGTGGTGACGACGGATGGCACGATCGCTGACATTCCGCGCTACTCCTACGTTGAGTCCGAAGAGCGCGTCATCGCCGAATTGAAGGAGGTTGGCAAGCCGTTTGTCCTCGTCATCAATTCTACGCGCCCGCTGAGCGAGGAAGCGCAGCAGCTTCGCGGGGAGCTCGCGGAGAAATATGATATTCCCGTCATCGCTTTAAGTGCAGCTACAATGACAGAAGAGGACGTTACCGGGGTGCTGCGCGAAGTACTGTACGAGTTTCCTGTACACGAGGTCAATGTGAATTTGCCGAGCTGGGTTATGGTGCTGAACGAGAACCACTGGCTGCGCAGCAATTACGAAAATTCCGTCCGTGATACGGTTAAGGATATCCGCCGTCTGCGCGACGTCGACCGTGTCGTCAGTAACTTCCTCGAATATGAATTCATCGACCGCGCCGGCCTCAGCGGCCTGAACATGGGGCAGGGTGTGGCGGAAATAGATTTATATGCGCCTGACGATCTGTATGATCAAATCCTAATGGAGGTCGTCGGCGTTGAAATCAGGGGCAAGGATCATCTGCTGCAGCTGATGCAGGAGTTCACGCATGCGAAGAAGGAATATGACCGCTTCGCGGAAGCGCTGGAAATGGTCAAGACGACTGGATATGGCATCGCCGCTCCTTCTTTGGCCGAAATGGCGCTGGATGAGCCGGAGCTCATTCGCCAAGGTTCCAGATTCGGGGTGCGCCTGAAAGCGACGGCGCCGTCGATTCATATGATCCGGGTCGACGTCGAGTCCGAATTTGCGCCGATCATCGGCACGGAGAAGCAAAGTGAAGAACTGGTACGCTACCTGATGCAGGATTTCGAGAATGACCCGATTAAAATTTGGGAATCCGATATTTTTGGCCGTTCCCTGCACTCCATCGTTCGGGAAGGCATCCAGGGCAAGATCGCCATGATGCCGGACAATGCCCGCTACAAGCTTCAGGAGACGCTCGGCCGCATTATCAATGAGGGCTCCGGCGGACTGATTGCCATCATTTTATAGAAACATAACCATTGTATCCCAACCGTGCACTAAGCTGATTCAGCTGTGTGCGGTTTTTTATTTTGATTAAATAGTAAAAACCGATTTACATACTTGGAATTAAGTTATATATTAATTTATAAAGTTTTTAAAGATACATATCAAGAGGGGGAGAAACCATGAAGAAAATCACATTTTGGCAAAAAACATGGACGACGGCGTTAATCCTGCTGCTCGTTCTCGTCGTTAGCGCATGCGGCATCAAAAAGGAGCCGGTGCCTGCTTCGGGAAATCAGTCTGGGCCGGCTGCAGAGCAAGGCAGCGAAGCGGCAGATGTGAGCGGCAAGGAGCTCGCAGGCAAGAAGGTAGCGCTGGTCATGGAATTTAATACGGGTACGTTCTCGCAGCAATATGTGCAGGGCGTGACGGAAGAAGTGAAGAAGTTCGGCGGGGAGCTGACGACGTTCGTTGCGGAAAATGATAAAGCGAAAATGTCCTCGCTGCTCGATTCTGCGGTAAATCAAAATTTTGACATTATTTTGACAGATCACGGCGCGGCTGAGTTTTTGGAGCCGGGCATCAAGAAAGCAGTGGAGAAAGGTATCGCGGTGGTCGTATTCGATGCGACGGTAGAAGTGCCTGGTGTGACTGTATTGTCGCAGGACGATCAGAGCATGGCCGCATTGTCGCTGGAGCAGTTGAAGCAGGATTCGGGCGGCAAGGGCAATATCGTCAAGGTATGGGTTGCCGGATTTGCACCTATGGAGCGCCGTGACATTGAGTACAAGAAATTCTTGGAGGAAAACCCGGAAGTCAAGGAAATCGCCAGCTTCGGAACTGCGTCCAATCCAGCGCTTGATTCGCAAACCCAGATGGAAGCTGTTCTCAAGCGATATCCGAAGGGCGAAATTACGGCGGTATGGGCCGCTTGGGACGAGTTCGCTAAAGGTGCTGCGAGAGCGATTCAGCTTGCAGGCCGTGATGAAATCAAAGTATACGGTATTGATTTAAGCGACGAAGACTTGCAGATTATCCAGGATCCGGAGAGTCCGTGGGTCGCTTCTGCGGCAGTGGATCCGAAGGATATCGGCCGGGTACAGGTCAGATACGCTTACCAGAAGCTGCATGGCGATGAGACGGAGGATAGCGTCGTCCTGAAGGCGGTACTCGTTGCGCGGGATGCCCTTCCTGACCAGCAAGTATCTACGGATGACCTGTCTCAGTACGTTGAGGGCTGGGGCGGCTCTAAGCAAGGTATTCAAGAGTGGATGAAAGAGTATGGCGTAGAGTAAAGGCAAGGGCTGTAAAATGTGAAAGGCGCGCCGGGAGGCGCGCTTTTTAAATAAGGGAGTGCTGCTTAGTGGGAACATCGGCAATAAACGCGGAGGAACAATATGTGCTGAAGATGAACGGAATCACGAAATCGTTCGCCGGAGTTCCGGCTCTTTGCGGCGTGGATTTCGGCTTAAGAGGCGGAGAAGTACATGCGCTGCTCGGAGCGAACGGCGCCGGCAAGAGCACGTTGATGAAAATTTTAGCGGGAGCCTACGAATACGATGAAGGCACAATGCTGCTGGACGGGCGGCCGATAAAGCATAAGTCGCCCGCGGATGCAAAGCAGCTCGGCATCCACTGCGTATATCAGGAGGTCGACGCCAGCCTTGTTCCCCAATTGACGGTCGCCGAGAACGTCATGCTGGATGCGATTGGAGCTGCAGATGGCAAAGCATGGATAAGTCCTAGGCGACAGGCGCAGGAGGCGGAGCAAATTCTGGCATCGCTTCATGCGGACATTCCGGTACAGCGAAAGGTCGCCGATTTAACCATCGCTGAGAAGCAGATGGTGCTGCTCGCACGGATCGTCAGGCAGGAAGCGAAGGTCATTATTTTTGACGAGCCCACGGCTCCGCTGAGCGGATCGGAGGCGGATACCTTCTTCCGAATATTGAGCGAGCTCAAGCAGCGGGGGACGGCATGCGTCTTTATTACTCACCGATTGCCCGAGGTGATAGAGCACGCCGATTATGTCACTGTGATGCGAGACGGGACAAAGGTGCATTCCGGACCGGTTAAGGCTTTGAGCATGGAAGAGCTGGTCACGCAAATGCTGGGGAAAACCTTCGCGGAGGAGTTCCCGAAGGTTTCTGCCGAGATTGGTGATATCGTTCTAAGCGTCAAGGGGCTTCGGCAGGGCCGCAGGGTCAGGGGCGTCGACCTAACGGTGCGCAGCGGGCAAATTGTAGCCGTCGTTGGCCTTGTTGGCGCCGGCAAGACGGAAATCGCCCGGATGCTGGCGGGTGCGGAGCGTATGGACGGCGGAGAGATTTACATGCGCGGACGCAAGATGCTGTTCAAGCAGCCGGCGGATGCCATTGATGCGGGCATCGTCAGTGTGCCTGAGGAGCGGCGCAAGCAGGGAATCGTCATTCAAGAGTCCGTGGAGCGCAACATCAGTCTGCCGCTCCTCGATCGGATCAGCCGCTTCAGCTTCATTTCCGGCAGCCGGGAGCGGGGGCTTGCCGAGCGTACGATTTCCTCGCTGGGCATCAAGACGGCTTCTGCCAAGCTGCCCGTTAAATATTTGAGCGGCGGAAACCAGCAGAAAGTGGCCATCGGCAAATGGCTGGAGAAAGAAGCGGATATTATCCTGTTTGACGAGCCGACCAAAGGGGTCGACATCGGGGCGAAAAGCGATATTTTTCGCATTATCGGCGAATTGGCTGCCGCGGGTAAAGGCGTGCTGTATTTGACGAGCGAACTTGACGAGGGGCTGGGGATAGGGGACGTGATCGCCGTGCTTTACGACGGCAGCATTGCTGCCGTACTGCCGCGCAGCGAGGCTACCCTGGAGAAGATTTTGTACTTTGCAAGCGGTGGACGGGAGGAAAAATTGTGAAAGACAGATTGATGAATGTAACGTTCCGGTATGGAACGATAACGGTCGTTTTGGCGGTCATTGCCTTTTTTTCGATCAGGCTGCCTTACTTTTTTACTTACAGCAATTTAAGCGATATCCTGAATTCGATCGCAATCGTGACTTTCGTAGCCATAGGCGTCACGCTGTCACTGGCCGTGGATGGCTTCGATTTATCCGTAGGATCAACAGTTTCATTGACCACGGTCGTTTCGGCATCGCTGATGATCTGGTATCAAATGCCGCTTTATGTCGTCATTATCTTTCCGTTGTTAATTGGGGCTTTGATCGGTCTTTTGAATGCTTTCCTGATTATTAAAATGAGAATTCCCGATTTGTTGGCGACTTTGGCCATGATGTACATCGTCGCGGGAATCCAGAAGACCTACGCCCAAGGCTATACGATATACAACAATATGCAGTTCCCGGACGGCAGCAAGGCAGCGGGCAAAATGGACAAGACCTTTCTGCTGCTAGGACAAGGAGAATTCCTTGGGGTTCCGATCAGCGTCATTCTGCTCATCTTCTTCGTCATTGTCGTCCATCTGTTTCTGACTCGGACGAAATACGGCCGGCAAATTTATATTACGGGGGGCAACGAGGAAGCGGCAAGGCTGTCGGGGATCAAGGTGAAAAAAGTGCGGATGTTCGCTTACATGGCTTCCGGCGTCTTTGCGGCCATTGGCGGCTTGCTCTTCGCGTCGCGGGTCGGCTCGGGCCAAATCGATGCGGGAGCTCCTCTGCTGATGGAGGCCGTTGCCGCGACTTTCGTAGGTTTTTCCGTCTTCGGCGCGGGCAAGCCGAACATTATCGGCACGTTTATCGGCTCGGTGCTGATCGGTGTGCTCGTAAACGGACTGACTATGATGAACGTACAGTATTTCGCCCATGATATTGTAAAAGGCTCCGTACTGGTGCTTGCTTTGTCGATTACTTTTTACGTGCTGAACCGATCCAGAACTTAAAAAACTTGAAATTCTAGATGGGCTGTATTACTATAAGTTTGTTCCGCGCCTTCGACGGCTGCGGCAAAATGAACTTTTGCTGGGCAAATATCCAGTAATAATGTAGAATTACGTATATTCTGCGGTAAAACGGAAACACAGAATATCAGAGTGACGTATTTTTGAACGGGGAGGTGAATTTTGATGAATAAATCCGATTTGGTGAACCAAGTGGCCGAGAGTACGGAGCTTTCCAAGAAAGATGCGGCTAAAGCGGTTGACGCTGTGTTTGAGGCTATCTCCACGGCGCTGCAAAACGGCGACAAAGTACAGCTGGTTGGCTTTGGCAACTTTGAAGTTCGCGAACGTTCCGCCCGTAAAGGACGCAACCCGCAAACAGGAGAGGAAATCGAAATCCCTGCGAGCAAAATTCCTGCATTCAAACCAGGTAAAGCGCTCAAAGACGGAATTAAATAAAGATTTCTACATATCTTCTCTGATAAAAAAGTCCGTGGGCGTTTGTTCACGGCCTTTTCTTTTAGGAGACAGAAGAATGTAGGTCTTCAGTGTATTTATCCGAATGGGAGGAATCACAGGATGGATCAGCACAATCAGAGTGCCGGAAGCGGGGAAGAGCGAAACGTAAATAACGGCGATTATTTCGTTGTAAAGGCGAAGGAGCAGGGCGTGCAGGTCATCGGGCTAACCCGTGGCAAAGACACGCGCTTCCATCATACGGAGAAGCTGGACAAGGGTGAGGTGCTTATCGCCCAATTTACCGACCATACTTCGGCGGTAAAGATCAGAGGCAAAGCTGTCGTTATGACCAAGCACGGCAGAATCGATACGGAAGAATGATTTTGATTTTGCAGGCATAGCCTGCTTTTTTTAATTGTACAATGGGGTATAGAGCGTGTAGGGCAGAATATAACCAGGTCACAAACCAAGGGAGAATGCCTCATGAAGCGTAATACCATTATTGTTGTACAGGCGCTGCTGATTACGATGGGCTGTGCCGTGCTGCTGTCAGCCGTATCTTGGATTGGCGGAAGGACGGGGGAGATCGCACCGGCCAATGCAGCCCTGCTCGACAAGCATGAGCCGCCAGTGGAGCTGAATAACGATAATTTGGTCGATGAGCTGATTGCCTGGAAGCTGCTTGTCCCCGTTTCCAAGGTCGAGCTGAGCGGAAGCGTATTGTCGATTGATTTCAGGGTTACGGAAGGAATCGGCCAGCCGGACAGACTATACCAAGGCCTCGCCCAGGCTATTGAGCGCTCCTTTGAGGATACGAGCAACGTGCATCGATTGTTGGTGAGGTTCATCGCGGAGGACAGGTGGATTGGAAATAAATATTTGCTGATGGCTGCGGATGTGCGCCGAGGGGAGTGGCCCAAGGACGCACTGGGGGAGCTGCGGACCCGGGGCAACCGGGAATTGAGCCATGAGCTGAAAAGCTGGTTCAGGGTTACAGAGACGAGTCTGTGGAAGACGATGATCCGCAAGTAGCACGCGGGCTTGCGAAGACGTATTTTTTATTGCGAAATAAGCGCCGTATCTTGTGCGCGGCGAAATAACATATGCTATAATAGACAGGATTGTGACATCTCTTTGAATTTCCAATAATCCAGGAAGAGATTGTCAGTATTAGCGGCTCGGAGGCAGAGGATGAAACCTTATCGCATAACTGAAATGGCACAGAAATATGTCGGATACGACATGATTACCAACCACACGGCGCTTCCGGAACACCCGGTTGCCCGTGTTCGTTTGCTTTATATGTTTTTAAATATCCGCGACAACGGCAAAGTTAGGGCGCATGAGACATCAGCGCTAGCGGCCTTTCTCGTTCAGCTCGGGCTCGATACGCATGACATGATCGATGTCGACTCGACCTGCAAGGAGGAGCGGAGCATGCGTTCCCGCCAGCTTAAGGTTCTGGCGGGCGATTATTTCAGCAGTCTGTTCTATGAGCTGCTCGCGAAGGCGGGGCAAATCGAACTGGTGTCTTCCATGAGTACGGCGATTTGCGATGTAAACCGGCTGAAAGTCGGGCTCTATAACAAGCTGAAGAAGCTTCTGCCTACGGAGGAATATTTGAAGGAATGCACGCAAATCAAGATGGGCCTTTTCCAATCGTTCTCTCATCTGCTGGACAAGCCGCTGCAAAATCTGTGGAGATTGCTGCTGGCTGAGCTTAGCCGCTGCGAGGTGGTGCTCGGTGAAATGAAGGCAAGCAGTATGCTGCCGGAGGAACGCCAGGGCTTCGCATATTTGCGGATTATGGAATCGGGGACGGCCGAGGACAAGGAAGCCGTTTTACGGCGCAAGGTCGACCGGCGGGAGTGGTCTTCGCTTCTGGCCAAATACGATGTGAACGAGCAGCTCATACACAAGCTCCATCAATCCGTGGAACGGATTCAGGCGCTTGTCCAAGAACTGAAGGGGGACAAGGAGCAGTCCGAGCTGGCTGCGATTGTCGAACCGTTTCGTGCCGCGCTAACGTCGCAGCGGCGTGCAATGCAGGAAGGGTAAGGTGACAGACGACTATGAGCAACTCTACTTCTGGATCGAAGGAGCAGTTTGTCCATTCGGTATTCGAGAGCATCGCTCCGAAGTACGATATCATGAACGATATTATCAGCTTCAGGCGGCATAAGGCCTGGCGCAAATTTACGATGGCGAAGATGAACATGTCGCCGGGGGACACGGCGATTGACCTATGCTGCGGCACCTGCGATTGGACCATCAGCATGGCTGAGGCCAGCAGGGGACAAATTACCGGCCTAGATTTCAGCGAGAACATGCTGGAGTTTGGCCGCCGTAAGGTGAATGAACGAGGGTTAAGCGATCGCATCTCGCTCGTGCAGGGCAATGCGATGGAGCTTCCGTACGAGGATAATACCTTTCAATATGCCACGATCGGCTTCGGCCTGCGTAACGTTCCTGACCTGTATCAGGTGCTTCGCGAAATGCAGCGGGTGGTCAAGCCAGGAGGCATGGTTGTCTGCCTGGAAATGTCCAAGCCGACCTGGCAGCCGTTTAAGGGAATTTATTATTTCTATTTCCAAAAGCTGATGCCGCTGCTTGGCAAGCTGTTCGCCAAACGCTATGAGCAGTACAAATGGCTGCCTGATTCGCTCGCCGCTTTTCCAGGAAGGGACGAGCTGGCGCAAATTTACCAGGAAATCGGCCTGCAGAAGGTCGAAGCGTATCCTTTAACGGGTGGAGTCGCCGCCTTACATATCGGAACAAAGGAGACGCCATATGTTTAGAAAAGCTGTAGTTTTTTTGCAAATGATTAAATTTGAACATACCGTATTCGCCTTGCCTTTTGCCTTTATGGGCTCTTTACTTGGCTCGGTCATGATTCATCAGACTTTTCCTTCATGGGGACAGATCGGCTGGGTACTTCTGGCGATGTTTGGGGCGAGAAGCGCCGCGATGGGGCTTAATCGGCTTATCGACCGGGTGAGCGACAAGAAGAATCCCCGCACGGCGAATCGGGCAATTCCTGCCGGACTCCTCAAGATCGGGGAAGTTCTCATTTTTATTATCGTGTCATTCGCCCTGCTATTCTGGGCTGCGGCCAAGCTGGATCCGCTGGCGATGAAGCTGCTGCCGATTGCCGTCGTCATGCTGGTTCTGTACTCCTATACGAAGCGCTTTACCTGGCTTTGCCATGTTGTACTAGGATTAACGATTGCGCTGGCTCCGCTTGGCGGCTGGGTGGCCGTGACGGGCAAGGTGGACCTAACCGCCATGATCCTGTTTGCTACCGTGACGTTTTGGGTGGCTGGCTTCGATATCGTATATTCTTGTCAGGATGTCGAGTTTGATAAGACGGAGGGATTATACTCCATCCCGGTACGGTTCGGGGTGGCGACTTCGCTAAAGATTGCCCAGGCTTTCCATATCATTACCGCTGTCGGCTTTATCGCTCTGCTACTGCTCAGCGACCTGGGCTGGTGGTACATCGCCGGAATGATTATCGCTTATTTGATTTTATTTTATGAGCACTATATCGTATCGCCTAGTGATCTTAGCCGTTTGCAGACGTCCTTTTTCCTAATGAATGGCGTTCTCAGCATCGTGGTATTCTCGTTTACCTTGATAGATTTGGTGGTGCGGCACTATTGATGGTCAGCAGCGCAGATAGACGAAAAGGGATGGTCGTCGGTATTACGGGTGCCAGCGGCTCGATTTATGGCGTGAAATTAGTTCAGTCCCTGCTGCAGCTGGGATTTGATGTACATCTAGTAATTACGAATGCAGGCTGGAGGGTTATCAAGGAGGAGCTGGGCTGGAATACGTCGGATCGTGAAACGGTCCTGCGTGAGCAGTTTGAGGGTTTCCCGGGGCAGTACATTTATCACCCGATCGCAGATATCGGCGCAACGATTGCGAGCGGTTCTTATTTAGTGGACGGTATGATCGTCATGCCATGCTCGATGGGAACCCTCTCCGATATCGCTCACGGCGCATCGGATAATTTGCTGACCCGCGCGGCGGACGTAATGATGAAGGAAGGACGGCCGCTTATCCTGGTTCCGCGTGAAACGCCGCTGCATGCGATTCATCTGGAGAACATGCTGAAGCTGGCCAGGCTTGGAGTAAGGATTGTTCCGGCCATGCCGGCATTTTATTTCGGCCCGCAGAATATCGATGACCTGGTCTCTTTCTTGGTTGGTAAAGTATTAGACAGCTTGAGAATCGAACATAATCTGTTTACCAGATGGGGGGAGCAAAGTGTACAGCAGGGACAATGATGACATCTTGATTGGACGGATTAAGTACAGCAACGTCTGGCCTGTATTTCATTATTTCGATACGGATCGCCTGCCCAGCAGCCCTCGCCTCGTAACGGAGGTGCCTTCTCTGTTGAACAGGGGCATGCTGAGCGGATCGCTTGATATCTCGCCGGTATCCTCATTTGCCTTCGGTCTGGGCTGGGAACGGTTCTGGCTGCTGCCGGGCTTGTCCGTAAGCTCGGACGGTCCGGTAAACTCTATTCTCTTGTTTTCCAGGAAACCCCCGGAGGAGATCCGCAATGGTGTCATTGCACTGACCAATACCTCCGCGACCTCGGTTAATCTGTTGAAGATTATTATGGAGAAAGCCTACGGCGGCAAGCCGACCTACTGGGACTGCGAGCCGAACTTGGATGCGATGATGGAGAACAGCGATGCGGCTTTGCTGATCGGCGATCACGCGATCGAGGCCTCCTGGTTGGATCATGATTATATCGTGACGGATTTAGGGGAAGTCTGGAAAAGATGGACGGGTTATGGAATGACCTTTGCGGTCTGGGCTGTTCAGAAGTCTTTCGCTGAGGAGCATCCTGTTGTCCTGTCGCGAATATGCTCTGCTTTCGAAGACAGTAAGCGCCGCAGCCTGAGCGATTTAAGCCCGCTCGTGGATCAGGCGTGTCGGCAAATCGGCGGGACACCCCAGTACTGGAGGCATTATTTTAACAATTTATGTTATGATTTTAACGAAGAACAGCAGGCTGGATTAGCTTTGTATTTCACTTACGCTCGCGAGCTTGGCCTTCTGGAGCACGAGGTAAGATTGAACATATGGAGCGACAATACGTTGATACGGGTGAAAGAATGAAACTAATGGATATTTTCGGTACATTGAAGAAAGACATGGACTTCATCGAACGGCAGTTGTACCGGAGCATCGAGGGCGATGAGGAACTGCTGAACGAAACCTCGCTCCATCTCCTTAAGGCAGGAGGCAAGCGGCTGCGCCCGATCTTCGTGCTGCTGGGCGGGAAATTCGGCACGTATGATCTGAACCGGCTGCAGTATGTGGCCGTACCGCTCGAACTGATCCACTCGGCGTCGCTCGTGCACGACGATGTAATCGACGATGCGGGAATGCGGCGGGGCAAGCCGACGGTCAAGGCGAAGTGGGACAATAAAATCGCGATGTACACGGGTGATTACATTTATGCCAAAGCTTTGATGCTGGCAACCCAACTGCCTGACCCGGAGGTGCATCGTGTTTTGTCCAAGGCGCTGGTGCAAATGTCGATCGGGGAAATGGAGCAAATCCGCGATTTCTTCAATACCGAGCAGTCAGTCCGCCATTACTTGCTGCGCATCCGGCGCAAAACCGCCTTGCTGATCGCGATCAGCTGCCAGCTCGGCGCGGTGGCTGCGGGAGCCCCTGCTGGGTCGAGCTCGCTATTGTACCGCTACGGCTATAATATCGGTATGGCTTTCCAGATTCGCGACGATCTGCTTGATTTGTGCGGTACGGAGAAGAGTATTGGCAAGCCGCCTGGCAGCGACATGCGTCAAGGCAATATAACTATACCGGTTATTTATACGCTCCAGGATCCGAAGCTTAGGAAGCCGCTGCTCCAGGCAATCGACGGAATACGCGGGGAGAACGGAAATGAGCATATCTCGGAAGCGATAAATATCATCAAGTCGGGTCCAGGCATCGCCCAGGCCGAGCGGCTGGCGGAGACTTTTACCGATAAGGCGCTAGCGGCGCTCGCTCAGCTTCCGGAGAGTAAGGCAAGAAACCACTTGAAGGAGATCGCATTATTCGTTAACAAACGCTCCTATTAGGAGGAAGCTCCTCCAGAGGAGCGTGATTTTTATGGTACCCTTATTCCCTGATTTCTGGTAAAATACGCTTTAGTTGTAGCTTAATAGAATGCATTATATCGTCGTATTATTCAATGTGACAACATTAGGGGAGGTAAACCATGGAACGGACATTTTTAATGGTCAAGCCAGATGGGGTTCAACGTGGTTTGGTAGGAAGAATCGTTAGCCGGTTTGAAGACAAAGGACTGAAACTGATTGCCGGCAAGCTCGTTCAAGTTACGGAAGAGCAGGCAAAGCGTCACTATGCCGAGCATGAGGGCAAGCCCTTCTTTGAGAGCTTGGTGCGCTTTATTACGTCTGGTCCGGTGTTCGCAATGGTCTGGCAGGGTGATGATGTTATTGCATTATCCCGAATCGTCATCGGGAAGACTCAGGTGACTGAGGCATTGCCGGGTACGATACGCGGAGATTTCGCCGCCCACACGCCATTTAATCTTATCCATGGTTCTGACGGTTTGGAGAGCGCAGAACGGGAAATCGCCAACTTTTTCGAGCCTAACGAAATACTTAACTACTCCAGAAGCATTGATCCATGGATATGAAAGAGTTGATTCCCGATCCGGTTCGCTCGAACCAAGACGGTGCTCCCGACCCGGATTATGAGGGCTTTATTCGTAGTGTCAAACAGTTGACGGGGATCGATTTGGCGCAGTACAAAGAGGCTCAAATGAAACGGCGCTTAACGACCCTGCGAAACAAGAACGGATATTCGACCTTCGCGTCTTTTTTCTCGGCGATGACGGCTGATAAGACGCTATTCTATGAATTTTTGGATAAAATGACGATCAATGTGTCCGAATTCTGGAGAAATCCAAATCGTTGGGAGACGCTGCGGGATAGTGTGCTGCCCGCTCTGGCAGCTGGAAGGCCCCGGCTTCGGGTATGGAGCGCGGCGTGCTCAACCGGAGAAGAACCATATACGCTGGCGATGATTCTCAACGACCATGGCCTTCTGCAAAATACATATTTGCTGGCTACTGACATTGATGATGGCGCACTTGGGAAGGCTAACCAAGGATTGTATCTGGAGCGATCCTTGAAGGATGTACCGCCCGATGTGGCTAATCGGTATTTCGCACCCGAAGGCGTGATGTACCGCATCGAACCCAAGCTGAAGAAGGCGGTTACTTTTAAAAAGCAGAATTTGCTGCTCGATGATTTCGAGGAAGGCTTCGACTTAATTGTCTGCCGCAACGTCATGATATATTTCACGGAAGAAGCGAAGCAGAAGCTGTATCACCGGTTTGCGGAGGCGCTTCGCCCGGGCGGCATCTTGTTTGTGGGCAGCACGGAGCAGATATTCTCTCCGGGTAATTATGGATTGGAAGCTTCGGAAACTTTTTTCTACCGCAAAAAAGATTGATGTATATTCATGCGAGTCTTGCCCGATACTTGGAATATCCAATGTCGTGGAGGGTTAGTCATGGATAAGAGAAAAGTGATCGATGCCTATCGCAGGGGGTTCCTTACACCGCAGGAATGCGCGCAAGTACTTGGCGTGGAACGCGGCCAATTAAACGGGCTCCTTGATTTGCCAGCGGATTCGCTGCGAATCATCGCTGCTTCGGCGAACAATCGTCCGGCCTCGAGCTAATCGGGTAGTAGAAACGATCCAGACGCACCGTAGTTGCTGCTTCAGGCAGTAACAGCGGTGCGTCTTTTTATGTATCGAAGCGTATAACGCTGCCTTGTCAAAAGGAAAGCACGTATACTATAATTAGCAAAGATATGTTCGGATTTTAGCTCTTTACAGTTTGGAAGTTTTAAAGGGGGAACGCATCATAAATGAGGACGTTAACGGTAGATTTAGGGGATCGTTCGTATCCTATTTATATTGGTGAAGGCTTGCTGAGTAAGTCTGGGGAGTATTTTCTGCAGCATCAACTGACGACGAAGAGCCCCGTGCTGATTGTCTCCGACGAGAATATTGCTCCGAAATACTTGCAGACAGTCGTGAATTCACTGCAAGCGAGCGGATATCGCACCGTAAGTTCAGTCGTGAAGCCTGGCGAGAAATCAAAATCGCTGGAGGTCTTCGAAGAGGTGATGACCGCAGCGATCGAAGGCGGCCTCGACCGCAAATCGACTGTTGTTGCCTTAGGCGGCGGGGTTGTTGGGGATTTGGCAGGCTTTGTGGCAGCGTCCTTCATGCGCGGGGTACACTTTGTACAGATGCCGACGACTATACTGGCCCATGATAGCAGCGTTGGCGGCAAAGTAGCTGTCAATCATCGTTTAGCCAAGAATATGATCGGCGCATTTCATCAGCCGGCGATGGTGTTATATGATGTAGACACACTGCAGACCTTGCCGGAACGTGATGTCCGCTCAGGTTTGTCTGAAATGATCAAGCACGGTTTGATCTGGGACGAACAATTCGCCTACTGGTGCCGGGATAACGCCGAGCGGCTGCTGGTTCTGGACCGTGAAGCGCTCACTTACGGGCTGACGGAGGGATGTTCTGTTAAAGCCAAGGTCGTGTCATCCGATGAGACGGAGCAGGGCTTGCGCGCGATTCTAAACCTGGGTCATACGATTGGCCATGCGCTTGAGGCTATAGGCGGTTATGGCGAGTTTCTGCATGGCGAGGCGATCTCGATCGGGATGGCGGCTGCGGCCATGCTCGCTGTCAACAGGGGCAGGGATCGTTCGATTTATGAGGAGACATCAGCCCTGCTGGCCAAGTTTGGCTTGCCGACGACGATTCCGGGGCATCTGAATGACGATGATATCATTTCTGCAATGCTCCATGACAAGAAATTCAAAGAAAACAAAATCGTTTTTATTTTGCCTGTCCGCATTGGAGAGGTAGAAATTGTATCCGACATGACATTGGATGAAGTGCGTAAAGTGATCACACAATTGAAAGGGGAAGGGCAGCATGTATAATCGGGGGATTCGGGGAGCCACAACGGTTGCTCACAATGAGGAGACGGAAATTTTGCAGGAAACGGCTGTACTCCTGAAGGAAATTGTCGCTCGTAACGAAATCGAGCCGGAGGACATCTGCAGCGTATGGATTACGGTTACGGCAGATTTGGATGCTACTTTCCCTGCACGTGCCATCCGTGTACTGAAGGGATGGGAACTCGTGCCCCTCATGTGCTCGACGGAAATTCCGGTCAAAGGCAGCTTGCCGATGTGCATTCGCCTGTTGATCCAAGTGAATACGAACAAGAGCCAGCGTGAAATGAAACATGTGTACTTAAATGAAGCGAAGAGCCTTCGTCCGGATCTCGCGGCATCCGGTTCCTAGAATTATTTGGGTCGGATGGTTGCCAAGGAACATGGAATCATGTATATTAAAAACAGAATTTAGTCTTGATAGTGTGTTTTGAGCTGAGTAGAGTTTTAGATGAGCAGAGTTGAGCTGAGTAGCAGTAACCTGAGTGTAGGTATAAGAACATGAGTCGTGGAATCGGATTTCCGCATAATGATGATCAGGCGCAGGCGCCTTTGGTTCATTATTGCTGGCGGTGCATTCCATTGCTGACTCTTTATTTCTTGTATTTCGGTTATCTGCGTAGCAGTATAATACTTGCGAGTCTATCCAAACCTCTACTTCGGTAGAGGTTTTTTTATTTGAAACAGCAAGCTCGAAGCATCGCACTGAAGCACCATAAATGTTGAGGAAAAGGAAGTGAAGGACATGATAACCACGCATGTAGAAGAGGTAATCAAACTGGCCAAGCAATACAATTTAATCCCCGTAGTACGTCCGCTGCTGGCTGACATGGAGACGCCGATCCGTATTTTTCGCCGGGTTGCCCAGCGGGATCAGGCATTTCTGCTGGAAAGTGTAGAGGGAGGAATTCAATGGGCCAGATATTCCTTCATCGGAACCGATCCTTTCATGATGGTCAAGGCGAAGAAGGGCAAGGTGGTCGTTGAGCAAGCAGGCGAGCAGACAGAGCTGCCCGGCAAGCCGCTGGAAGAGCTGAAAGCGATCCTGCGAAAATACCGCAGCCCGGAGCTGCCGGAGCTGCCGCCGTTTACGGGCGGGGCGATCGGATTTTTCGGATACGATTTGCTGCAGTATTACGAGAAGCTCCCGGCCCATAAAGTCGACGATATGAACATGCAGGACATTCAATTTATGTTCTGCGACCGGGTGATCGTGTTCGATCACGTCAAGCAGCACATTTTGCTCGTAACTAATGTCCATGTCCAAGAGGGCGATAGCGACGAAGATATTCGCCGCACCTATCATCAGGCGCAGCAGGCGCTGGATGAAATGGCGGATCTGCTGCTGGATGAAGGGCCGGGCGAACGCTTAAATCGCAGGCCGGTTCCCGGAGATGTCGAGCTGGGAGAAATTCAGTCGAATATGACCAAGCAGCAATACCTCGATATGGTGGAGAAAGGCAAAGAGTATATCCGTGCCGGGGATATTTTTCAAGTGGTGCTGTCCCAGCGTTTTCACATCGAGACGGCGGTTGATCCGCTTCACGTCTACCGAGTGCTGCGTACGATGAATCCGTCCCCGTATATGTATTATTTGAAAATGGGCGAGGAGATCATCGTCGGCACTTCTCCGGAGGCACTTGTGAAGGTCGAGGGCGAGCGTGTAGAGACACGGCCTATCGCCGGAACGCGGCCGAGAGGAGCGACGCCAGAGGAAGACGCGGCGCTGGAGGTGGATTTGCTGCAGGATGAGAAGGAGCGTGCCGAGCATGTGATGCTCGTCGATCTTGGACGAAACGATCTCGGGCGCGTATCCGAATTCGGCACCGTGAAATGCGAGAACTACATGGACATCGAGCGGTATTCTCACGTTATGCACATGGTTTCCAAAGTGTCCGGCAAGCTGCGGAGTGACAAGGATTTCTTTGATGCCTTCATTTCTTGTCTTCCGGCAGGAACGGTATCGGGGGCTCCGAAGCTGCGGGCGATGGAAATCATCGCTGAGTTGGAACGGGAAGCCCGCGGCACCTATGCCGGAGCGATCGGGTACCTCGGTTTTTCCGGCAATATCGACTCCTGCATTACGATTCGGACGATCGTCTTTAAGCATGGCAAAGCTTATGTACAGGCCGGGGGCGGAGTCGTCTGGGATTCGCTGCCGGAGAATGAATATCAGGAATCGATGAACAAGGCGAAGGCGCTGCTGAAGGCGATTCGGACCGCTGAAGTGATGTTCCCGACGGAATTGGGCGATGAAGCGGTCATTAACCAAGATTATTTGTATGAGTATACCCCTTAAACAAAGGATGAGGAGGAAGGGACTATGAGCGGACAGGAAATGCTGCAATCGGTGCTTAACCGTTTGATACAAGGTCAGAATTTGAAGCGGGAGGAAGCCCGCGGGGTCATGGAATTGTTGATGAACGGTGAAATGACGCATGCCCAGATCGGCGGGCTTCTGATGGCTCTTCGCATAAAAGGAGAGACGGTCGATGAGATCGCCGGGTTTGCGGAAGTGATGCGCAGCCATGCCAACCGGCTGCAAACGGAAACGAAGCAACTGCTCGACACATGCGGTACTGGTGGCTCCGGCATACACAAGTTCAATATTTCGACGACCTCCGCCATTGTGGCTTCCTCGGTATCCGTCCGAGTTGCCAAGCATGGCAACCGTTCGGCTTCGGGCCGTGCCGGGAGCGCGGACGTGCTAGAAGCGCTCGGGGTCAATATACACCTGAGCGCGGATCAGGCGAAGCATTGCCTCGACGATATAGGCATTTGCTTCCTCTTCGCCCAGCTGTATCACCCGTCGATGAAATATGCGGCGGCCCCGCGCAAGGAACTGGGCGTACGAACCATATTTAATATGCTTGGCCCGCTGACGAATCCAGCTGGAGCGGATCGTCAGGTGCTGGGTATCTATGATATGGAGAAAACGGAGACTGTCGCAGAAGTATTAAGGGAGCTTGGGCTAAAGCGCGCGCTCGTCGTGACGAGCCATGAAGGCCTGGATGAGATCAGCATTTCTTCCGCGACGCGCATATCGGAATTGAGAAACGGGACTGTGACGACTTATGATTTGAACCCGAGCGATCTAGGGCTGGGAACTTACCCGCTTAGCGAAATGATGGGCGGGGATCCGGCTGCAAATGCGGATATCATTCGCCGCGTGCTGCAGGGAGAGAAGAGCGCTTACCGGGATGTCGTGTTGGCCAATGCCGGTGCATGCATTTATGTATCCGGCCTTGCGGACAGCATTCGCGAGGGCGTCGTTATCGCCGCGGAATCGATCGATTCAGGCAAAGCGTATGGTAAACTGGAGGAGCTTATTAAAACTACGGAGGCGCTGAGCTATGTATCTTGATAAAATTGTGGAAACGAAACGGCAGGAGGTTACTGCGCTTGCGGCGCATTTTTCAATAAATGAAGCGGAGCGTCTCATTGCGGACATGGAACCGACGAGAGGGTTTCACCGGGCATTGGCAGAAGGACGGAACAGGGAGATGGGCTTGATTGCCGAAGTGAAGAAGGCATCTCCATCCAAAGGCTTGATTCGAGCGGACTTCCATCCGGTAGAAATTGCCCGCAGTTATGAGGCGGCCGGAGCGGATTGCATTTCCGTACTTACGGATGAAGCTTACTTTCAGGGGAGCGGTGAATATTTGCAGGCGATCCGGAAGGCTGTGAAGCTGCCGCTGCTGCGCAAAGATTTCATTATCGACGAACGGCAAATTTTCGAAGCCAGGCTGCTTGGGGCGGATGCTGTGCTGCTGATCGCTGCAATTTTGGACGATGCCCAACTCAGGGATTATTTGCAGGTCGCATCTTCGCTCGGACTGGATTCCTTGGTTGAGGTCCATGACTATGTCGAGTTGGAGCGTGTTCTCAGCCTCAATACGGCAAAGCTGATCGGGATCAACAACCGGAATTTGAAGACGTTCGAGACGACGCTGCAGGTGACCGCAGAATTGGCGAAGCAGGTGCCTGCAGATATCACACTCATTAGCGAGAGCGGCATTCAAACGCCGGAGGATATTTCATTTTTGGCGGGCTGCGGTGCCAAGGGCGTTCTCATCGGGGAGACGTTTATGCGCCACGAGAATGTGGAGCAGGCCGTAAATAACGTCATGGGGTCATCGAGCCGGGTTGGACGGTAATCTTTGCCAATAGAAGGGAGTCTAAGCACATGGGCAGTACTGCGGTAAAAATTTGTGGACTTCAATCCGTTGAAGTGCTAAAATCTATGGTACACTTACCTGTAAATTACATTGGCTTTGTATTCGCCAAGAGTAAGCGCCAGGTCAGCGGGGCTCAGGCTGCTGAATTAATTCCCATACTTCAGGAATGGATCACGGGAACGGCGCCGTCCAGCGTCGGCGTGTTCGTTAATCCGACTTTGCCGGAGCTTTCGCGAATCTTAGCGGAGGCTCCTCTCGATATAATCCAGCTTCATGGCTCGGAGACGCCAGACTACTGCCGGGAAGTGAAGCAGGCGTTCGGGGTGAAAATATTCAAAGCACTGTCCGTCAAGGATGACGGCTCGATCCATCATGAGCAGCCCTTGGCTGGCTATGAAGGTGTCATTGACGGCTTGTTGCTGGATACGTATGACCCGCTCTACGGCGGGGGCTCGGGCAAGACCTTCGCTTGGGAGCGCGCTGAGCCATACAAGGCTTGGGCCAACCAGCATGGGATAGAGTTTTTGGCTGCAGGCGGACTTCATCCCGGCAATGTAGAGGAACTGATCGGTTGCCTTGAACCTGACGGGGTTGATGTCTCCAGCGGCGTAGAAACAGACGGGGTAAAAGATATAACTAAAATCACAGCATTCGTGGAGAGGGTGAAAGGGAAATGACGCAAGTACCTGACGAACAGGGGCGCTTTGGTCCCTTTGGCGGCCGATATGTGCCTGAGACATTAATGAACGCGCTCATCGAACTGGAGGAATCTTACCGCAAATACGAGGATGATCCCGAATTTCTGGAGGATATTCGTTATTTGCTAAAGCAGTATTCAGGCAGGGAAACTCCGCTTTATTATGCTCAGCGGCTAACAGAGCATTTGGGCGGAGCCAAAATATATTTGAAACGTGAAGACCTGAACCATACCGGGGCCCATAAAATCAATAACGCGATCGGGCAAGCCTTGCTGGCCAAACGGATGGGCAAGAACAAGGTTATCGCGGAGACGGGCGCGGGGCAGCATGGCGTAGCGACAGCGACGGTGGCAGCCTTGCTCGGGTTGGAATGCAAAGTGTTCATGGGAGAGGAGGATACGAAGCGCCAGCAGCTTAACGTATTCCGCATGAAGCTGCTTGGGGCCGAGGTAGTGCCCGTGCTGTCCGGTACGCGGACGCTGAAGGATGCCTGCAACGAAGCGCTGCGCTACTGGGTAGCCAACGTTGCAGATACGTTCTATATCCTCGGCTCGGCTACGGGTCCGCATCCTTATCCGATGATGGTGCGGAATTTTCAGCGGATTATCGGCGATGAGACACGCCGGCAAATCCTCGAAGCGGAAGGACGGCTTCCGGATATGCTCGTCGCTGCGGTAGGCGGCGGCAGTAACGCGATCGGCATGTTCTATCCTTTCGTTGCGGATACTTCCGTCCAATTGATTGGCGTCGAGGCGGCTGGCCGTGGAGTGGATACAGAGTATCATGCAGCAACGATGACAAAGGGAACGAGAGGGGTATTCCAAGGCTCCATGAGTTACCTGCTGCAGGATGAGCACGGGCAAGTGCTGCCCGCGCATTCCATATCGGCGGGTCTTGATTATCCCGGCGTCGGTCCCGAGCATTCGTATTTGAAAGATATCCAGCGGGCGAAGTACGTACCGATCACCGATGCGGAGGCGCTTGACGCACTAGGGCTCTTAAGCCGAACCGAAGGCATTATTCCCGCGCTGGAGTCCGCCCATGCCGTGGCCCAGGTCGTGAAGCTGGCGCCTGCGATGAGCGAAGATGAGATTATCGTTATTTGCCTGTCAGGGCGCGGGGATAAAGACGTCGAGTCGATCATGGCTTATACGGAAGGAGCGAAGCAATCATGAATGCTGCGGCAACTAACGCACTTGACATGACTTTCGAGCGGCTACGGGCCGAGGGCCAAACGGCGCTCATGCCTTTTATTACGGTTGGCGACCCGGATCCGGATACGACTGTGGATATACTTGTTGCCCTGCAGGAAGCAGGGACTGATATTGTGGAGCTTGGTGTTCCGTATTCGGATCCCCTGGCCGACGGCCCTGTCATTCAGCGTGCTTCCGAGCGAGCTCTCGTGCACCGCATCACGATTGAGACGTGCCTCGATACGGCGCGGAAGGCCAAGGAACGCGGCGTGACGATGCCGTTCGTATTGTTTACTTACTATAATCCGGCCCTGCAAATCGGATTGGATCGCTTCTTCTCCATGCTGCAGGAGGCGGAGATCAGCGGGCTGATTATCCCTGACTTGCCTTTTGAAGAATCGGGAGAAGTGCTTGCTCTTGCGGATGCGGCCAATATTCGGCTCGTGCCGCTCGTTGCGCCGACTTCTAACGATCGTATCGCGCGCATTATGTCTTCGGCCCGCGGTTTCATTTACTGTGTATCTTCGGTTGGTGTTACCGGGGAAAGATCGTCGTTCTTCGAGGGGATCGAGCAGTTTATCAATTCGGTCAGGGAACAGACGGAATTGCCTGTGGCGATCGGCTTCGGAATCTCCAGCCGTGAGCAGGTGCGCCGTTTCTCGGAAATTTGCGACGGGGTGGTCATCGGCAGCGCGATCGTGCGTAAAATCGAGGAATCCATTCCTCTCCTGCAAAATCCTGAAACAAAGTCGCAAGGATTATTGCAAATCCGCGACTTTGTGGCACAATTAAAATCATAGCTGTTATTGAAGGAGGAACTTCTGATGCTGCCAAAATCCCGAATAGTCAATCTTCCTGTTTATCAGCCAGGCAAGCCTGCTGAGGAAGTGAAGAAGGAATTAGGCCTGGAGGAAGTCATTAAGCTGGCCTCCAATGAAAATCCATATGGCTGCTCCCCGCGCGTTCGCGCAGCGATTGAAGCAGAGCTGGCCAACATAACGCAGTACCCTGACGGTAGCTCTGCGGAATTGACCAAGGTGCTTGCAGAGCGTCTTGGAGTAAGCAAGGAACAGATCATTTTCGGCTGTGGGTCCGATGAAGTTATCGCTTTGATCTGCCGCGCATTCCTGCTTCCTGGGGACGAAACGGTAATGGCTGATCAAACCTTCTCCGTTTACGATACGAACTCGCGCATCGAAGGGGCGACGATTATCGAAGTTCCGCTGCAGGATGGCACACATGATCTTGAAGGCATGCTGGCCAAGGTGGGCGAGAAGACCAAGATCGTATGGATCTGCAATCCAAACAATCCGACAGGAACCATCGTCGGAGACGATGCTTTGAGATCGTTCCTTGACCGCGTTCCGGGCCATGTGCTCGTCGTGCTTGACGAGGCTTATGCGGAATATGTAACTGATGCTTCCTACACGGACGGAATTAGCCTGCTTGGTAAATATTCAAACGTAATCGTCCTGCGGACTTTTTCTAAAATTTACGGTCTTGCTTCCTTGCGGATCGGTTATGGCGTTGGACAGCCGGAGGTGATCCAGCTGATTAATCGCGTTCGCGAGCCGTTCAATACGTCCCGCTTTGGTCAAGCGGCTGCCAAGGCCTCTATCGCAGACTCTGATTTCGTAAAGGAATGCCGGGATAAGAATGCCCAAGGGATTCGCTATTTGAGCGCAGAGTTCGATCGGCTCGGATTGGCCTATTTTCCGGCACATGGCAATTTCATGCTGGTTCAGGTCAACAGGCCAGGAGGGGAAGTGTTTCAGGATATGATGAAGCTGGGTATCATCATCCGCTCTGGCTTTAGCAAGTACCCGGACTATATTCGCGTCACCGTAGGAACCAAAGAACAGAACGTGAAGTTTATCGCCGCTCTGGAGCAGGTCCTGAAGAAAAGTCAGGTGCAGGTCTAGTTCCTGAAGGAGCGCGTATTAAATCCTAATCGTAGAAATCGAGTGAGAATTCATGTCAATTAAAGTAGCTATATTCGGAGTAGGATTGATCGGCGGTTCGCTGGCGCTTTGCCTCAAAGGCAAGCCCGGCTTAACCGTCGTTGGGCACAGTCATCGCCCGGAATCCCAACGAAGAATTATGGATCGCGGCGTCGTCGACGCCGTGACTTTATCTATGGAAGAAGCGGCGTGCGACGCCGACTTCATTTTTTTGTGCGTTCCCGTAGGTAGTTTAGAGCCGTATCTGCGGAAGCTCAGCGAGCTTCCGCTCAAACCGGGATGCATTATTACGGACGTCGGCAGTACGAAAGCTTCGGTAGCCGCCTGCGCGGCGATGCTTAGCCGTCCGGGAATCCATTTCATCGGCGGCCACCCGATGGCCGGATCGGAGCGTTCCGGCGTCGAGGCTGCTTCCTTGCTGTTATTTGAGAATGCGTATTATGTGTTGACTCCTTCGGAGGATGTCCCTGAGGATTCCTACCAGCGACTGGAGGAACTGCTTTCCCATACTAAGGCGCAAATCGTGCGGGTAGACCCGGTGCTGCATGATGAGATTGTCGGTGCGATCAGTCATTTGCCGCATATTATTGCGGTAGCACTCGTCAATCAAATCCGCGCTTATAACAATGCGGACGCAGACGGCCTGTACCGATTGCTGGCCGCAGGCGGATTTCGGGACATTACGCGAATCGCTTCAAGCGATCCGGTCATTTGGCGTGATATCCTTTTGAGCAACCGGGATATTCTGCTGACTTTGCTGAAGGATTGGAACTGCGAAGTCGAAGGGTTCATTCATTTGCTGGAATCGCGGGACGGAGAGGGCATCGAGGCGGCGTTCATGACCGCCAACCAATTCCGCAACGAACTTCCGGAGCGGCGCAAAGGGGCAATTACATCTCTGTATGATATTTATATCGATGTGCCGGATCATCCGGGAATCATTGGGCAAATTGCGACACAGCTCGGCGATCAGCATATCAACCTCAGCAACATGCAAATTATTGAGAGCCGGGAGGACGTTCCTGGGGTCATGCGCTTATCGTTCCGCCAAGAAGCTGAAATGGAACGGGCGAAGCAGCATTTGCAGTCTTTAAATTACAAGGTGTATGTATAGGGGCGTAGGTGCATTGCACCTACTGCCAAATGTAAATGAAAGCGATTTAAAAAATAGTGTTGACAGAATGAAAACGTATACAATATAATAGAACTACAGTATGGTTTCTCTCCACTCCTATCCAATAACTGTTGCTCTAAATTGAGCAGTGGCCACTTTACGAAGTGGTCTTTTTTTTTGCCTTTTAAAGGATTGTTAAATTTATGCAACCTTTTGTCTGCTGATTACGTTTAGGATATAGTCGGCGGTTACATAGCAGTTATTTTTCAAATCAAAAATCTATGGTATAATATTCAAGGATTGTATAGACGCCTGCTAATTCAGAAATAATTTGGTTTTTGAAATTATATGGCTTGAAACCGCAACTTTTTGGATCCTGTTCGGTAATAATGAAGAGAGAATCGAACGGGAAGAAGCACATGGATGGGCGAGGAGGATCGCACTCAAATGACGGATTCCCAAATGATTCGTGAAATTAAGGAAGGCAATACAGAGCTGTACTCGGAATTGATGCGGAGATATCAGCGCAAAATATTGGCCTTTATCTATCACATGTTGAAGAGCGCTCATATGGAGCTGCTCGCAGAAGATTTATGCTCGGAAACGTTCTATAAAGCATTTCGGAGTCTGAACTCCTTCCGTGAAGTGGATGCATCATTCTCAACCTGGTTGTACACGATCGCTAGAAATACCGTGCTTAGCGAGCTGCGCAAGCAGCGTGCTGGAAGCGTGCCGCTGGAAGAGAGCGGCGTTGTGCCGGTAGCGCCTAACGAGCTTGCACCGGAGCAAGCGATATTGCGGAGCGAGAAGGTTGAATTGGTGCGCGAAGCGATTAATAACCTTCCGGAGAAGCAGAGGTCGGCGCTCATACTTCGCGAGTATGATCAATTGGATTATCAAGAGATCGCGAGTGTGCTGGGCCAAAGCGTAAGCGCAGTGAAATCTCTGTTATTCCGTGCACGCAGCAGCGTGAAAAGTCAGCTTGAACCCTACTTTTATGAACAGATTTACGAGCCGTATGAAGGGATGAAAAGCAGATGAATTGTAGAGAGGCCCAAGAGTTGTTCGGATTAATACCCGACTTGCCGGATCATGATCCCCAGCGTAAAATGCTGGAATGGCATATTTTGGGCTGCGAATACTGTGCGGCTGAATATTCCGTATGGCAGGAGAGCATGGAAATGGTCCATGAACTGCCGCTGGAGTTGTCAGCAGATGAAGCAGAGCGGGTGAACCGCAAAGTCATGGATCGCATCTATGCGGAGTCGCCTTGGCTTGCTCCTGGCGGCGAGCATAGCAAAGTTACCAATCGGATCAGACGACGAGTGTCAATTTGGTCCGCCTGTTTCCTGGCAGTATTCTTGTGCAGCTTCCTCGTATTCCTGATCGGCGGATACGGCCAGAGCAACGAATCGATCAAACCGGCTACGGGCGTGCTTAAGCCTGTTGTAATCACGGAGGATATGGGCTCCTCGGCGGAGCTGCCCATATTTGACCTATCGAACGTATCGCGCGGGATCGTAGAGCCCTTTGTCATGCAAATGGGTCCTGCCTATCCGCAGTACTGGATGGTCCTATCGATGGCAGGCATGGTTCTGGCGTTGATCTCTTACCGTGGCATACGCCGGGTAAAGAGATAATTTCAATAGCAGTTTAAGCGCTTCTTCACCTATCAGCGTGAAGAAGCGCTTGTTTTTAGAGGCAAGATTATATTATATTACTGTTCAAACGAAGCAAAGTATGCGGAGGTTCAACATGATTGTCGGATTAATTCGTCATGGACTAACAGATTGGAATGCGGCTGGGAAAATTCAAGGTCAAAGCGATATCCCGCTCAATGATGAGGGGCGGAGACAGGCCCTTATGCTCGCTGAGAGGCTTAAACGCGAGAGAGGCGAGCGGCCATGGGACTTTATTATTACGAGCGGATTATCGCGCGCCCAGGAGACTGGCGCAATCATTGCTGAGATTTTGGAAATCCCGTTATACGACCCTGATTCCAGATTAATGGAGCGGGCCTTCGGCCAAATTGAAGGCTTAACCTCGGAGGAGAGGGAGACGCTATGGGGGAACGATTGGCACGTGCTGGACCTTGGACAGGAGAAGGAAGACAACATCCGGCGGCGCGCCCTCGAATTTATGGAAGAGCTAGGCGAGCGTTATCCGGATAAGCGAATTCTTATCATTTCCCATGGGGCGCTTTTGGCCCAGTTATATATTGCTTTATTTGATAATAAATACACGGAGCGTATTGGCAACCTGTCGCTTACGATCCTGGAGAAGAAGGAACAGGATTGGGACATGCAGCTATATAACTGCACGAAGCATTTAGAAGAAAACTTGAAGGATTCGAAATAACCCGGCGATATAGCGGGTTATTTTTTTTGTAAATCCGGAATAAAAGCCGCAAATTTTCCCATAATGGTAGTAAAACAGCGAGGCGGTAAAATATGGACTTGGCGGATATGCTCACTTTTGCCGATATCGGACAGCTTAGCAGAATAGCGGATCATTACCAATGCGACTGCAACGGAAACTCCAAACGAGATCTGATTCAGTCGATTCTGCAGACGGTCGGGAGCAGAGAGTTTATCGAGCAGCATCTCGATCAATTGAGTTTGGAAGATTTGCGCTTTCTGAATCGGCTGCTATTTGACGGGAGACGCCAGTTCAGCTTGGAAGAATTGATCGCCTGTGCTCAGCAGTCCCGTTTCACGCAGGACGCCAAAGACCGCGAGAGCCCCAGGGATGTCATCACTAGATTCAGGCAGCGTGGATGGCTGTTTAACGGTTCAACCGCAAGCACGAAGTACTTGTACGAGGTGCCCGAGGACTTGAAGCGGCGTTTCAGAACATCGCTGGAGTCACGGTTTAAATCAGCCGTCAAACTGGCGGATACGGAACCGGCGGTTTATAGGGAGGAATACGATTTGCTCCCGAAAGATTTGAGAGAACTGCTGGATTACGTGTATCATCACGAAATTCCGTTGAATTCCGAGGGCGTCATGTACCGTAGAAACCAGATGCAGCTCATGGAGAAGCTTCACGTGGCGGAGCCGCAGGTGGGCAAGGGCTGGAGGTTCGGATATGGGCGAAGGTTCAAGGATTATCCGAACCGGCTGGCGCTGCTTTATGATTACGCCTACCACATGAAATGGATAAGGGAGGAAGGCGGCTTATTGGTCCTCACCGCTAACGGCAGTGCGTTCCTTGCGGAGAATAAGCAGGAATCGATGATACAGTTTGTTAGCTTTTGGTTAAGACTTTATAAAGGGCCTATCCCTAACTTGCTCTCTCTGGTCTATTGGATAGAGCGCTGCTCCAGCGAATGGGTAACGACAGTTTCGTTGCTTGCGCAAATGAAGCTTCTGATCAAACCATTTTATTACGACACGCCCGAGTCTATTTTCGAAGAGCGCATTCTGCGCATGATGCTGCATCTCGGTATGCTGCGGCTCGGAGAAGACGATGCCCGCGAAAGGCTTGTTCAGACAACCCCTTTTGGGAAGCACTGCGTTCAGCAGCTGCTAAAGCGATAAATGCACCTGAGATGAAATGGCCTGTCCCGCACATTGACAATGACAAATCATGCTGTTACAATCACTCCCAATTCAAGGCGGAGGAGTGGTTAACTTGTTACTGAATTATCAGGGAAAACAGCCTGTAGTGGATACTTCAGTATTCGTTGCGGAAGGCGCAAAGCTAATCGGTGACGTAACCATCGGCAAAGAGAGCAGCGTTTGGTTCAATGCGGTGCTTCGAGGAGATTTGGCACAAATCGTAATTGGAGAAAGAACCAATCTCCAGGATGGCGTTATAGGCCATGTCAATACCGGGCAGCCCTTAATCGTCGAAAACGAAGTCTCTGTCGGCCATGCTGCGATCATTCACGGCTGCCACATAGGCAAAGGCACTTTAATCGGCATGGGGGCTATCATCTTAAACGGAGCAGCTATCGGTGAATATGCTTTAATAGGAGCAGGTTCTTTAGTTACGGAAAATACAGTCATACCACCTTATACGCTTGCTTTGGGCTCACCGGCAAGGGTTGTCCGCGAACTTACGGAAGCAGATTTGCAGCGAATGAAACTGACGACCGACAGCTATGTTGTGAAGGGAAAAGAATACAGGATCTAGTTGGAGGTGCATCCTATGGATCAGATGAAGGTTACTTACGAAGTGATGCTTGGCCTAGCCGCGGAGATGATATGGGATGAAGCTCTGCGCAAACACCGTTCCGAGCAAATTTACAGTGAAATAGATTCCGCTTTGGCCAAGGGTGACGAGGAAGCCTTTCGAGCTTTGACAGAAGAGCTGAAAGCGCTGGAGGATATGAAGGAATGCCGTTAACGGCATTCTTTTTTTTGAAGCTTTTATTTGGCGGCAGCCTTTGTATATAATGTTTAAAGGAAATTAGGAAGGGGATACTTATGAAATTCAGTGAAATCGAGGCAGCATCCTGGGAAGAACTGCGGCCGTATCTCGATACCTGCCTCATTCCGGTCACCGGCCTTACTGGGAGTGAGCAGCCACATGAAGTGACCGAAGCGCTAGAGAGGTTAAGAGACGTCATGGATTGGATCGAGATTCCATTCAAGGGAAGAGTGGTTACATATCCTTCTTTTCAATATGGCAGGCAGAATATTTTGTCGCAAGTAAATGAAATTTGTCATAATGTCAAGTTATCCGGCTTTACTTATATCATCGTCGTGTCTGCCGATGTCCAGCTGTCGGCCGATTATATTCCCAATGCTGATGTAATCGTTGCCGCTAGCGAATTTGAGGGACTTGAGGGTACCGAAGCGAGTGCTGCCATAGGCAGAAAAATCCAACAAATGTGGCAGCAGGGCTAAATCGTCAATTGTGACAAATTATCAACATTTTATACGTTCGTTGAGCGCCGGGGGTGTAAAAAGACGACGGATATTCTTGACGCTCTCAGTACCCTAATATATTATTAATATGTCTTACCAAAACATGTGAGATTTATCATTGAAACGGGAGAGAGAATTGGCTTGCAAAGGGGGTTGGAGACAGTATGAGCATTCATAACGACGAGCATGAATCATCGCATAAACCGCCTACACGTAAGGAAATGTCCCGTCGGCAGTTTCTTACATATACGCTGGGGGGCGCTACCGCTTTTATGGTAGGGGGTGCAGCGCTGCCTATGGTACGTTTTGCCGTAGACCCGATTCTGCACAAGAAAGGCGAGGGTTCGTTTGTTAAGGTTGTTGAAGTAAGCAAGATCACAAACGAGCCGCAGGAATTCACATTTGAACTGCAGCAGCAGGATGGCTGGTATTTGAGCACAGCATCACTCGTCGCTTGGATCCGCAAGGATGAGAGCGGCAAAATTTATGCGCTTTCACCGATCTGTAAGCATTTGGGCTGCACGATCGGCTGGAACACTAATGCGAATTTTCCTGAGCAGTACCATTGTCCTTGTCATGGCGCGCATTACACGAAAGAGGGCAAGCAACTCGCTGTTGCGTCCGCTCCGCTTGACGAATACAAGGTCATGCTGAAGGATGATTGGGTCTATTTGGGTGATATTATCCCGAATACGATCGTGAAATAAGGAGGCGTAGATTCGGATGTTTAAAAATGTGTACAACTGGATTGATGAACGTCTTGATATCACGCCGATTTGGAGAGATGTTGCGGATCACGAGGTTCCCGAACACGTTAACCCTGCGCATCACTTCTCCGCTTTCGTGTATTGCTTCGGCGGATTGACGTTCTTTATAACTGTAATCCAGATTTTGTCGGGAATGTTTCTTACAATGTATTACGTTCCTGACATTATTAATGCTTACGCCAGTGTGGAATACTTGCAGACTCAGGTCGCATTCGGCCAAATCGTCCGCGGTATGCACCACTGGGGGGCGAGCTTGGTTATCGTGATGATGTTCCTTCACACGCTCCGGGTATTCTTCACGGGTTCCTATAAGGCGCCGCGGGAGATGAACTGGGTCGTGGGCATGCTTATCTTCTTCGTCATGATCGGACTCGGTCTGACCGGTTATTTGCTGCCATGGGACAACAAAGCGTACTTTGCAACGAAAGTTACATTAGAAATAGCTAACTCTGTACCGGTTCTTGGACCTGTCATTAAAGAACTGCTACAAGGCGGTACCATTGTAGGGGCTGAGACGCTTACTCGGTTCTTCGCTATTCACGTGTTCTTCCTTCCGGCCGTGTTGCTTATCCTTCTGGTAGGACACTTTATTATGATCCGCAGACAGGGTATTTCCGGTCCGCTATAAAATTAAGAAGGGAGGCACTAACATGGCTCACGTAGACAAATCGAAAGAAAAAGTCGTATTTGTCGGCGATTCGCGCGTACGCAAGGGTAACGGATTTATCACTCCTCCCGATTATACGGCATATCCGGGCAAATCGGAGGCGTTTATTCCGAACTTTTTGTTAAAAGAATGGATGGTCGGGGTCGTCGTGCTTGTAGGGTTTCTCGTACTGACCATTTCGGAGCCCGCTCCGCTCGGTTATCCGGCTAACCCAAGCGCGTCGGTCATTCCGATGCCGGACTGGTACTTCCTATTCCTGTACCAGTACCTCAAATATCCTTACGCATCGGGAGACTGGGTTGTGCTCGGAACGCTCGGTATTCCTGGCGTAGCTTTCGGCAGCTTAATGCTTGCTCCGTTCCTCGATCGCGGGAAGGAGCGCCGCTTCTATCGCCGTCCAATCGCTTCATCGTTGATGATCCTATCGCTAGCAGCAGTCGTTTATTTGACGAACGTGGCTTGGACGCATTACACGAATGAGCTGGAAGCTTCGGGCGCGAAGCCTGAGCATATTCAGCGCGAAGAAGAGGCTAGGGAAAAACGGGAACAAGGCTTGCCTACTTCGAACGCCATTCGGCAGAAGGAAGTGGCCATCGTGGATAAAGATGATCCGGCGATGGAGACCTACAAGAAAGCAACCTGCATTAACTGCCATGCTGCTGACTTGAAGGGAACTGCGGCTCCGTCATTGCGTGGAATCGGCGACAAGCATAGCAAGGATGAGATTCTGACCATCATCCACGAAGGCTATAAGACGATGCCGCCAATGTATGAAACTGCGACCAAGGCAGGTTTGTCCGATGAAGAGATCGACCACTTGGCCGAATGGCTTGCGAAACAAAAAGCCGAACAGTAAAATAGAAATAAAATCAAAACCTGATCGCAGCGTCGATCAGGTTTTTGGTTTCCAAGGACAAGTGTGGCTGTGCGAACATGCTGCATGGAAGGAGCATGAAAGTTGAGGCTGTCAATGTTATGGAGCCGGGAATTTCTGACGAGCCGGTTCATTTTATGGGCTTTGTTCATAAGTAATCTGCTGGGAACAATATATGGATACATATGGTACGAAGCTCAGCTTCGGGAGACGTGGGCCAATTATCCGCACTGGTTGATTCCTTTTGTGCCGGATAGCCCGACGGCGAGCTTGTTTTTTACACTGGCACTGCTGTTCCTTATGTTCCCGAACGCTTTGTCGAAGCATTACCGGATCCGTACTTTAATAGAAGCTTTAGCTGTGGTGACGAGCGTTAAGTATGGCGTATGGGCGGTTAGTATTATATTCGCGGGTGCTTATCAGGGCGAGGTACTGGTATGGCAGGATTGGATGCTGGTGGCCTCCCATCTGGCCATGGCGGTTGAAGCGCTGCTCTTCGTCCGTTTCTTCAAATACGGCACGGTCATGCTGCTTGCAGCCGGGGCCTGGACATTCCTTAATGATTTCATTGATTATTCGTTCGGCGTCTATCCTTGGCTGCCGCAGGCGCTTTGGGACGACGTAGGCAATGTGGCGGTCTTTACAGTGGGATTGACGGGAGCCAGCATAGCAGCCGGTTGGATTGCCATGCGAGCGGCCAAAAGAGTATAAGCCGGTTCTAAGGCGGGACAGCTTGCCATACCATGATTGGTAAGGGGGGATGTCCGTGACGCGGGATAAGAAATGGCGAGGGCTATTCATGCTGTTGTCTGCAATGTTGATCGTATGCTGGGCAGTGCAGTCTCCGGGCATGGCTGCGGCCATGAAGAGCGATTCTACAGTATTGTCTACAAAGGAACGGGATGAGAGGTTGAGGAGCTTTGAAGCCGTGACAGAGCGCTTATACAATGTCATGCAGCAAGGAGATACCTCGGCGGCTCACCAGGAAATGGATCAGTTAATCCAGACTCTCGAGGGGTTGTCGTTTCGCGGGGTGACTTCTGTAGATGGCATCCATGCCTTGGCAGAATGCATCATGGATACAAGGGAAACGATCAACCGGGTGAAGCTGTCGCCTGAAGCATGGATCGAGACGTCTGCTCGGCTAAGGCTGGCTGTAAACAGCTTGACGCATAAACGGGATGCGCTGTGGCAGCAATACTATAAAGTGATGTTCAGCAGCATGCAGCATATGGGAAAGGCGCGCTCCGGCGGTAACCGGACGGAATTCAAGGAAGCGCTGCAATCCTTGCAAAAGAATTACGAGATAATCAGGCCGGCGGCGGTCATTCAACGGGATTCTGCAGACGTGAATAAATTCGATTCATGGCTGTCCTATGTGGAGCGGCTCGGAGGCGAGGCTTCCTGGGATGAGACGGCGCTAAAGGGAGCGATTGATCAGGGGGGGCCGCTGCTGCAGGAGCTGTTTGGGCGCAGGGGCAATGAACCCGTCTTTTTGCCGATCGTGGGGATAAAAAGTCCCTGGTACTGGAGCGCTCTGATCGGCGGTTGGATCATGCTGGCGCTAACTTATACAGCGATGCGCAAATACCAAGCCGAACAAGCCGTTTCTCCAGTGCAAAGGCCCAAGGGAAATGGCGGATCGTTCTTTAGACGGGATGAATAGCTAAATAAGCAAAAGGTTTCTGTTAGCCCTGCTTCCACTCGAAGCGGGGCTAATCTTCTTTAAAACCTTCTCCGTGGACGTCATGAACATCGTTGATGATGATGAAAGCCCTAGGGTCTACAGATTTGGCAATCGCCCGCAACCGGCGCATCTCCTGTCTCGAAACGACGCAGTAAGCGACATGCTTGGCTTGCTTGGAGTAGGCGCCAACCGCCGGGATAAGCGTAACGCCTCGTTCCATTTCTTTCGTAATGATGTCGGCGATTTCAGGAGCGAAGTCGCTGATGATGGTAAAGGCCCGGGCAGAATAGGCACCCTCTTGAATGAAGTCGATAACCTTGGAGGCGATAAAGACGGCAACCAGTGTATATAAAATGTTCTCCTCACGGATATAGAACAGAGACAAGCCGATAATGATCACGTCTAGGCTTAAAATGACTTGTCCCATGCTCCAACCGTATTTGCGGCCGAGTATTCTGGCGATGATGTCTGAGCCCCCAGTCGTGCCCCCGAAGCGGAAAACGAGACCAAGACCAGCTCCGAGCGTAACCCCGGCATAAAGGGAGGCAAGAATGTAATCATGCTCGGTCGTAAAGGGGCTGATCCAGCCGGTGCGGATCATATTTTCGAACATCCAGAGGAAAAAAGACAATGATGCGATGCCGAGCCCCGTATAAATGATCGAGCGCCCTCCTAATATTTTCCATCCCAACAAAAATAAAGGGATATTCAGCACTAGGTTGGAGATGGAAGGGGAAATACCGAACGCATAGTTAAGCAGGATGGTTATGCCAGTAATCCCGCCTTCCATCAATTGGTTCGGTATAATGAAGTAGAGCAGTCCGAATGCATAAATCGCTGTCCCCAGCATGATGGGAAGTATTGTGCGCAAATAGTTTGCCAGTTTAAGAGTTCTCATTAAAATCCCTCACCTGATTAAAAGTAAATTGCGTGGTCTTCATATTTTCACCTATATGAAGAGGAAGTATTGATGATCGTTGAATTTAGTCGATTCTCCGGCAATGTTCGTTGTTCAACTCATATAGTATACCTTTTGCACGGCGATTAAAAAATGATTTGTTTTCAAAACGTCTTTACGATAACATAGGGTTAAAACCTGAGTAAAGACGGGGAGGCATAGGCATTGCAAGAGAAAACACTGTCGGAAATGCAGCGGGAAGTAGATGCATACATATCGCAGTTCAAAGAAGGCTACTTCAGTCCGCTGAGCATGCTTGCCCGGATGAGCGAAGAGGTCGGCGAGCTGGCCCGGGAAGTGAATCATCGCTTCGGCGAGAAGCCGAAGAAGCCGGAGGAAGCAGACAATTCCATCGAACTGGAGCTAGGCGATATATTATTCATTACGATTTGCTTCGCGAATTCGCTGGGCATTGACCTAACGGAAGCGCATAATAAGGTTATGCATAAATTTAATACCCGCGATGCTGGTCGTTGGACCAAAAAGGACACCGATTAGACCACACTGTCATATGCTGTAGTAATTTCAGCCCTTATTATGGGGGGAGACAGCATATGCAGGTTGATCAAAATTTGCAGAAGGCTTATCGCAGCATTTTTGATAATGACTTTGAGGGAGCGATTCACTGGTTCGAGCAGGCGCTGGCTGAAGGACAGGACAATGCGGACATCCATTATCGCTTGTCGATTACTTGCGCGCGCAGCGGTCAACTGGAGAAAGCGATTCATCATGCCCGTTTGGCTGCCACGCTAGAACCCGCCCATAAGGAATATAAATCGCATTATGACCGGCTGCAATCCAAGGAATTGACACTCATGGCGAAGAAACTGGTGGAGAAATCCCAGGATCCTGTACGCAGGTCGGCCAAAACCGCGGTTGCTCTCTTGGAGCGGGCGGTTCAACTGGACCCGTTGTCGGTCATCGCTCAGCTATGGCTGTCGGTAGCTTACGGTGAATTGCAGCAGTACACGCTTGCTTTACGAGCCGTCCGGGAGGCTATGCTGCTTCCACAGGACGAGGCTATTACAAAGCAACTTCAACATTTGGAACAACGGTTCGCATCCAAGATCAATCAATCATCATCCTAGGAAATGTGAGGTAATTACGAATGACTGAGCAAATTAGAGTGGCTGTTGCTGGAGCTGGCGGCAGAATGGGTAAGGAAGTAGTGAAAATGGTTCTTGAAGATCCGAATTTACGTCTGGTGGCAGCCGTGAATTTATCGGATGAAGGCATGGATGCAGGTACATTAGTCGGTCTTCCCGCTTGCGGCGTGACGCTGAGCAAGGATTTGGAGCTGGCGCTCGTGGAGGGCAAGCCTCAGGTGCTGGTCGATTTCACGACGCCGCAATCGGCTTATTCCAATACGTTGCATGCGATCAAGCATGGGGTACGTCCGGTTATCGGAACGACGGGCTTCACCCCGGAGCAAATCGAGGATTTGGACAAGCAGTGTCAGGAGCGAGGCATCGGCGGGCTGATTGCGCCTAACTTCTCTATTGGGGCCATCCTGATGATGAAATTTGCTGCCCAGGCGGCCAAATATTTTCCTCACCTTGAAATTATCGAATATCATGGGGATCAGAAATTAGACGCTCCTTCTGGAACTGCGGTGAAGACTGCAGAATTAATCGCCATGAACCGCGAGGAGCTGCGCCAAGGCAATCCGAACGAGGAAGAGACGATCGAGGGATCTAGAGGCGGCTACTATAACGGCTTCCGCATCCATAGCGTCCGCCTTCCGGGGATCTTCGCTCAGCAGGAGGTCATCTTCGGCGGATTCGGCCAGACATTGAAGATTCGTCATGATTCTTACGAACGCGCCGGATATATGCCGGGAGTCAACCTTGCGATCCACAAAGTTCTCGAATATGAGGGCTTGATTTACGGCTTTGAGCATTTTGTAGACTGATAGCGGACTTATAAGAGATGCTGCTCAAAAAGGAGAAAACGCACATGATGAACATCGCATTTATAGCTCACGATCGAAAGAAAGAAGATATCGTTAACCTGGCCATCGCCTATGAGCATGTGTTCAGGGATAAGAAACTATATTCGACGGGAACGACTGGAGCGCGGATCATGGAAAGCACGAGCCTCGAAATTAACCGATTCCTGTCCGGACCGCTCGGCGGAGATCAGCAGATCGGCGCTCTGATTGCACAAAATGAGATGGATCTCGTTATTTTTCTGCGTGATCCGCTTATGGCGCAGCCACATGAGCCGGATATTACGGCATTGCTTCGTCTTTGCGACGTGCACGGCATCCCCGTGGCTACAAACATGGCGACCGCGGAAATCCTAATTCGGGCACTCGACCGGGGCGATTTCGCCTGGCGCGAGCTGGTGGAGCAGAACAAGCCGGGGTTACCGAAATGAGCATAAAGCTGGATATTCTCGTCATTGGCGCTCATGCTGACGATGCGGAAATCGGCATGTCCGGCACGATCGCGAAGCAGGTTGCCGCCGGATTTAAAGTCGGCATCATCGATTTGACGGAAGCCGAGCTGTCTTCGAATGGCAATGTTCAATTGCGTAAAGAGGAAGCGGCCGCAGCTTCTCAGGTGCTCGGGCTGGCGCATCGGGCAAATCTAGGATTGCCTGATCGAGGTTTGAATGCAACGCCCGACAACATTGCCGCGGTTGTTGCGGCGATCAGGTCGCACTCGCCAGACATCGTGTTCGCTCCATATTGGGAAGATCGCCATCCCGATCATGTCGCGGCGAGCAAGCTTGTGGAGGAGGCCGTGTTCAACGCTAAGCTGCGGCGCTATATGCCGGAAGTTCCTGCGATTCCGCTTCCTGATTTATATTTTTATTTCATTAATGACTGGAGAACGCCGGATTTGCTCGTGGATGTCACCGAGTATTACCCGCTTAAGGAGCAAGCCCTGGAATGCTATCGTTCTCAATTTGGACAGGCTGCTCCCGGAGAGGACATCGCTCCGACACCTTTGAATCAGGGTTATATGGAGCGGGTGAAAGCAAGGGATGCTTTGCTGGGACAGCGTAAGCTTATTCCTTATGCCGAAGGCTTTGCGGTCAAGTCGCCCTTTTTGATAGAACGATTCGGATCCAGCAGCATATAAATTCAAAGTAAGGCACAAGACTACGAAGGAGGTCCCTCACTTTATGGGCCCATTTCTAAAAATCGGCATAACCTGTTATCCGACGCTTGGCGGTTCCGGGGTTGTGGCCACTGAGCTAGGCAAGCTGCTGGCAGAGAAAGGACATGAGGTTCATTTCATTTCGCATAGCGTTCCTTTTCGCTTGGGCAGTTACCACAAAAATATTTTTTATCATGAAGTAGAAGTAAGCGATTATTACGTATTCCGGTACCCGCCTTACGACTTGTCGCTGGCAACGAAAATGGCGCAGGTAGCCAAGCAGCAGGAACTGGATATTCTGCATGTGCATTATGCGGTTCCGCATGCGGTCTGTGCTTTCCTGGCCAAACAAATGGTTGGCGATAAGCTGAAAATAGTTACTACGCTGCACGGAACGGATATCACGGTGCTTGCGCAGGATGAATCGCTGAAGGATTTGATTCGGCTGGCGATCAATGAGAGCGATGCGGTCACGTCGGTATCCCGCGATCTCATGCGCGAGACCCGCGAGGTTCTCGACATTACGAGGGATATCGAGCTCACATATAATTTCGTGGATGAACGTGTATATTACCCGCGTGATGCTAAATCCTGCCGCAGCGAATTTGCCTCTCCCGGCGAGAAGGTGCTTATGCATATATCCAACTTTCGCCCGGTGAAGAGGGTGTCCGACGTCGTTGATGTGTTCAATATGGTAAATGCGGAGGTTCCTTCCAAGCTGCTGTTCGTCGGCGAAGGTCCGGATCTTCCGAAAATCCAATGGAAAGTTAAAGAGTTGGGATTATCCGATCGCGTCCATTTCCTTGGCAAACAGGATGATATCGCTCACGTTATCTCGATGGCAGATGTACTGCTGCTGCCTTCCGAAAAGGAGAGCTTTGGTCTTGTTGCCCTGGAAGCGATGGCCTGCGGCATTCCTACGGTTGGTTCCATGGCAGGGGGAATTCCCGAGCTGGTCGCCCATGGAGAGACGGGGTTCCTGTCCCCAATTGGCGATACGCGCCAGATGGCGGATAACACGCTTGCGCTGCTCAAAGACGAGCAGCTTGCGCACACAATGCGTGAGGCATGCTTGACCCGTGCGAAATGCGAATTCAGCAGCGATCTTATTACGGCGCAATACGAGAGCATTTATTATAAGGTGCTGGGACGCAAGATGCCCGTGCCGAAGCCGCTTTGCGGGTAACATCGATTCAAAACGTAAAGAGGGTTTGACCTCTGGAGGTAATAGAGATATGGAAGTATGGAAGCAGGTAGACCCCCTGATGCTGCATCAGGGGGAACGGGTGCTTGGAACATTGCTGGAATCCGGCTACAGTGCTTATTTCGTCGGAGGCTGTGTTCGCGATGAATTGATGGGCCGTCCGGTGAATGATATGGATATCGCGACTTCGGCGAAGCCTGAGGCGGTCATGGAACTGTTCGAACGCACGATTCCGACCGGCTTGCAGCATGGCACAGTTACGGTGTTGATGGGGGATTATCCGTTCGAGGTCACGACCTTCCGCAAAGAATCCCACTATGAAGACCACCGGCATCCTGCGGCAGTCGAATTTGTGGACGGGATTACCCAGGATTTGCAGCGCCGGGACTTTACGATGAATGCGATTGCCCGCAGTTTGGATGGAGAACTGACAGATCCTTTTCAAGGGTGCTCGGATATTCGGGAGGGGGTCATCCGCTGTGTAGGGCAGGCCGAGGAGCGGTTCGACGAAGATGCGCTCCGCATGATGCGCGCGATTCGCTTTGCGTCGGTGTTCGGTTTCCGCCCTGTAAAGAGCCTCTGGCGGGCGCTTATTAAAGGAAGGGATAAACTAACCTTCGTGGCGATGGAGCGCATACGGGCCGAGCTGGAGCGTCTGATGCTGGGTCCTCATCCTCTCCGGGGACTGGAGCTGTTTCACCGCAGCCGGCTGCTGCAATATGCCAAACTGCCGTTTCAAGAGAGTGAGGAGCGGAGCCGCCGACAGGAGGAGCAGCTGCAAGCGCTGGAACGTATGCCGGTTGATCCTCAGGAGCTCAGATGGTCAATGCTCCTTCAAGGATTAGGAATATCCGGGTACGAGGCGGAAGCGAAAATGAAGGCATGGACATTCTCTAATCAGGTCGCGGAGACTACGTCGGACATCATGCGATTTGACGAGGCCTGGAGCGAAATAAAAGCGAGCCTAAGGACGGAGCGTCTTCGCCGGAGTTGGGTTGAGCTTCAGCTGCACTATGGGCACACGATTAGCCAAATGTGGCTAGAGCGCGAGCGCCGATGGTTATCTTGCCGAGGAAGCGAGGGCGAACAGGCACTGCTTCGTCTGGAGGAAGAGGAGATGCGCTGGCACCGCGACGTACCCGTTCATGAGCTGAAAGAGCTGGCGATTCGCGGCGGTGACGTGCTGGCAGCTTTAGGCGAGAGAGGCGGTCCTTGGCTAGGAGAGCTAATGAAGCGGCTGCTGCAGATCGTTGCTGTCGGCGATGTGCCAAACGAGAAGGAATCCTTGCTCGATTATGTGAAAGCTGTGGTGAAGCAAAATGAGTGATAGCCGCTTGCTCGATATGCTGCTGGCTAGGCCGGGCGAATATATTTCCGGAGAGGAAATCAGCCGCAAATTATCAATCAGCCGTACAGCGGTATGGAAACAAATCAACAAGCTTCGTGATGAAGGCTATGAATTTGAAGCCGTCTCCCGCAAAGGATACCGCTTGGTCAGCAAACCGGAGAGACTCGAATACAGCGGATTGCTGCAGGCGGTGAATACCGTCTCCTTCGGACGAAGGTTAAAGCTTAAGGACGTAACCACATCCACACAGGAGGATGTTCGCCTGCTGGCGGAGCAGGGGGCGGAGGAAGGGACGCTTGTTATCGCCGAGGAACAGACGATCGGCAGGGGGCGGCAGGGCCGCAAGTGGCATTCTCCTGCCGGCAAGGGGATTTGGATGAGTCTGCTGCTTCGTCCGCAACTCCCTTTATCCGCAGCACCTCAGCTTACATTGCTTAGTGCAGTGGCAGTATGCCGAGCCATTCGAGCGGTAACGGGAATTGACGTCGGCATTAAATGGCCGAACGATTTGCTTGTCTGCGGACGTAAAGTTTGCGGTATATTGCTGGAGTCCGCAGGCGAGGACGAAATGATCCGCTACTGCATAGCGGGAATTGGCATCGATGCCAATTTAACGGCAGACGATTTACCTCCCGAGCTTGCGTCCATTGCGACCTCACTGCAAATTGAAAGCGGTCGGAAGGTGGATAGGGCCGTGCTGATCGGTGCGGTGATGGCAGAAATGGAGAAGCTTTACGGACTTTATATAGAAGAAGGCTTCGCCCCGATCGGCCATTTGTGGGAAGCGTTGTCGGTTACGACAGGTCAGGCTATCACCGTCAGGACAGCACAGGGAGAAGTCAGCGGAAGAGCGAAGGGTTTGGACGAGAGGGGAGGCCTTCTTGTCATGCAAGAGGATAACAGCCTCACCACAATTTTCTCCGGGGAAGTGCAATTTGACGGGTGTAATCCTTAAGAAACTTTGTTATACTGTCCACATGAGGCGGTATCGATGATTCGAGCTGCACTCGTGTGGACATTGTTATATGAAGGAAGTGAATAACCGTCATGACCGTGGAATTATTCGGTTGCGTCGGATTCTGCTCTGAGCCGAGAAGGACCGAGACAGAAGGGACGAACGAGAAAGTGACTCTTCTTTGGATTCGGACCTTTTTAGCGCTGCGACGATGGCGATAGAAGGTTTATTTGTCGTTGGCGCCGGACTGGTGGATGGCGAACCATCCACAAGGCTTAAAAACCAAAGGAGATGAAGAGAATGACTGCCAAACATGCCCTGAATATCGTGAAAATGAAAAAAATGAAGCAGGAGCAAATCCCGCTTACCATGATTACAGCATACGATTATCCCTCCGCCCGGCTGGCAGAGGAAGCGGGTGTAGACCTCATTCTAGTCGGTGATTCGCTCGGCAATGTCGTGCTTGGCTACAATACGACAATTCCAGTAACCATCGAGGATATGGTCTACCACAGCCGAGCCGTTGCTCGCGGTGCGCAGCATACTTTCATCGTAACGGATTTGCCGTTTATGACCTATCATGGCAGCATCGATGAGACCATGCGCCAGGTCAGAAGGGTTATGCAGGAAGGCCATGCCCATGCAGTAAAGCTGGAGGGCGGCGAGGAAATCGCCCACACAGTTCAAGCGGTTGTTCAGGCAGGCGTGCCTGTGCTGGGCCATATCGGCTTGACGCCGCAATCCGTTAATCAGCTCGGGGGATACCGCATTCAGGGGAAGGACGAAGCGGATGCAAAGCGCCTAATGGCTGACGCCAAAGCTCTAGAGCAGGCCGGGGCGTTTGCGATCGTGCTGGAACTGGTAACCGAGCAGGTCGCCGAAGCGATCTCCAAGGAACTTTCTATTCCAACGATCGGCATCGGAGCGGGACGGGGATGCGACGGGCAGGTGCTCGTTTTCCATGATGTGTTGAAATATGACCCGGATTACCGGGAGAAGAAATTCGTGAAGACCTATGCCGATATCGGAGAGCAGATCCGACAAGGCATTTCAGAATATGTGAACGACGTGAAGACGCGTGCTTTCCCTGGAGAGCAGCATATCTTTGCTGCCGATGAGAAAGTAGTGGATGGTTTGTACGGAAAAGGGAAGGTGGAAGGCGAGTCATGATTGTATTAACGGAGATCAGAGATGTCAGGGAGCATTTGCGGGCCGAGCGCTATGCCGCCGCTAAAGAAGGAAGGGAGCTTCAAGTCGGCTTCGTTCCCACGATGGGGTATTTGCATGATGGACATGCAAGCCTGCTGCGGAGCGCCCGGATGAACAATGATCTGGTCGTCCTGAGCATATTTGTAAATCCGATCCAGTTTGGACCGAACGAGGACTTTGACCGTTATCCGCGCGACAGCGACAAAGATATGGCGCTTGCTAAGCGCGAGGGAGTGGATATCGTATTCTTCCCGCCCGTGGAGGAGATGTATCCACAGCCGACGAAGACGAAGGTTCAAGTGGCCGAGCTGACGGATCACCTTTGCGGCGCAGCGCGTCCCGGCCATTTCGACGGTGTGACGACCGTAGTCAGCAAGCTTCTGAATATCGTGGCGCCAAACCGGGCTTATTTCGGACAGAAAGACGCGCAGCAGGTTGCGGTCATTACGCAAATGGTTACAGATCTCAATATGGATGTTGAAATCGTTCCTTGTCCGATCGTACGCGAAGAGGACGGACTGGCCCTTAGCTCTCGCAACGTATATTTGTCGCCGGATCAGCGCCAAGCGGCGCTGATCATCTCCCGCTCTTTGCGGCTGGCGGAGCAGATCGCCAGGGAGAAGGAGGCGGCCACGGCAGAGGATATCGTCTCGGAACTGGTTCGGAGTATTGAAACTGAGCCATCCGCAGTGATCGATTATGCGGAAATCCGCCGTTTTCCTTCCCTGGAGTCCGTTCCAAGCTCGATGCGGGTTAAGGACGCAGAGGGGAAGCTGCTGATTGCTGCTGCGGTCAAAATTGGGGCCACCCGGCTGATCGACAACGTTATTTTAACGATGGAGGGAGATAAATAGCCATGTTTAGAACGATGATGAAATCAAAAATTCACCGGGCTACAGTAACCGAGGCGAATTTGAATTATATCGGAAGCATCACGATCGATGAGGATTTGATGGAGACGGCGGATCTTCTTGAGAATGAGAAGGTGCAGATCGTAAACAATAATAACGGCGCGCGTCTGGAAACCTATGTCATACCGGGACCGCGCGGCAGCGGAGTGATCTGCCTGAACGGGGCAGCAGCCCGGCTGGTACAACCCGGAGACAACGTGATCATCATTTCCTATGCGCTAATGTCTGCGGAAGAGCTGCGAAGCCATAAGCCGACCGTCGTGTTCGTTGATGCGAACAATCGTCCCGTAGAGACCGCGAAAGAGGAAGTACACGCAACGATTCGTTAAGGCTGTGTTTTCGCGGCCTGCGTTATGCAATTAATGCCTTCGGGAATGAAAAGCCCCCCGGGAACAAAAAATGAACATAAGGCCTCGCACTGATTTCATTTTCGTTAAAGGGTGGGTTGCGGATGATGTTTCAACATGTGTTTGCGGAAATGAATGAAATGTTGGATGAAATTGCCCGGCATTACCCGATCGCCCAAGGGGCTCATAAGCATGAACTTGCCCGAAAGTGGCATCTTCTGCGGCAAATGAGCGATAGCATGATTGAAGAATGGCTTAATTTCGAGGAGAAGATGGGAACACTGCGCCAGTCCGGTATTAGTCTCGAAGAGAGATATGAGCTGGATTATCCGGAAATGAGTGCTGATGCTTTTGTCAAAGGCCAGGGATATTATAAACTGCTGATGTTTCCCCAGTCCCTGGATCAGTTCCAGGCCGTTCTTAAGGAATATCCGGACAGTTTGATCGGCCGCACTTATTTGGCGATGTGCCATCTCCATCTGGATGAAAGCGAAGAGGCTGCATTTTATTTTGAGGAAGTCTTAAGGAGTGCGCCAAATAAGCGGTTGCGTTCCATTATTTACAATGCGCTTGGCTGCATTGAGGCGAAAAGTGGGAACCGCAGCAAAGCGAGGGAGTTTTTCACACTTGCTCACCATAGCGACCCCAGCTTGCCTGAACCTTTAGCCAATTGGGAGGCCTGTCTGCACAGTACAGGGAAACTTCAGTATGGGACCCAGCTTACCAAGTTGCTGTAAGCGGGGCCGGATGGCAGAAGCGATGCGGGAATCCGTAGTTTTGCGGCGCATCGCTTCTTTTGTATTCATCTGTATTAATTTTCAAAACGTCCATCTTCTGTTATGCTGTTAAGAGAAATAGAGACTGGAACGAAAGGGACCATAGAACAGAAATGAAATATGCTGTACTTGACTTTGAGACAACGGGCAATCAGTCCTCCGATGAGATCATTCAAGTTGGACTTGCCATTATAGATGATAATTTGACCGTTTCCCAGGTATATCATTCGTTCATTAAGCCGACGATACCGATTCCTCCATTCATTACAGGATTGACGGGGATTACCGAGGATGATGTCAAAGATGCGCCGGACTTGGATGAAGTCATGATGGAAATGGTTCCGCTTCTAAACGATGTCGTGCTTGTCGGCCACAATGTAGCTTTTGATTTTAACTATCTGCAGAGCGCGCTGGACAAAACAGGTTACCTGCCATTTACCGGTCGTATTCTGGATACGATGGATTTCTTGAAAATATTATATCCCTCTCTCGGCTCATACCAGCTCGGGCTGGTATCCGCAGAGTTCGGCGTGGAACATGACCGCCCTCATCAAGCCGACAGCGACGCGCTTGCGACGGCTTATATATTCCTGAAATGCCTGGAGGAATTGAATGGTCTGCCGCTTCTGACACTGCAGCGGCTCGCTGATTTGTTTGCAGGAGAAGACAGCGATTTGGGCTGGTTCTTTGATGCGACACTGCAGGAAAGGCAGCTTCAGGGCGAACAGGATACGGATGGGTTTGCGTATTACCGCCAATACGCTTTGCAAGTGGAGGATTGGATGGATATTATGCCCGCTCGGGCCAATATGCTAGACAATCCGCTTGAGAACGTCAGCTTTGCAGAGTTTTTGGAGCAGGTGGGGGAGCGACTGCGCGCCAAGCTGCCTGGGTATGAGGAGCGTGAAGCGCAGAACATGATGTTAGCGGAAGTGATGCGCGCTTTCGATGAAGACAAGCACCTGCTTGTCGAGGCGGGAACTGGTACGGGTAAATCGCTCGGGTATTTGCTGCCAGCCATTTATCACAGCGTGAAGCACGATGAGAACGTCATGGTCAGTACGCACACTATTAATTTGCAGGAGCAGCTTCGCGAGCGGGATGTCCCCTTGCTAACGGAGGTTGTGCCATTTCCTTTTCGCGCGGCAGTATTCAAGGGAAGACAACACTATTTGTGTCTGCGCAAATTTGAACATAAAATAAGTAGAAGAGATTTTGTAGCTCCCAAAGAAGATGTCTTGACCGCGGCACAGATGATCGTGTGGCTCACCCAAACCGAAACGGGCGACGATGAAGAACTGAATTTGGGCAACCGCGGTGGCGATTTCTGGGAGACGGTGGCCAGCGAATCCGATTCCTGCCTAGGGCGTTCCTGCCCATGGTTTCGCAAATGCTATTACCACCGGGCCAAGCACGAGGCCGGCGTAGCTGATGTCGTCATCACGAACCATTCCAAGCTGTTTACGGATATCCAAGCGGGGCATCAGTTGCTGCCGGCATACGAACGCCTGGTCATTGATGAGGCACATCATTTGGAGGATGTGGCAGGAAAGCATCTGGGACTTAATATGAAATATTTCACGGTCGTGCACACATTAACCCGCCTGTTCAAGGACAGCAAAACAGGACAATTGCCTAATTTGAGAATGCTGCTGCAAAATACGCCCGGCGAAAAAACCGCGGATTGGTGCAGCGTGATCGACGGCATTTATCCTTCGCTGCTTGACGTGAAGGAAAGCTGGGATAAGCTGAGCGAAATGCTGTTCACTTTAATGCCGGAACGAAGCGATGCGGCTCCTGGCGACCCGGGGCAATTCGTTTTGCGCTTGCTGCCCCACAAGAAGCCTAAGGATTGGGATACGCTCAGCGCGCTTGAGAATCATATTTATGTGCTGCTGGGCGACATCGTCCGCAAAGGTGAACGGATGCTAAACGACATCCGTGACGAGCAGGATGACTATGGGGCGGACAGTTTGCTGACGGATATCAACGGCCTGTTCAAGGATTTGGCGACAGAGCGGGAAGCGATTCGTTTGTTCATGAAACTTGATGACGAAGATACCGTTTACTGGATCGAAGGAAACGGAAATTACCGCAGCCGGTCCTTGCAGATTTACGCAGTTCCAATCGATGTGAGCCAGCAGCTCAAAAACTATTTCTTCGATAAGAAGAAGAGCGTGGTCATGACATCGGCTACGTTATCCGTGGATAAGTCTTTCCAGTACATGATCGAACAGCTCGGATTGCAGGAGGCCGCTGACAGCGACCGGCTGCTGACGTCCATGCTCCCTTCTCCGTTCAATTACAGGGACCAGGCACTGCTCGTCATCCCGCGTGATTTCCCAAGCGTCAAGGGCAGTGTTGGAGATGAGCACTTCGTGAGCATGCTGGTGCGGTCGCTTGCCGATACTGCCGTAGCGACGCGCGGCCGGATGCTGGTGTTATTTACGTCATACCGGATGCTTCGTCAGGTATATGACCCGCTGAAGGAGCAATTATCCTCCGAGGGAATTACCGTCATTGGCCAAGGAATGGACAGCGGCAGCCGCACGAAGCTGACCCGGAGATTTCAGGGACAGGAAGCGTCCGTGCTGCTCGGCACGAGCAGCTTCTGGGAAGGCGTGGACATTCCGGGGGAGGCGCTGACCAGCCTGGCCATCGTCCGCTTGCCGTTCCAGCCACCGAACCATCCGCTGGTTGAGGCGAAGAGCGAGCGTCTTCAGAGGGAGAAGAAGAACCCGTTCATGAAGCTGTCTGTGCCGCAGGCCGTTATTCGCTTCAAGCAGGGGTTTGGACGTCTGGTGCGTTCTTCTCAGGATCGCGGGATAGTAGTAGTGTACGATACGCGCATCTTGGAATCATACTACGGAAAATATTTCTTATATTCGCTGCCTGGACCGAAAATGGAACATATGCCGATCGAGCAAATGGTACCAAGAATTTCCGAATGGCTGGACGTTCACGAAGTCCAAGAGGTAAAGAAGCAATAACCGTAATTCATATCGCACCATTATAAGGGGAGAAAAGCTATGAAATCAGAAAAAATTTCCGATGCGGTTGTACGCAGATTGCCAGTGTATTTGCGTTTCCTCAATGAGCTGAGTCTTCGTGAAGTGCCAACGGTATCCTCTCAGGAATTGGGCCAAAAGCTTGATCTTAATCCTGCGCAAATTCGTAAGGACCTCGCTTATTTTGGGGATTTCGGGCGCAAGGGCATCGGTTATGACGTGTCCTATCTCATTGAGAAAATCCGGCAGATCTTGAATCTGGATCAGCAGATTAGTGTGGCTCTTGTCGGGGCCGGTAATCTGGGTCAAGCGCTGTCTAACTATAACGCCTACTTGAAGGACAACATGAAAATCGTAGCGGTATTTGATGCTGCGCCGTCCAAAATCGGCACGAAAATCAATAATATTACCGTTCAGCCGATCGACGAGCTGGTGAAGACGGTACAAGTAATGAACATAAGGATCGGAATCATTACGGTTCCTGATTTCGAGGCCCAGCGCGTAGCGGATCAACTCGTTGCCGCTGGCATCGGGGCGATTCTTAACTTTGCGCCTACTATATTGAAGGTACCGGCGGAGGTAAGAATTCATGCGGCCGATTTCACGACGGACCTGCTCAGTCTTGCCTATTATTTGAATGACGGAAAGGAACTTACTTCAAATGAGTCGTAAACTGCTAATTACAGGCGGTACGTTTGCCGTTCTGGAAGAAAAAGAACCTGTCGTTAACGGCTATATGCTCGTTGAGGACGATCTCATTACCTATATCGGACCCAACCGGCCGGAAGGCTGCGAGAATGCTGAAGTTGTGGATGGAAGCGGTCTGTTGTTTATGCCCGGTTTGATCAATACGCACGGTCATGCGGCCATGTCGCTGCTGCGCGGTTATGGCGACGATATGGTACTGCAAAAGTGGCTCCAGGAGAAAATGTGGCCGATGGAGGCGAAGTTCACGGGCAATGACGTGTACTGGGGAACCGCGCTATCCGTGCTGGAGATGATCAAGGGAGGAACGACGACCTTCCTCGATATGTATGATCATATGGATCGGGTCGCGCAGGTGACGGAAGAATCCGGTATCCGCGGGGTGCTGATGCGCGGGGCGATTGGGCTGTGCCCGCCTGACGTACAGAAGCAGAAGCTGGATGAAGCGGTTGCCTTCGCCCGGAATTGGCACGGTAAGGCGGACGGCCGGATTACGACGATGATTTCGCCGCACGCGCCTTATACCTGCCCGCCGGATTACATTGAACAATTCGTGCAGGCTGCACATGATCTCGATTTGCCGATGCATACGCATATGTCGGAGACACGGGCTGAGGTGGAGCAAAATGTCGCTGATTACGGGGCAAGGCCCGTGGAGCATTTACTCAAGCTGGGCATGTTTTCACGCCCGACCCTTCTCGCGCATGGCGTTCATTTAACGGATGAAGAGATTGAAGTGCTAGCTGCTCATAAAGTAGCTATTTCGCACAATCCGGGCAGCAACCTGAAGCTGGCTAGCGGCGTAGCTCGGGTTCCTGAGCTGCTGAAGGCAGGGGTTACTGTTTCGCTCGGAACCGACGGCGCAGCGAGCAACAACAACTTGGACATGTTCGAGGAGATTCGCCTCGCTGCTTTGATTCACAAAGGAGTAACGGGCGATCCGACGGCCGTTCCTGCGCTGGAGGCGTTGCGGATGGGAACTGAATACGGGGCAAAATCGGTGTTCCTTAATAATACGGGCAAACTCGCCGCAGGAATGAAAGCGGACTTCATTGCCCTTAACACGGAGCAGGCGCATTTTGTACCGAGAACCGATTACGTCTCCCATGTCGTGTATTCCGCCGGACCGAAAGATGTGGAGCATGTATGGGTCGACGGGAAACAGATTGTGAAGCATGGTGCGTGTCTCACCCTGGATGAAGAGCGGATTCGCCATGAAGCTCAGGCGGCTTTCGAAGGTCTGTTATCCAGATAGCCTCAAGCTTGTTTAGGAAAGGAAGAGAAGGTTGAAGAAGAGAACCAAATGGATACTGCTTTCTATCCTCATCCTGCTGCTCGTACTCTTTGGCCTTCATCGTTTTTATGTCTATGTCATGCAGCATACTTGGAATGAGGAGTCAGCAGCGATTCAGACGGCTAAGCAGCAAACGGGCATCGTATCGGTCGACAAGACGTGGAAATCGGTGTGGGACGAGATATGCTGGGTAGTCCAGGGGAAGAACGAGAACGGAGAGGACCTGATGGTCTGGCTGCCGGAAAGTGGAGAACCTCATGAAGAGCTTCTGTCTGGCGGAACGAGCGAGCAGCAAATCAGGGAAATTGTCAAGAATGAGCTGCCGGGAATCAGAATCGTCAGGCTCATGCCGGGCATCTATGAGGGCGAATACGTATGGCAGCTTTTTTACAAGGAGAAGGAGCATCATTACTATCAATTTTTCAAGTTTAGCGACGGCTCGATTCTGCCTGATAAATTTACGCTGCCGAACCGTTGATTGTGGTGCGGCAACCAAGAAAGAAGAAGAACCTCGCTCTATTGAGCGAGGTTCTTTGTTATTTCCTAAAAATTTTAAATATATTCATACTTTGGCTTCGATATTGCATGTTCAATATGTTATACTCTTACTTGTAGCTTGTGATAGATCAAAGTATATCATTTCATGCAAGTATTTATATATATATTAGGATAGGAGGAAGCTGCGAATGAAATTACGTATCGGACAAACTGTTGCTATCGCTGCTGTCTCTGCCGTATTGTTGTTTGGTGGTTGGTTTGCCTATCGCCAATGGGCGATTGAGGCTCCGTTCCAAAAGTTGGTCAAGCAATATGAGGGCGTGAATCATGTTCAATTCAATATTACCCCGAAAGAGGTAGGGTTGAAACTTGACCTTGCTGCGGGGACGGATATGGGCGGACTAATTCGTCATATTGAGAAAGACGGCAAGAAGCTGCTGGGCAACCGTAACTTAAAGCTGGAAGTGACGGATCATTCGACGCCGGATTTGGACAAAATTTGGAGCGAAGCGCTTTTTTCTGTTGCTCAGGCGATGGAAAATAAACAATATACCGAAATACAGCGTACGTTGGATCAGTTGGAGCAGCAGCACGATGCGCTGCAAGCAACCGCTGATATGGATAATGAGAACGTCTATGTAACATTAACCGCTGGAACTGTTAGCAAGTACGTTATTTTACCACGCGTTCCGCAGAAATTGGGGGTGTGGCCGAATGCGTAAATGGATGTGGGAGGTCATTGCTGGAGTCGTTCCTGTATTATTGATTTTTATGGCTTTTATCGGCTTCAACGTAGTGCCGCTTATCGTCGCTCTTTTGATGGTGGGCGGGGTATTCACTGTGCTTAAAATGCGCGGAGGCATTGCGATCGGTGCAGCCCAGGAGCGGAAGCGGAAGAAGGCGGGACCGGCCAAACTCACCTTCGAAGAAATCGGCGGCCAGGAAAGTGCGAAGCAGGAGCTTCAGGAAGCGCTTGATTTCATGGTGCGTCATGAGGAAATCAAGCAGTTCGGCATTCGGCCGATCAAAGGGATTTTGCTGACAGGCCCTCCGGGAACGGGCAAAACACTGATGGCCAAAGCTGCGGCCCACTATACGAACGCTGTCTTCGTTGCCGCATCTGGCAGTGAGTTCGTAGAGATGTACGTCGGGGTCGGGGCAGGGCGGATTCGTGAGTTGTTCAAGGACGCGCGAACGCGTGCCGCTAAAGAGAACAAAGAGAACGCGATTATATTTATCGATGAAATCGATGTGATCGGCGGCAAAAGAGAAGGCGGCCAACAGCGCGAATACGATCAAACGCTGAATCAACTGTTGACGGAAATGGACGGTATTTACTCTACGGAAGCGCCGCGCATTTTGCTCATGGCGGCGACGAACCGCAAGGAAATGCTGGACAGCGCGCTGCTGCGCCCGGGGCGATTCGACCGCCATATCCAGGTCGACTTGCCGGATAAGAAGGGCCGCATGCATATATTGGAACTTCACGCCGACAATAAACCGCTGCACGAAAGCGTGAGTATGGAGAAGGTCGCCGAGGAATCCTTCGGATTCTCAGGGGCCCAGCTTGAGAGCGTGATGAATGAGGCTGCAATATATGCGATGAGAGAAAATGAGAAGGAAATCGAGCAGCGTCATTTATCGATGGCGATTGACAAGGTCATGCTCGGTGAACGGACCGACCGGGTGTCTACGGAGGAAGAGAAGCGGCGCGTAGCGATTCATGAGCTGGGTCACGCGATCGCCGCTGAGGTCGTGGCGCCGGGAAGCGTGAACCAGGTTGCGCTGAGTCCGCGCGGTAGAGCGCTTGGTTATGTCCGGCATAATCCGCAGGAAGATAAGTATTTGTATACGAAAGCATATTTGGAAGGCCAAATTATTATCGCTCTGGCCGGGGCGGCTGCCGAAGAAATCTATTATGGGGAGCGAAGTACCGGTTCCAGCAATGATTTTGAGCAGGCGATCAACATCGTGCATACAATGATGACCTCCGGGTTAACATCACTCGGCATTGTCAACATGGAGATGATGACCAAAGAAGTGCTCATGAAGGAGAACGCCGCCATTTTGGACGATCTTGCGGCTCGTTCAAAACAGCTGCTTCTTGATCATTCGGCAGCGTTCGACAAGTCGCTAGAGATCCTTTTGCGTGAGGAACGCCTCTCCGGGGAGCAATTTAGATGTCAATTTGGTGACAGTGTTCTTTTACCGGCATAATTCATGTGCCGGTTATTTTTTTTACTTTTTGTCCGTGCTAAGATATTATTATATGTTGGGTATAAAACATTGTATTATTCGACATGAAGGGTACAATATTATGTGTAGACGATGAAAGGATGGAGCGAGAGAACCATGAACTTCAAAAGAATAGGTGTCATCGGCGGCGGTACGATGGGTCAGGGGATCAGTGAAATGCTGGCAGCCAAAGGACTCGATGTACTGCTCGTGGAGGAAACGCCTGAAAAATTGGACCATGCTTATAATATGATAGAGACGAGCTTGGATAAGCAACTGGAGAAATGGGCTATAACCAAGGCCGAGAAGAAGTTGATCTTATCCAAAGTTCATAAAGTAACTCATCTTGCCGAACTCGGTACCTGCGATATGGTGATCGAGACCATTTCGGAGGATTTGGATGCCAAAAAAGAGGTGTTCAAACAGTTGGATCATGTGTGTCCGAGCAATATCATTCTGGCCAGCAACACGTCCACGCTAAGTTTGACGGAGATCGCCGGCTCGACAATGTATCCGGAGCGCGTGATCGGCATGCACTTTATTTATCCTGTTTCCAAGATTAACCTCGTGGAAATTATCCGCGGACTGAAAACCTCGGATACGACGTTTGAAGAAACAAAGCATTTCGTGGAGGAAGTTGTCGATAAACGCGGCATCATGGTGTATGAATCGCCAGGATTCGTCACTTCCCGCATCATTTGCGTCATGATTAACGAAGCGCTGCACGTGCTTGGCGAAGGCGTTGCTACGGCAGAAGACATCGACAGTGCCATGCGCGTCGGGTACCAGTTCCAGTACGGTCCGCTTGAGATGGCTGACCGTTTCGGCTTGGATTCCGTATTGGCGGCGCTTGAGCGCATGTTCCGCGAATTCGGCGATTTGAAATATCGTCCTTCCTACGTATTGAAAAAAATGGTTCGCGCCGGCAGTTTGGGTGTGAAGACAGGTGAAGGATTTTTCAAATACGACAAGGATGGTGACCGGTTATGAAAGTTCTCGTAATCAACGCGGGAAGTTCTTCCCTGAAATATCAATTGTATGACATGAATGATGAATCCGTATTGGCGAAAGGTCTCGTCGAACGGATCGGCATGGACTCCTCGATTCTGACCCACAAGCCGACAGGCAAGGAGGAAGTTACCGAGGTTAGTGATATTCTGGAGCATACGACAGCGATTCGCAAGGTGCTCGAAAAGCTTACTCATAAAGAGCATGGCGTGCTCCAAACGATTGATGAAATCGATGCAGTGGGCCACCGGGTTGTGCATGGCGGTGAAGCGTTTAAAGGTTCGGCTCTAATTACCGGGGAAGTTAAAACCGAAATTCGCCGTTTATTCGATTTGGCTCCACTACACAATCCTGCATGCATGATGGGGATTCAGGCTGCCGAGTCAAACCTGCCGAACGTGCCGCAAACCGTTGTATTTGATACGGCATTCCACCAGACGATGCCGAAAAAAGCTTATTTATATGCCATCCCTAAGGTGCTGTATAAGAAGCATAAGGTTCGCCGTTATGGATTCCATGGAACTTCGCATGAGTATGTAAGCCAAACTGCGGCAAGATTTTTGGGGCAGAAAATTGAAGACTTGAAAATCATCACCTGCCACATTGGAAACGGAGCCAGTTTGACGGCTGTTAAGGACGGCGTCTCCATAGATACCTCTATGGGCTTGACTCCGCTAGAAGGATTAATTATGGGGACGAGAAGCGGAGATTTGGATCCCGCTGTAGTTCCTTTTGTTATGAACAAAGAAGAGCTTACGATTAACGAAGTGAATTCTATGCTGAACAAGCATAGCGGTTTGCTGGCGATTTCAGGATCGAGCAGCGATATGCGGGATATTACCGATGGGATGGAAGCCGGTGAACCCAATGCGACACTCGCCTTCGAAATGTATGAATACCGTTTGCGCAAATACATCGGCTCTTATGCGGCAGCGATGAACGGCGTGGATGTCATCGTATTTACCGCGGGTGTAGGCGAGAACTCGGCGATCGTGCGCGAGAAGGTCTGCGAGAACCTGACTTATCTTGGCGTAGAGCTTGATCCTGAGCTGAACAAGATCCGTTCCGGCGATCCGCGTCGCATTTCCACGCCGAATTCCAAAGTGGAGGTTCTTGTCGTTCCTACGAACGAGGAATTGGTCATTGCCCGGGATACGCATCGCATTGTCAAAGAAAAGAATGCATAAATCTGCATAGTTAGAGGAGATGTTCATGCATGGCGAACAAAACAGTGATTCGTCAGGTTAACGAGCATGTCGGCGAGACGGTCGTTATCGGCAGCTGGTTAAACAATAAACGCTCAAGCGGTAAAATTCAGTTCCTTCAACTGCGTGACGGCACGGGTTACATCCAGGCTGTCGTCGTTAAAAGCGAAGTATCCGAGGAGACGTGGGATGCGGCCAAGAGCTTGACGCAGGAATCCTCGATGTATGTGACAGGCATCATCCGCGAGGAGCCGCGCAGTCAATCAGGATATGAAATGACAGTGACGGGACTCGAAATACTCCATTTGACGGAAAATTATCCGATCACACCGAAGGAGCATGGCGTCGATTTCCTAATGGATCATCGCCATTTATGGCTGCGTTCCTCGAAGCAGCGGGCGATCATGGTCATTCGCGCGGAAATTATCAGAGCGATTCAGCAGTTCTTTGATCAGAACCATTTTACGCTTGTTGACCCGCCGATCTTGACGCCGACTTCCGCGGAGGGCACGACCAATCTGTTCCACACGAAATACTTCGATGAGGATGCTTACCTGACGCAGAGCGGTCAGCTTTATATGGAAGCGGCGGCGATGGCGCTGGGGAAAGTGTACTCTTTCGGGCCGACGTTCCGGGCGGAGAAATCCAAAACCCGCCGCCATTTGATCGAGTTCTGGATGATCGAGCCGGAAATGGCTTTTACTGAGCATGAAGAGAGCCTGTGCGTTCAAGAGCAGTTCATCACGCATGTCGTTCAGTCCGTATTGAAGAACTGCCGGACCGAACTTGAGGCGGTTGGCCGCGACATATCCAAGCTGGAGAGTATTCAGGCTCCGTTCCCGCGAATTACTTATGATGACGCTATCGAGTTCTTGCATGGGAAAGGCTTTGACATTCCTTGGGGTGAGGACTTCGGTGCGCCGCACGAGACGGCCATTGCCGAGCAGTACGACAAGCCGGTATTCATTACGCATTATCCGGCTGGCATCAAGGCTTTCTACATGAAGCCTGATCCTAATCGTTCAGAGGTTGTGCTCTGCGCAGATATGATCGCTCCGGAAGGGTACGGAGAGATTATCGGCGGTTCACAGCGGATCGACGATCCGGAATTGATGGAAGCCCGCTTCCAAGAACATGAGCTGACCCCGGAAGCTTACCAATGGTACCTGGATCTGCGCAAATACGGATCAGTACCGCATTCCGGGTTCGGGCTTGGACTCGAGCGGACGGTCGCGTGGATTTGCGGACTGGATCATGTTCGCGAGACGATTCCGTTCCCGCGGATGCTGTATCGCCTCTATCCGTAAAAGGACAGTAGCCCGGACGGCATCTGCGTTATACAATATAAGTACGGGTTGTAAGGATGAGAAAGGTGAGGACGTATGGCATTGACCGATGGTTGGAAGGTGTGGGCAAAAGGAGTCGCCTTCGGTATGGAAGCAGGCGTTGTGCATGTTCCTTCCTCTCTGCTGACACATTATCGTAAACTCGGTTTAAGTGATACGGAAGTCATGCTACTGATGCAGCTAGCCGCATATAAGCAGCTAGAGTACAATGATTTTCCTTCGATGGAGCAGCTGGACCAGCGGATGGGAAAAGCGCCAGGAGAGGTGTCCTCCGTCATCCAGCGGCTGATGAAGGATAATTGGATCTCCATCGATATGGAATGGGACGAACACACTGGCATTCAGTTCGAGAGCTATAATCTGGCGGGGATGTATGAACGCCTGGCGCAGTGCTTGGCCGAAGAACGGGCCGCGCTGCGGCAGCAGACGCATCAGCATGAGCCGGAAGCGGCCAAGCCGGAGGCGAGCGAGCGCAACCTATTCGTCATTTTTGAGAAGGAGTTCGCGAGACCTCTTTCACCGATGGAATGCGAGACGATTTCAAGCTGGGTAGACCAGGATGGTTACCCCGAGGAGCTTATTTTGCTGGCATTGAAGGAAGCCGTCTTTGCCGGTAAAGTGCACTTTCGCTATATCGACCGGATTTTGCTGGAGTGGAATCGAAACCGCGTCCAGACGGTCGAGGATGCCAAGGCATATTCCCAGAAATTCCGCAGCTTGGGGCGATAGTTTTATATCTTTTACATGAAATGGAACCTCTTCTTAGAGAGATTGGGGCTAGTACCGCTAGCAATTCCAAATCTCTCCAAGGAGAGGTTTCCTCTTTTTCGGCAGGGTCGAATATGTTATGTTTGGTATGCAGTACTAGGACATCTTGACCATAGACCAGTTTGTGCATTCATAAGATCGGGAGGAGAATCACATGAAAGGCTGGATTATTTACAAGAGCGCTACCAATGAAGTAAGACCCGAAACGTTCGAACTGAAACGATTGCTGGAAGAGGCAGAAAAACACGAAATGGACGTCCGGGTATTTTCACCGGAGCAGTTCGAATTGATCGTTACCCGGGATGACCGCAAGAGCGTTATGGTCGACGGCGAAGTACTGCAATTGCCGGATTTCGTATTGCCGCGCATGGGGGCTGGCACGAATTATTTCGGTCTGGCATTAATTCGGCATCTGGAGCGGCTGGGCGTAAAGACGTTCAACTCGTCCCAGAGCATTGAGACAGTAAAGGATAAAATGTATACCTTGCAAATTTTGGCGGAGCATAACCTGCCCGTTCCCAAAACGATGCTGATACGTTCGAAGGTCGATGTAGAACTGGTGGACAAGCATCTGGGTTTTCCCGTCGTAGTAAAGACGATTTCGGGTTCCCAGGGCTGTGGTGTGTTCCTAGCCGAGACCCGAAACAAATTCATTGATTTGATCGAAATGATCAGCGCTTATAAAGAGGATGCCACGATGATCCTGCAGGAGTTCGTCGAAACGAGCCGGGGCAAAGACTTGCGGGTCATTACGATCGGCGGACGAGCCGTGGCTGCCATGAAGCGCCATTCCGGAAGCGACAGCTTCAAGGCCAATTTCTCTCGGGGTGGCTTGGTGGAACCCTATGAAATTACGCCGGAAATCGAGTGGCTTGCGCTGGAAACTTCGCGGATTCTCAATTTGGATATCGCGGGGATCGACCTGCTCTTCGATGGCGACCATTATAAAATATGCGAGGCCAATTCTTCGCCAGGCTTCGAAGGCCTCGAATCCTGCTGTAACGTAAATATCGCGGAGGAAGTCTATAATTTTCTTAGGGTACGAATCCACCGCTATGACTGAACCGCAAGAGATAGGCATGAAAGATTTGCTTTAGGAAATAGAGACGCTAGTGATCGTAGGATCGCCAGCGTCTTTGTCATGAAATCAGGGATCAACTCTAGCATCTGAAAGATTGGCAAGGCTAGCAAAAATATTTTTAAATAATATGCAGGGGTGTTACTAGGCTGCTTCGTCTATATATATTGGGAAGGAGGGGAGAGTTATTGAGGAAAAGCAGCTTATTCTAAAAATACAGCGGGGCGATCGCAGCGCATTCCGTGAATTGGTCGGTCAATATGGGCCATATGTGTTCCGGGTCGCGTATTCCGTGCTTCATGATCATAAGGAAGCTGAGGACGCCGCGCAGGAAATATTTTTGCAGGTATACAAATCTCTCCCCGGATACCGATTCGAAGGCTTCAAGACCTGGCTGACACGTATTGCGATTCATAAATCAATCGATTTAAAACGGAAACGGGATCGCCGCAAAGAGGAGCAGTGGGATCCCGCGGAAGTATTACATATCGTACCAGCCCAGGAGGACGACGTGCTGCAGCAGTTGATGGATGAGGAACGTAAGACACAGCTGCGAACCCGCATTTTGGAGCTGCCGCCGGGGCATCGGGATATTATTACGGCATTCTATTTGGAAGGCAAAAGCTACGACGATATCGCAGCGGAGCAGTCCATTGCAGTGAAATCGGTAGAATCGAGATTATACCGGGCAAGGTCCTGGATTCGCGAGCATTGGAAGGAGGAAGAATGGCGATGAATGAACAAGGGCACGGCAAGAGAAAGGATCAGAGTATGGAGGTCTGCTGGGATAAATTTATCCAAGGTGAACTAAATGAGCAGCAGACACGGCAGGTCGAAGCATTGCTGCTGCATGATGCCGGCGCTCTGGAAGCTTATATGGCTGCGTTGGATAGACTCGAGCAGGAACTCCCTGGCCTGCAGCAGGAGGAAGCGTTTATCGAAGCGGTGATGCGCAAGATTCCTGCTCAAGGCGAGGCGCAGAAAGCGAGAGAGCCATCGGATCGGATCATCCGCAAAGGCCGCTTAAACGAGCATCCGTTGTTCAATTACGTCATTGCAGCATCGATCACATTGTTCCTATTATCGCTGGGGGCTTTTGATCACCTGAACTCCGGGACCGAGCATATCATACCTCCTGCTGCGGAATCGTCCGTAAGCAAAAAAATAATGGATAAAACCGCAGGCTGGATCGATCAATTGAAACCTTAAAATAATTAAAATTAATGAAAGGATGGGATTCTATTGCCTCGTTATCGAAATAAAATGCTGGCATTCGTTCTAAATTTCATTCCCGGACTGGGCCATCTATATTGGGGGCGCAAGATAAGGGGAGTTCTTTATCCGCTATTTTTCTTCGGAGGATTGCTGCTAGGCTTCCTGGTTGCTGTTGCAAGTAATGATGGTGAATACATGCTTGCTGCCGCTATTTGCGCATTTATGCTCTGGTGCGTCTGCATGCTGGATCTGATCATCATGCTGCTGCGTGCCCCCGAAGCGGATATGTCCGCCTATCCGTACGAGACGCCGCGCAAGGGCGAGGCTGATTCGGAGCGATTCTATACGATTTTACTGTCGTTCGTACCCGGCTTGGGCCATTTTCAGCTCGGTTTAATGCAGCGGGGTTTGTCCTTTCTGATCAGCTTCTTCGGCTTAATCACGATTATGTTTGTTGTCACCGGATTAACGCATCAAACCGTATTTCTGCTGTTCCTCGGCCTGCTGCCGATTATTTGGTTGTACTGCATGTTCGATGCCGTGCAGTTGGTTCACCGCAAACAGGCCGGGGAACTGCTGGTCGATCGCACGCTGTTTGACGAGTGGGAATCGGGCCGGGTCGAAGGCAAGCGCAGCAAGGTGCTGGCGACGCTGCTGTCTGCTTTTCCCGGGGCAGGCCAAATGTATCTTGGGATGCAAAAACGCGGCTTGCAGCTGATGGTTTTGTTCCTCGGCAGCTTCTATATTATCGATGTACTGCGGTTGTCGTTGTTTCTATTTATCGTTCCAGTCATCTGGTTCTACAGCTTCTTTGACGGTTTGCAGGCGACGAGCCGATATGACCGGGTTTTGAAGCTTGAGGATCGCCCGCTTTTGGATTGGAAAGGGGATAACCAGAATTGGCTCGGCTTGATTTTGCTGCTGCTCGGGATCTATTATGTGACGATGAGCCTCGTGATTCCGTTATTTGACCGTTTTCTTCCGGAATTCCGGATTAACCAGTTCATCACAACTTATTTGCGGCCGCTTATTGTTTCACTTGTGCTCATCGGAGGCGGAGTTAAGCTGCTGTCCAGGACAAGGCACAAAGACAAGCAGTATGAGGAGTATTGATGATGAGAAGAAGCTCTGCAGCTCAGCAGAGCTTCTTTTTCGCATATAGAGACGTTTCTTTGCTAAGATAGAATGGGTTAACAACCCAGAGGCCATGAGTTTCGATTAGTAAAAAGGAGAACGAATATGTTCAAAATTTTCATTGTTGAGGATGATCAGGGGCTGGTCAAGCTCCTGATGGAATATTTGCATAAGTTTGATTACGAAACGTTTGCTGTAACGGATTTCGAGAGCATTAATACGCAGTTTAGGCAGTTTGCCCCCCATCTCGTGCTGCTGGATGTGAATTTGCCGAAGTATGACGGATATTATTGGTGCCGCCAAATCCGTAACTTGTCGACTTGTCCGATCATCTTTCTATCTGCTCGCGACGGCAAAATGGATCAGGTTATGGGGCTTGAAAACGGAGCGGATGATTATATTACAAAACCGTTCGATTATGATATCGTATTGGCCAAAATTAATAGCCATCTTCGCCGAGCCTATGGAACATATGCGGCGCAAGCAGAAGGCCGCCCGGTTCAGGTGCACGGGCTTTGCTTGGACCGGGAACGGCTGTGTTTGTTCCTTCATGAGATGAGGATCGAGCTTAGCCATACGGAAATGAAAATTTTGGATGAGCTGATGACAAAAGCAGAGCAGGTGGTCAGCAGGGACCGCTTGTTGGAGAAAATATGGGATGAGCATATCTTTGTCGATGACAACACGTTAAATGTATACGTAACCCGGGTTCGCAAGAAGCTGTCCGCGCTAGGCATCGAGGAATCGCTCCAGACCGTGCGGGGGCAGGGCTACCGGCTCGTTCCCAGCTGGGTGGACACGCCATGAGGCTGTTTTTACGGGAGCAGCGGCCCATTGTCGTCATTTACTTTATTCAACTTGCGGTCATTACTTTCATTTACTGGCTGGACGGTTACCGTAATGCCGCGGTCAGCGTGTATGCGGTGCTGCTGAGCAGCTGCCTCCTAGCCGGATATTTGGTGTTCCGCTATTTGACGCATCGTTCCTTTTACCGCCGGTTGCAGGATCCTGTCGAATCGATCGGGGACTTCACCGATGTGAAGCCGGTATCGCCGTTGTCCGAGAGCTTGCATCGTCTGCTGAAATCACAATATCGGCATTATATCTCGGAGTTGAGCGGGCAGACCGAGAAGATCGAGGGTCATATCCGTTTCATCAATCAGTGGGTGCACCAGATGAAGACACCGATTTCTGTCATTCATTTGATGGTGCAGCAGGAGAGTGATTCACGCTCGGTGGCGATCGCTGATGAGCTGGACAGGTTGAGAAAAGGGCTGGATATGGTTCTCTATACCGCTCGTCTTGATCAATTCGAGCATGATATTTACGTTGAGGCCCTTGGATTGGAGAAGTTAGTCCGTTCGTTGATTACGGCGCAAAAACGCTTGTTCATTCGCGGGAAGGTATTTCCGGCCATAGAAATGGAACCGCAGCTGTCCGTCGTGTCCGACGAGAAATGGCTGATCTTCGTTATGACCCAACTGATCACGAATGCGGTCCGTTATACGTTAAAGGAGAACGGCAAACTGAATTTCCGTGCTTACGCGAACAACGGGCGAGCCATTCTGGAAATCGAGGATGAAGGTATCGGCATTCCGGAGAGTGATCTGCCGCGCGTATTCGACGCTTATTTCACGGGAGAGAATGGCCGCAGGTTTCAGGAATCAACGGGAATGGGGATGTATTTGGCCAAAGAAATCTGCCGTAAGCTGGGCCATGAGCTTGAAATGGAGTCGGAAGAGGGGCGGGGTACCCTCGTCCGGATAAAATTCTAGTTATGGATTCGGCTCACAGGCGCAAGCTTACAGAGTTGTAAGGGAAGTGTAAGGTTAATATGTGGCTTCGTGAAGGCGGGAAAACTTATACTGTGATCATCCCTGTCAGATAGGAGATATTGAGCTATGTCGGTGCTAGAAGTGCGTGCATTATCAAAAATATACGAAGGCAGAGTTCCCACGCCTGCGCTTAAGGGCGTCTCTTTCCGGATGGAGCGAGGGGAGTTCGTCGGCGTGATGGGGCCATCCGGCAGCGGCAAGACGACGCTCTTGAACGTCATGGCCACGATCGACGAACCAACATCAGGAAGCGTGCTGATCGAGGGACAGGAGGCGCACCGGATGAGCGAGGAAGAAACTGCATTGTTCCGCCGCCGTAAGTTGGGCTTTATTTTTCAGCAGTTCAATTTGCTGGATACCTTGACGATCGAGGAGAACATTGTGCTTCCATTAACGCTGGACAGCACGCCAGTGCGGGAAATGGAGAGCAGGACCGCGGTCATCGCGCAAAGATTAGGGATCAGCGGACTGTTAAAGAAATATGCGTTCGAGGTATCTGGCGGAGAGATGCAGAAGACGGCGATCGCCCGCGCGATGATTCACCACCCTTCCTTGATCCTCGCCGATGAACCGACAGGGAATCTCGATTCGAGATCTTCCCGCGAAGTAATGGAGGCATTTACCGCCCTGAATGAGGAGGAGCAGGCGACGATATTTATAGTTACGCATGATGCCGTAGCTGCGAGCTATTGCCATCGGGTTATATTCATCAAGGACGGGAAGTTTTATAACGAGATTTACCGGGGGAGCAGCCGGCAGGCTTTTTTTCAGAAAATTATCGATATGCTGTCGCTGCTCGGAGGGGATACGCATGACCTTTCGACATTTCGCCTTTAGCCATGTGCTCCGCAACAAGCGGACTTATGCCGCCTATTATTTAAGCAGCTCGTTTTCGGTGATGATTTTTTTTCTGTGCGCGCTATTTCTGTTTCATCCCGGCATTCAAGAGAACATGATTTATGATCAGGCCGTACAGGCTTTGCAATTGGCGGAGGGTACTGTATACTTTTTCTCGTTTTTTTTCGTTATGTATTCAGTAGCTTCTTTTTTACAGTCGCGCAAAAGAGAGTTTGGGATATTACGGCTGCACGGGATGAGCGTAAAGCAGCTCAACCGCATGTTGTTCCTGGAAAATGTGGCGATCGGCGGCGCATCTATAGTAACCGGGCTTGCAGCAGGCCTTGTATCGGCGAAGCTGTTCCTGATGGCCGGGGCCAATATGCTTGGCATTGAACGACTCAGCTTCCACATATCTTGGGCAGCCCTGCTGCTGACGTTGACGTCGTTTGCGGCACTGTTTTTGCTCATCTCCTTGTGCACACCGGCCCTGATTGGCAATAGCAAGCTCATGACACTGTTTCAGTCGAATCAGGGGGCAGTCGAGCCGCCGAGAAATTCGCCGGTACTATCGGGTTTAGGTACAGGTCTCGTGATACTGAGCTATTATTTGGCGGCAACCTCGACCGCAGCGAGCGTTGTCATACGCATGATACCGGTAACCTTGATGACGATGATCGGCACGTACCTGCTGTATGCCCATTTCGGCGCGTATTTTTTGGCATTTGTAAGGAGACGGCCTCATCTATTCTGGCGGAGGACAAATATCGTGACGGTTCCCGCGCTGGCACAGCGGATGAGCAGGAATGCACAAATGCTATTTCTCGTGACGATTATTTCCACGATTACGTTCTGCGCTATCGGGGTATTCGCCTCCATTCACCGATTATCCGACGAATTCCGGCAGGACTACCTTGCGGGGATCGGCTATGTATCCAAAGCGGCCAATTTGCTTGAGCACGATCATTTGCAAGAGATAGAAGGGGAGTTGGCGGCTCGCGGAATATCCTACGAGCGCGTCAGCCTGCCGATCAGATTCGTCGACGTCGTTCAAGCATCCGGATCAACACGGACGGCTATGCATATGGCGCTTGTATCGTACTCGGATTATGCGCGTTTGATCGCCGCGGCGGGAATCCCTCTTGAGGAAGAGCCGTTGTCAGGCCAGGATGCGCTCATCATGCTGGGGTCGCAGCGCGAGAGACCGCTATTGAAGGAGCGGTCTCTCGCCTCGTACACGATAACTGGCACGGGGCTGGAGGTCGTGGAAAGAGGGATTACGAGCCATGTGCCAATCCCTGAATATTTAACGCTGGAGCTGGGCGGCAGTATGGAGGGGAAGTTCAGCGGCCTCGTCGTCAGCGATGCGTGGATGGACCGTCTTCCTGCCTCCGTTCAGGAGGACCGTTATTTCGGATTTTACTTTCATGATCCTGCGCAAGGCGAGGAAATCGGGAGTGCCTTGACCCGCCGGGGGAAGATAGCTTATGAAGAGGATCTGCCATATGCAATGACCGTCAGCGGCACGCTGTTCGCCGTGCAGAAGAGCATCTACAGCACGATGTTGTTTATTGCGCTGCTCGTCGGCACCGTGTTTTTCATTGCTTCGGGAAGCTTCTTATATTTCAGGCTGTATGCGGATTTAGACAATGACCGCCGCCAGTATGCAACCATGGTGAAAATCGGGGTAACCAAGAAAGAAATCGATACGATGGTAACTCGGCAAATCGGACTGCTCTTCTTCGTTCCCATCGTTCTGGCGATGATCCACAGCCTGTTTGCTTTTGTTGCTTTGCAAAGCTACTTGAATTTCTCTATTGCGGTGGAGGCCGGATTTATTTTGATGAGTTTCTTCGTTGTTCAAGTCATGTACTTCTTCTTCATTAGAAGACGGTATTTGCGCAATTTAAGAAAGGCCCTTGCCTGAGTGAATAAAAGATAAGACAATCCGTGGAGGTAGGTTATGGAAAACTGGATTACCGAATTTATGGAGCAGTTCGGCTACATAGGAATATTTTTGCTCATTGCGCTTGAGAATATTTTCCCGCCGATCCCTTCTGAGGTGATTCTGACGTTTGGCGGTTTTATGACGACGTATTCGGACCTGACGATGACCGGTGTTATTATTGCCGCGACCCTGGGCTCGGTCATTGGTGCCGTGATTCTGTACGGTGCCGGCTATATGCTGAATGTCGATCGCTTGGAAGCGATCATCGATAAGTGGGGAAAGTATCTTAGGCTCAAAAAAGAGGATGTCCGCAAAGCGGACGCCTGGTTCGATAAATACGGTTACTGGACGGTTCTGTTCTGTCGGATGATTCCCCTCATTCGAAGCCTGATCTCGATTCCGGCTGGCATGGCCAAGATGAAATTCGGCTTGTTCCTGCTCTATACTACGATTGGGACGCTGATATGGAATGTTATTCTCGTGTCCGTAGGCGCTGCGGTGGGCAGCTCATGGGAGAAGATCGTGGCGTTCATGGACGTGTATTCCAACATTGCTTATGCGTGTATAGGGGCTGGACTCATCGTCTTTTTAATTTGGTTCATGCGCAGACGGAAGAGGGCTTCTTGAAAAGTGGCTGCAAACTATCTATTCTATTAAAGGAGTTTATCGGATAAGAGGGGAAGTAGGAGCATGTTATTTTTGGATATTATTAAAGCCATCATACTGGGATTTGTAGAAGGAGTCACCGAATTTGCGCCTGTCTCCTCGACGGGACATATGATTATCGTAGATGATATGTGGCTGAAAACGGAGCAGCTCTTGTCCTCCAAATATGCCGCCAATACGTTTAAGGTCGTGATCCAGCTTGGATCGATTTTGGCGGTCTTGGTTGTATTCAAGGATCGGATCCTCAATTTGCTTGGCTTGTCGCGTTTCAGCAAGCAGACCGTAACCACAGGCGGGCCGCGGTTGAAGCTGGGGCAGGTTATCGTCGGGTTGATCCCGGCCGGGATCTTGGGCGTGTTGTTCGAAGATTATATTGATGAATATTTGTTCTCGACGTCCACGGTACTGATCGGCCTTGTTCTGGGGGCAATTTTGATGATCGCTGCCGATAAATTTGGCCCGAAGGAGCCGAAGATTCAAACGGTAGATCAAATGACGTATGGACATGCCTTAGTCGTTGGCTTGATCCAGTGTTTGTCGATTTGGCCGGGATTCTCCCGTTCGGGTTCGACGATTTCCGGAGGGGTATTGGCCGGGATGAGTCACCGCGCAGCGGCGGATTTCACGTTCATTATGGCCGTGCCGATTATGTGCGGGGCGAGCGCGATCTCCCTGTACAAGAACTGGGAGTACATGACGCTGGACGCGCTTCCGTTCTTCATTGCTGGTTTCATTAGTGCCTTTATATTCGCTCTGCTGTCGATTCGTTTCTTCCTGAAGCTGATCAACCGCATTAAGCTGATGCCGTTCGCCATATACCGGATCCTGTTGGCCGCTGTCATTTGGATCGTATTTTTCTAATAGGTACGGGAGTGGGGGAATATGATGAATCTCCATGCGCTGCGGATATTTAATGAGGTTGCTAGCTTGGGAAGTGTAACACGGGCTGCCGAGAAGCTGCTGCTTAGTCAGCCTGCCGTCACCGCCCAGCTCCGCAATCTGGAGAACGAAATGGGCATGAAGATGATTACATCGAATGGCCGTGGAGTTCAGTTAACTGAAGCAGGTGAACGGTTAGCTGCGCGTTCTAATCAACTGTTCTCTCTTGAAGCCGAGATTGAAGCGGAAATGCAGGCGCTGCAGCGGGGAATGCGGTGAATGGGATGCGGATGATGAAATCAACTGCTTTACGATTGCTGTGGATGAGCTCATTTTTATTGTTCCACGGACTCATAGCTTAGCTGGGAAAGAAGCGGCTTTAAAGAACATTATGAGAGAACCTTTTATCCTTCGGGAGGAAGGCAGCTATACGAGAAGAAAGCTGTTGTCATTGTGCGCTGCCGCGGATATCCGTGAACCAACGGGGATCTGCATGGAGGGGATGGAGGAATCGATTCAGGCCGTGAAAGCCGGTTACGGGGCGGCCTTGGTACCCTCTCTCGCTGTGCAGGAGGAGCTGGCGAGTGGTGAGTTTAGCAAAGTGAACGTGCAGGGCCTTCATATTGCCCATCCGATCTGGGTATGTACTAAAGCGCCTATTTCATCTCCGGCTGCGGCAAAATTTATTTCGTGGATCAAAGCAGAACTTCTACACATCAATTTAATTGATGAGACGGTTTAAAATATGTATTAGTCCTCATGGAGAATTCCCATTATGCTTTGTAATGAACAATTGCATAAATGGGGGCGGCTTTATGTTTTTTTAAAATTTCCACAGAACGATAAAGATTAGAATTTTAGAATCTTTTTTGAGCACAGCTATTGGAAATATGATATTTCCGTTTATGGCGATTTACTTTTCCGCCCATTTTGGTGTAAGTACGGCTGGGCCGTATTTATTACAGGATATGCAATCACTTCATATGCGAATAACCTATGGCTGCTTGTTGCGGTTATGGTTGTCATATCCGTATCAGAAGTGATGCGAGTACCCGTGGAGCAGAGCTACTTAGCCCAGCTTCCCCCTGAGCATGCCCGGGCATCATATTTAGCTGTCAGCGGGATGAGAAACAATTTGGCCATGTTAGTGAGTGCGGTTACGGTGATCATAAGCACATTTCTTGAAAAGCTTGGAACAACGCTTTGGATTGCCATTTTGGGCGGGATTGGCTTGATTATATTCATTTGTATTGCGTCGACCCTGGATGAGCGCGTGAAAATAGAGAGGGAGGGGGAAACAGAAAGAAGTTTATAGGTTAACGTCAATCGTTACCAAGCAATAGGCTGGCGATTACGAAAATAGCCGCCATTGGGCCCCTCTTCATGCAATGTTGCTAACCAAACAGCGGTATCTGCACCTTCTTCTACTGTGCTAGGCGCATCAGATCCTCCCATATCGGTTTGAACTCTTCCAGGGCAAACGGCGTTAACTTTAATACCCATATCAACCACATCTTGCGCCACCAAACATGTTAAGGCGTTAAGCATAGTTTTGGAGATTCGATATGCGGATGAAGATCCTCTCATTCACTAATATGAATCATAATCACCTCTTTATCATGATTTAATTTAGTTTTACTATAAACCTTCACATCGTGTGAAGGTCAAGTATGTTATGCCATAAGTAATAAAACGAATGAAGATTAATGCACGGCATAAGAAAAAGCTGCCCTTGTTCAGCAGAAATGATCCTGTCTAGGGGACAGAAATCGGTCTGCTGCGCATAAGACAGCTTGGTTCATATACTTTAATATCGATTATTTTAAAGCGAGCCTGCGATATTCCACCTCGAAAATAAACTCGAATGCTTCCAAGTGTCGCTTGGCTTCGAAGGCGTTTTTGCCCCAAACGTAAATACCGTGATTTCGCAGCAGGATACCGGGAATCTCTGGCTTCAGGGCATCAGGAACGAGCTTGGCGATCGAAGGAATGTCGGCGTAGTTCGGGAGCACCGGAATTTCGATGGCGGCATTTTCCTCCCAGATGCCCAGCCCTTTGATGAGCTCGATTCCCTGTACGGGAACATGGCCTTGATCGCCGTACAACTCGCTAAGCACGTTATTGAATACCGTGTGCACGTGGAAGATCGCTCCGCACCCGGTCATGCGGTAGATTTTGGCGTGGATCAGTGTTTCTGCGCTAGGCTTCAGCTTCGTTGTCTCGCAAGGCTCGCCGGCTGCGTCGACGAACAGGAAATCCTCCGGCGTATGGATCGATTTGTCTTTGCCGCTTGACGTTACCGCGAAATGGAACGAGTCGGGAGAGAACTCCCCGACGCGGATGGACAGGTTGCCGCTTGTACCCGGGAACCAGCCGCGCGCCGCAAACTGCTCTTTGACTTTACGCAGCTCGTCCAGGGCGGATTGCTTCTCTTCTAAAGAAATGGCAGTGAAACTCATTTTCTTATTCTATCTCCTTCTCGTTGGATAAGGTCTTGCCGAATGCCATGGAACGTCTCGAACGGCGTATGGTTGACGCCGAGTTCCTGGCATTTCTCCGTCAGACGGGCCCGGGAGTATACGCGGTCCGCCAGTTTGGCGCCTTCGAAATCCGTTAGGCTGTCGCCGATCAGGATGCGCTCGTATTGGCTGGCCGGGAATCGCCGCATGACCGTCGTCTTGCACATGCCGCAGTCGTTGCCGCAATGTTCATCGCAGGGATTCGGCCACGTAATCGTGATTCCTTCGCTGCTGAAATCGGCACTGTTGCAGTAGATATGCTCTATCGGTATATCGAACGGCGCAAGCAGCGGCAGTACGAAGAAATCGATGCCGCCGCTGGTCACGTAAAACGGAATACCGCGCTCTCGCAAATAATTGAGAAAGTCTGCGAAGCCTTCACGAATGCCAGCTTGCCCCAGCACAAAATCAGTAACCTCCCGCTTCATGGAGGAGGGGAGCAGAGCGAACATCCGTCCGACTCCCTCGCGGATGGATATGTCGTGAGATAAAATCTGCTCCATGATCGGTTCGTAGCCCACAGGCTTGAAATGCTTCATAATCGCTACAATATTATCGCTTAATGTGATCGTCCCGTCGAAATCGCAGAAAATGACGGGCTGCTTGCGGCTATTCATTTGCGGCCTCCCCAAATATCGAGCGCGGCCTTCAGTTCAGGCAGGCTCTCTGCCGCCTGTTCGAGCGGCACCCCGTTCAATGAGGCATCGATCGCTTGCAGGAAGGCGCGGCCGCCGCTGCTGGCTCCGCCTGGATGGCCATGAATCCCGCCCCCGGCATTCACGACGACATCCGTACCGAAATCGCTAAGGATTTGTGGAACGAGACCGGGATGGATACCCGCGGAAGGCACCGGAAAGCTGCTGCGAATCGCTAACTCAGATGTTACCAGCTCCTGCTGTATGGCCAGGTTCTCCTCTCGCGGCATTACGACTGATCCGTATGGGGAAGGGAACAGCACCAGGTCGGCTCCGGCGATGCGCATGAGCTTCCCGAGCAGCAGGGACGCGGCAATGCCGTAGTGCGGCGACGGGTAGATCGCACCTGCGAGTGATGGATGCGCTGCAATCGGCACGGTAATGTCCGGATCGCTGCTCAGCTCGTGCAGGACGTCGAAGCCGTAAGGCAGCACGTTGAACAGCAGAGCGGATGCCCCGGCATCGATCGCCCGCAGCGCCTGTTCCTTCAGTGACGACGTGCGTCCAGTCAGGTTGACCGCATAGAGCAGCACCTTGCCGGTAACCTGTTTGGCTTCCTCAGCAGCCTCGCGGCATACGCGCACGCGTTGCTCGATAGGCGTTAGCGGATTCTCGAACAGGATCTCATCATCCTTAATGAGATCGACGCCTCCCAAGGCCTGAGCCATGAATTGCTCGCGGAGTCCGTCCAGATCATAACCGATGACGGATTTGAAGATGCTCATGAGCAGCGGGCGATGAGGTACGCCAAGCAGTTCACGAACGCCTTGAATGCCGAATTTTGGTCCGGGATAGGCGCTGAGAAAGGCGTCAGACATCGTCAGATTGAGCAGCTTGATTTTACCGTCCATGGAAATTTTGCCGAAGACGGTAATGAGCAGAGCCGGTATGTCGGAGGTGAAGTTGATATCCGGATAGGAGATGGATACGTCCGCGTAACGCTCCCCCGGCACACCGCTTTGTGTATCGTAGACCTGGACGCTCTCAACGCGTCCCAAATGCCCCCGCATCTGATCCTGCTTAACCTGCGGCAGCTCGGTCCATGTACCGACGGTCATGCCGACCGCGATGGATTCGGCCTTCTTATGGAAGTCTGTTTTATCGTCGTAAATACGGTACGTGGCCGTACAATAGCTCATAACAATGCCTCCTTTACTGCTTCACCCATTTCTTTGGAGCGCTCGGCGGCGCGGTGCACGGCGGCCATGACGGTCTCGCTGAAGCCGCCTGCTGCCAGCGTCTCAAGCGCTGCCTGCGTGGAGCCATTTGGGGAAGTGATGTCCTTGCGGAGCTTGGCGGGCGCCTCGCCCGTCTCCTTCATCATCGATGCGGCTCCAAGCACGGTTTGTACGGTAAGTTCACGCGCCTGCTCCGGGCTGAGCCCGCCTTCGATGCCTGCTTCGATCATCGCTTCCATCATGTAATAGATGTATGCCGGGCCGCTACCGGATACACCAGTCAAAATCTCCATCTGTTCCTCGGGAATGACCTGAACGGTGCCTACGGCTTCGAACATCTTCAGTACCTGCGCGGTTTGTGCTTCGTTCACCTCGGCAGACAGGGAAATGCCGGTGGCGCCAAGCCCGATCGAGCTTGAAGTGTTGGGCATCGTACGGGCGATCGGCGCTTTATAGCCAAGCAAGGCTTGAATCGTAGAGATGGAGAGGCCGGCGATGACCGATACAATGAGCTGCTCTTTGTTAAGCTTCGGTCCGAGAGCTTTGAGCGCTTCTCCGGCATCTTTGGGTTTCATGGCCAGGACGATGACCGATGCGGAGAGGAGGCTGGCCTCTTTCTCCGCATCGCTGCGTCCCGTTTTGATGCTGTATGCAGCCTCCAGATATGCCAGCCGCTCCTGGTTGCTGCGGTTCAGCATCGTAATGGATTCCGGCGGGGCTACCTGGCGATGGATCAGTCCGCGTACGATGGCCTCCGCCATGGAGCCGGCGCCGTAGAAGCATATCGAAGGGGAGTTATTCGTGTTGTTTGTCGTCATCGTATGGAGCCTCCTTATTTCCGAATCTGTCCGCTGCCGTTAATGATATATTTGCTTGAGGTTAACGCAGGCAGGCCCATCGGACCTCTGGCATGCAATTTCTGCGTGCTGATTCCGATTTCGGCTCCAAAGCCGAATTCGAATCCGTCCGTGAAGCGGGTGGAAGCATTATGGTACACTGCCGCGGCATCGACTTCCTGCTGAAAGCGTTCCGCGCTCGGACCATCCTCGGTCACGATGCATTCGGAATGCTTCGTGCCAAAGCGATCGATATGCCGCAGTGCCTCATCCAGGCCATCGACGATTTTGACGTTGAGAATGTAATCATTGTATTCCGTAGCATAATCTTCTTCAGTCGCAGGTTTGGCCCAGGAAATCAGTCGAAGCGTCTCATCGCATCCCCGCAGCTCTACGTTCTCCTCGCGCAGCTTGCCGGCGATATCCGCCAAATGGGATTGCGCAAAGTCCTTATGCACAAGCAGCGTCTCCATTGCATTGCACACCGAAGGGCGCTGAACCTTAGCATTCACCGTAATGTCCGCTGCCATGGACGGATTCGCCGTCGCATCCAGGTACGTATGGCAGATTCCGGCGCCGGTCTCGATGACGGGGACGCTCGCGTTTTGAACGACGGTCCGGATCAGCGAGCTGCCGCCGCGCGGAATGACAACATCAATCAGGCCGTCCAGTTTGATCAAGTCATCAACCGATGAACGGTTTGGATCTTCAATCAACTGCACTGCATCGCGAGGAATGGCGCTGCCGGACAGGGATTCATGAATGATCTCCACGATTTTGCGGTTGGAGGACAGGGCGGAGGAGCCGCCGCGCAGTACGACTGCATTTCCGGTCTTCAAGCACAGGCCAAGGGCGTCGACAGTAACGTTCGGACGAGCTTCATAAATGATGCCGATTACGCCAAGGGGAACGCGTTTCTTGACGATATGCAGGCCGTTAGGACGGTCGATCGTCTCCAACGTCTCCCCGACCGGGTCCGGCAGCTCTACGATTTGACGCAGGCCTTCCGCGATTCCGGCGATACGCTCTTCCGTAAGCGCCAGACGATCCAGCAGGGAAACGGAAGTGCCGTTTTCCCGGCCGCGCTGCAGGTCTTCCTTGTTTGCCTCAATAATGGCTTCGCTATGATCGATTAAAGCCTGGGCGCAGTCCAGCAACGCCTGATTTTTCTGTTCCGTGGTCAGACTGTTCAATACACTTGCTGCTTTACGGGCAAGCTCTGCCTTTTGTCTTACTTCGCTCATTTGAATACCTCCTTAGGAATCATAAAAATATAAAGCTCGTTATTTATAATTTTAATGAAATCCATTCATCCCGATGAATGACTTCGAGACGATGGATGCCTTCCAGCTTCTTGACGACTTCAGTGCTCGCTAATCCCATAATATCCTGCAATTGCTCGGAATCATAGTTCACGATTCCCCGGCCAAGCGTTTCCTTGTCCTGATTGATGACTTCAACAACATCACCGGCATGAAAGTATCCCAGCGCTTGTTTCACGCCGACAGGGAGCAGGCTGCGGCCGCCGTGGATGAGCGCTTCTTCGGCGCCTTCATCTACGGTCAGCGTGCCAAGCGGCGTGGATAGAAATCCAAGCCACTGCTTCTTGCGCGGCAGGGTAGAGGAACGCGTCTCAAAGTATGTACCTTGGCCTTGTCCATCCAGAATGGCCTTTAACTGGCCAGGCAGCGTCATCTTGCCGACGAATACAGATACGCCGCCCCGGGTGGCGATCTTCGCAGCATCGATCTTCGAGCGCATGCCTCCCGTACCTACAGAGGAACCGGCACCGCCTGCAATGGCGTAAATTTCATCCGTAATTTCGTCTACCTGCCCAATGCGCTTCGCAGCAGGATTGATGCGCGGATCCTCCGTGTACAGGCCATCCGTGTCCGTCAGAATGATCAAATGATCCGCTCGCAGCAGATTCGCTACCAGGGCGGACAAGGTGTCGTTATCGCCGAATTTCAGCTCATCGACCGACACGGTGTCGTTCTCGTTGATGATCGGCAATACTTGGCGCTTTAGTAGCTCCTCAATGGCCATACTGGCATTGCCCGTGCGCTTGCGGTTCTGGAAATCTGAGCGGGTCAGCAGGATTTGAGCCGAGGCGACACTATGGTCGGATAACGCTTCCCGGTAATTTTGCATAAGCAGCGCTTGCCCTACGGCGGCCGCGGCCTGCTTCTCATGAAGCAGCTTCGGACGCTCTGGATAACCAATCTCCCGGAATCCTGCGGCTACTGCCCCGGAGGTGACTAGCAATACCTGGCAGCCGACCGCATGAAGGGCGGCTAATTCGGAAGCGAAATAGTTGATAGCCTTCCGGTTCAATCCTCCTTCCGGTGAAGTTAGCGAGCTGCTCCCTATTTTGACAACGATGCGGCGTAGCATGGAGATCACTCCTAATAATTATGATGAAGAAAATAAAAAAAACCTTCGTCCCTTGCAGCGCAAAGGACGAAAGTTATACTTCCGCGGTACCACCTTTATTGATGATTTACTCATCCGACTCAAAACCCGGTAACAGGGGCACTGTCCGGCTTCTCAGCCGGCCGCTCGGGGATAGGGTTCCGAAAGGGCGAACGGTAAATTCTCACAGCCTAAGGAATTTACTCTCTGGACGACGCTGGTCTAACGTACTGGTCCCGTCTTCACGTTTAGTCAAATTTATAAATATCCAGAATTGGATTTATTGATAGAATACCACGCGTTCCGCGGCTTTGCAAAGCAAAACAGTTAGAACAGTCCAAGCTTGCCGATTCGCTGCACGGCCTCGCGGAGACGCTCCTCGCTGCTTAGCAGCCCGACCCTGACATAACCTTCTCCATGCTGGCCGAAGCCGATCCCCGGCGCAACAGCGACCTTGGCTTCGGTAAGCAGCTTGTAGGCAAAGGAGGCGGAATCCCAGCCCTTCGGCACCGGCAGCCAGGAAAAGAAGGAGCCGCGCGGCTTACGCGCTTCCCAGCCGATCTGGGCCAGCTCATTGAACAAAGCGTCGCGGCGGGATTGATACACAGCCACAAGGTCGGCGACGTTGTCCTGGGGAGCCGTCAGGGCGACCTTGGCCGCATCCTGAATGCCGCCGAATAAGCTGACATAAATATGGTCCTGCAGCAAATTGATCAGCGAAATGATTTTCTCGTTTCCAAGCGCGAAGGCGACGCGCCATCCAGCCATATTATAGGTTTTGGATAAGGTGTAGTATTCCACGCCCACTTCTTTGGCGCCTTCCGCCTGCAGGAAGCTGACGGGCTTCTGGCCGTCAAATCCAATGGCTCCATAAGCGAAGTCACTCGCAACGACGATTTGGTTCTCGGCGGCAAATTTGACCGTGTCTTCATAGAAGGACAGCGGTGCCGTAGCCGAGGTCGGGTTATTCGGATAATTCAGGAACATCAGCTTTGCCCGCTTGCGGTCAAGCGGCGAGATTGCGCCATAGTCCGGCAGGTAGGCGTTGTTCTCTCTCAGCGGCATGAAGGACATTTCGGCCCCGGCAAGGGCAGCGCCAGACCAATAATCGGGATAGCCCGGATCAGGGACCAGGCACAAATCCCCGGGGTTAAGCAAAATCTGGACGATCTGCACCAGCCCGGTCTTGCCGCCGAACAGGATCGCAACCTCCTTCTCGGGATCCAGCGTGACGCCGTAGTCTTCGCGGTAGCGCTGGCAGACAGCTTCTTTGAGGAAGCTGTAGCCCTGGAACGGGGAATATTTATGGTACTGCGGGTTGGCTACTGCTTGCTGTGCGGCCCTTACGATATGCTCAGGCGTAGGACGGTCCGGGTTGCCTTGCCCGAGATTGATCACGTCATGGCCTTGTGAAATTTCCCGGTTTACGCTCTGGACGAGAGAAGCAAAAAATTGCTTCGGCAGCTTATCCATGACGTCTGCGGCTTGAATAGGAAAAAGGGAGTTACCCTGTGGTCGATTTTGTTGGCTCATGTTCAACACTCCGGTCTATATAATAACAATATTCATAATTTAACATGATTTATCCAATCTGTATAGAATGGATTGAAGCTCGTTTCCCTGCGCTTGGAGCAAAACGGTACTTGCATGGTTAAGGAAGGCCGCTTATGATGGTACTCAAAATGAAATAAACGGATGAAAGGAGATGCGGCATGACTCAGCAGCAAACATCATGGAACATCGCCATGATTCAGTGCGACATTCGTATGGGAAAACCTGCGGAAAACCGCAAAATCGTAGAGAACTGGTTGGAGAAGGCGGTCAGTCAAGCCGTCAAGCCGGACTTGATCGTTTTGCCGGAAATGTGGAACACCGGCTACGCACTGGAGCAGATTCATGAATTAGCGGACGTGGAGGGGCGCGAGACTCGGGAATGGATCTCCGATTTCGCACAGCGCAACGCGGTTCGCATCGTTGCCGGCTCAATTGCGGAGAAGCGCGGGGGAGAGGTATACAATACGATGCGGATTTTTGACGGCAGCGGGGAAGAGATCGCGGCGTATTCCAAAATGCATCTGTTCCGGCTCATGCAGGAAGAGAAGCATTTGTCGCCGGGTCAGTCCGCCGTAACCTTCGAACTGGACGGACAAATCTCGGGGGCGTCCATTTGCTACGATATTCGCTTTCCCGAGCTTACGCGCACGCTGGCGCTGACAGGCGCCAAAGTATTATTCGTGCCGGCGGCATGGCCGCATCCCCGTTTGCATCATTGGCGTACGCTGCTGATGGCAAGGGCAATCGAGAATCAAATGTACGTCGTAGCCTGCAATCGCACTGGACTGAGCGGAAAAGACAACTTCTTCGGCCATTCGATGATTATCGATCCATGGGGGGAAGTACTTGCTGAGGGCGGGGAGGAGGAAGGCATCATTACCGGGCGGATCGATCTGTCCTTGGTAGATGAGGTTCGTTCTAGAATTCCGGTGTTTGAGGACCGGCGTCCAAACCTATATCAACTAATACCATAGTTGTACATTATAGTAGTGAGTGCAAGAAGGCTGTCGCCTCGGCTTTGTCTAGCCAAGCGACAGCCTTCTTGTTTTAAGGTTCTTCCTTCATGCGGTTCTCTATGGTCGTGCGGAAAGTTTCAATGAAAGCTTCCGCCGCCTTGGACAGATAACGTCCTTTACGGTATGCAATCACGAGCGTGCGGCTTGGAACCGGCTCCGCCAGTGGGACGTATACTGGAATCAGCTCGCTACGCTTGGCCCGGGCAATAAAGCGCGGAACGAGGGTAATGCCCATTCCAGCGGCGACGAGAGATTGAACGGTCTCGATGTTATTGCTCTCGAACACGATATCGGGCTCAAACCCAGCAGTCCGGCATAAATCAATCATGATTTTGCGGAAACCCTGCCCCTTCTTGAGGACGATAAAGGATTCGCCGGCCAGCTGCTCTAGAGTTACGCCACCCAGCGGCCGATTTCCTGGGTCGGCAAGATAATGGTTTGGCGGGATGGCCAAGTCGATTTTCTCCTCGCCGATTGGCTCGTAGGTCAAAGAAGGCTCTTGCAGCGGCAGGGAGAGCAGGCTAAGATCCGTGCCTCCGCCCGCAGTGAGTTTTTCCAGGTTTAAGGATGTATCTTCAAGCAAGGTAACCTGTATATCGGGATAGGTTTCTTTAAATGCCGGCAGGACATAGGGCAGCAGATGAGAGCCGGTTATCGGCATGCTCCCGATGACGACGCGCCCAGCACGCAGTTGGGAGATGTCGTCCATCTCCTGGCGAAGCTGCTCGACGGCATCCATGATTTTACGGGCATGCTTGATGAAGCTTGCCCCCGCATGCGTAAGCTCGACGGTACTCGTATTGCGCTGGAACAATTTTACGCCCAGCTCCTGTTCAAGCTTGGACAATTGCTGGCTGAGCGACGGCTGAGCGATATGGAGCTTGTCGGCCGCTCTGGAAAAGTTGCGTTCCTCAGCAATTTTCAAAGTATAAAGGAGCTGCCTTAATTCCATGAGATCACCTTTTTCTTGAATTGGTGTTGCGGTTCGGGCATGACTGTTATAAGTATTCTATAAGTATAGCCTATCATTTTTAAATAAAATATAGGACTTATTGATGTTTACAATAGGCATCCTGCTCTAAAATTTTATTATTAGGCAAGTTGGTTGTATAATTATTATAAATGGGAAAATGGGAAAATGGAGGCTGCCGTTCTATGAAAATATGGAAAGAGGTTCAGGGCTGGGGAATATCTATTATAATCGGCTTTATAATTAGCATGTTCATTGGCATATTTGTTATTCAGCCATATAAGGTGAACGGGCATTCCATGGAGCCTACGCTGGACGACAAGCAGCGGATCTATGCTTGGAAAATAGCGCATGCACTGGAGAAGCTGCCGAAATATGAAGACATCGTCATTATCGACAGCCGGATTGACCGCAGCCGCTCCTTCTGGGACAGCGTAAACGAGCATCCGCTGATCCGCATCATGGCGGGCAACAAGAAAGAGGATTTCTTCTACGTCAAGCGCGTGATCGGCCTGCCGGGCGACGTGATCGAGATTAAAGACGGACAGGTGTATAGAAATGGAGTCAAGCTAGAGGAGCCTTATATTAAAGAGCAAATGTATGCGGAGCAGAGCCGGATATGGGAAGTTCCCGAAGATCATATCTTCGTGATGGGGGACAACCGCAACAACAGCAAAGACAGCCGAATGATCGGACCGGTGCCGCTCGACCACATTATGGGAATCGAAGGGTTCAACAAATAATAGAGATTTCTCGGCGTTCACGAACAGAATGAAGAAGGGACTTTCATGGCATAGCCAGCCAGCTTGCTGCGAAGGTCTCTTTCATTTTTGGCTCACTGCATCCTCTCTTTATAGCTAAATCCTATAACTATTATAGAAATTATATCTTGGAACAATGAATAGAGAGATGATATAGTAATGACAACATACGAAGCGCGGATAAAGGCATGTCATATTCAAATAATGCTTCGTTACATGTTCGAATCCTTCAGTGGGGTGAATACGATGAGCAACGCTAAAAAAACAATGTATGAGAAAATTTGGGACAATCACGTGATTTATTCGGAAGAAGGAAAGCCAAGCATCATTTACATCGATTTGCATTTGGTGCATGAGGTAACTTCTCCGCAAGCATTTGAGGGACTGCGCCTCAGCGGGCGCAAGGTTCGCCGTCCAGAGCTGACTTTTGCGACGATGGATCACAACGTTCCAACGAAAGACCGCTTCAACATTAAAGACCCGATTTCCAAGCAGCAGATCGATACGCTTTCCAAGAACTGCCGCGATTTCGGCGTAACGCTTTTTGACCTGGACACGATCGATCAAGGCGTTGTACACGTTATGGGGCCAGAACTAGGCTTGACTCATCCAGGTAAAACGATCGTCTGCGGCGACAGCCATACTTCTACGCATGGAGCATTCGGCGCGCTGGCATTCGGTATCGGTACGAGCGAAGTAGAGCACGTTATGGCTACGCAGTGCTTGCAGCAAGCCAAGGCGAAGACGCTGGAAGTACGCTTTGTCGGAAAACGCAGACCAGGGGTTACTGCCAAAGATATGATTCTTGGCGTTATTGCCCAGTATGGAACGGATTTTGCGACGGGTTATGTTATCGAATATACCGGTGAGTCGATTCGCGAGCTAACGATGGAAGAAAGAATGACAGTATGTAATATGTCTATTGAAGCCGGGGCCAGAGCGGGCTTGATCGCTCCAGATGAGACGACGTTCGAATACCTGCGCGGCCGCGAGCATGTTCCGCAAGGTGAAGCCTATGATCGCGCTGTAGCAGAATGGAAAAATCTCACTACAGACGAAGGTGCTGAATATGACCGTGTCGTGGAATTTGACGTTGACGCGCTGATCCCGCAAGTGACTTGGGGAACGAGCCCGGGTATGGGCACGGACATCAATGCAAACGTACCGAATCCGAAAGATTTTGCATCCGATAATGAACGGAAGGCTGCCGAGAAAGCGCTCGAATACATGGGGCTTACTCCGGGTACGCCAATGACGGACATCGAGATCGACTATGTGTTCATTGGCTCGTGTACAAATGGACGTATTGAGGATCTCCGCGCCGCAGCGCAAATCGCGCAAGGCTACAAAGTTTCTGACAAAGTAACAGCGATCGTCGTTCCTGGTTCAGGCCGCGTTAAGCTGCAGGCCGAGCAGGAAGGCCTAGACAAAGTGTTTACTGAGGCAGGCTTTGAATGGCGCGATGCGGGCTGCAGCATGTGCCTTGCCATGAACCCTGACGTTCTGGAGCCGGGACAACGGTGCGCTTCCACTTCCAACCGGAACTTCGAAGGACGTCAAGGCCGCGGCGGCAGAACGCACCTCGTTTCTCCGGCAATGGCCGCGGCGGCGGCGATTAAAGGCCGCTTCGTGGATGTCCGCGAATGGAATGTGAAAAGCGAAGTCGTTAGCTAACGAAGGCGAAAGAGGGGAGAACTAATCATGGAAGCTTTTAACAAACTTACAGGCATCGTCGGTCCCGTGGACCGTGTAAACGTAGATACGGACGCTATTATTCCTAAGCAATTTTTGAAGCGGATTGAGCGTACCGGATTTGGGCAATTTCTGTTCTATGAATGGCGTTTCGATACGGAAGGTAATGTAAATCCGGAGTTTGAGCTGAATAAGGCTCGCTATGAAGGAGCTTCTGTTCTAATTTCCCGAGTTAATTTCGGTTGCGGATCCTCCCGTGAGCACGCGCCATGGGCGATTCTGGATTATGGCTTCCGCTGTGTCATCGCTCCGTCTTTTGCAGATATTTTCTACAACAACTGTTTCAAGAATGGCATTCTGCCGATCAAGCTTTCCGAAGAACAGGTTGAAGATCTGTTCCAGCGCACTGCTGCGCATGAGGGTTACCAATTGACGGTTGACCTGGAGAACAAAACGATTACGGATCAATACGGTTTAAATATTTCGTTCGATCTGGATGAGCACCGCCGCCAGTTCCTGCTTCAAGGTCTGGACGACATTGGACTTACGCTGCAGCATGAGGATCTCATTTCAGCTTATGAAGCGAAGAAAGCAAGCAGCACAATCGCTTAATTTCAACCGGGCTTGAGGGACAGCTCCCGGTCTACATGAGTAGACCGGGAGCTGTCTATTTTTGTCTATTCAACAAATTAATAATTTATGAATCTCTTTCTCGAATCTTGCACTAAAGTCTATGATCGGGGCGAATTTTCTGATAGTATGGGATTAATTAGAAGGTGACATGGGATCGTGTAAGAACATGTCATATTTTGGTGTCGATTAGTCAGGTACAACCATTACATCCGGTGGGCGGAAAAAAGGGATTGGTAGGGGATACGATGAAGAAGTTAGGTTTTCTGTTGATGCTGGTTGTAATGCTGTGGGCTTTGCCGGGTATCGGGGAGGCATCCGCCGCTGGCAATGCGATTTATTTGGACGGCCAGGAACTGGAGCAGCCAAGTGCCGCGCAAGCGGGTCTGATTAATGGCAGCGTGATGGTTCCGATTCGTATCATTTCGGAAGGACTCGGTTATGAAGTTGGATGGGAGAAGCAGACCGAGAAGGTTACGATTAAGCAGGACGGCCGGTTGCTGCAGCTTTATATAGACAACCCTAAGGCTGTTGTGGACGGCAGCGAGGCTGGCTTGTCCGCTCCGCCGCTGCTGCAGGGAAATACGACTCTCGTTCCGCTGCGTTTTGTCGGCGAGCAGATGGGCCTGAAAGTCAGCTGGGATAACGAAACAAAATCAGCACATTTGTACAGTACAAGCGGAGGTTCAGGCAGCGGTGTTGTTAATGGAGGGGCGAGTACGCCTCCGGCAGGCGAAGGGGAAACCGTTCCACAGCAGCCTGTAAAGCAGCCTGGAAATGTGGAGGACAGCAATGCCGATTCGCAGGCGGGAAATGATAATAGTCAAGGAGTTCTCGCGGCGATCAGCGGCCTAAGCTTCTCTGATAACCGCCTTATAATCTTGACCGATCGTACAGTAACAGCGAATGTATTCAAGATGACAGGTCCGGAACGGATCGTGATTGACGTGCCGAATGCTAAATTTGAAGCCGCATTCAAGGATGCGCTGCCCCTGGATGCAACGAGCCGGGGAGAAATAGCGGTTGAGGGCTATCCGGAAGTGGCACAAATTCGCTATTCCTTATTCAGCAATGATCCATCTACGATTCGAATCGTTATCGATTTGAACGAGAGCAGAGAATTCGTGCTTACGAACGAGAACGGATCGCTTATTGTCGATCTGACCTCGGATGCGGTGATTCCACCTGTAATACCGGTATTTCCGGCAAGACCGGACGGCAAGAGCCTCGTTGTCATCGACGCTGGACACGGTGGTAAAGATCCTGGGGCCCCAAGTGTAACGGGCATACAGGAAAAAGAATTTAATCTGGCGATCGTGCTGAGGGTGAATGAGCTGCTTATGCAGGAGCCGGACATAATCACTGTGTTGACGCGGAGCGACGATACATACCCGACGCTGGACGACCGGGTAAAGATTGCGAATGATTTGCAAGCCGACATATTTATTTCGGTTCATGCCAATAGCGGTTCTGCAACAGCCACTGGCACCGAGACGCTGTACACCCGGGATGCCAGCATTTCACTTGCGGATACGGTACATAAATATGTGCTCGAAGCAACGGGATTGAAGGATCGTAAGGTGAAGTATCAGAATTTGAAGGTAACGCGCGAGACGACGATGCCGGCTATACTTATAGAGGCCGGATTCCTGAGCAACCCGCAGGATGATGCAGTGTTGAAAGATCCGGCCGTACAGGATAGAATTGCAGCAGGCATCGTTGCAGGGATCAAAGAGTATTTAGGCCTGTGACAGATCTTTGCGATGTGGGTATAGATTGTAAGAGAGAGGGGGTAGCGCTTTGAAAAAACTTGTTATGCTTGGTACTATGCTTGTGCTTGTGGCAGCCCTTGCCGGATGTGGACAGAAACCCCAAGCTGCTCCTGAGGGGGAGCAGCAGCCGGCTCCGGGGATTACGGAGCAGCCGTCCTCAGAACCTAATGTCTCACAAGGGGCAGGACCCAATGATGCGCAGGTTGAGCAGCCGGAGCTGCAGACCGCACAAGTGGAGCTGTATTTTACCGATGATGATCTCATGGAGCTGACGAAGGTGCAGCGTGAGATCAGGTACGAGCAGGATCAGGACAAATATGCCGAAGCATTTAAGCAATTGCAGGTTTCTGAAGACGGACTGTTTTCACTATGGGAAAAAGCAATTTTGAACAAAGTGACCTTTGCAGACGGGGAACTCCAGATCGATATCGAACTGCCTGACGAGGCGCGTCTCGGCTCAGGCGGCGAAGTACTGGCGATCGATTCGCTGAAAGCGACGATGTTCCAGTTCAATGAGGTACGGAGCCTGGAACTGACGGTTGGCGGAGAACAGGTAGAAAGTCTCATGGGGCATGTGGAGCTGAACCATCCGATGACCCGTTGAATAATGGCATTTCGCAAGTGAAAAAGACTATTTTCAAGCCAACGGGCTTGAAAATAGTCTTTTTTTGTCTCGGCCTGCATAGGGACTATTGTCGGAAAACAGGAAAGATTACGCAACTTTTAGTTATTATGGGCGTCTAATATGTCGTCTGGTGATGCTGAAGAACAGGGCTTAAGTCATCGGTCATCACGAGGCAAAATTTTAAGATGGTAGGGGTGACGGATGAGAAGAATTGGTTTTTTGGTATTCATGCTCTTATGTATTTTTGCTTTTCCGACGATAGGACAAGCTGCCGGAGGAGGCACTAGCATCTATTTGAACGGAGAAGCGCTGAACTTGCCGAAGAATGGCCAGGTTCAGAATGTAAAAGGCAATGTGATGATTCCGATTCGTGTCGTCATGGAGGAGCTGGGTTTTGACGTCGATTGGGAAAAAGGGACGCGCACGGTAACTATAAAGCAAGCCGATACAACGATTAAGCTTATTGTTAATCAGAAAAGTGCTACAGTGAATGGCAAGAGACTGGCCCTTAGCATCGCTCCGATGCTGAAAGAGGATACGACGCTCGTGCCGCTTCGATTTGTTAGCGAACAGATGGGCCTAACCGTAGGCTGGGACAACGCTACGAAGACGGTATACTTAATTACCCCGGATAATGGAAGCGGAAACGGGAATGGCGGAAACAACGGAAACAACGGAAACACCGGTTCAGACGGCGGAAATTCGGGGAACGGTTCCGTTACCCCGGTGCCGGAACAAAATTTGGCGGATGTAACAGGCATCGGCTTTGATGCCAATCGCCTGATTATTGCGGTGGACAAAAACGTAACACCCGATGTTTTTCGCATGACGGGGCCGGATCGGATCGTCATCGATATTCCGAATGCCCGCTTTGATGAATCATTTTCGAGCAATCATTCGCTGGATGCATTCCAGACCGGATACATGGACATTAACGATTATCCGGACGTAACCAAAATCCGTTATTCGCAGTTTAGCGATAATCCTTCAACGATAAGGATTGTCATGGATTTATCAGGTGCAAGGAATTATTCTTTACTGAATGCAAACGACGGCTATGTCATTGTTGATTTGAATGTGGATCAGAGCTATCCATCGAAGGGTGGCGGAAAACCGCTAGTTGTCATCGATGCGGGGCATGGAGGCACGGACCCAGGCGCTATCAGCGTAACGAATAAGAAAGAAAAGGATCTTAACCTTTCTATCGTCAAGAAAGTCGAAGCGCTATTGAAGAAAGAAACGCAACTGGACTATGTGCTCTCACGCAGTACGGATGTTTACGTGACGCTGCAAGACCGGGCCAGGCTGGCTAACGATCTTAATGCGGACTTATTCGTATCCGTTCATGCCAATAGCGGCTCGGCGACGGCCAGCGGCGTAGAGACTTACTATACACGGGAAGAAAGCGTGCCATTTGCAAATGTCATGCATAAATATCTCGTCCGGTCTTCCGGTCTTTCCGATCGGAAGGTGCGGGCAAAGAGTCTTCACGTTACACGAGAAACGACAATGCCGGCAGTACTGTTGGAAGTTGGTTATTTGAGCAATAAGAGCGACGAGGCCTTGCTGTATACGGAGAAATTCCAGAACAGCGTAGCCCAGGGCGTTGTCGACGGAATCAAAGAGTATTTGGGATTAAAATAGCCAGCGGCTCATAAAATGCGCGTTCAGGAAGCCGGTTTACCGGCTTCCTGAACACCTTTAAAGGAGGAGGAAGTGACCATGAACAGAAAAATATGGATCATTGGCGTTTTGGTGCTTCTGCTTGCCATCACCGCGGGATGCGGTCAAAAACCAAATGCGCTCGTAGAAGGAGAGCAAGGAAATCAAGGAAGTGCCGGTAACAGCGTGAACGGAACGGCGGTTCAAGAGCCGCCGAACAATCCCGTTGCTCATGGCGCAGGCGATTCACATAATAGTTCCCCGGAGGAGCAAGCCAATACATTGGTCATTCAGGCATTTTTCACGGATGATCAGTTGGATGAACTGTTTGCGGAGAATAAGGAAATTGCGTACAGCGACGATGCGGACAAATATATGCAAACCTTGAAGGCGCTGCAGCATAGCGGGATTCCCGGCCATCTGCCGCTTTGGGATAAGGTGAGTTTCAAGCAGGCCGTATTCGAGGGCGGCAAGTTAACCGTCGATTTAACTCTGCCGGACGAGGCCCGACTTGGAGCCGGAGGCGAAGCTCTCGCCGTGGAATCGCTGACGAAGGCGCTATTCCAATTCGAAGAAGTGCAGTCCATTGAAATTCTCGTTGACGGCCAGGAGGCAGATACGTTGATGGGCCATGTCGAATTAGAGCATCCTTTTCTAAGAAAATAGCAACTTTTTGGAGGAAATAGCAGCTCGCCGTCGAAGTTGGTTAAGAGATCATTTTTGAAGGAGAGAATCTAATGTCATCATTTAAACGCAGCTATAGACGTAAATCCAAAAAAGCGGTCTCGGCCGTGCTAGCTGCTGCCATCTGTTTAAGCGGCAGCGCAGCCGTCTTTGCGGACGAGTCAGCAGAGTCATCTGCCAATTCAGGAACGGGAACAAATATTACGAACACGTCAAATACGGCTTTTTCCCTGTTTAGCGACGTACAGGATGGCTTTTGGGCCGAGAAATACATTTACAAGCTGGCTGCAGAGGGCATCATTGTCGGGGATGCCGGCAAGTTCCGTCCGAGCGATAGCGTAACGCAGCAAGAGGCCATTACGATGGCGATTCGCTTTATGAATTTAAGCGGTGAAGTGGGCAGCGGAGATACAGTTCCTGCTGAGCTGCAAATTAGCGGTTACGCGAAACCTTATGTCGAGCTAGCTTTGAACAAGAATCTGATTGATAAAGATGAAGAGCTGGCCCTTATAAAAGAGAAGGAGTCCTGGGGACAGAAGAAAGCGTCCCGCGAATGGGTCGCTAAAGTTCTTATTCGCGCTCTCGGCAAAGAAGAGGAGGCCAAAGGGCTGGGTACGGCAGCAACTGGCTTTGCAGACCACGATAAAATTACGTCTTCGGTCAGAGGTTATGTGAATCTGGCCGCCAAATTGGACATTACAAAAGGGATCGAAGGAAATAAATTCGATCCGCAGGGCAATGTGACGCGGGCGCAAATCGCGACCTTCTTCGGCAAAGGCGCTGAACATTTGAATGCAAACTATTCGAACGTATATGAGGGGATCGTGACCGAGCTAACCGACAGCAAGCTGACCTTATATGTGGATAATCAGTTAAAGAGCTTCGTCCTCGATAACCGCAGCGTATATTATACGAAGGATTCACAATTAAAGATTTCGAAGAATGATTTGAAGCCATACACGAAAGTGCTGGCGATCGATAAAGTGGGATCCGCAGCGTACGTTGAAGTGATCGATGGCAAGCAGCAGCTGGAGAGTACGGAAGGCACGCTGCTGCGTATTCTCGGCGGCAATCGGATATTGATGCTCGTGAATAACGATTCCGTGGAATATACGTTCGACGATACAACGGCGTTCCTGGATCAGCACGGCAATAAAGTGGCTGCCAGCAGCTTGTCCCCGGAGAGCACGATCATCGTACAGCGGGAGACATATACTGTGGCGAAGAAGCCGGTGCTTGTTCAGGTAAAATCGGCATTGGTCAGTAAAACAGGTACTGGAACGATTGAGTCCGTCGATGTAACCGGCAAGAAAATAACGATCCGCGACGCAGCGGGCACGGTTGAGACCTATACGGTGGACGAGACGACGATTCTGCTGTATCAAAGCCAGAAGCTAAACAGTCTCAGCGAATTGCAAGTCAATTCGGACATTAAATATTCGGTGAAGAACAGTGTGCTCGATTCCCTTGAAGTGACGCAAAGCATCGAGCGGACGGTCAACGGGACGCTGCTTGGATTGGATCAGAACGGGCGTTTGCTGACTTACAGCAATGCAAGCGGATATCCTGAAGTCAAGCTGCTTGCCGAGAATCCGGAAATTATCGTCGGCGGCATTAAGGAGGCCACCTTCGATGACCTCATCGCCGATCTCAACGGAGGGGATAAGGTTGAGCTTACGCTGGACGCGCAGGAGCGAGTGACGAAGGTCGTCGTCCAAGGCCGCCAGTCCGAGCAATGGGCAGCCGCTACGGTCGTGAACTACGATAGCAAGTCCAAGACGCTGACGGTGCTGGATGCGAATTTAAAACCGCATGTGTTTGTATTAGACGAGAAGACGAAGGTGGAATACAACTCCACACAGCCGACCCTTGCGGGGATGGAATCCGTGCTAAATAAAGACCGGAAAATTAATGTAACTTCTATTGGCAACCGCGCGCTTAACGTGCAAATGATCTATAAATACGAAGGCACCTTTGTATCGGTCAATACGGCAGAGAAGAAAATCACGCTGCTGACGGCGGATAACAAAACGGTAACTCTACCATACCAGGGCACGGCTCCTACGATCGAACTGTATGGCAAGAGCGCCACGTTTAGCGACGTTAAGGTCGGCGATCCTGTCATCGCTTTGTTGAGTACGAACCAGGATGCGGTGCAGACGCTGGCCGTGAAGTCTTCCGCTCAATTCGTGGTCAGCTCGATAGAAACATCATATAACCGCATCAGAGCGGTAAATAGCAATAACGGGCTTACGGAAAGCATCTACATTGATCAGGCGATTCTGACAGACGAGAACGGCAATCCGATCAGGCTGAACAATATCCAGAATGGCCAAACGATCAACGTGGCATACAATGGGCTTAAAGCGGTATCGCTGCAGGTCGTCAAATTGACCCTTGGCAGCGTGCAGAATATCGACGGATCTACTTTGACCGTTAAGACCTTTGCCGGTGGAACCGAATCGTTCCCGCTGTCGAACGGCGTTAAGGTTGTTCGCGGGACGTCCGTTACTACAGGGGCAGGCGGATTGGCCACGGCGGATCGTGTGGAGGTACGCAAAGACAGTGACGGCACTCTTGTCGTTAAGGTTCTGAGTTCGCTGGAGCGGAAATTCTCCCGCTATGATGCAAATGCAAGAGAGCTTGTTGTCAAAAGAGCGACGATCGCCGATGACAAATATCGCTTTTTTGTAAATGCGGATACGTATGTTCACCAAAGTGATACGACTATTTCCGTGCAATCTCTGAAAGATGATGATAAAATTGTTTTGTATTTCAATGGTGACAGACTCGTTGAAATCGAAAAACAATAATCATTTTCGTGAGAATAACCGTCTTGTTGCGGGATCATTCCCGGGCAGGACGGTTTTCTTCGTGAAGATTCGTGAAGAAAGGTTAGGTGGAGACATGAATGCCGCGGGTGTCCGTCATATTCTGGACTGCATCGGCGCTATGTTTCCGGATGCGCACTGTGAGCTCCGCCACAGCAATGCGTTTGAATTGACGATTGCCGTGCTGCTGTCGGCACAGTGTACCGACGCAACCGTAAACAAGGTGACGGAAGATTTATTTCAGAAATATAAGACGCCGGGGGATTATCTTGCCGTTCCGCTCGAAGAGCTGGAGCAGGATATCCGGCGCATTGGACTATTTCGGAGTAAAGCCAAGCATATTCAGAACTTATGCCGGATTCTCATTGAACAGTACGACGGAGAGGTTCCTCGCGAGCATGCCGAGTTGGTGAAGCTGCCGGGCGTGGGCCGCAAGACGGCAAACGTGGTCGTTTCGAATGCTTTCGGTGTCCCGGCGATCGCCGTCGATACACATGTGGAACGGGTCAGCAAGCGGCTTGGGCTGGCAGGCTGGAACGATTCCGTGCTTGAAGTCGAGAAGAAGCTGATGAAGCGCGTTCCTGAGGAAGAGTGGACGATTACCCATCATCGGCTTATCTTTTTCGGAAGATATCATTGCAAGGCCCAGAATCCGCAGTGCGAGATTTGTCCGCTGCTGGAAGTTTGCCGGGAAGGCAAAAAACGTATGAAAAAGTCACCAGTCAGAAAAGATAGAGAGAAGTGACTTTCAAACCTAGTTAGAAGAGGATGAGACTCCATGAAATGTATTTCTGTGTACACCGATAGTTTTGAACTTTTCTCCGATATGTTTGAGCAGGTCATCGAAATCGACTTGAAGGAGAATGACGAGCGTGAGGTTGAGGGCATCACCGTAAGCGACTCGGGCGAAGTGCCAAGTCATTACCTGGAGCGTATGGCGGCCAAACCTGAAGTGGTCGTGATGAAGGACAAAGAGAAGGGAATTACGATTCTTCAGCATGGCAAAGTGTTCGAAATTCTAATTCCGTCCGAGTCCGATTCGCTCGAAACGCCTTCGGTGTAGCTGCTTGGCCGATCAGAATGCCGTCTTGCGGAAAATTCCGCGAGGCGGTTTTTTGTTTATATAGATGGAATAATATGGCGCAGGACAGGCGAATCTAAAATAATTATTATTTTAGAGGATGGAATGCTTCATTTTTAATCAAAAACGAAGATATCCGCCATTTAGCGACGAAGAATGTACCTTGAACAGTGTTTTTCTATATATAAGCGGGAAGTTCTTTAATTTTTACTGGAAAATCACTAATTATGAGACTTCCCTGACGGATGCCACTCATGTAAAATGGATGTATTTCCTAAGACATCGAATATGTCGATAGAGATACCCAAAAATGAATAGTGCTTCTTGCTTCATAGGGCATTAGGCAAACATAAATAAGGAGAGTACATAATCATGGAAACGTTGACAATTGGTCGGGATCAGCGGCTTCATGACCGACTTGACCAGTTCTTGAAGTTATATGAGTCAGGTAAAGACCGAAGAGCTTATCGGGAAATTCAAGATTTAACAAGGAAGCTGGAAGCTGATGAATTAACGTTATCATTCTGTGGGCATTTCTCCGCAGGCAAGTCCAGCCTGATCAATAGGCTGTGCGGAAAGCAAGTGCTGCCATCGGGGCCAATACCGACAACCGCCAACGTGGCCGCCATTCGTAATGGAGAGCCTCGGGCCATGCTAACGCGGGCGGAAGTAGAAGACGGAGGCATGGGTGAGACGGTGGAAGCGCATTCCGAACAGATTGCGCTTAACCTTGATCAGTTGGATGACTATTGTAGGGACGGAAATACATATTCGATGATCTCGCTGTGGGATGATGTTCCTATATTGGGACGGCATGGGGTGCTGCTTGATACACCTGGCGTTGACTCCAACGACGCAGGTCATGCGATGGCTACCAATTCAGCGCTTCATCTGGCCGATGTCGTGTTCTACGTGATGGACTACAACCATGTTTTGTCGGAAAGCAATCTGTCGTTTGCCAAACGCCTGGCTGATTGGGGGAAACCTCTCTATCTCGTCGTGAATCAAATCGACAAGCACCGGAACGCCGAACTGTCGTTCGAGAAGTACCGCAGTTCTGTAGAGGACGCCTTCGAGTTATGGGGTATCGTGCCGGCAGGGGTGTTCTATATATCCCTGAAGGAGCTGTCCCATCCGTTAAATATGTTGAACGAGCTGGAGAAGACGATTGCTGCTCTCTTCGGGATTCGTGAAAGCCTGCTGGAGTTCAGCATCGGCTGCTCGCTTTTTCATGGAGCGGAGCAGTATTTGAAGCGGCTGGAAGATGCGGACGAGGAGGAGCAGGAACGGCTGCTTGAGGACGTCGGCGGCGAGGAGGCGCTGTCACGCTTGCAGACGGAATTGTCGGCACTGGAGCGGGAGCTTTCCGAGCAGGATGGCCTCGTAGATCAGCTGCGTGGCAGTTTGTCCAAGGAGCTGGATGGTTTGCTGGCCAATGCGCATTTGATGACACCTGATCTCAGGGAAGCTGCCGCGCAGTATTTGGAGAGCCGCAAGCCTGGTTTCAAGATGGGACTTTTGTTTCATGCAGGGAAGACGGAACGCGAAAAGGAACGGAGAAGGGACTTTTTCCTCGGTAAGCTGCAGGAGCAGACGCAAGCCCAGGTGGATTGGCATGTGCGCGATTTGCTGCGCCGCCTCGGGCAGAATCACGGGCTCTGGAGCACAGAGTGGGAGAGCAGACTGGAGGCGGAGCTTCCCCAAGCGGAGGAGGAGTGGATCGCCGGTCCTGCGCGCGAGGGCGCGCAGCTCTCCGGCGAGTACACGCTCCGCTACGCCGCCGACGTGGCGGCCGGAATCGCCGGCCGCTACCGCCGCGCAGCCCTCGCTATCGCGGATGGGCTGCTCGCTGAGCTGGCGCCGCGCCTTAACGAGGCGCGGCACAGCCTGGCCGCGCAGCGCGATGCGCTGCTGGCGCGCTCCGGCGCCGCCGGGCGGCTGCAGGCGCTGCGCGCTGCCGCCAAAGAGCGAGCTGCGCGCATTCACGCGCTGCTCGGCGAGCGCCCGTCCCTCCCGACCGGCATCCTGCCGGAGGTGAGGGACGTCGCGCCAGGGGCGCCGGCTGCGCCGCAGCGCCCAGAGCCGCCCGCGGCGGCAATGGCGCCGCCGGTCGCCGCGGTGCCCGCAAGCGCCAGCGACAGCGCTGGCGCAGCCGTTGCCGCGATAAGCGGGCGGCAGCGGCTGGGCGAGGCGGCGGCGGTGCTGAGCGCCGCCGCTGAGGCGCTGGCCCCTTACCCCGCCTTTGGGTCGGGGGTAAGGGAGCTGCGCGCCCGCGCGGACGCGCTTCGCGGCGGCCGCTTTACGGTCGCGCTGTTCGGGGCGTTCAGCGCGGGCAAATCCTCCTTCGCGAACGCGCTGCTTGGCGCTCAGGTGCTGCCGGTATCGCCGCATCCGACGACCGCGGCGATCAACCGCATCCTCGCGCCTGAAGGGGACATGAAGCATGGCCAGGCGGCCATTACCTTCAAGTCCGAGGAAGCGATGCGCGAGGATCTGGCTTACTCATTCGAGGCGCTGCAGCTCGGAGCATGGAAGGAAGGAAGCTGGAGAGCCGAAGTAAATAAATTGAAGGCTCCGGATGTGCCTCCTTCCGGGCGAGCTCATTTCAGCTTCCTGAAAGCGGCGGCAATCGGCTGGGAGCAAAACGCTTCAAGACTAGGGAGCCGCGAGATTACGGGATTGGAGCAATTCGCCGAATACGTGGCGGAAGAGAGCCGTGCCTGCTTCGTAGCGGGCATCGACCTATATTACTCCTGTCCGCTAACCGAGCAGGGGATTGTGATCGTGGATACTCCGGGGGCAGATTCCATTCATGCCCGGCATACCGGAGTTACCTTTGAATATATGAAAAACAGCGATGCATTACTGTACGTAACCTATTACAACCATGCCTTCTCCCGTGCGGACCGCCAATTCTTGGGCCATCTGGGCCGGGTGAAGGGCAGCTTTGCGCTCGATAAAATGTTCTTCATCGTTAACGCGGCGGATTTGGCATCCACGCCGGGCGAGCTGGCAAGCGTTGTCGAACACGTGGAGGATGGGCTGCGCACAGCGGGCATCGAGGCCCCGCAAATATATCCTGTATCCAGCATCGCTGCACTGGATGCGAAGCGTAGCATGGATGCCGCGATGCTCGAGGGTTCGGGCTTCTCCCGGTTCGAGGCCCCGTTCCTTCGCTTTATTAGGGAGGACTTGGCGGGTCTCGCCGTAGGTGCGGCCCGCCATGAGCTGCAGCAGTTCATAGCGCGGGCGGAGCAGTGGAGCGAGACGCTGGCCAAAAGCGAAGAGGAACGCGAGCAGCTTAAGGTTCAGTTAATGCTGGATCGCAAGCGCTTCGCGGAAGAGCTTCTGGTGCTGGCGAAAAGCGATAAAGAGGCCGAAATCGCGCAAGAAACCGGGGAGCTGCTGTTCCATGTGCGCAGAAGACTGCAATTTCTTGCCGGCGATTTGTTCCACGAATATTTCCACCCTTCGCTCCTCCAGGATGACGGAGGGGATATGAAGCGGAAGTTTGCGGCTTCGGTCAAGGGCTGGCTGGCCCAGTTAAGCATGGAGCTTGAACGCGAGGTTCAGGCGACCTCCCTGCGGCTTGAGAAGAAAAGCGAAGCGCTGCTGGCGAAGGAAGCCGAGGCTTGGCTCGTAAAGCTGCAGCAAGAAATTCCGGCGCTGCCGGCATTGTCGATCTATGCAACCTCTGCCTGGCTGACTCCAAGTGTTCCCTCGGGAAGTCTGGAGCAAGGCATTAAGGCAGCCTCATATTGGAGCTATTTCAAAAATCCAAAAACATTCTTTGAAGGAGGGGGTAAGCAAAGATTGCGAGACGCCCTGGAGGAGCCGCTCAGCGACAGTATTAAAGAGGCGGTGCAACGCTTTGGCAGCGATCTGATCGAATTTTACGCGCAGGAGACCTCGGTGAGGTTTGCAGCGGTTGCTGCATCGCTAGAAGCGCAGTGGGAAGAATGGGAGAGCAGCGTGTCCGGCATGCCTTCCGCCGCGAACTCCGATGAGTCGTGGAAGACCGTTCCGCAGCGTCTTCATGAACTGTATCAGGCATTGCTTTAAAGGAAAACCAAAAACAACATAACTGAAGAGTAACGCGGCAGTCGCGAAGAGGGGCAAATCCTAGAAGTTGCAAACCATCGATGACAAGCGTTACTGGGAGGGAACGACATGGAAGTACTTAGGCAATTAAGAGGATATTACCGGGAACGACGAACCTATTTGATTTTGTCGATTCTATGCCTCGCGGCAGCGACGGGCTTTGGGCTCGTGTATCCGCTGCTGCTCAGAAAACTGATTGACGACGTAATTCGTCCAGGAAAGTATGACGGGGTGCTGTGGATTGCTTTGACAGCGCTCGGCGTCGTAATCATCAAAGCCTTTTTGCAGTTTTTACATGGATTTTTCGGTGGAAGACTCGGAAACTATCTCGCTTACCGGCTGCGGAATGCCTGTTACGAGAAGCTGCAATTCCTATCGTTCCGCTATTATGATAAAGCAAAAACAGGCGATCTGATGTCCCGGCTGACCGGGGACCTGGAGGCCATTCGTAACTTCGTCGGCTTCGGGTTCGCACAGCTGCTCAATTTGGTGCTTATGGTTATCTTCGGTGCGGCTATGATGATGTCGATTCATTGGCAGTTGACGCTGATCACGATGATTACGATTCCGTTTCTGGCTGCGGTTGCACTAAAATTCGAGTCAAAGATTCACCCTGCTTTTCAGGAAATGCGCCTTGCCCTGAGCTCGCTGACGACAGCGGTTCAGGAGAACGTAACTGGGGTGCGGACGGTCAAATCCTTTGCGCGAGAGCCTTACGAGATGGAGAAATTCTCGCACCGGAATGAGCGGTACAAGGATAACCAGATTTTTGCCTCGATGCTGTGGAGCAGGTTCTTCCCCGTTATGGAGCTGCTGGCCTCTATCAGCGTAGCTGTCCTGCTGGCTGTAGGGGGAACGCTCGTCGTTAAGGAACAGCTGACGCTCGGAGACTTGGTCGCCTTCTTCAGCTTGATTTGGTTCATAATCGGACCAATGTGGGGGCTTGGCTTCCATATCAACAACTACACCCAATCCAAGGCTTCGGGTGAGCGGGTGCTGGAAGTATTGAACCAGAACGTAGACGTGAAGGATGAGACTGACGCGGTCGACTTGGATTTGGAGAACGTGAAAGGCAAAGTGGAGTTCGACCATGTGACGTTTGCTTATGGCAATAAGATGCCAGCGGTTACGGATATCCATTTTACGGCAGAGCCGGGTTCGGTCATCGGGTTTCTTGGCGGCACGGGCTCCGGCAAATCGACGATTATTCAGCTGCTGATGCGCGCCTACAACGTGAACGAGGGTAGCATTCGCCTGGATGGAAGAGACATCAGGGACATCCGCATCAAGAGCCTGCGTAGCGGGATTGCGACCGTGTTTCAGGAGACGTTCCTGTTCTCTTCCACGATTCGAAACAATATCGCTTACGGCATGACGCAAGTCTCAATGGAAGAGATCATTCATGCCGCCAAACTTGCCAAGGCTCACGATTTCATCATGGAATTGCCGGACGGCTACGATACTGTGGTCGGCGAGCGAGGCATGGGGCTGTCAGGCGGACAGAAGCAGCGGATCGCCATCGCGCGGGCGCTGCTCAAAAATCCGCGGATTCTAATTCTCGACGACGCGACGAGCGCCGTGGACATGGAGACCGAGCACGAAATCCAGTCGGGTTTCCAGGAAGTGATGCAGGGCCGGACCACATTCATTATCGCCCACCGCATATCATCGCTTCGCCATGCGGATGAAATCCTTGTCCTCGATGAAGGGCGGATCGTCCAGCGCGGCAGCCATGAGGAACTGATTGAGGTCCCTGGGCCGTATCAGGACGTGTACCATATCCAATATGCGGACCATTTGTCCCGGGCTAAACGGGGCAATGAAGGGAAGGTGATGTAGCGTGCATACTGAAACCCGCAGCAATCAGGCGTTCAAGGGAAAGAAGCAGAAGACGCGGATCGAGGATCGCTTCGTCTATCAGGACGACGAACTGATCGACAAGGCCTTTGACTGGAAGCAGTTCAGGCGCTTGTTCGCTTATATGAAACCTTATGCAAGGCAGATGCTGCCGCTCGTGCTGCTGATGACGGTGCTGGGTACGATTACTAAGCTGACCGTTCCGTATTTGACAAGTATCGCGATCGATAAAGCGATCGCTCCGGAAAGCGGGAGCCCAAGCCTTAAACTGCTCTACATTCTGACTGGAATCATCGCTGCGTTATACATCGTACAGTGGGTTTCCAGCAGGCTCCGCATCAAATATACGAATATCATCGGGCAGAGGGTCATTTACGATCTGCGCTCGGACTTGTTCAAACATATTCAGAAGCTGTCGTTCAACTTTTTTGACAAGCGGCCAGCCGGCTCCGTGCTCGTGCGGGTCACAAACGACGTGAACTCGCTGCAGGATCTGTTCACGAACGGCGTGGTCAATTTGATGATCGACTGCGTGCAATTGGCGGGGATCGTCATCATCCTGCTGCTGATCAACTGGCAGCTCGGACTGGCGGTCATGATCACCGTACCGATTATGTTCTTCGTATCCACGAAGCTAAGGCAGAAGATCCGGATTGCCTGGCAGGAGGTGCGGATGCGAAATTCCCGGATCAATTCCCATCTGAACGAATCGATTCAGGGCATTCGTGTGACTCAGGCGTACACGCAGGAGCAAGAGAACATGAAATACTTCGATACGATGAACATGGACAGCAGAAAGTCGTGGGATAAAGCGTCGGCCATGAACCAAATGTTTGGCCCGATTATCGAAATCACCGGCGGTATGGGAACCTTTATCTTATTTATGCTCGGCGCGTACATGATCCATTCGGGGCAGCTGACCATCGGCCTGCTGGTGGCGTTCAGCAACTATGTAGGGAACTTCTGGGATCCGATCAACCGTCTTGGTATGATGTATAACCAATTGCTTGTCGCCATGGCCTCCTCTGAACGCATCTTCGAATTCATTGATGAGGAGCCGAGCATCGCGGATAAGCCGGGAGCCAAGCCGATTCCGCCAATCGAAGGGAATATTGAGTTCAAGAACGTCATATTTGAATATGAGAAGGGCCGGCAAGCACTGAAAGGAATTTCCTTGAACGTGCATTCGGGCCAATCGATAGCTCTTGTCGGACATACCGGCTCGGGGAAAAGTACGATCATTAACCTGCTCAGCCGGTTCTATGATACGACAGAAGGAGCGGTGCGCATCGACGGCCAAGATATCCGCGACGTTACCGTTCAAAGCCTCAGAAGCCAAATTGGTATCGTGCTCCAGGATACATTCATCTTCTCGGGCAGCATTCGCGACAATATTCGCTTCGGACGCCTTGATGCGACCGATGAAGAAGTTGAAGCGGCGGCGAAAGCGGTGGATGCCCATGATTTCATCATGAAGCTTCCGGGCGGCTATGATACCGAGGTGGAGGAACGCGGCAATGCCTTGTCGATGGGGCAGCGTCAGCTGCTGTCGTTTGCGCGGGCGCTGCTGGCCAATCCTCGCATTCTGATTCTCGATGAAGCGACGGCAAGCATTGATACAGAAACCGAGCTGAAAATCCAGGAAGCGCTGAAGGTGCTGCTGAAGGGCAGAACATCCTTCATCGTTGCCCACCGCTTGTCGACAATCCGCAATGCCGATAATATTGTCGTATTGGACCATGGGGAGATCAAGGAGCAGGGCTCTCATGGACAATTAATGGAACAAAAGGGAATTTACAGCGGTCTTGTCGAAGCACAGTTTCGTTTTTTGTAATTTTCTGAAGATTTTAATCACATTTTAATGTCGAACTATTGCTTTATTTCTCATAAAACCCGAAAATAGATGAAGACGAATTAACTCTCATCAATCAAGGGGGATATCTGTAGTCATGTGGGGTGCTCCTCTATCAGATCATGCCAAGAGCATTATGCTGCTTGGCAGTGGGGAATTGGGCAAGGAAGTGGTAATTGAAGCTCAGCGGCTCGGCGTCAAATGCATCGCTGTCGACCGCTACGAGCACGCGCCCGCAATGGGAGTCGCACATGAGTCCCATGTCATGGATATGCTGGACGGCGAGGCGCTGCGTTCCTTGATCGTCAGCGTCTCGCCGGATCTTATTGTTCCGGAAATCGAAGCGATTGCTACCGATGTACTTGTTGAGCTTGAGCGGGAGGGCTATAGGGTCATTCCGACCGCTACAGCAGCAAGGCTGACGATGGACCGGGAAGGCATCAGGCGGCTTGCTGCAGAAGAGCTGGGACTGAGGGTGGCAGATTACCGGTTTGCCAGCAGCCTGGAGGAGCTGGAATCGGCCGCTGCCGAGGTCGGTTATCCTTGTGTCATCAAACCGCTTATGAGCTCATCCGGCAAGGGCCAAAGTGTATGCCGGGAGCCTGGAGACGTGTCGAGTTGCTGGCAGGCTGCACTGGAAGGCGCCCGCGCGAAGCAAACGCGGGTTATTGTTGAAGCTTTTATCCCTTTTACTAGCGAAATTACGTTGTTGACCGTTCGAGCTTCCTCGGGAACGGTGTTCTGTCCGCCAATCGGGCACGTTCAGCAGGACGGGGATTATATCGAATCATGGCAGCCTCATGCCATGAGCGCAGCTCAGCTAGCGGAGGCGCAGGAGATCGCCCGTAAAGTTACCGATGCCCTCGGCGGCTACGGCGTGTTCGGCGTTGAATTGTTCTTGACAGAGGATGGGGTCGTTTTCAGCGAAGTATCCCCGAGGCCGCATGATACCGGCATGGTAACGATGATTACTCAGGATTTATCGGAGTTTGCCTTGCATGTACGGGCGATTCTGGGGTTTCCGATTCCTTCCGTTGAATTGCTGACGCCTGGGGCGTCTGCGACGCTTAAAAGCGATCTGGAAGGAGAGGCCTTCGTTATCGCAGGCATGGAGGAAGCGCTATGTGTGCCGAGAACGCAAATTCGCGTATTTGGCAAACCGCTTAGCAAGCAGGGAAGACGGATGGCCGTTGCTCTCAGTGGAGCAGAGAATGTAGAAACAGCTCGCAGCCGCGCTAAACAAGCGGCTAGCTCATTAAAGGTGGTAAAAGTCAATGAGTAGTATGGTGTTGGCACCGACTTTAGTCATTCGTAGAAGTCTTTCTCAGGACGTCGATCAGATGCTGCCCTTAATGCGCCAGTTGAAATACCCGACGACGCCAAGCGTGCTTAAGGAGCGTCTTAGCATGTTGGAGGAGCATCCGCTCCTATGCAGTTTCGTCGCGGAGTTGAATGGCAAGCTTGTGGGTACAACCTTTTTGAAGCAGCATCAGACGCATGACATGAGTCATCCAGTGACGCAGATTACAGCAATGGTTGTGGATGAGCAGCACCGGGGTACCGGGGTCGGCCGTCGGCTAGTTGAGGCGGCTGAAGCTTGGGCTATGGAGCAGGGGAGTCTGCAGCTTGTATTGTCTGCGGGAGGGGAACGCCATATGCTGGCGAAGACCTTTTATGAGCATGTGGGCTTTATCTGCCGAGGCTACCGTCTTAGCAAATCTTTAGATTCATAGTGCCATAGAAGCACTAGATATCGAACCTAAGAATATAACAGAACAAGAAGAGAAGAACCTCGCCTTAGGCGAGGTTCTTTGCTATTTCATTAAGGTCTGAGGCAGAACGATGCGAAGCTGCTATACGACGTAGGATGGCTGCTGGAGATTACTGCTTCGGCGATAGCGGCAAAGCTGACGGTAGGTATCCAGCTTTCCCTGGAATATTAGCTCAAGATGGGAGCAGGCTTCCAAGTCAGCGGGGGTCGTGAGGGCAGCAGATTTATTTACGAGATGTACGCCGCCTTGCTGAAAGACGGTACTGACGAATTGAGAGCAGAAGTAGGAATTCTCTCCGCCAAGCTCCATGTTGAGGATGATGCCGAGGATGCCGAGAAAATTATAACTATAAAGCTCGTCGTTCTCCTCGAATTGCCGGACGTAGTTGCGCATCTGTTCATATGTAGTTCTACTTACGCGGCAGCTGTAGATGGCGCATGTAGCTTTCTCGAAGACGCCGGAGTGAATGTTCTCTTTAACGAATCCGCCGAAAACGGGAATGAGCGGATGCTTACGGCCGAAGCTGTACACTTCACGAAGTTCAGAGTCAAATGCGATCGAGGCATGGTTGTATTTCGCTCTAGTGTACAAACCGATTAATTTCGTGACGATGGTCCGCGGATTACTCAGCAGAATATAAATTTGCGTATCATTGTTCATATCTTTTTCAACCGCCATTAAATTTATAGGTTATGTACTACCAATTATTGATATTACCATGGTATGCCAATTGGGGGAATAGCAAAACCGCCTAAAGCCGCAAATAATCCTAGACTATAGTCTTGGCCCTATAGTTTACATTTGGCGGTCAATATTATAAAATCGGGTGGAAATCTAGGAATACATACATAGTTTCATATTGCTCCAAATAGAGGGGTGATTTACAAATGTACAAATTAATATTGGCTGATGATGAAGCGGACGTGCGGGAAGGGCTCGTCGAGCAGATCGATTGGGCCGGCCTGGGCTTCACCGTTATGGATACAGCAGAGAACGGGAAAGAAGCGGCTGAGCTGATCGAAAAACACGTACCCGATGTCGTTGTCACCGATATTCAAATGCCGTTCATGAACGGCTTGCAGTTGTCCGACTGGATTAGAAACCAGTATCCTTCGATTAAAATCATCATCCTGACGGGCTTTGAGGAATTCGAGTATGCTCAGCAGGCGATCCGCTTGCAAATCGATGAATATATCTTAAAGCCGTTCTCTTCGGCAGAATTGGCCGAAGTGCTCCGTAAGGTAAAGCGCAATATCGATGAGGAACTGGCAGCACGTGAAAATGTGCGAACCCTGACCGAGCATTACCGCCAAAGCTTGCCGGTACTGCAAAGCTTGTTCCTTTCCTCGCTCGTATCCCGCCGTCTGCCGGATGCGGAAATCCGGGAGAAGAGCCGAAATTATGAGCTTGATCTGGTCGGGGAAGGCTACATGGTTTCGGTCATTAGCGTAGACTCTCCCGCATTGACGGAGCTAGAGGATGAAGACGGCAGCGATCCGTCGGTTGTCAGGCCGCCTTCTTTGCGGGATATGAAAGACAATCAACTGCAGTTGTTCGCCGTGCTAAATATCGCGGATGAAATCATGAAGAGGGAACAATTCGGACGGGCCTTTATTCATCACGATGTCGTCGTGCTGCTGAGCATATGCCCGGAAGATGACAAAGAGCATAATTCCGTACGAACACTAGCAATACTGGAAGAAATCCGCTTCAGCGTTGAGCGTTACCTCAAGCTTAGCATCACGGCGGGGGGCGGCTCTGTCGTACAGAAGCTCAGTGATCTGACGATATCTTACGAGGAGGCCCAACAGGCGCTGGATTATCGGCTTATCCTCGGCCATAATAAAGTAATTTGGATTCAAGATGTTGAGTCGCGGCAGAGCATTCCGTTCATTTACGACGACACCCGTGAGAAGGAACTGACCCGCTGCCTGAAGGTCGGAAGCGATTTGGAATTGCAGAATTTGCTGGATGAGTTGTTCTCAGTGATGGTGGGCAGTAAAGTGTCCTACGAGGATTTTCAAGTCCATTTGCTGGAAATGCTGACAACGGTCATTCGGGTCACTAAAGAGTCTGGGGCCAATTTGGATCAGTTGTTCGGAAATGAAGGGTCATTGCTCGGGCATTTCGCGAAAATCAATCATGCAAGCGAAGCGAAGACGTGGTTTATCGGCATATGCGCCAAGCTGAGGGGTTCAATTGCTTCGGAGCGCCAGTCCAGCTATAGCCAATTGGTGGCCGAGGCAAAGGAATACATTCAGGCCAATTTTCATGATAGTGATATTTCCATCAATATAGTATGCAGACACTTGCATATCAGCACAGGCTATTTCAGCAATATTTTCAAACGGGAAATGAAAACGACCTTCGTGAATTATTTGCTGGGCGTCCGGATGGAGGCAGCGCAGTATTTACTTCGCAGCACGGAATTGAAAGCGTTTGAAATCGCTGAACGGGTTGGCTTTTCCGATGCTAACTATTTCAGCTTCTGCTTCCGCAAGAAGTTCGGGATCTCGCCGAAGGAATATCGTAACGGAGCGGAGCAGCCATGAAGTGGCTGAGGCATGCCAGCCCGTTCATCAAGCACTTCCATATGCGGAAAATCCAGACGATCATTTCCTTATCAACGATTTCGATTACGGTGTTTGTCGTCATCCTGGTCAGCTACATGCTGTTTGACCGTTTCTCGAAAGCTTCGGAACAGAATACGTATTTGAACCTCAATCAAATTATCGAGCAGGTCAACGCGAATTTGGAGCTGTACGTCAACGGGATGGAGGATATTTTCGAGGTCGCGGAGGAGAAGATCAACGAGGGCAGCAAATGGAGCGACGCAAAGCTGGAGGAGCAGCTCGGAACGATTTTGGGCACACGCGAGGATCTCGTTTCGATCGCGCTTTTTTCGACGGAGGGGGAGCTCGTCCGCAATGTACCTTCTATACCGATGCGGCAAAATACGAAGCTAACCGAGCAGTCCTGGTTTGAAATGGCTAAGAAAAATCCGGGTAAGCTGCAGTTTACGCCGCCGCATATTCAAAATTTATTCAAGTGGCAGTACCGGTGGGTCGTTTCGATGAGCAAAATAATCCAATATTACGACGGAGAGCAAATTAAAGAAGGCGTACTTGTGATCGACGTTAACTTTCGAACGATTGATGAGCTTAGCAAGAGCGTGATTTTGGGCAAGCAGGGCTACGTCTACATTATTGATGCGGCCGGGAATATCGTGTATCACCCCCAGCAGCAGTTGATTTACGCCGGTCTGAAATATGAGAATTTGGAGCCGGTCCTAGGTTACAGTTTCGGAAGCTATTTGGACGAGTCGGAGGGCGAGCAGCGCATTATTTTGATTCAAACGGTCGATCCGATCGGGTGGAAAATCGTCGGGGTTGCCTATGTCGAGGAGTTTCTGACTACGAAGCAGGAGCTGCGCGATTTCATCGTATGGTTTCTGCTTAGTGTGATCGTAATTGTATTGATCGTATCGATTTACGTCTCCGCCAAAATATCGCAACCGATCCGCAGACTGGAGCGTTCCGTCAAAATGGTCGAAAAAGGAAATTTCCGCACGGTCGTCGATGTGAGCGGGGTGTATGAAGTGGAGCAGTTGTCCAAGCGGTTTAACTTAATGCTGCGGCGCATTCGCGAACTGATGGATCAAATTATTGACGAGCAGGAAGCTAAGCGACGAAGCGAGCTCGACGTGCTGCAATCGCAGATTAACCCGCATTTTCTCTACAACACGCTGAACTCGGTGACACGTATGGCTGAAATGGGACGCAACGAGGAGGTTGTGACGACGATTACGTCGCTGTCGCGCTTTTTCCGCATCAGTTTGAGCAAGGGTAGTCATATTATTTCGGTTCAAGAGGAACTGGAGCATGTCCGGCATTATTTAATCATTCAGACGATTCGCTTCAAGAATAAATTCCGGTATGAAATCAAATGCGAGGAAGCAGCGCTTGATTGCCTGACGCTGAAGCTGATCTTGCAGCCTCTAGTAGAAAATGCGATTCATCATGGTATCGAGCAACTGGCAGAGGAAGGTTTCATTGGGATATACGTAGCTCTTGAGAACGGGCAATTGCGGCTGCAAATTAAGGATAACGGCGTTGGAATGAGCTCGGATAAGTTAGCAAAAGTGCGGGCAGGGGATGCACGAAGCGAAAGTGGCTCCGGGTCCGGCGTAGGGGTACGGAATGTCCAGGAGCGGATAGCCTTGTATTATGGGGCTGCTTACGGGCTGCAATTCGAAAGTGAGCTGGAAGAAGGCACGATCGTATCGGTTAATATCCCTGTCGTCAAGGCGGAAAGCGTACAGAGGAGGGAGAGAGCATGAAAGCAATCCAGAAACGAAAAGTGTTCAGAGGTAATGGCTGTAAGGTGCGTGACATGGAACAGGCCGGTCATTCAGGACGCTCGGGATTGCGGTTAAGCGAGCCTCGCGCCAAGCGGACACTTCGGGCTGTGCCTCTGCTGCTTGCGATGATCTTGCTGGCTTCCTGTACCTCATCTGTAAACCCGCAGCATGAACGGAACGTGCTGGTCATCGACATGATCGTCAAGCTGGATCGCGGGGATTATTGGCGAACGATTCGCATGGGAGCAGAGGTTGCCGCGAAGGAGTATAATGTCCAGCTCAATTACATGGCGCCGAATAACGAGAACGACTACAGGGATCAAATCGCGTTGATGGAGGAATCCATCGCCCGCCGTCCGGACGCCATCATTTTGTCGGCCAGTGACTATGAAGCGCTCGGCCAGGTGACGGACCGTTCCTCTTATTATGATATTCCCGTGATTTCCATGGACTCGGAGGTCGCCTCCACGAAGGTGAAGACATACGTGGGCACCAATAATTATGAAGCTGGACAGAAGGCTGCCGAGCGGTTGGTGCAGCTGATCGGAAAGAACAGCCAGGTCGGTATCGTCAATTTCGTGAAAGGGGCGCGGAACGCTGACCAGCGGGAGGAAGGGTTCCTTGATTACGTGGCCCGCTTTCCCGGCATCGAGGTCGTCGATATTCAATATTGCGGCTCCGACGAAGAGCTTGCGTACCAGTTGACGAGGGAGATGCTGGCGAAATACCCCGGGATAGACGGACTGGTCTCCTTAAGCGCCGAATCCTCGATCGGGGCTGGAAGGGCGGTCAGCGATCTCGGCTACGGCGGGATCGTCAAGATGATCACCTTCGACAATCCGCCGGAGATGCTGGAGCTGATGCAGGAGGACAAGGTGCAGGCGATGGTCGTCCAGAATCCGTTCAACAACGGTTACTTGGCTGTGGCCGCCGCCGTCCAAGCCGCCCGCGGCGAGAAGCTGGATGATCGGATCCCGACGGCCACGAAGCTGATCGATTTGGACAATATGCTTTGGCCGGAGCATCAGAAGCTGCTGTTCCCGTTTGTACAGTGATGCTGGGGGGGCTGCTGTTTCAGCCCCAGTAATACTCCCTATAGAGAAACGCTCTCTATCAGGGAGTATTTTTTTAGGTCTTTTTGTTTTAACGATATGAATATTGTGATGCATTTGATCAGAATTTTCATAGAACATCTCAGTATTTTAGATTCGCTTTCTTGGAAAAACCCGGCATAATGTAATCGTAACTACAAAGATAAAGAAACGAAATTGATTTCAGGAGGTCAAAACGATGAAGAAAATTGCTTCTGCTATGCTGGCTGCCGCTCTACTTGGCACAGCGCTGGCTGGTTGCTCGAACGGCGGAAATAAGGAGGGTTCGGGCGCAGGCTCGACGCCGAGCGTCGGCGTGGCTATCTACAAATTCGATGATACTTTCATGACTGGAGTGCGCAACTCAATCCGGCAGAATGGGGAAGGGATTGCCAAGCTGGAGATCGTCGACAGTCAGAACTCTCAGCCTACTCAAAATGATAAAGTCGACTTATTCCTCACGAAGAAAACCAATGCACTGGTCATCAATCCGGTGGACCGTACTGCCGCCGGCGTTATTATTGATAAAGCAAAGGCCAAAGACACGCCTGTTGTGTTCCTGAACCGGGAGCCGCTGCCTGAAGATATGAAGAAATGGGACAAGGTCTATTACGTCGGTGCTAGAGCGGAAGAGTCTGGCACATTATCCGGCCAGATTATCGCGGATTATTGGAAAGCTCATCCGGAAGCCGACAAGAACGGGGACGGCGTGCTGCAATACGTCATGCTGAAGGGCGAGCCAGGGCACCAGGATGCTGAACTGCGTACCCAGTATTCCATTCAGGCCATCGAGGATGCCGGAATCAAAGTTGAGAAAGTGAATGAGGATACGGCGATGTGGGATCGGGTTAAAGGCCAGGAGAAAATGGCGGCGTTCCTCGCGGCCAACGGCGATAAAATCGAAGCCGTGCTGGCCAATAACGACGATATGGCCCTGGGTGCCATCGAAGCGCTTAAAGCGGCCGGCTACTTTACGGGAGACAAATACATTCCGGTTGTAGGCGTGGATGCTACGGCACCGGCACTGCAAGCTCTTGAGCAAGGGACGATGCTTGGAACGGTGCTGAACGATGCGCAGAACCAAGGCAAAGCCGCGGTTACGCTAGCTACCAAGCTGGCTAAGGGCGAGGAAATTACAAGTGAGAGCGTAGGCTTTGAAATTTCTGATAATCAGTTCATCTGGATTCCTTACCAGAAAGTAACGAAGGAAAACGCAGCCGAGTTTAAGTAAGTCACGGAACAGCGGGACTTCTCAGCAAGAGAGAGGAAAGGAGGTTCGATGCCTTTTTCGGTAGCGAGCCTCCCTTTTTTCTAGCTTCATATCAGATAGGATGATTTACTGGGGGAAACGCTTGCTGTGCCTCTCATGCGACAATTCAATCAGGAGGCGTATACGATGTCTGAACAACCATATATGCTCGAAATGAAAAATATTACGAAAGAATTTCCGGGCGTCAAAGCGCTTGACGGAGTGACACTCCAGGTGAGGCCGGGCACCGTTCATGCTCTTATGGGTGAGAATGGAGCAGGCAAATCGACACTGATGAAATGCCTATTCGGCATTTATAGTCCGGACGGCGGAGAGATATACATTCAGGGTAAGAAAGCGGAAATCAACAATTCCCGGGATGCGCTATCGCTAGGCGTCTCTATGATTCATCAGGAGCTGCATCCTGTGCCTTATCGCAATGTGATGGAAAATATATGGCTTGGACGATTCCCGATGCGCGGGCTTGGGCCATTCAAGATCGTCGACCACCGCAAGATGTACATGGATACACAGGAGCTATTTAAAGAGCTCGATATTCCCATAGAGCCCGACATTCTGGTCGGGAAATTATCGGTCTCGAAAATACAATCGATCGAAATTGCGAAGGCGGTTTCATTCAACTCGAAGATCATCGTTATGGACGAACCGACCTCCTCGCTGACCAGCGTGGAAGTTGAGCATTTGTTCCGTATCATAAATGATTTGAAGAAACGCGGAGTCGCAATCATATATATTTCGCACAAGATGGAAGAAATTTTGCGAATATCGGACGACGTAACGATTATGCGCGATGGGCAAAAAATCGGTACGTGGCCGGCAGTGGAAATGACGACGGATCTCATCATATCCAAGATGGTTGGACGGGATCTGACGCAGCGCTTCCCTGACCGCCATAACCAGCCGGATGGAGTCATTCTGAAGGTGGATAACTTGACTTCCTCGGATCCGAAGTCATTCAAAAATATTTCCTTTGAGCTGCGGAGAGGAGAGATCCTTGGCATCGGCGGCCTCGTGGGCGCGCAGCGCACCGAACTCGTCGAGGCTTTGTTTGGGCTGCGCAAAATCGCGTCCGGCACGATCGAGATCAACGGCAAAGCCGTGAACATCCGCAGCACCAGCGATGCCAAGAAGCTTGGACTCGCGCTGCTGACGGAGGAACGGCGCACAACGGGAATTTTCTCGGTGTTATCGGTGCATGAGAACGGGGCCATCGCCAATATGAGGCGATACGTGAAGCCGTATGGGCTGCTTGACGAGAAGACGAAAAAGCGCGAGGTCAACGCGATGGTCGAGAAGCTGCGGACGAAGACGCCCACTCATAAGACGCTGATCATGAATTTGTCAGGCGGCAATCAGCAGAAGGTGCTGCTGGCCAGATGGCTGCTTACGGAGCCGGAAATCCTGCTGCTGGATGAACCTACGCGGGGAATCGACGTTGGCGCCAAGTTCGAGATTTATTCCATCATCGCCGAGCTGGCGGAGCAAGGGAAGAGCATTATCATGATCTCCTCTGAAATGCCCGAGCTGCTTGGCATGTCTGACCGGATTGTGGTCATGTCAGAGGGACGGATTACTGGCATCGTGGACGGGGACAAAGCTACTGAGAAAGAGATTATGACTTTGGCCGCCCAGCATTAAGGCTTTGAGAAGAAGGAGAGACGATCATGAATGTTAAAAAAATGCAAGGGTTCGTATCTGAGTATGCGATTTATATCGTACTGGCCGTATTAATTATCGGGATTACGATATATGATCCCAATTTTATAGGAATCAGCTCGCTCCGGGATATTTTGACGCAATCCTCTACACGGGTCATTATCGCCCTGGGGGTAGCGTTTATTCTGATCACAGGAGGCACGGACTTGTCCGCCGGGCGGATGGTCGGCCTGACGGCGGTCATCTCGGCATCGATGCTGCAGATGCAGGACTATCCGCGGCGGTTCTTTCCGAATTTGCCGGAGATGCCGATGTTCGTTCCGATTCTACTGGCGATCGCTGTTGGCCTCGTGTTCGGGATGATCAACGGAATCATCGTGTCGAAGTTCAAGGTTCCGCCGTTTATCGCCACGCTCGGTTCCATGGTAGCGATTTATGGCATCAACTCGCTGTATTTCGATACGGCTCCGAATAATTCACAACCTATTGGCGGACTGCGCGACGATTTTACGAAAATGGGTTCGGGAAGCATCGGCATCGGGCAATTTACCATACCTAATATTGTTATCATCGCCATTTTCGTGTGCTTTATCGTATGGGTCATGTTCAACAAAACGAGACTCGGCAAAAATATGTATGCGATCGGCGGCAATGAACAGGCCGCGAAGGTATCGGGGATCAACGTCTCCAAAAACCTGATCATTATTTATTCGATTGCCGGCGCTTTATACGGCCTAGCCGGGGTGCTTGAAGCGGCGCGCACGGGCGGCGCCACGAACAACTACGGCAACATGTACGAACTCGACGCCATCGCTGCTTGCGTTGTCGGCGGCGTATCGACGACTGGCGGAATCGGCAAGGTTCAGGGCGTAATGGCCGGGGTACTTATATTTACGGTCATCAACTATGGTTTGACGTTCATCGGCGTCGGTCCATATTGGCAGCAAATCATTAAAGGGGCGATCATCGTCGCGGCGGTGGCCTTCGATATGCGGAAATATGCTGCTAAGAAGTAATAAGATTGGTTCGGCCTGCAATTGCGGAATGAGTGGCATGCGAGCGGGTGTTGTAACGGACTAATAGAGGATCGTGTGTCCGTTAGGACGAATATTGGCGCATTTTTTCGGTAATAAAGGCTTCTGTGTCCGTAATTCTGTCCTGGGAAACTTGGAAGAGCTTTCCCATAAATTGCTCATGCAGTATTTCGGAAGTCATGTTAGAATATGACAAGATACTCCAAAGAATGTAAGGAGTCTGAAGGAGGAAATACAGCATGAACAAATCGAAGGCAAAAGCATTCCTGTCAGGTGCAATGCTGCTCGGCTTGACGGCATCGCTGGCTTCGGTTCCGGGACTGCCGGGATCCGGCGGCGGCGCGGTCTATGCGGCCACGTCCTCGACATCCAAGTCATCCGCCAAACAGATGGCGGCCGTATATGCGAAAATTCAGGCAGAAAATGCGGCCAAGGTAGTTGCTTTAGTGAATGTGGAACGGAAGAACGCGGGACTGAAGCCGCTTGTAGTGCATACGAACTTAACCAAAATGGCTAAGGACAAAGCGGTTGATATGTACAAAAACAAGTATTTCAGCCACACCTCGCCGAAATACGGTTCGCCGTTCGATATGATGGACGCCTACAATATCACTTATCTGTATGCGGGCGAGAACATTGCCAAGGGACAAAAGACGCCGGCAGATGTCGTAGCGGCCTGGATGGACAGCCCGGGGCACAAAGCGAATATTTTGAACTCGAAATATACTTTAATAGGCGTTGGCTATTATAACGGTCATTGGGTTCAGGAATTCATCGGTAAATAAAATGAAGAACAAGGATTTACCTGGCAGCTGGGCTTGCCGGGTAATTTTTTTTAGCCATGTGATCACTTGTGAATGAACGACAAAAGAGCTGTTCCCGCATACCGCAATGGTGCGAAAACAGCTCTCATTCAGCTTGATTATGGGTTATGCAGGGGTCGAACCTGCGACCTGCCGATTAAGAGTCGGCTGCTCTACCAGCTAAGCTAATAACCCTCGTTGTTGCCTGTACAAATTATTATACTCCTGTCTTTTTTGAAAATCCAGTTTTTTAAATTAGTTTTTTTGTGGTTATTCTGGAAACTCAATTTGCTTATTGGAGGAAGAAGTTTTATGTTAGTTATTAGCTGGATAAGTTATTATTGATCGAAGGAAAAGGAAATAATGGCACAGGAGGACAAGGAACAAGATGAAATCCACATCACGGATTTGGCGGACGACCGGGGTTATATCGCTGTTGTCCACCGCACTGCTTATTGCCGGATTTATATATGCAGTTGGAGACGTGATTATGCCCGGGACGGCAGGAAGCGGCATCGGGCTCAATCAGGGCATAGCGAAACAACCGGGCGAAGAGACGGGCGTTCCGCCGGAACATGCAAATGTCCTGAACGTCACGGCCATTGGCGATTCGCTCTCCAAAGGAACGGGAGACGACAGCGGCAAAGGGTTCGCAAGACGTTTTGTCGAGCTGGCCAAGAAAGAGGGAACGGATTCTAAACTGGTGAACAACCTCGGCATTAACGGTTTGACGTCGGCAGGCCTCGTTGAATTGTTAAACGAGAAAGGAGTTCAGTATTCCCTAAGCCAGGCTGATATCATCGTCATGTCGATCGGGGGGAACGACCTGTTTAAAGGGGCGGAGAGCTTGCAGTCAGGTGGAAGGCTGCCTACAGAAGCGGAGCTTGAGCAATCGGTGACGCAGGCTTCGGAGCGCCTTGGGCTCATTGCCGACAGCATCCTGGATATCAATTCCCAGGCGCAGCTCGTCTATATCAGCCTATACAATCCGTTCTCTGACTTACCGGGAATGAGGGAAATCGGCGATGAGGCCGTCTCGCGGTGGAATCATATTGCAACGGATATTCTGCGTAAGCGCGAAAGAACCCTTGTCGTGCCGACGTATGATTTGTTTACATATAATTCGCAAAAATATTTGGCAAGCGATCATTTTCATCCGAATGGTGCCGGATACCAGATTATCGCAGAACGGATGCTGCAGGGAATTAAATGATGTTCGAAATGGATTCATCCTACAGGTGCAGATACAGGAATAAGGAGTGGAATTTATGAACGCAGGAACGAAGCGGCGTCCTGCACCGGACAGCGGCGCAGGGACGGATGAGCATGGCGGAAAGCAGCGGCAGACGGTGCTAAGCGTGGAGCATCTGAGGAAGCGGATCGGGCGCAAGTGGATCGTGCAGGATGTGACATTTGAGGTGCAGGAGGGCGAGGTATTTGGCTTCCTGGGTCCGAATGGCGCGGGAAAGACGACGACGATTCGGATGCTCGTCGATTTGATCCGTCCGACCGAGGGCAAGGTGATGATCTGCGGATACGACGTAAGAAAGCAGCCGGAGCAGGCGCTTGCCTATGTCGGCTCGATCGTGGAGAATCCTGAGATGTACCCTTATTTAACGGGCTGGGAAAACCTGCAGCATTTCGGCAGGATGGTGCCCGGCATAGATGAGCGGCGAATCGCTGAAGTGGTGGAGGTTGTCGGCCTGGATCAGCGCATTCACGATAAGGTCAAAACCTATTCCCTGGGCATGCGTCAGCGGCTTGGCATCGCTCAGGCTTTACTCGGTCGCCCCAGGCTGTTAATTTTGGACGAGCCTACGAACGGACTCGATCCGAAAGGAATTAAGGAGCTGCGGATATTCATTCGCCGGCTGGCCGAGGAAGGCCTAGCCGTATTCGTGTCCAGTCATTTGCTTAGCGAGATTCAATTGTTGTGCGACCGCGTAGCGATCATCAGCCGGGGACGTGTATTGGCGGTAGGTGCCGTAGAGGAGCTGATCTCCGAAAATTCGAATTATATCATTTGGGAGCTGTCCCCGCACGAGCGCGGCATAGAGCTGCTGTCAACCGCTGGAATCACGATCATTTCGGAGCCCGATCATGTGCTGGACGATACGATTCTTGCCGGGATGAGCGAGCAGGCCATCGTGACGCAAATGCTGCCTGACGATGTGCAGACGCTAATGCCCCGGCTGGTTGCGGAAGGAATTCAGGTGCATGCCATACAAAAGATCAATCCTACGCTGGAGCAGCTATTCCTCGAATTGACGGAAGGTGAGAGCATTGAATAGTATGATGGCATTAGTAAAGAATGAAACGATCAAGATGATCAAGAAGAAGCGCTTCTATGTCATCCTGCTTGTGCTGCTCGTGCTTGTCCCGATGTTTGCTTATGCGCAATTGCGGGCGGCCGAGGATAAGCGGAGCAAATTCGGCACGGATTGGCGCAGGGAAGTGCAGCAGGCGATTACCGATAATCAGAATTTGTTAGGCAGCGACCGTGTGCCAGAGGAATGGAAGAAATACCGCCAAATTTATATTCAGCAGATGAAATATTATTTGGAGAACGACGTGAACCCCCGGCAGCCTGGAGCCGTCGCCTTTACGAAGGAGTTTCTGGACAATGCGGCCACATTGTTCATCCCGCTGCTCATTATGGGCATCGGGTCGGATATCGTCTCCTCGGAGCGTACGAGCGGGACGATTAAAATGCTGCTGACCCGGCCGGTCAGGCGCTGGAAGGTGCTGCTGAGCAAGCTGATCACTCTGCTAATGTTCGTGTCGCTGATTGTCGTGTGCACGTTCATCATATGTTATCTGATATCGGGATTATTTTTCGGATATAAGGGGTTTAATTTGCCTGTCTTTACCGGATTTAAGCTTCAGGGCGCAGATGTCGATATAACAGGAGTACACGCTGTGCCGCAGTGGAAGTATATATTGATGCAAATGGGGCTGATCTGGTTCGTCAGCTCTGTCGTAGCTATGCTTGCATTCATGGTATCCGTTCTTGTGCGAAGCACGGCGGCTAGCATCGTCATTATGATGGCGGCCTTGATAGCAGGCAATATCCTGACGAATTTGGCATCGGCCTGGACGAGCGCGAAATATTTGTTTATGGTCAATCTGGGCCTGACGCAATATTTGGCGGGAACGCCTGCGCCAATCGAAGGCATGACACTGGGGTTTTCACTAGGCGTGCTTGCCGTTTGGGGGCTTGGATCACTCGTCGTTTCATTCCTTGTCTTTACGAAACAGGACATATTGAATTAAAATGTACAAGGAAACCAAAACATCTGTTTGCATTTGTTAGTCAAATGTCTACATAAAGAAGCATAAAAGGGGGAGCATGAATGGGCGATCAAATCGATTTGTTCGAAGACGCGGTCCAGCCGGCGGCCGGTACGGCGGATTCAGGATATGACGCTGATGACATTCAAGTGCTCGAGGGGCTTGTCGCGGTACGTAAACGGCCAGGTATGTATATCGGCAGTACGAGCTCGTCGGGACTTCATCATTTAGTATGGGAGATTGTGGATAACGCTGTAGACGAGCACTTGGCAAAGTACTGCTCTAAAATCGATATTTCATTGAACAAGGACGGATCGGTAACCGTATTCGATAACGGGCGGGGCATACCTACGAGCATTCACAAGACCGGAATTCCAACACCGCAGGTCGTGTTCACGATTCTGCACGCCGGGGGAAAATTCGGCGGTTCAGGCTACAAGAAGTCGGGCGGACTGCATGGTGTGGGCGCTTCAGTGACGAATGCGCTGTCCGAATGGCTGGAGGTTGATATTTATCGGGATGGCAAAATCCATCGCCAGCGCTTCGAGTATTGGATCGATAAGAAGGGATTGGAGCATGTCGGGGAGCCGGTTACTGGACTGGAAGTTATCGGCAATACGAACCGGACCGGAACGAAGGTGACATTTAAGCCGGATATCCGCGTGTTTCCGAACGGGATCGGGCTGAACTACGATACGCTGGCCGAGCGCCTGCAGGAAATTGCCTTCCTGAATTCTGGGCTCAAGGTCACGCTGAAGGACGAGCGCTCTGATAGCGCGGATGAATTTTACTATGAGGGCGGAGCAAGCCAGTTCGTTCAGTTCCTGAACGAAGGCAAGGAAGTTCTGCATGACGTGATTCACTTCTACGCGGAGAAAGAGGATGTCGAGGTCGAGGTTGCTCTGCAGTATAACGCAGGTTATACCGAGACGCTAGCTTCGTTCGTCAACTCGATTCCCACCCGCGGGGGAGGAACGCATGAGACGGGCTTCAAGACCGCTTATACGCGGGTCATGAACGATTATGCCCGCAAGAACGGCATGCTGAAGGAGAAGGATAAGAACCTGGAAGGAACGGATTTGCGCGAGGGCATGATGGCAGTCATCAGCGTTAAAATGGCCGAAGTCGAGTTCGTAGGGCAGACGAAGGACCAGCTCGGCAGCGCCTCGGCGAGAAGCACGGTAGATGCCGTCGTAGCGGAGAATATGGCGCTGTTCCTGGAAGAGAATCCGCAGGTGGCCCAGCTGCTCATTAAGAAAGCTGTGCAGGCATCCAGGGCGCGCGAGGCGGCGCGCAAAGCAAGGGACGAAATGCGGACGGGCAAGAAGCGCAGCGAGAGCTCCAATCTTGGCGGGAAGCTGACTCCCGCGCAGTCGAAGGATTTCACGCGCAACGAGCTGTTCATCGTGGAGGGCGATTCTGCTGGCGGTTCCGCCAAGCAGGGCCGGGATTCGAAGATCCAGGCGATTCTTCCGCTCAAAGGAAAGCCGATGAATCCGGAGAAGGCGAAGCTCGCCGATATTCTGAAGAACGACGAATACCGCTATATCATTTCGGCGATCGGCGCCGGCATCGGCACGGAATTTGCGCTGGAGGACAGCAATTATTCCAAGATCATCATTATGACGGACGCAGACACGGACGGTGCGCACATCCAGGTGCTGCTGCTGACCTTCTTCTATCGCTATATGAAGCCGCTGATCGATGCGGGACGGGTGTATATCGCCCAGCCTCCGCTATACAAAATTACGCGCAAATCCGGCAAGCTGGAGACGGTTAGATATGCGTGGACTGACGAGCAACTGCAAAATTATTTGAAGGAATTCGGCAAAAATTTCGAACTTCAGCGCTATAAAGGACTAGGGGAGATGAACCCAGATCAGTTGTGGGAAACGACGATGAATCCGGAGACGCGTACGCTGCTCCAGGTGCAGATCGAGGACGCTACAAAGGCTGAGCGTCGCGTGTCCACGTTAATGGGCGATAAGGTCGATCCGCGGAAGCGCTGGATTGTTGAGAATGTAGATTTCACGGAGTATGAGGAATAGAGGGTGACTTGATTTGAGTTTATTGGAGAACTTTTTACCGGCCTATTTGGAAGAAGTCGTTGGCGACCGGTTTGGCCGGTATTCCAAGTATATCATTCAGGATCGCGCCATTCCCGATGTGCGCGACGGCCTGAAGCCCGTCCAGAGACGGATTCTGTACGCCATGTACGATTCGGGGAACACTCCGGACAAGCCCTACCGCAAATCCGCCAAGACGGTCGGAGACGTGATGGGGAATTACCACCCGCATGGCGACTCCTCGATTTACGAGGGAATGGTGCGCATGGCCCAGCCTTGGAAGATGGGGCATGTGCTGGTCGACGGCCATGGGAACTGGGGCTCCCAGGACGATGACCCGGCGGCGGCGATGCGTTATACCGAGGCGAGATTGTCGCCGATTGCCATGGAACTGCTGCGCGACATCGACAAGCGGACGGTTCCGTTTAAGGACAATTTCGATAATACCGCGATGGAGCCTGTCGTGCTTCCTTCGCGGTATCCGAATCTGCTTGTCAACGGGGTCAGCGGGATTTCCGCGGGCTTCGCTACCGAAATTCCGCCGCATAACCTGCGCGAAGTCATCGATGCATGCATCGCGGTCATGGAGAAGCCAAGCATGAGCTTGGAGGAGATCCGCGCTTACGTGAAGGGGCCGGACTTTCCGACCTATGGCATCATCATGGGCGAGGAAGGCATCAAGGATGCCTACGAGACCGGGCGAGGCCGCATTTACATCCGCGCAAAGACGGAAATTGAGTCGCTGCGCGGCGGGAAGCAGCAGATCGTGATTACGGAAATTCCATACCAAGTCGTTAAGTCCCGCCTCGTTACCGCGATGGAGAACATTCGCTTGGAGAAGAAGGTGGACGGGATCGCCGAAGTTCGCGACGAGAGCGGCCGTGAAGGCCTGCGGATCGTCGTGGAGCTGCGGAAGGATGCGGATGCCCAGGGGATTTTGGCGTATTTGCTGAAGAAAACCGATTTGCAGGTGACATATAACTTCAATATGGTGGCGATCGTCAACAAGGCACCGCGTCAGCTAGGTTTGAAGCCGATCCTTGAGGCTTATATCGCCCACCAGCGCGAGGTCGTGACATACAGAACACAGTATGAGCTCGAGAAAGCGGAAGACCGGGCCCATGTTGTCGAAGGGCTAGTCAAAGCGCTGAACATTCTGGACGAGGTCATTGCCGCGATCAAGGCGTCCAAGAACCGCCAGGACGCCCAGAACAATCTGCAATGGATGTTCGGATTTACCGAGCGGCAGGCCGATGCGATCCTTACTTTACAATTGTATCGTCTGACGAATTTGGAAATTACGTCGCTGGAGAAAGAATTGAACGAGCTGAACAAGAAAATTGCTACGCTGCGGGGAATTCTAGAAAGCGACAAGAAGCTGATTGCGGTCATTAAGAAAGAACTGCTTGAAATCCGGGATAAATACGGCGTGGATCGCCGTTCGGAGATTCAGGGCGAGGTCGAGGAAATCAAGGTTAACCTTGAGGTGATGGTCGCTCAAGAGGATGTGCTCGTCACGCTGTCGAATGAAGGCTATATCAAACGTACGAGCATGCTGTCCTTTACCCGTTCCGGCGGCGAGCTGGACGGCTCTGGCGTCAAGGACGGCGATTATATCAAGCATATTCTTGAGGTCGATACGCTGCAAAATGTACTGATCTTCACGCAGCGAGGGCAATACTTTGTGCTGCCCGTGCATCAAATTCCCGAGTTCAAGTGGAAGGATAACGGGACGGCGATCGTCAATGTCATTGCCTTGGCCAAGGAAGACCGCATCGTCGGCGTTATCCCAATCAAGACCTTCGAAGAGGCGGATACAAGCCTCGTATTCGTGACGAAGCGCGGACAGGTGAAGCGCACGCTGCTGAAGGATTACGAGACGAAGCGCTCCGGCGCGGTCGCTGCCGCAAAAGTCGCGGACGGGGATGAAATCATCCAGGTGGTGCTCAGCCGGAATACGGCCGAAATCTTGCTGCTCACGAAGGATGGCATGGCAATCCGCTTTGCCGAAAATGAAGTGAATCCAATGGGACGCGTCGCTACCGGTGTTAAAGGCATTGGCCTTAAGGACGGCGACGAAGTGGTTGCCGCGCTGTGGGTGGAAGGCGAGGAAGGAGAAATCCTGGTCGTCTCTGACCTGGGTTATGGCAAGCGCAGCTTACTTCTTGACTATCCGATGCAGAGCCGCGGCGGACGTGGCGTGCAGACGTTCGAGTTCAAGGAAGGCAAGCGCGTGAAGCCGAACGGCAGCCGTATCGCGGGCGGTTTCCATTGCAAGGAAGCTATGGACATCGTAGCCATGACGAAGCAAGGCGAATCTTATGCGTTTAATTCTGAATCGGCGCCGCTGGCCGACCGCAAATCGATTGGAAAGGCATTGGTCTCCGTAAACAAAGGGGACGAAATTAGCGATTTGCTGATCGTAACGCAGCGCAGCGATGAGACTCAGACCAAATAACATAGCAGTAAGCCGAATTAGGCTCTCCTCCATGGTCTTGTAATGGAGGAGAGCCTTTTTTACTGTGTGGGGAAATTTCCTCAGGTGGTTTGCAAATTGGAGGATAAGTGCTCGATAAAGGCCTGGATGGCTGTATCCATGTATGTATCTTTGCGGTATACGATGCCAACGCTGCGGTAGGGAGCAGGTTCGGCAATGGGGACACTGACAAGGCGTCGGTCCCGAAGCGTCGCGGTGTAGGATTTGGGAACGACGGTCAAGCCTACGTGATGGGCCACCATTTCGCACTGGGATTCCATCGTGGACAGTTCGATGACGGGACTGAGCTGTATGCCGATTCTGGCACAGGCCGCATCCAGCATTTGCCGGGCCAGAAACTTCGGGGGAAATAAGACGAGAGGCGATTGGGCCAGTTCCCACAGTTCAATGCCGCTCGATCCGGCAAACGGATGATCGTGGGGCGCGATGATGACGAGTTCTTCTTTATACAGCGGAAGACTGACGAGCTGCTCGTCCTTCAACGGTAGAAATACAACTCCGAGATCCAGCTTGTTGCTGAGCAGCCGATCTCGTGTCTCCTCAGTCGCAAGCTCGACGACAGACAGCTCGATGCCGGGAAACTTGCGGTGAAAGGAAATGATGGACTGGATCAGCAAATGATTGCCCGAGCAGCCGATTCTTAATCGGCCCCGTCTCAGCCCGGCCAGCTCACCGATGACCAGTTTGGCCTGCTCCAGTTCATGGAATACCCGGCGGGCATGTTCCAGCAGAACGGTTCCGGCCTGCGTTAAATGAATCTTTTTACCCGAGCGGTGAAATAGCGGCGTTCCCAGCTGCTCTTCCAGCAAGCGGATTTGATGGCTGAGCGTCGGCTGGGAAATCCCCAGATTGTCCGCGGCCTTCGTGAAATGCAGTTCTTCGCTAACGGCGATAAAGTATTCTAGCAGACGATGTTCCAAAGTATCCCTTCTTTCATAGATATGATCTATGCTTATATAGTAGATCATATTATTTAGCAGAAATTATACTAAATCAAGGGTTTTATTTAAAAGGCTCTTATCTGAAATACTGTTGTTTTGAAATGATTGATATGTTTAATACCTAATTCCCACGATAGAAGCAGGATATAATAAATAAGGAAACGAATAACCTACATTAAAGTTTTTTTATTTCGAGAGGAGTGATGTGGTATGAAGAATATCCATGTTGCAATGATTTTAAGGAAGGTTACGAAATAATCGTAGAGGATGAATTCCTCTGCGAAGTAAAATTTGGGAGGAATTTCGTATGGTAATTGTACTAAAGCCAGTGTCTATTGACAATTGGTATGAATGTACCCAGCTTAAAGTTAAGCCAGAGCAGCTAAATGTCTTTCCTGCACCTGTCGTTTATTGGATTGCAGAATCTAAATATGTTGATGATTTTGAATTGCGTGCTATTTACTCAGAAGAGCTTTTAGTCGGATTTCTCGTATTTTGTACGAATCCAGACAAGGATAGTAACTATTGGATTCCTGCCGTAATGATTGACGAAAAGCATCAAGGCAAAGGTTATGGCAAGGCAGCAATGGAAACATTGATTCAATTGATGAGTATTTCAAATTGTACAGGAATAATGATTGGACATCGACCAGACAATCAAGTTGCGGGAAATTTGTATGAATCTTTAGGGTTTATAAAAGTTAGTGAAGATGTAATAGACGGTGAAATAGTACGTCTACTTCAAATCGGTTAACAATTTATATTGGCTGTCGGCACCTGTCGGCAGTCTTTATTATGACTGGAAGATGATATCGACTATGATTGGCGGGCTTTTTCCAGCAGCTTAGCATAATTATTTCTCACATTTCCTACTTCAGACGATACTGGATAAGCCCTCATTTCATTTGAGTCATAAGGCCTCAACAACCTGATAAGTGCCTGGACATCTGCATTATCCCTGTCAAGCCATTCTGCTTCATCTTCCTTTTGAAGTATAACTGGCATTCTGTCATGAATATCGGCCATAAGACTGTTTGGTGCTGTAGTGATGATGGTACAGGTCGCAAGTCTGTTTCCGCTTTGATCGGTCCACATATCGTAAAGACCCGCGAAAGAGAAAATCCCCTCGTCCTTCAAAGTGATTCGAAACGGCTGCTTTGATTTCCCTCGCTGCTGCCACTCGTAAAAACCATCAGCAGGAATGATGCAGCGGCGGGAGGCGACCAATCGATTAAAGGAAGGTTTTTCGGTAATTGTTTCAGCTCTTGCGTTTATCATTTTACTTGCGATTTTATCGTTTTTAGCCCAGGATGGGACTAAACCCCAACGAAGGCTCCCCAATCGATTACCGTTAATTCCTTTGACTACTGCCGGGATATATTGCATAGGGGCTGCGTTATATGACGGTTCATAGATAATGTTTGTTTCTTCATTGATATAATAGCGTATCAATAGTTCATCATAAGGAACAGTAATGGTAAAGCGTCCACACATATGGCAGGCCTCCTTAAAAGTTTCAAAGTTCTTGTAAAAATTATAACCAAAAATGCAAAAAGCCCACAAACATTTAGTTCTGTGGACTTTCATTTTATATGGTTATCATTTTATACGGATAGCCTTAGTCACTATTCCCCATCTTGTAACCACTTAATGAACTTAAAGAGGACTTAGATCTTCCCTGCGGCTTACTCGAAGATGTAGTCTCTCCATGTGTACGATGCAGCAATTCTTTTAAATGAGCATTGTTTTCTTCAAGTAAATCAAGCATCATGCTGAATGCAATAAATAGTACGCCCGATAGTGACCCGCTAATCCACCAAGTAAAGGCGACCGCCCAGCGGAATGAATCATCATAAACTCGCAGGGCTTCAGTTAATGGATTGCTTTTTATTCCATATACAATGCCTAGAATAATTCCACCAATTATTGAAACATAACCAATCCATTTTAATATTTGTGACAAGATAATCTCTCCATTTCTTTTTTTGTGAATTGACTTTTCACCCGTAAGTACTTGGTCAATATACCTATAATCTTACAAGTATTCTACCATAATTAGGAGATTGTTCCTACAACCTTATAGAAATATATAGGAGAATTATTAGTTTAAGTATAGAATCAAACGACTGAGTATATTAAGCGTACAGAATCGTTGTCGGGGGGATGCTCCCGAATTATAGACACGGACTATGATAATGATTGATATCATATTATTGATCAATGATTGAATGAACGTTATAGTAAAGATAGAGTTATCAATCGAGAGGACGTGTAGTAATGGAGAGCTTGCACATTGAATTAAGTCAGAATTTGAAGCAGAAGCCGGATCCGGGTGCCCTGGGTTTTGGGCAATATTTCAGCGACCATATGCTGACGATGGAATATTCGCTTGAGGCCGGATGGCATGATCTCAAAATCGTGCCTTACGGGCCGATTGCCCTTGATCCTTCGGCGATGGTATTCCATTACGGGCAAGAAGTATTCGAAGGCATGAAAGCATACCGTACAGCTGCTGATGAATTGGTGCTGTTCCGGCCGGACATGAATATGAAGCGGCTCAACGAGTCTTGTGAACGGTTAAGCATTCCACAGGTGCAGCCGTCCACACTGCTGCAGGGGATCACGGAGCTTGTAAAAATCGATGCATCGTGGATTCCATCTGGAGAAGAGAATGCACTTTATATTCGTCCGTTTATCATTGCTACCGAGCCGTGCCTCGGTGTACGGGCTTCACATACGTATAAGCTGCTGGTCATTCTCTCGCCGGTCGGCTCCTATTATCCGGAGGGCATTCATCCGGTCAGCATTCACGTGGAGCAGCGCTATGTTCGGGCTTTTCGCGGCGGTACCGGCGCAGCTAAAACGGCAAGCAACTACGCGGCCAGCATAAAAGCTCAGGAAGACGCGAAGAAGTCGGGATTTTCGCAAGTACTCTGGCTGGATGGGGTAGAAAGCAAATATGTTGAGGAAGTCGGGAGCATGAACGTTTTCTTCAAAATAAACGGTGAAGTCATTACACCTGCGCTATCGGGAAGCATTCTGGCCGGGGTAACGAGGGATTCAGTCATGGCGTTGCTGAAATCGTGGGGAGTTCCTGTAAGCGAACGCAAAATCGCGATGGAGGAATTGGTTGAAGCGCATAAGCAGGGACGGCTTGAAGAAGCCTTTGGAACGGGGACGGCTGCCGTCATTTCACCGATCGGCAGCATGAAGTGGGGAGAGCTGGAGCTGAGCATTGCTGACGGCAAGACCGGCGAGTTGTCCAAGAAGCTGTATGACACGATTACGGGAATCCAGCGCGGACAACTCGAAGATCCGCTTGGCTGGAGATATACAATCAAATAATCCACAACTGCATTCATTTTCAGAAATTATGAGGCCAGCCGAGAAATCGGCTGGTTTTTTGTACTATTCCAAATTAATGGATTTTATTGGAATGAGGAAGGATTTTGAGCGGGGTACGGCGAATTTAATTAAAGGCGTTAAGAAAAGCGTTTCTAGATGGCGTCAATCGGAGAGGCTCTTACACTTACATAGGACGAATAATCATTAATCATAAATTATGGACTCAGGCACAGATAGGGGGGATATGATGCATACGGAGGAATTCGGAAAATTACTTAGCAAAATCGTAAAAGACTATCAGAGCCATTTGGAAGAGGAGCTTGCGCCAACCTTAACTACATCGCAGCTATCGGTACTTGAAGTGTTGGAGCAGAATGGCCAGTTGAAGCCGTCCGATCTGATCCCGTTTCTAGCAACGACCCCGGCGGCGGTCACGATGCTTTTGGACCGGATGGAAAAGGCGGAGCTTATTCGCCGTGATAGAGATGGGGATGACCGGCGGATCGTTTGGATTTCGATTACGGAGAAGGGCAAGACGGAAGCTGACCGGGGAATTTCGATCCGTCACGAATATTTGGACGGCGTGCTCAGCCGCATTTCTACACATAATCAGCAACTGCTTGTGTATTTGATGGGCAAAATATCAGGAACAAAGTAGGTATATCTATAATAGACGTATGATCCTTATCCGTAGGGTCATGCGTCTTTGTTGTTTAAATGGGACTAGTAATAATATTGCACGATAAGAGGTATAAATCCTATGCCGAAATTATTCATCGAAAAAAGGGGAACGTTTTCACATCGAATTCGGGAGCTTTTAGCGCGAGAGGTTAGTGACCCTTTTTAACTCGATTTCTCAGTCTACGAAATTGCCAAGTAATTCGACGTGTTGCGCTAATAATATACAATTTATAACTATTAAGGAATAATAAGTAAACGTATTATAATGAATATTAGATAATCTCCCCACACGATCCCCTCATCAATTTCTTCTTCTCTTTCTTTCTCACTTTGATGATAATTTTATACATTTAATGCCATGGTTTATGTTGCAAATTATTTTTTCATTGCACTAATCCTTAATACACCTTCACGTATACATACGATGGTTGAATCGCATTAACAACGATAACTCCATAGAGAACAATTTTTGTTAATAAATTATAACGTAGGGAGTCGGTTATCCGCCGAAAAGAGAGGTTGGTTTAGTTTGCTAAAAGTTGGGTCGAGCGCTGTGCAGAAGGTAAGGAAATAGAAGGGGAATGGAGGTTGTATTATTATTATATGGTAAATTTATCATTTATTCTAAACATCAACATTCTGTATGATTCAGCAATATTGTAAAGAATTTAAGGAGTCGAGGAAAAAAATGAAAAAGATATTGTCTTTTACTGTACTTTTTACTTTATTAACAGTAATTACATCACAAGTAATGGTGCTACATATAACTATCATTATGATTCAAATGGTAGATTAACACAAATAGAATCAACAACCGGACGCTACTATTATGAGTACGATCTCAATGGGAATTTGATAAATAAAGAAGTAAAGGACCCTTTAGGTTTTGGAGTACTAGATTCACCGGCAACTGACAAAATTTATACTAATACAGTTACAGTTAGAGGATGGTATTTAGATAAAGCTGGAGTAGAGAGTATTAAGGTATATGTAAACAATACATTAATAGGTTCAGCAATTTATGGTGAAAACAGAGAAGATGTGCATACCGCGTATCCTAACTTCAATAATCATAATGCTGGATTCTATTACAATTTAGAGCTGCCAAAAGAAAATAAAAATTACACCTTAAAAGTCGTTATAAGAAATAAAAAAGGGGAAGAAACAATTTTTATTAAATCCTTTGTTCAAATTGTATTGCAGCCGAAAGGAGAGATTAACTATCCATTAGAAAATGGAACAGTGGCCTATTATAACAATGCAAAAACTAATGATATGGTGATCACCGGCTGGCATTTAGAATTGGTTGAAATGAAGAAAGTGGAGATTTATATTAATGATCTATTACAAATACCAGTGACAACGTCACTTAATCAGTTACGGAATGATATCTTTACTTTATATCCTGAATATTCTAACAAGAACTCAGGGTATAGTGTAAGGATTCAAACACCTAATCCGGGTATAAATTTTAGCAAATTTAGATTAAAAATAGTAATTGAAAATAAGAATGGACAAAAAACAGAGTATAATCGGATTTTCAACGTACAACGTTCAGGTAGAATAATTATTACCGATCCTCTTCCAGAATCTTAAATTCCAACAATGCTATTGATTATTATTACATTAGTTGTTACTAAATCAAAAGTATTTTAACTATTTTCAAAGGAGCCTATTTCAAATGAAGAAGTGGATCTCGTTGTACTTAGCCATGAATTTGTTCCTTATAGAATTTCTTGTTCCAAGCGGTGGCTATGTAAATGCTGAAGAGCAAACGGCCTCCGAAATTGGTTCGCCAACCTCCACCGTTTCATCGGTCACTTCAAGTGTCTATGATGAGTTGTTCACTAATTTATCTGCTTCGTTAGATCCGGAAGAGATTATCACGATCTCCTCTGTTGCAGAACGCTTCGTAGTTGATCGCTCTTGGGTCACTGTAGAATTAGTGAAAGGATACAAACTTAATGATATTTATCAAGGCCTTCTGTTTCAAGAAAAAGGCGGGGGATACCAAGTCTATATGGATCGATTGTATCCCGATCTCCCACTCGATCCTCTCACAGCCTTTAGCAAGCAGTCCCTAGCAGTAACAAACGCATTAGATGATGGTTTGGTTCCAAATATAGAAACTCAAGAGGTTTATCCGATTTCCGTTACAAAAAATGTTTATAGCCGTCTGATGCAAACTGCGGCTTCAGGGACGGGATACGACGATGTGGCTCTAAAACGTCAGCCTCTTCGTTTTGATCAAGCACCTTATGGCGTCGGTTCAGTGCAAGATCAAATTTCCACCGTTGACGGATCATTACAAATCAAGGTGACCGACTTATTTGTTAAAGGTGCGAACGGGATGGATTTTGCGCTGACCCGTGTCTATGACAGTACGATGGGCAAGGATCGGACATATGTGGCATCGGAGTATAAAAATCGAACCGAAATCACGAAGGAAGAGGAACGCTTTCACTTAGGAAAAGGTTGGAGATGGGATTTGCCTTATTTTAAAACCGAGGCCGGGGTTGATTATTTAACCATTCCGGATGTAGGAACTTATGCGCTTAAAAACAATGAACTGCAAGGTTATCCGTGGAATAATTACGATTTCGGCCCTATCCGGGAGAGCCGGATGGAGCAATTGAGGAAGGAATTTGGGGTATCGGAAGCAGAATATGAACTCAAGGATTATACGGGAGGCACCACAACGTTTTTCTCTTATCATGGTGAACCATTGTTGATTACTAACCGATTTGGCAATTACGTCAGTTTTTCCTGGGTGAGTAGCGGAAGCCAGGGGAAAAAACTTGACTTTGTGTTTGTCTCCCCCGGAAATGGGGAGCTTGGACATTATTTGAATTTTAAATATGATAACCAGCAGGTAAAAGTTACGGCTTATGGAGAGTCAGGAAGCGAGGAGTCGGTTACCTACAAAAAAAGATCTGTAACATCAAATAACCGGATCCAAGAAGTGTTGGCAGAAGTCATTGATGCTCGAGGTCGGTCGACCAAATTCGATTATAGTATTTGGAACAATACTTTGTTTAATATGGTTCGAGGTTATGAAAATTTGACCGGAACCGATCGAATGATCTACTGGGGATGGAATGACTGGGTGCAGCTTACCTCTATCGAGCATCCAACGAAAGCAATTACTCAGTATGGCTTTGACGGCTTAGTTATGCGGAAACTGGGGGAATACGCCGCACAGCAAGAGCCAAGGTACAGTAGCCGGAAAGTGTTCTACAGTACGGAGAGCCAAACGGTAGGTACGGAACTAAAGTTATCCTACAACGGGGATATTGGAGAAAGCTACGGAACGAACCGTAATTTCTCGGTCACGGTAAATGATGGACTAGCAAATACTACATTTAACTATACCAAAGCGCATTATGGCAATATGGTGCCGAATGTCCTTTATAAAAGAAGCGCCGATAGAATCCCTCTAGTCGGCAACTTGCGTGAGACTATTTATTATACCTATAACGAAGCTAGGCGCTCGGCAGTACCGACTCGTATTGAAGAAAGGAAGGCCTCGGGATCCTCCAGTTCATCGAGAGTAACGAGCATTGAATATGATAATGATTACGGATTGATTATGTCCCAGTCTGATCCTCAGGGGATAACGACTCGGTTTCAATATAAACTCTATAACGCGCACATGGTAACGCAGTGGCTTCCGGTCATAGTCACTGTCCCTGTGAGTACAACAAACAGCTTGATCACTAAATATATTTATAACCAAAATACGGCGACTTTAACTGAAGCCACCAATGAGGATAACACGGGGAAATTATTATCAAAGATGAACTATGAGTACGATACTTACTCTAATCCGACTACCGTTCGCATAAAGGGAGATACCGCGGATACAGTAATGAAAATGCAATATGGATATCGATCATTACTCCCGACTCGACAAGATGTCAATGTAACAGGATTAGATGGAACTGTATCTACGATTTCTGTTCAAGCAGCATATAATTTTCGGGGAGATATTACAAGGTATGTCGATGGCAATGGTAATGCCACAGTGGCTACCTATGATGCCATAGGACGGCCTACTACGGAGAAGAATCCGGATGGAAGTGTCACTGTGATCAGCTATGATGATCTTTTAAACAAGGTTAGTGTAACGGATTCTCGCGGTAATGTGAGAACATATGAGTACGATCCGCTGGGAAGGCTGCTTCGTGAAATCGATTCCCGCGGTGTAACGACTTATACACTAGATGCATACGGCCGACCAGTGGCAAAGAGGGATTCAGCCGGGGAGACAATATTTTATTCGTATGATGCCAACAGTCGGGTGCTCACGGAGAATGACGGTACCAGTCAAATTCAGTATATCTACAATGACGGGAACCGAACATTGACTACCGTGGACGGGGAGAACAATCAAATTCGGGAAACCTACGATGTCATGGGACGTATGCTTCGTCAAGAGGAATTGAAAGCTTCTGGGAATGTGACCCTGTCTAGTCGTACCTATGACTATATGGGAAATGCAATAAGTACTATGGATGCCAACGGCAATGTGACCGCTTTTACGTACGATCCGATATCTCGGTTAACCGCAGTTAAGGATGCCGAAGGGAAGATGACCAGTTATAGCTACAACATGACTGGGGATATGATCAAGTTGACATATGCCGATGGGAAATCGATAATCAAGAGCTATGATCAAATTGGCCGCCTGCTGAAACAAACTGATCCGATGGGGCAGACAGAAACATACACCTACGATCGTAATAGTAATGTTATTAAGTATATTGATCGAAAGAGTCAAATTCATTCATATCAATATAACAATCGTGATTTTCTAATTCAGGATCAGACGAGTGATGAAACGATCAACTATACGTACGATAGTTTGGGAAATCGTCTGACGATGAAGGACGCTACGGGGACAACCAGCTATGCTTATGCCTCTACCGGAGAGCTAATCAGCCTCACCTATCCGGATGGCGCCAAACTGACGATGAATTATGACAGCCGCGGATTACGAACCAGCCAAACCTTTACCTTGGGCAGCTATACTCTGGCATCAAAAACGACCTTTCGAGGAGCAAGGGGGCTTCCACAAAAACTGCAGATGACAAGTAGTGGAGGAGCGGAAATTGCTAATTTGGTTTATTCATATCGGAAGAACAACAGCTTGGCTCAAGCGACAACCGGAACGGGACTATCAGCAACTTACTCCTACACAGGGCTTAATTTAACGGGACTTACAACGACTAATAATGGGACAAAGCTAAAGCAATATACCTATGGCTATGACAACAACCGGAACATTACAAGTCAAAATGATAGTGGCACAAGCTTTACTTACACGTATGATGTATTAAATCGAATCAAGACCTCGACTCAATTTAATGAAACCTACACCTATGACCAGAGGAATAACCGGAGCAGCCTGACAAGTAATCGTGTACCGGAAATCCCAACTATTGCGTCGTACCAATACGACACCAGAAATCGGTTAAAGGCCGTGACGGAGGACGGTACGACGATTATCTATAGCTATAATGGCGACGGGCTGATGGTCGGGCGTACGAAAGGAAATCACTCAACAAGATACTATTATGATGATCGGGGCCTGCTTGTTGCAGAAGGGACAGTAAGTTCTGGAGCGGTGACCATTACTTACGGGTATGTGTTTGATTCGATAGGGAAACTGGTAGGTCGCCAAGCGGCGGGTGAATCCAAGCTACAATACTATGTAACCAACGGTCATGGAGACGTTACAGAGCTTCGTGACGCATCAGGGAAATTACTAAACAGCTACAATTATGACATCTGGGGAAATCCGATAACCGTACAGGAAACCGTACCGAACTCACTGGGATATGCAGGGGAGTACTGGGATGCAGACACAAAATTGCAATACCTTCGTGCTCGGTGGTATGATCCAGCAATAGCGCGGTTTATCGGAGAGGATACGTATGAAGGTGAGCTTACGAATCCGCTGAGTTTGAATCTTTATGCGTATGTGTTTAATAATCCGTTGATTTATGTGGATCCAAGTGGGCATGATGCTTATTTTTTCTATGGTTTACCGCATGGAAGTAACGGGGGATTCCAAGAAAGGGCAGAGATAGATGCACAGAGATGGGAGAAACAAAAGAAAACAAAAGCTCATGTTAGTGGTATTTCTTCAGAAAAAGAGTTTATAAGGCTATGGAAAGAAATGGGCTCTAATGGAGAAAAAATTGAATTAGTCTCACTGTATTTTCATAGTAATTCTAATAATTTGATACTTGACTATACTAAGGATGAGTACCTAACTACAAATCAAAATGGATTAACGGGAGGAGGGCGCTCTGCGACATGGATTGGTTCGCTTCAGGTACAAGATATTGAAACTATTATATTGTATGCCTGTAATTCTGCCCATCTTGATTATGCTGCTACTAATTTAGCAGTAACCTTCTTACATTCCCAAAATGTACAAGATGTATATGGCTGGGATGGTAGTATGAAGTGGTCGGGAAAGAAGGGGGATACAATGCTTGCAAATAATCAAGATTATTTTAATTCTCACCTGCCCGAAGGGGTAAATAGAAAGGCTAGCGGATTAATTAAATATTCTAAAGTAGGTAAATACCATTACTCATATAGAAAGGTAGAACACTATAAGAAAAATTGGCAAGGAAAGAGAAACTGGGGATCAACTTTTTAAGGAGATATTATGAGATTAAAGTGGATGATGTTGTTGGGCTTTTGTTGTCTTTTAATCATAAGTGCGCTTTTTGTGTTAAAATCACAAAAAATAACAGTTAAAGAATTGGGATCAGTTAAAGGAGATCGGGAGAGAGGCATGCTGGTACGAATTCTTAAGTCTCCTGATGATGCTATACATTTTGATGAAATCAACCTAGATGGATTTGATTGGAAGAATCATAATCTAATTGTAACTAAAGGTTGGAAGTTGAAGAAGGTTTCATACAGTACTTTTCAACCAATTAGTAATGTAAAGGAAAAGTTAGTGAAAATTGTATTGCATGAACAGAATGATGATAATTTGCTGTATTATTATCAGATTAAGAAGATAGATATCTTTTTAGATGAGCACTATGCAAATGGTGGAATAACATTTGAATAGGTTTAATCTTATTATCCACATGCGAGTGTAATAACTCCATGTGGTTTTCTTTTTACAACCAATCTAAAGTTAAGCAAATACACGCTTGTATTTCAACAGTGAAGTGAGTAGGACTCTAAGGAAACGCCGTATCGGATCTTCATAAAATATTATATTATCTATCTTTTAAACAAGGTTAGTGTAAAGGATTCTCGTGCGGTAATATGAGAGCTTATGAGTACGATCCGCTGGAAGATCAGTTCGGGAAGTCGATGCCCGCGGTGTAACCTCTTATACGAAAACGGTTAAAGGCCGTGACGGAGGACGGTACGACGATTATCTATAACTATAATGGCGACGGGCTGATGGTCGGGCGTACGAAAGGAAATCACTCAACAAGATACTATTATGATGATCGGGGCCTGCTTGTTGCAGAAGGGACAGTAAGTTCTGGAGCGGTGACCATTACTTACGGGTATGTGTTTGATTCGATAGGGAAACTGGTAGGTCGCCAAGCGGCGGGTGAATCCAAGCTACAATACTATGTAACCAACGGTCATGGAGACGTTACAGAGCTTCGTGACGCATCAGGGAAATTACTAAACAGCTACAATTATGACATCTGGGGAAATCCGATAACCGTACAGGAAACCGTACCGAACTCACTGGGATATGCAGGGGAGTACTGGGATGCAGACACAAAATTGCAATACCTTCGTGCTCGGTGGTATGATCCAGCAATAGCGCGGTTTATCGGAGAGGATACGTATGAGGGCGAGCTTACAAATCCGTTGAGCTTGAATTTGTATACGTATGTATACAACAATCCACTGAAGTATTTTGACCCGACAGGTAATGATGCAGTTATCATTACGGCAAAATGGGGAGCTCTTGGTGGAGGACATACTTCATTATTATTACAAAATGCAGCTGGTGATTGGTATTACACTTTCTATGGGGATACAAAAGTTGTATCTGAGAAAGTTGATAGTAAGGCCATGGGATCGTTGACTAACTTAAATGCCTGGTTGCAACAAGATACATCGTCAATTCAGTATTATGATAAAAAATATACAAGCAGCACATATATCAAAGGTGATTTTACGGGCTCGTTAGATTACCTAAGAGGACTTGCTCAAGGATATTCTGAGAAGTACGGGACTGATAAAAATAAGGATTATAATTTGTTTTTAAATAACTGTGTGGAGGTTTCATGGCGTGCGCTTCAAAAAGGATCTTTAACGGATGGCACTAAAATAGGGGATTTTGTACAATCTTATCCGAACGACTTAATACCCAATAAATTTGCTGTTTGGGCAAAAGGTGAGTTTAAGAATAACGCCTATACCTATAAGAGCTACAGCCAACAAATCCAAAGTTTTATACAGGACAATGAAAGGAAATCTGGATCGGGTTGGTACAACTTATTGTATGGAAAAGATACATTTTTGGAAAATATCAAAATAGGGAAGCAACTATTTAATTAGTAGTGTGTAGCAGGATAGATAGTGAATACCTATTATGCTACTAAGGAGTGATTTGGTGAAATATTGGATCATAGGATTTGTAGTCTGTATTATACTATTCTTCACTTATAGCATATTTAATGGGACACCATGGGGAAAAGAAACCATGAGGAAAGAATCATCAAGATACTTGCAAGACAAATACGGTGATGAGATGATAATTGAGTCAATAGAGTATGACTTCGACAATTCATCATATTTCAAGTATAGGTACTTTGCAGTAGCCCACTTAAAGAAGAACCCTCAAATTCAATTTCGAGTAAATAAGTATAGTGGGGAATTAGCGGACAACTACAATATTTCCTATTGGAAATATGAAGTTGAAAATGAGATTAAACAGCATTTTCACCAAATATCAAGTGTGTCGTTTCAATTGAGGTCCGATCCATTAAAAGATTCACTAAAAGTTAGCGGAGCATATCCCCCTAGTTATCATGAAATAAAGAAAGAAATCAAGGAAAAAGATATGCCTGAATTAAGACTATGGTTTAGTGTAAATGATGACAAGCAAGAACAAACAATGAATACAATGTTTGAAGTCGTTTCGTTTCTCAAGGAGAAGGAATACAGATTATCGGCAATTCGCTTTATGTTTGATAATCAAACATACTATTTAAGTGGTGTAGATTTAAAGGATGTTACTGATCTTCAATCACTGGTTAACAGGCTAAAATAATTTTGTTTTTTCACCACATGTGAGTATAACAACTCCATGTGGTTTTCTTTTTGCAAGCAATCTAACAGTAAAGCAAATTCTTAAAGTTATTTCGACAGTGAGTGGACTTTTAAGTATCGCCGTATCGGAACAATATATAATCAAGCAGACGGGGGCTTAGTGCCCCCGTCTGCTTGATATTTATGTTAGATATTCAGAACTGTCGAGCCAGCTCCTGGTAGGTTCGCCTGCTCCACAGGCTCCAAGGAGCTTGATCCGGCGGCAGGGAGGTAATATGAATCTGCTCCTTCGTTACCGGATGGGGGAAGCCGACATACAGCGACCACAGAGCGATTTGTTGGCCCGGCTTGTTGTAGGCTTCCCCGTATTTCTGATCACCATATAGTGGACAGCCGATATGGCTGAGCTGCACCCGGATCTGATGAGGGCGCCCGGTGAGCAGGGTGACTTTGACCAGCGTATGGCCTTCGCCCGCGGCCGTCCCGATCACTTCATAATCGAGGATGGCTTCTTTGCCGCCCGCTGTTCCCTTGGAGACGACCGATACAGTGTTCGTGCGCTCATCTTTCAACAGTGTATTCGTCAGACGGCCTTGCTGCTGCGGAGGCGTGCCGTGAACGATGGCCAGATACGTCTTATCAAAGTTGCGGCTGCGTACGGCCTCCGACAGCCGGGAGGCGGCCTTCGACGTCTTGGCGAAGATCATTGCACCGCCCACAGGGCGATCCAGCCGGTGAACAAGACCTAAATATACATTGCCCGGCTTCTGGTAACGTTCCTTGATATCCTCCTTCAGCAAGGACAGCAGGTCGGGATCGCCGCTCGCATCCCCTTGGGTCGGGATGTTAACTGGTTTGACGATCCCCAGCAGATGGTTATCCTCGTATAGAATTTCGAAGTCCGACTTCGCAGGAGCCGAACCTTCGCTGTAGTTGTTTGCGGTCATGGGTTATTCCTCCCAGCGGCCAAGGATCCCGCAAGGAAGATTCAGCCCGGAATTCGTAATCGGCAAGCCGATTTCGCCCGCGGAAATGCTGCCGCCGTATCGTTTCTGTACCGTCATCGACAGGATGTTATGCAGCACTGTAGGAGAGATGCCCGTCGTGTAGGAATTGATTAGGAAGAAGAGAGGGTTGTCCGACAGAATGGACAAACACGACTCCACGAACGGATACAAGCTTGTCTCCAGCTTCCACATTTCTCCGCCTGGTCCCCGTCCGTAGGAAGGAGGGTCCATGATGATGGCGTCATAGCGATTTCCGCGCCGCTGCTCGCGCTGCACGAATTTGAATACGTCATCGGTAATGTAGCGTATCGGCCGATCGGCTAGTCCGGACAAGGCCGCGTTCTCTTTGGCCCATTGCACCATGCCTTTCGCAGCGTCGACATGCACTACGGAGGCGCCGGCCGAGGCGGCCGCCACAGTCGCGCCGCCTGTGTAGGCAAACAGGTTCAGCACCTGAATCGGCCGCCCAGCGCGCGATATTTTGTCCATCATCCAGCTCCAGTTCGCTGCTTGCTCCGGGAATAAACCTGTATGCTTGAAGCTCGTTGGGCGAATATAGAATTTTAATTGCTCGTAAGAGATTGTCCAGCGCTCCGGGATTTCCTTCTTCATCTCCCATTGCCCGCCGCCCGAGGAGCTGCGGTGATAATGGCCGTGCACATTTCGCCACTGCTGGGATTCATGGCTGATCGGCCAAATGATCTGCGGATCGGGTCGGCGCAGGATGATGTCACCCCAGCGTTCGAGTTTTTCCCCGTTTCCGGTGTCAATGATTTCGTAATCTTTCCATTTGTTTGCTACATGCATCAGTTAATCCATCCTTCCAATTTCCTCTAGAGGTGCCCTATCAAATGAAAACGGCCAGGCCGTCTCATATGGCGTTATCTACGCTGTAAACCTTCGGATGTTATTGTACCTCATTATTCCACCTCCATGCTACCAATTAAAGAAAAGGCATGCTTCAAAACTGTCCTAAAAATTAATTTTGATAAAATTTGAATTTAACTGTTGACGTGAAAGCGCTTTTAAAATACAATAAAAACGTATTAGCAAAACGTTTTAGCAAAACGTATTAGCAAGATAGGGTCAAGGTGTAAGTTTCATGGATTTACGTTCTATTTCCTTTCTTGTCGTGTTACTTGCTTTAATCTCGTTTGAACCTATACAATGAGTTAGGATATTTTGCCAATATGATGAAAGTTATGAGGTGTTATTAGCATGGCAAGCATTAAGGAAATAGCCCAACTTGCAAAAGTATCGCAAGGCACGGCCTCCATGGTGTTGAATGGCAAAGGGGATAAGTACCGAATATCCGCCGCAACGCAAGCGAAAATACTAGAAGCTGCCAGAGAGCTTAATTACCAGCCGAATATTTCGGCTAGACGACTGCGGAGCGGAGGAGAAACGGTGCTGCCGATCATTGCCTTGTTCTGGACGCTTGATACGCGGACGGCACTTGTTGGTCGTTACTTGAAAGGCTTTCAGCACGCACTCAACGAGCTGGAGGATGAGTATGAGCTATTGATCCAGCCATACGTCGGCACCAAATTGCATGAGGTGAGAAGCTTAGTAACGGGAACGCGGTTTAATGGGGCAATTATTGCCAACTCAACGGAAGAGGATGATGAGTTCCTCGAGCAGGCTGAGTTGAACGTTCCGATCGTGCTGCACCAACGCGAATCCAGCAAATATTCATCAGTGAATGTCGATAGCCGCAGGAGCGGCGAGATGGTGGCGGAGAGATTGTATAGACGGGACCACAAGAAGGTAGGACTGATTGTCCCGGACGTATCATCTAAAGCGATCATGCTGCGCAGAGAAGGATTTCTGGACAAAGCGGCTGAGCTTGGCTTGGAAGTTGATGAAGAGCATCTGATGTACGAGGATTTCTCGGAGCAGGGCGGATATGAAGCAGTGATGAGAATGAAGGAGCAGTCCGGCTCCTTGCCTACCGGAGTATTCGCGATTAGTGACCAGATGGCTGTAGGCGCACTTAAGGCTTTGAATGAGATCGATATTAAAGTGCCGGAGGATATGGAAATCATCGGACATGATAACGACGAAGTCACCAATTTTACTATACCTACACTATCTACTGTTCATCTGCCTGTAGAAGAGATGGCGAAAGAAAGTCTAAGAATGCTGACGGATATGATGCTGTACAAAACCAATGTCAAGGTTCATAAAATGTTCGATACGCACATCGTTACCCGGAAATCCTGCGGGGATTAAACCGGACGAGAACTGACAGTACTTCAGCTTGGTTATATGCCAACCGGGAGTAGACGACGATCGTTTTCTCCCTGGTTAGCAGAAATATTTGCTTCAGACTATAATTCACGACCTGAAAGGGGGTGAGCGTTCATTCGGAATCGCATATAAGAAAGCGCTTACATTACTTTGGCAGGCAAGTTTAATTAATCCTTAGAGGGGGATAAGACATGAGAACAAAGAGATGGCTTGCAAGTTTCCTTACCGTAATGCTGTTAGCTTTACCATTGGCAGGTTGTGCTGCCGATCCAAAACCGCAAACAGCGAATTCGCCGGCATCAGCGAATGAAGGCGGCGGCAGTGGCAAGGTGGTCAACATCGATTTTTGGGGTGGCTGGACAGGGCCTGACCTCAATACGATGGAAGGACTAGTTAACAAATTCAATCAGGAACAAAGCGGCATTCATGTTGAATTCACTTCCCTGCAATGGACGCCGCTCTTCACCAAATTTTTGACAGAAATGAAAGGCGGGAATCCGCCGGATGTATTGGTCATGCATCCCTTCGAGCTGGGGCAGTTCGTGGAAATGGGTGTCCTAGATAACACGCCGATCGCCGACGTAGGCATGGAGACAGGGAACTACTCCTCATTTGCCTGGGGCGGAACGTTCTATAAAGGTGAGCAGTATGCGGTTCCGTTAGACGTTCACATGCATGGTTTGTATTACAACAAAGATTTGTACAATGAAGCGGGAATTACGCAGCCTCCGATGACCGGCGACGAGTTGATCGCAACAGCTCAGAAGCTGACGATCGACAACAAAGGCAAACGGGCCGATGAAGAAGGCTTCGACGAGAACAATATCGTACAGTACGGTCTTGGCTTCTCCATGAACCACCATGTATTCTATCAAATCTATGCTCTGTTGAATCAGCAAGGCCATAATCCGTTTACCGAAGATATGAAAACGGTTGAATTGGACGAAGACAAGATGGCCAATGCGATAGCCTTCCTGCAAGATCTTGTTTTCAAATACAAAGTCGTGCCTAAAGGCGAGAAATCACCTGTAGATGATTTCATGGGCGGCAAAGTCGCGATGTTCGTGGACGGCCCTTGGCAAATGCCGAAGCTGGAGGAATCCAACATCCAATGGGCAAGCGCACCTTATCCTAAAGTGTTCGACAAACAGGCCGCTTGGGGAGCTGCGGAAATACTTACTTTCCCACTGAAGAAAAACAAAGATCCGGAAAAAGCCAAAGCAGCGATTGAATTCGTCAAATGGCTGGACAATAACTCCGGCGAATGGGCGAAATCCGGACAGCTTCCATCGAGCAATGTCGGCATGCAAACCGCCCAAAGCATGGAAGGCCGAGAGGCATTCATTAACAGTTTAGATGGCAGTGTGCTGCTTCCATCGCATCCGAAGGCGGCGCAAATTTTCTCCAGTACGGCTCCAAGCCCGATTTTGACAGCTGCTCAGGACGCTATTCTGAACAACAAAGATCCGCATGTTATCGCCAAGCAGTTGAAGAAAGATATGGATAGTCTGCTGCAAGAGTAGAAAGTATGCTGCATCGCAAGTAGCCATTGACACGAAAATGAGCCGGTACGGCTGGGCTTGGGGTATTGCGCCATCCTCGCCGTATCGGGTTCATGTACCACTCTATTAAGACTAGTAATCACCATAGTGGTAGAAAGGTTGACGACTTCATGAAATCACAAGGAAAAGTCGCGGCGCTGTTCTTGCTGCCTTATCTGCTCGTATTCCTTGTCTTTCGCTTTGGACCGAGTGTAGCAGGGCTGTTTATCGGTTTTATGAAATGGAATATCGTGGGCGATGCCGAGTTTGCCGGATTAGCTAACTTCAAGAAACTGTTTAATGATCCGATATTTTGGGTCTCTCTGAAAAATACACTGCTGTTTCTCGTATTGACATTGCCGCCGCTAATTGTGTTCAGTCTCTTGATGGCTGTGCTGTTGAACCAGAAGCTGCGCTTCCGCAACGCTGTAAGAACGATTTCGATCATTCCCTACGTGTTGATTCCGGCCGTAGTTGGTATCATTTGGAACTGGCTTTACGATAACAACTTCGGCATTCTCAATTACTACTTGAAGCTGGTTGGGCTCGGGCCGATCGAATGGCTGACGAGTGAGAAGTGGGCGCTATTCTCGATCGCTCTTGTGACCGTATGGTCGTACCTCGGCTATAACATGATTCTATATCTAGCGGGGTTGCAGGATATTTCCGCCGACTTGTACGAGGCGGCCAAAATTGACGGCGCTACGGGCGCCCAGGCGTTCATGAGAATTACCTTGCCTATGCTGAAGCCGATTACCTCGATGGTCATCACGCTGACCCTCGTGAATACGATTCAAATTTTTGACCAAATATTCGTCATGACGAACGGTGGGCCGGGAACGGCTACACTTACCTTGGTGCAATATTTATACGGAACCGCATTCCAGAACTACAATTTGGGCTACGGCTCTGTGCTCGGTATCGCGACATTGGTCATTCTGATCGTATTTGTGCAAATTCAATCCAGATTGCTGAAGCTGGATGACTAGGGGAGGCTCACGGCATGAAATTAAAAAACACTTTGATCTACATTGTCATGGCGTTTATCGGTGTCATATTTCTGTTTCCCTTGCTGTGGTCTGTCGCTTCTTCGCTAAAGCCGGAAGCAGAAATTATGAACTATCCGCCGAAATGGATCGCTAACTTCACGCTCATCAATTATAAATCCGTTCTGGCTCAGTACCCGTATACCGGCTGGATGATGAACAGTTTGATTATTACCGTATTGTCCACATTGTTCGTACTCGCGTTGACTACGCCTGCGGCTTATGCTTTCGGACGGCTTAACTTCAAGGGGAAGAAGATTATTTTTACGCTTATCGTCTCCATGCTGCTCATCCCGATTCAGGCCTACATCGTACCTTTATTCCTGCTCGTATCTGAATTGAAGCTGCTGAATACATTTGCGGCGCTCATTCTGGTAGCTGGCGCGAACGTGATTAGCGTGTATATATTGACCAGCTTCTTCAAGGGGATACCCAATGAGCTGGAGGAAGCCGCGAGAATTGACGGCTGTAAGGATTTCGGAATCTTCTGGAAGGTGATGCTGCCATTAACGAAGCCAGCCGTCTCCACGGTCACGATCCTGATGTTTATCTCGAACTGGAACAACTTCCTGTGGCCGATGATCGCGATTCGCGCCAACGCCTTGAAGCCATTGACAGTAGGGATCGCACAATTTATGGGCGGAGCGAATTCTACCGCGCAATTCCAGTACGGAACATCGCTTGCCGCTGCTTGTATGGCGATTATACCGTCTGTCATCGTGTTCTTGTCTTTGCAGCGCTACTTCGTGGAGGGGATTACGAATTCCGGGATCAAAGGTTAATGAACCAGGCCGCTGGTCGGCAAGTTGATATCTCAGGGGGGGATTTCGGGCATGTTCAATGAGATAACGAATGAGTTGATAATGGGAACGGACAAACCGTTTGCGAGCTGTCATGCTTCACATTTGGCGGTGCTGCCTAGCGGCGACATTCTCGCTGTCTGGTTTGCGGGGAGCAGAGAGGGCGCGGATGATAACGCGATTTGGAGCTCTCGCAGGATTGGCGGGTATTGGTCGCAGCCGATGCAAATCGCCGCAGGAGTAGAGGAACCTTGCTGGAATCCGGTACTTATGAATTTGCCGGGCGGCGAGCTGCTGCTGTTCTATAAAATCGGCAGGCTGATCAAGGAGTGGCGTACGCTCTATAAAATTTCCAAGGATGAGGGAAGATCTTGGTCGGAGGCGAATGAGCTTGTTCCCGGAGATCGGGGAGGCCGAGGTCCCGTACGCAACAAAGTGGTCGTTCTCGCTGACGGCACTTGGATCGCTCCGGCTTCTGCCGAGGACGGAATTTGGACGTCGTTTGCCGACCGCTCTCAGGATCAGGGCTCGACGTGGCAGCGGAGCGAGGATATTGCCATCGTCGGTATTAACTTAAATGACATCCAAGCGATAAAAAGCGATATTCCGGTGTCGGAGCAGTCTTTTTATGGCCGTGGGGTTATTCAGCCGTCAGTGTGGGAGTCCCAGCCCGGGCAGGTTCATATGCTGATGAGAAGCTCGGAAGGCTTCATTCACCGCAGTGATTCACAGGATGGAGGCGTTCATTGGAGCGCGGCTTACCCAACGAGCGTTCCGAATAATAACAGCGGTATCGATGTTGTCCGCATGGCTGACGGAACCCTTGTGCTCTGCTGCAATCCCGTCGGGATCAATTGGGGCCCGCGCTCGCCGCTCGTATTGATGGTGTCCGCGGACAATGGGCTGACATGGACGCAGGAAGTCCAGCTGGAAGACGCTGAGGGAGAATTCTCCTATCCGGCGATTATGGCACGGGATGATCGGATCTACCTTACTTATACATGGAACAGGGTCAATATCGCCTTTAGAGAGTTTAGTAGGAGGGAACATAGATGTTGAATCAGTCGCAATCACATATTCCGGACGGTGTGTGGCCGACGATGGTCACGCCGTTCAAAGAGAACGGAGAGATTGACTTTATCGCCCAGGAGCGAGCTGTGGAATGGTATATCCGGCATGGCGTAGATGGTCTGTTTGCAGTTTGCCAATCGAGTGAAATGTTTCACTTAAGTTTGCAGGAGAGAGTGAGGCTGGCCTCTTTTATTAAGGAAAAAGCAGCCGGGCGTGTGCCCGTTATAGCATCAGGGCATATCTCTGACGATTTTGATGACCAGGTTGAGGAACTAACGGCCATAGCCGCAACGGGAATCGATGCTCTTGTGCTGATCACGAACCGATTGGCTCGAGAGGATGAGCCGGATAATGTATGGAAGACCAATTTGGAGAAACTGCTCAGCAAATTGCCGGAGGATATTCCGTTAAGCTTCTACGAATGCCCGTTTCCCTACAAAAGAATCATTTCCCCAGAACTGTTGCAATGGTGCGCAAGCACAGGGAGATTCCACTTTCTGAAAGATACAAGCTGTGATACGGACAATATTCGCCAAAAGCTCGAAGCCGTACAAGACAGCTCTTTGAAAATATATAATGCGAACTCAGCGACGCTGCTGGAGACGCTTCGTCTAGGTATCGCGGGTTACAGCGGGGTGATGGCGAACTTCCATCCTGATTTATACGTATGGCTGCTAAAAAATTGGGAGAACGAGCCGGACCGAGCGGAGACGCTCACGAATCTCCTCAGCATGACCTCTCTGATTGAGAGACAATTATATCCGGTGAACGCCAAGTATTATTTAATGCTGGAAGGTGTCTTTGATAACTATTATTGCCGGGTGAAGAACCATCATGACTTTACGGCAACGAACCGTTTGGAAATCCGTCAGCTGCATCAATTGTCCAAGCAGTTATCCAGGCAATTCACTTTATAAGGAGGAATTATCATGAGTACACCGATGATTGTAAACCGATTAGAGGGCGCTATGCCTAAAATAGGCATTCGTCCGGTCATTGACGGACGGCGCGGCGGAATCCGCGAATCGCTCGAGGAGCCGACGATGAATCTGGCGCTGGCATGTGCCCGCCTTCTCTCGGAAAATCTCCATCACGCGAATGGTTTGCCCGTGGAATGCGTAGTAGCGGATACGACGATTGGCGGAGTACGGGAAGCGGCCCGTACGGCTGAGAAATTTCGCCGGGAAGGAGTGGGTGTAACGATAACGGTAACCCCATCCTGGTGCTATCCGCTAGAGACGATCGATACCGATCCGTGGATGCCAAAGGCGATATGGGGCTTTAACGGAACGGAGCGTCCAGGAGCGGTCTATTTGGCGGCCGCGCTTGCGGCCCACAATCAGAAGGGATTGCCTACGTTCAGTATCTATGGACGAGATGTGCAGGATATTGGCGATGATACCATTCCGGAGGATGTACAGAAGAAATTGCTGAATTTCGCCAAGGCGGGGCTTGCTGTAGCTACGATTCGCGGCAAATCTTATTTATCGATGGGGACCGTGTCGATGGGCATTGCCGGCTGTATCGTGGACGAAGGCTTCTTTCAGAATTACCTCGGCATGCGCAATGAGTACGTCGATATGACCGAGTTCGTTCGGCGGATGGAGCGGGGCATTTACGATATAGAAGAATATGAGCTCGCGTTGGCTTGGACGAAGGAGTATTGCAAGGAAGGGGAAGACATTAACCCGCCGGAGCGCCAGAGATCGGCGGAGCAGAAGACGGAGGATTGGGAGACGGTAGTCAAAATGGCGCTCATCGCCCGCGATCTGATGGTCGGCAATCCGAAGCTGGCGGAAATGGGATACGGGGAAGAAGCCGAAGGGCGCAACGCGATCGCTGCTGGATTCCAAGGGCAGAGAGCCTGGACGGATCATTTGCCGACCGGCGATTTCATGGAGGCGATTCTGAGCAGCTCCTTTGATTGGAACGGCATTCGCGAGCCGTTTATGCTGGCTACGGAGAATGATAATTTGAACGCGATTACGATGCTCCTCGGACATCAATTGACGAATGCCGCGCAAATCTTTGCAGATGTACGTACGTATTGGAGCCCGGAAGCCGTCGAACGGGTGACCGGTAAGAAACTGGAAGGACAGGCGGCTGGCGGGGTGATCCATCTGATTAACTCCGGCCCGGCTTCTCTGGATGGCACGGGCGAGCAGTCGCTGAACGGTCAGCCAGCTATGAAGCCGTTCTGGGAAATCAGCGAGGCGGAGGTTCAGAAGTGCCTAGATGCGGTAGCCTGGTGTTCGGCTAAGGATTTCTTTCCGTCGGGCGGATTTTCAACGGACTTCACGACACGGGGCGGCATGCCGCTGACGATGGCTCGGATCAACCTGATCCATGGCATCGGCCCGGTGCTGCAAATTGCCGAGGGATATTCCGTAGAATTGCCGGAGGATGTGCATGACGTGCTTGACCGCCGCTCTGATCCGACATGGCCGACGACATGGTTTGTGCCAAGATTGACCGGATCGGGGGTATTCAAGAATGTGTATACTGTCATGAACAATTGGGGCTCGAACCATTGCGCAGTCAGTTATGGCCATATCGGCTCCCAACTGATTACGCTTGCTTCGATGCTGCGTATTCCGGTAAATATGCATAACGTGCCTGAGGAGGATATTTTCCGGCCAAGCGTATGGTCAGCCTTCGGCGCTGATGATGCGACCGGAGCGGATTATCGGGCTTGTGCTGCCTTTGGGCCTCTGTATAAATAATCGCCAGCGAAGGAGCTGGGGAGAAACGAAAGAGGAGCAAGAGAGAAGGGGGCGAGGAGCATGGATGTGGATGTGGATGTGGATGTGCGCTATGTGCTCGGGATAGATTATGGCACCGAGTCGGGGCGTGTTGTGCTTGTGGATGTCCGCGACGGCCGGGAGGTTGCTTGGCATGTGACATCTTATCCTCATGGTGTCATGGATGCGGAGCTTGCGGGAACTGGAGTCAAGCTGGGCGCAGAGTGGGCGCTGCAGCATCCTCGGGATTACGTGGAGGTGCTGCGGCACTCCGTTCCGGAAGTATTAAGGGTTTCCGGTGCCATGCCAGAGCAGATTATTGGCATCGGGGTTGATTTTACATCCAGTACGGTACTTCCCATAGATCAAGCCGGCAATCCGTTATGCTACGCAGAGGAGTTCCGTTATGAGCCGCATGCTTATGTGAAGCTGTGGAAGCATCATGCTGCCCAGCATGAGGCGGATCTGATCAACGAGTTGGCCGCCGCACGGGCAGAGAGCTTCCTCGGACGATATGGCGGCAAGGTTTCCTCGGAATGGATGACGGCCAAAGCGCTTCAGGTGCTGCGGGAGCGCCCGGATATTTATGATGCGGCAGATCGCTTCGTGGAGGCTGCGGACTGGATCGTATTTGTGATGACCGGAGTTTTGAAACGCAATAGCGGCTGCGCGGGATATAAGTCGCTTTGGCATCGGCGAGAAGGGTATCCGCAGGCGGAATTCTATTGTGCTTTGGATAGCCGGTTTGCTACGTTTGCAGAGACGAGGCTGCGCGGAGATATCGTGACACTGAATGAGTCCGCGGGGCTGCTCACCGATGAGGCGGCATCCATGATGGGACTGCGTCCAGGCATTGCTGTGGCTCCGGGCATTATTGACGCTCATGCGGCAGTTCCGGGTGTCGGCGCAACCGCATCTGGTGACATGGTGTTATCCATGGGAACGTCGTTATGCCATTTGCTGCTGAGCGAACAGGAAATTCAAGTGGAAGGCATTTGCGGCGTTGTCGAGGATGGCATTATTCCCGGGCTATATGCATATGAAGCCGGGCAGCCGGCCGTTGGGGACATGTTCGGCTGGTATGTAAAGCATGGCGTGCCGGCATATGTAGAACGGGAAGCCGAGCAGGCGGGCGTGTCTGTTCATGAATGGCTGGAAGCTGAAGCGGCTAAGCTGATGCCTGGGGAAAGCGGATTGATCGCACTCGATTGGTGGAACGGGAATCGCTCGAATCTGGTGAATTCTGAGCTTAGCGGCATGATAGCCGGCCTTACACTGCAAACCAGACCCGAGGAAATCTACCGGGCTTTGCTGGAATCCACAGCATTCGGCACACGCCATATTATTGAGGTGTTTGAAGCTGCCGGGGTCGAGGTGAAGGAGCTATACGCCTGCGGCGGCTTGACGCAGAAAAACAAACTGCTAATGCAGCTATATGCGGACATTACTGGCCGGAAGATTAAAATCGCCGCTTCGGCCCAGACCCCGGCACTCGGAGCCGCGATGTTCGGAGCGGTAGCAGCCGGTTCCTTGCACGGCGGTTATGATACGATCGAGGAAGCGGCCAACCATATGGCCCATCTTCAGCAGGAGAGCTACTCGCCGAATGCCGCACATCAAGAGATGTATGATGAGCTGTATAGGGAGTATCGTCTGCTGCATGATTATTTTGGCCGGGGCGGCAATGAAGTCATGACCAGGTTAAAGCAGGTACAGAGAAAGGCCGTTACGTTTTGCTGATTTCTTGAAGATAGAGCGACAGCAGGCGTCTGAGTGAACCACACTCCGGAAAAGGAAGGAAGGAACACCCATGATGCTAGGGGATATCAAAAACCTGGATCAAGAGAAGCATTTATACCCTTCCGCCGTACGAAGAGGGCTGGAATACATTAAGCGGCATCAGCTAGAGGATGCTCCGCCCGGCAGATATGAACTGGAAAGTGGAGAGATGTTTGCCATTGTCCAGGAATACACGACACAACCGATTTGTGGTCAGCAGTACGAATCTCACTACAGTTATATAGATATTCAGTATTTGGTGAGCGGTACGGAACGGATTGGCTGGAAAAGATACGATGATCAGCTGAAGATCAGCCTGAACCGCTTATGCGAGGACGATATACAATTTTATGAGAATCCATCTAAATCTGAATCAGAAGCCGATCGGCGGGGAGGAAGCAGAATAAGGGCGGGACATGATGAAGGCAGTGACTTGATCATGGAACCGGGACTGTTCGCCGTCTTCTTTCCAACGGATTTGCATCGCCCATGCGGCCATGTGCACAGAGAGAGCTGCATTCGCAAGATCGTCATAAAAATTCATCGAAGTCTCGTCGGGTTGTAAAATTTCGAACCGGGCTATGTAATCGTCAAAAAAATGAACGACCCACTGCGAAGCCATGGCTTGCTGTGACAGTCGTTCATTTTTATTTCATTTCTATCGGCGAGTTTGCAGGGCCCCCGGATTGTTATCGTTATTGTTGAAAGGGCTGTGCCTTGTAATAATCCTGAACCTCCTGCATAACGAACCCGGCATGCTCGTAAAGCTTGCGGGCATTCGGATTATCGAGGGCCACCTCCAGCCAGATGTCATGACCGAGCTTGCGCTCCCGGTCGATCACTTGCCGAAGGGCGCTTCCGCCGATTCCCTGACCGCGGTATGCAGCGAACACGGCAAAGCCGTAAATCCAGCTCTCTCCTTGGTTACGGTAGACTCTCATCTTGCCTGCCGGAATGCCGTCTCGTTCAATGATGTCATAGGCGGAAGCGTCCTCTTGTTCGATTTGTTCATATATACGTGCGGCATCCTCCGGGCTAAGGCCGAATCCTTCTACGTCCAAACGTATCAAAATCTCACGATCCGCCTGAGAACGTGATGCCATCCTAAGCGCAATGCGGCTGCTGAAGCTTTGCTCGTCTGCTGAAAGGCGGTCGGAGGATGCCTCGTATTTCATCTGGTATTCCGAGAAAGCGTACGTACAGGACCAGGCTTGCAGGAATTTCACGCCGCTATCGGAGGCGGCGGGCGTGTTGAGCAATATTTCCTCGCTGCCGCGCAGCTTATTGCTCTGCATCGCGTGGCCGAGAAGCGAGGCAAAGTGTCCTTGTCTTCTGTAATCGGGATGCACCATGCCGCAGAGCTCTATTTTTCCGCCAAAATCGTAAACGCCCAGGAAGGCAATCAGCTTCCCGTCCTGATGCAGAAACAAATCCTGCGGATCGTCGTCTTTCCGGCTGTGCAGCGTCTCCCAGTTCAGTTTGAGAGAGAATCCTCCCAGCACCTCACAAATCCGCTGCAGCTCGGCAACCTCTTCCCAAATACGGCTATTCGTCATGATTTATAACACCATCCAATCTCTTGCAATAAGGAGGTTTCATGGAAATATCCTAACTTGACAAGTTTATTCCAGCGAGTTAGCTTTGTAAATACTATACGACAACGATCTAGATTCATCATAGAGGTGTTTAGGCAGGACGAAAATCAGTTAGCCAGGGAGGCGTTGTAGATGAGTGTAATGAATCGGTCGGATGATTTAAGCCAAGTGATCGAGATGCGAAATGTAACATGGCGGCGGGATGGAAAAATCGTGTTGGACGGGGTAGACTGGCAAATAGCGCCCGGCGAGAATTGGGCTTTGTTCGGGCTGAACGGCTCGGGTAAAACGACATTGCTCAATATGATCAATGGATATATTTGGCCGACAACGGGCACGATTTCCGTGCTAGGGCATAAATATGGAGAAGTGGACGTCAGGGAAATGCGCAAATCGATCGGCTGGGTCAGTTCCTCTCTGCAGCAAAGAATTCATGCTTCCGAGAAGGTGCAGGATCTGGTCGTGAGCGGAAAGTTTGCGTCGATCGGGCTGTATGAAAAGCCGTCCAGCGAGGATTTTGACCGGGCGGAGGCGTTGATGCGCCAGTTAAGATGCGGCCATTTGCTGGATCGCATGTATCAGACCTGCTCCCAGGGCGAGCAGCAAAAGCTGCTGATTGCTCGGGCACTGATGGCTGAGCCCAAACTGCTTATTTTGGATGAAGCTGCGAACGGTCTTGATTTCATCTCGAAGGAAGGGCTGTTGGACAGCATTCAGGAGCTGGCGATTCAGTCCGACGCTCCACACATGATTTACGTCACCCACCATACGGAGGAGATTGTTCCGGCCTTTGCCAAGACGCTGCTTCTCCGGCGCGGCGAAGTGTTCATGCAGGGAGATACGAAGGAGATGTTCCACGGGGATACCTTGTCGGATTTCTTCGAACTGCCGGTCGATGTTACCTGGAGAAATGACCGCGCCTGGCTGTCTAGAAAATAAATCGATCATTTTTATGAAAAGTTTTCGGTAGTTTGTTACCTTTTGCATGATGATGCGTATTACAAAGAAACGGCGCCAATCTACTCGGCGAGCGATATACACATGTGGAGGGGATCTTGAATGGAAGCAGTACCTAACAAACCAAAGAAAAACCCGGGGTACAAAGGGATGGCTGTAGTGGCAACGATCGTGATTTTGGCATTCGTAGGGATGAACAGTGTGACGCAGGTGCAGTACGGTCACGTTGGGTTGTATAAAACGTTTGGGAAGCTGAACGACAATATTTTGTCACCCGGCATTCATTTGAAGATTCCTTTCATTCAGACGGTGATTCAGGTAAACACCCAGGTAACGAAGACGGAAACGGATACGACCGCGTCGTCCAAAGATTTGCAGCCAGTATCGACGCATGTCGTCGTCAACTATTCCGTCAATAAAGAGTCGGCTTACAATTTGATGAACAACGTCGGGGGAGCCTATGATTCGGTAATCATTAATCCGGCGGTGCAGGAAGTCGTCAAGGAGGTTACAGCACGGTACCCCGCTGAGGACTTGATCGCCAAGCGTGATATCGTAGCCGGAGAGATCAGCGAGCATTTGACGGCAAGAATGGCTAAATACGATTTGATCGTAAATGAAATCAATATCGTGAACTTTAAGTTCTCCGAAGCGTTCGACAACTCGATTGAAGCGAAGCAAGTCGCTCAGCAGCAGGCGCTGAAAGCGGAAAACGATTTGAAGCGGATCGAAATCGAAGCGAAGCAGAAGATCGCCCAGGCTCAAGCCGAGGCCGAGTCCCTCAAGCTGAAGAAGCAGGAGGTTACGCCGGAGCTAGTACAATTGAAGCAAATCGAGGTGCAGGAGAAGGCGCTCGAGAAATGGGACGGACGTCTGCCTGCAGTTAGTGGCGGAGCCACTCCGTTCATCGACGTGCAATCTTTTGTAAATCAACAGTAATACGCTGTATGGAATTATGTGGAATGCAATATATGTAACCGTCAAGCTGTGGCTTGGCGGTTTTTTCATTTTTAGTGTAGATTGCGCTATTACGAGTGAGTGCGTCGTGCTGCGGGATGCTGCAATAGTGCAGGAAAGTCGAATCAGCCCATGGTATTACTAGGTTATTTTAAATCTAAATGTATTTTATACAGCTAGTTAAGCTCTTTTAATAAAAAATACATACGCTAGATGGAAAACATGCAGTTAGTTTGCCTGAATGGAGCTCATTCGTCGAAATAGCTTAAAACTAAATGTAGGTTTTGCAGTTAGTTCCCTCTAACACGGCCAAAACCGATGAACTAACTGCATGAAATACATCTAGTACCTATCTAGTACCTAGTTACCTGATCTTGACCATCTAGTAGTTTAGTTTATTGGAGGGAAAGACTTCACTTTGATTACGGGTACCTGAGGGATATGCAGCATAATCGGCAGTAATTATCAAAATTAATTATTGCCAGATTGCTAGATTTCCTATATCCTCCGTAGTAGGTCGAAAGAACCAAAACATCATGCGGGGGAAATCAAGTGACTAGAAACAGCACGAGCAGTGGTAACAGCACAAACACTAGCAGTATCGGTTGCAGCCTTGACGCTAGGATCGTCAACACTAGTAACGTCAAGGCTAGCAGCGTTAAGACTAGTAACATCAAGTCTATTAACATCAACATTAGTAACGTAGACATCAACCTCTCCAAAACTAGCAATACCAAAAAGAGCAGCGGGCGCATCAGCACCGTGAGCAGCAAGCGTAGAGCAAAACTTTGGCTGCCGATCCTCACAGCCATTCTATCGTTGGCTATACTTAGTTCTTTCGTGTCTGCAAACAGCGGGGATATCGTACGAAGCGATGTGGTCATGAGCTATGAGAGGATGACCTCGCATATTGCCGATTTGGCGGAACGCTATCCGGAAATCATCGAATATAAATCGATCGGCAAAACGCCTTACGGCCGGGAGATTTGGGCGGTGAAACTGGGTCAGGGGGAAGCGGCGATTTTCATTAACGGATCGCATCACGCCAGGGAATGGCTGACAACGACGATAAATTTGCAGATGATCGAGCAATATGCGAAGGCTTACCGGGCAGGCACGGCGATCGAGGGCTACGATGCGAGGAAGGTGCTGAACGAAACGACGATTTGGTTTGTGCCAATGGTCAATCCTGACGGGGTTACCCTTCAGCAGTCTGGACTCAAGGTTTTTCCGGAGAATTCGAGGAATGCGCTGCTGCAGATGAATCAAGGCAGCAAAGATTTTACGCGCTGGAAAGCCAATGCTCAAGGCGTGGATTTGAACCGCCAATACCCCGCAGACTGGAATACAATACATAACAATGCGGCAGGTCCGAACTGGATGAATTACAAAGGTGCGAAGCCGCTGCAAACGGCGGAGAATCAAAGTCTCGTAAATTTCACCTATGAGATTCAGCCGGAAATTGCCGTATCCTATCATTCGGCAGGACGGATTTTGTATTGGAACTATAAGACCGCTCCCGCGAACCTGGAGCGCGATCGGAAGCTGGCCCAGAGCTTTGCCGCAAAAACGGGGTATAGTCTGGTTCAGCCGACAAGCAATCCTTCCGGTGGAGGATATACGGACTGGTTCATCAGTACATTCGGGCGTCCCGCCTTTACGCCGGAAATCGGCATCAAGACGGGGGAAGCGCATTTGCCGCTGTCCGCTTTTGCTGAGGAATGGAAACGAAATAAAGGGATCGGCATATGGCTTGCGGACGAAGGCTACAGACTGTGGCTGAGCAGCAATCGCAACCGGGCCGAGCAGCCGCTGGAAGAGGGTGCTTTGACGATTACCGAGGCGCGGGACGTATACAGCGAGCCGAATTTTCTGTCTAAGGCGACAACCCGTGTAAGCCCGCAAACCTTACAAGCAGCGGCGAAGGTAGGCAACTGGTACAAAATTCAAACCGATGATGGTACAGGATGGATTTATGAGCCCCATCCGCGGCTCGGTACGGCTGCCGAAGTGGTGGATGCCACCATAGAACTTAAACAGGAAACCGGCTTTTATGAGCAGCCATTCGACCGGACGACAGAGAAGGGCAGACTTGCTCCGATGATCGTTCAGGCCAGTAAAAAGTGGGATGACTGGTATTTGGTCATGACGCCGATCGGCGAGTACTGGATAGAATGGGCGAACTAACCGGTATCATCATGCGAATATTGATGGAGGAGGAGTGCTTAAGCGAAATGCTTAAGCACTCTTCGTTTTATTTTTACGGGATTGTATTCCGCTTACGATCCAGTAGATCGCTGGAATCACAAATTCAGTAAAGATCAGTAGCGGCGGCAACCCCTTGACAAGCAAGAAATCCAGCTCGACCTGGGAGCGAACCAGAAGCATGGATAGAATACAGGAAAATGCCGTAAATGAAAGGGCGAGCGGTTTGTGATCCGGCAGTTTCACGAGCAGTGATATGCTGTAGACAGCGATGAATACCATAAAGGAGACTTTAATAAACAGACTGGTCAGCCACATGACGATCAAAATGGGGTCCAATGTTTCCACAAAGGACCCGGTGCGCAGGGAACGGACGAGATCCAGGTCGGGATAAGTCAGATTGGCTGCCAGCTGCGGACCTAGAATCATCAGGATCGGTATCACGTGAGACAAAATAATAATGGTGGAAGATAGGATCGTTATTGCCATAGTTCGATAGACTTTTTTCGGTGTTTTAATGTAAGGCATAATCAGAAACAGGAAGGAAAACTCCCCGAAAATAACGACGGAATCGTAGACGGTCATGCCGATCTGCTTAAAGTCCCAATGGTTGATAAGAGCCGGAAGTACTTCAATGTGCATGGCTTGCGTCACCATGAAAGGAGTGCTGATATAAGCTAAAGAACTAATAAAAAAAATGCCCAAAGCTGCTCGAAAGACGGTCGTGACCCCGGAACGTACGCAGTAAGCAACGCAGGATCCGAACATCAGCGCGATTACCCATGACGGAGTTCCCGGCAAATAAACTTGAATGAGAAAATTCTCAAGCTCACGAAGATTAACCGCGGCGAGGAGCAGATTCATTACGGCAACAACCAGAATAAAAAAAGCATGCGGCACTTTGCCCACAATGCTGCCGCCATATTGGATGATCGTCTCGTTCGGACGACGTACGGTAACTTTGTAGGCAGGGTACAGAAGAAGGATGCTGAGTACGGCTCCAATAATTATGCTCACGGGTGTGGAGTAGTGGCTGTTTTGGATGTACAGGCCCGTTAAGAAGGCGATGGTCACCGTAAAAATGTATAGATTATAAACCGAAAATATTTGCAGTCGAGTAATCTTCTCCATCAGTTGTTTCCTCCCGGGATCAATGCGGCATGTCTACAGCCAGCGGCTCAAATAGCGGTAGAGCCTGTGTAGTCCTACTTCGAAGTTCCAGTAGTCCTTAACAAGGAAATGAGCCTCCAGCAAAACGAGCAATACGGCAATCACCGTGACAAGCTTCCACAGCTTGGTCGTGCCATTATGACGCTTGCGCCAATCGGACCATTCATACAGTGCAATTAGAACAAAAACAAGGGCAATCACAATCACGTGCCTTCTCCCCATTCCGTTCTGATTGACCGGTAAGCTTCACCGGTTCCGCGAACTCTAATGTTTACTGAAGCTTCAATATCCAGCCCATTGGCATAAAATTCATTCCAGTTCGATCGAAATTTTTTCCACACGTCAGGGTGCTTCCAATTAAAGTAATTTCCCATTTGGAAGACGTCAGCCTTAGCGGTGCGCGTCGATTGGATCAGTTGCATAATCCGGCTTCTAACTTCCTTGTTCAGCTCTCTTTGCAGAAGAATAAGCATTTCATCGTTCTGAAGATCGAGCTTGGAGTCGGAGGACAGGATTGATGCCGTCCCTCTAATTACCAAGCGAACAGCGGGCTTGTTTTCCTTGAGTTCGGCTATAAACTTCGTGGTGACGTCGTCTACGTTGAAAATGACCTCCTTACCGTCGGTAGGAGACTCAATTTGAAACGTCATCTCTTTGATGTTGGAATAGAGCAATAAGGCGGTTTTCATTTCTTCCTTATTCAACTGCTTGTCGATCATTCGTCCTTTGACAAGCATTGCCGCTCCGTCAACGCCGAGCCATATTTCGCTTTTCTCCTTCTTGACTACTCTTTCCGGGGCTTTGCTGAAAGACAGCATAGGTACAAGAACATCCCCCGAGCCGTATCTGGCAAGAAGAACGTCCCTAAGTGTAGCATCAATGGTCAGACGATGGGTGATATAGGATTTTAGAATAACTGAGACGAAGCGCTCGAATGTCGTTGGGGTTTCCACAAGTTCCAGTACCTTTCCCGGAGTTACGAATAGATTGGCGCTAATGTGGAAGGTGATACGCCGGCTGATAAATTCCAATACAGGATCGATGCCATGCTTCGCCAGGGCGCTGCCGATGACGACAATACGCGTTTGCCCGAAAGTAATTCTTCTTGATATGTCGCTTTGAATGTCCTGCAGGGCTTGCGGCAAATTTTGCCCCGTTTTCGTAACAAAGGCGAACGGATCCTTGCCTGAATCGCCAGACCCTCCGACTTGTCCGGGGATCATGCGGTTCGGAAGCGGGAAGCCGAGAGTCAGTTCGAATTGTCCATCATCCGTTAGATCAATCATCATCAGACTACAGAACGCCCGGTCATTGAGCTCTACAGACGACCAGCAGCCACTTGTGGTCAAGATGATAATCGCAGATAGTATGGCAAGAAACGGTCTGCTTCTCAGCTTATCCAATGCTCACTCCTCCTTTTGCTTCTCCCAGCCGCGGGGATTTTTCTTCAGGCGTGTATCGTTGCGGGTTAGTGCTACAGGCCGTTTCTTCATCGCCCACCATGGGGCGCGGTATAATGTATCGTTCAAATCCGCTTTGGCTAGCGGCGTGAGTGGGTACAAATAAGGCACTCCGAATGATTTAAGGTTTAACAGATGAATATAAATAATGATCAGCCCGCAGGTGACGCCAAACAAACCTAACATTGAGGCTAAAGCCATGATCGGGAAGCGGAGCAGCCTGAACGACAGTCCAAGATCGAAGTGCGGGATAATGAAGGACGCGATTCCGGTCAGCGAGACAATGATGACCATGGCGGCCGAGACGATCCCTGCTTGCACCGCGGCCGTACCAATGACAAGCGCGCCGATAATCGACACAGCCTGGCCAATTGATTTCGGAATACGAACGGAGGCTTCCCGCAGCGCTTCGAAAAAAAGCTCCATCATGAATGCTTCGACAAAGGCAGGAAAGGGTACGATTTCTCTTGCCGCAGCGACGGTTATCAACAGCTTGTAAGGAATCATTTCCGGGTGAAACGTAGTAATGGCAATGTACAAAGACGGCAGCAGCAGGGAAACAAAAAGAAACAGGTAGCGGACCCAGCGAATCCAAGTGGCGGCGATGTACCGCTGAAAATAATCCTCCGCTGTCTGCATCAGCATAGTTATGGTGACTGGAACAATAATCGCGGAGGGAGTTCCATCGACGATAAGCGCTATGCGTCCTTCCAGCAGCGATGCGCTGACGATGTCAGGCCGCTCTGTATATTCAACCTGCGGAAATGGAGAGAAGGGCGAGTCTTCGATGACCTCCTCGAAGGTCGCAGTTCCAAAAACCGCATCAATATCGAGATAGGACAGTCTTCGCTGGAGTTCTTGGATAAGCTCTGGCTTGCAGATCCCTTCCATGTAGGCGATAACGAATCTCGTATTCGTCTCGGAGCCCAGATTAAGTTCCTCTATCTTGAAATTTTTGCTCTTCAATCTTCTGCGCAACAGCGATAGATTCGTATCCAGGCTCTCATTAAAGGCTTCCCTCGGTCCGCGGATGACCGATTCGTTCGGGGCTTCTTCGATCGCCCGTGTAGTTAAGGAAGAAGCGGAAGGGAAAGTCATGATCCTAGGTTCACCCTCAATAATAAGCGCGATTCCGAAGCTAAGGACGGTGGTAATAGCCTCGTTCGTCTCCGTGACGATTTTGATTTCGGAGACGGAAATCGCTTGGTCGTCAAACAGGTAATGAATAAGGTCGCTGTTCTCCGATCCGCTAAAATCCAGCAGACTGCGCAGTATAACGTCTTGAATCGTCGTCTGGTCTGCCGTGCTCCTCAAGTAGACCAAGGTACAACGACGTCCTGTTTTAACCTTGAATTGGCGAAAGACGATATCCGAACAATTAGCGAGCTGCTGCTTCATCCATGGCACGCGGTCATCCTGCCGCCCTGTGTTGCTGGAAGGAGAAGCTTCGCTGTCTGAAGACAAATTTGCAGGTAACGCCTTGTGTACATGCTTTGGGAGTTGAATGGGGCTATTATTCTTGCGTTGTCTCCGCAGCAGTCTTAACCATATTGACATGCGCTGGGCTCCTCCTTATTGGAATCTGTAGGTAATATAAAGATTTGCTTAATGCTGACTTTTTATTCCGCAGCTTCCTTGCAAGCTGTTATTATAGTTAGAGAAGAACGCGGCAAGGCCAGATTGGAGGCAAATATGAGAATGTCCTATCAGCAAGTCAAATGGTTAATCCTTGCCATTCCTACGATAACGATCGGCATCTGGGAATTTGTGAGGCATGAATATTTATTATCTGTAATATCGATGGAGCTGGGGAACTGGCTGTCCCCGGCCATCGTATTTTTGGTGTCGGTTCTCTTGCTGACGCAGCTGTTCAAGATGATGGAGCAAATCCAGAAGGAGCTGAATGAGGCAAAGGCGCTTAAGGCTGCCTTGGAAGAACGGGAGAAGATCGCCCGGGAGATTCATGACGGCATAGCGCAATCCTTATTTCTCTTAAATGCTCAAGTGAGCAAGATCGAGAAGGCGCAAGTGAACGACCAGGTAACTTTTGAGAAGTTAAAGAACAATATTCATCGTACGAATACCTATGTTCGTGAAGCGATCGCGAATTTGCGCCATCCGGCGGCGCCGGACTCCGTATCATGGATGCAGGGTATCGATAGCTTGATCCAGGAGCTAAAGAGAGAATCGGATCTGCATATTAGAATAAGCTGGGATATTCCGGAAGAGCGATTATCGGTTCGCGATAAAATCGAGCTGCTTGCTTTGATCCGCGAATCACTCCTTAATATCCATAAGCATGCGAGCGCGAAAGAGGTGCGGATTCAAGGACTTCTCATTGACGGGGGATGGCAGTGCTCCGTCACCGATGACGGGGTGGGCTTCGACATGAACGGCAATCCTGGCAGCCATAGCTATGGCATCAAGATGATGCAGGATCGGGCGGCCATGATGAGATGGGGCTTGGATATTGAACGCAGCGGCGGACAAACGATCGTGACGATTCAAAAACAGTCGATACCTTGACGATGCCTATCGTACGACATATAATGAGAACGATTATCAGTATCATTATTTTTAATTATAGAAACAGTTTAGGGAGAACTACATATGGCTGAAATGTTAGAAACAACGCAGACGGAGGGAAGTCTACCTGTGCTGAAGAGGCGGACAAGGCCGCTTGTTGTCACTTTGATCCTGTTCGGGGGGATTGCCGCCTTAATCTTCGGCATTATGCTATCGGTCTCATTCGGAGCGGCGGACATTGATTTTGTAACGGTATGGGAGGCGGTTTTTCGCTACAATCCAGAGCTGACGCAGCATCAGATTATACAGGAAATACGTCTGCCCCGCGTACTTGGCGGAGTCATGATCGGTGCGAGCTTCGCCGTCGCCGGCGCGCTTATGCAGGGAATGACCCGCAATCCGATGGCGGATTCCGGGCTGCTGGGGCTTAATTCAGGCGCAGGCTTTGCGCTGGCGCTGTGCTTTGCTTTTTTACCGGGATTATCATTTAATATGCTCATTTTATATTCCTTCCTCGGTGCGGGGGCAGGTGCAGGGCTCGTCTTCGGGATCAGTTCGCTGGCAAAGGGAGGGGTTACTCCTGTGCGCCTGATATTGGCCGGGGCAGCGGTCAGCGCGCTGCTGGTAGCTCTTAGCGAGGGCGTAGCGCTGTATTTCCGGGTTGGTCAGGACTTGGCCTTTTGGTATGCGGGCGGAGTTGCCGGCACGAAATGGTTTCAACTGAAAATCATGCTCCCTTGGGTCGGGGGCGCGCTGCTCGGCGCGATGATGCTCTCCCGGTCGATTACGATGCTAAGCTTGGGGGAAGAAGTCGCCGTCGGTCTTGGGCAGCGCACGGGGCTGGTCAAGCTGGCAGGGACGGTGGTCGTACTCATTCTGGCGGGATCGTCGGTGGCTGTCGTCGGCTCCGTCGGTTTTATCGGACTGATTATTCCCCATTTGACCCGGTTTCTGGTCGGCGTCGATTACCGGACAATCATACCTTGCTCGGCCATTCTCGGCAGCCTGCTCGTCGTGTTTGCCGATTTGGCGGCAAGAATGATCAATGCACCGGCGGAAACGCCGCTAGGCGCTCTTATCGCGTTAATCGGCGTTCCGTTCTTCCTCTATCTGGCACGCAAAGAGAGGAGGGAGTTATAGATGGAACCTGTACAGGCAGTAAATTCGACTTCGGGAAAACGCAGAATGCGGCGCGGCATCTTGGTGATGGCGATATTGGGCATTTTGATCGTTTGCGCTTTTATTGTGAGTATGAACACAGGGTTCATTCGGCTGTCGCCAGTGGATGTCATCAAAACGCTGTTCGGCATGGGTACGGAGAAGCAGGCGCTTGTGTTGTTTGATTTTCGGCTCCCGCGCATTGTCATTTCGGTGCTCATCGGTGCAGGACTAGCGGTCTCCGGCTGTATCCTGCAAGGGTTATCCCGCAATCCGCTGGCGGATCCGGGCATCCTTGGCATCAACGCTGGCGCAGGGCTGATGGTGATGCTGTATGTATCCTTTTTTCCAACGACATCGTTTCGCTCTGTATTCCTGCTTCCGGTGCTTGCGCTGCTCGGGGCGGGGTTGACGGCTGCGCTCATCTACGCGCTGTCGTATAAGCGGAATGAAGGCGTGTCGCCGACAAGGCTCATTCTTACGGGGATTGGCGTAGCGGCTGGAATTAGCGCGGCGATGATCGTGCTGACGCTAAAGCTTGATCCGCAGAAATATCAGTTTATGGCGACTTGGCTGGCAGGCAGCATCTGGGGCTCCAACTGGAAATTCGTGCTTGCGCTGCTGCCATGGATCGTCGTGCTGCTTCCCTTGGCGTTCTATAAAGCCCGGGTAATGAACGTCCTGAACCTGGGGGAGAATTCGGCGACAGGGCTTGGCATGCCTGTGGAGAAGGAGCGTCTGCTGCTGTTGGCCGTGGCGGTTGGCCTGGCGGGCTCCTCGGTTGCAGTAAGCGGCGGCATCGGCTTCGTCGGCCTGATCGCTCCGCATTTGGCGAGGCGGCTCGTTGGACCAAAGCATGAGCTGCTGCTGCCGGCATCGGCCATGACCGGGGCGCTGCTCGTTATCGTTGCCGATACGATCGGGCGCTGGCTGATGCAGCCTACGGAAATCCCGACAGGCATCGTTGTTGCCATCATTGGGGCACCATATTTCCTCTATTTGCTGACAAAAGTAAAAGGTTAAATCGCTGAAGCTGTGGCGTACCGCGAACAGGCGGGGGTCACAGCTTTTTTTGTTGGGGAAATACCTCTTGATTAATTTAAGGAAAACAGGTATATTACAAACACGCACTATATTTGGTGTGGTTTAAAGACAACATACACCATATATAGTGTAATGCTTGGGAGATAAGGAATTACTCCAATTTGAATGATGACTGCCGATGGCTCATCTACTGCGGGTGGGCTATTTCTTTGCGGGAGGGAACAGCAATGCTCGTTGTTTTTGATTCGAAGACGGGTAACGTCAAACGATTCGTTAGCAAGTTGGATGTGGAGCATATCCAGATTCGAGACGGCTTGGTCGTTGACCAGCCATTTGTACTCATTACATATACGACAGGCTTCGGTCAGGTTCCTCAGACTACTTTGAAATTTCTTGAGGATAACGGAGAACTGCTGCAGGGCGTTGCCGCAAGCGGCAACACGAACTGGGGCGTTCGTTACGGACTGGCTGGAGATCAGGTTGCGGAGATGTATTCGGTCCCTTTATTGATGAAATTCGAGCTTAGCGGCACCAAAAAGGATGTCGAGAGATTTATACAGGAGGTTAAGCAAATTGACTACACTAACGCCAACTCAACCACTTTCGCAAACGCAAATACCCAATTGGATACAGCTTAATAATGAAATTATGGTGCAGAAGAACGGGCAGTTCCAGTTCCATAAGGATCTGGAGGCGGCGCGCAGCTATTTTGTCGATTACGTGAACCAGAATACGGTATTCTTCCATGATCTGAAGGAGAAAATCGACTATTTGATCGAGCATGATTATTACGAGGCGGAGCTGTTCGCAAAATACGAGTTCGCCGATGTGAAGAAGCTGTATGAGGATCTGTATGCGCGCAAATTCCGTTTTCCATCCTTTATGAGCGCCTTCAAATTTTACAACAACTATGCCATGAAAACGAATGACGGCTCGAAGTTCCTAGAGCGATACGAGGATCGAATTGCCGTTACGGCATTGTTCCTTGGTGACGGCGACATCAAGAAAGCCGGAGATTATGCAGATGTACTGATTTCCCAGGAGTATCAGCCGGCTACGCCAACATTCCTGAATGCGGGCAAGAAGCGCCGCGGGGAGCTCGTCAGCTGCTTCCTGCTTGAGGTAGATGACTCGATGAACGCCATCGGGTTCGCGATTAATTCCGCGCTGCAGCTTAGCAAAATCGGCGGGGGCGTCAGCCTCAATCTCAGCAAAATCCGCGGGGCCGGCGAGCAAATCAAAGGCCTTGACGGTAAGGCGAGCGGCGTACTGCCCGTGATGAAGCTGTTCGAGGATGCATTCTCCTACGCCAACCAGCTGGGTCAGCGGGACGGCAGCGGCGTCGTCTACCTCAATTTGTTCCATGCGGACATTCATGAGTTTCTGGATACGAAGAAAATCAACAGTGACGAGAAAATCCGCATCAAGACGTTGTCCCTTGGCGTCGTGGCGCCAAACAAGTTCTTCGAACTGGTAGAGCAGGATAAGGACATGTATCTGTTCTATCCGCATACCGTCCATCAGGAATACGGCATCCATCTGGACGATATGGATTTGACGGTGATGTACGATGAACTCGTGAACAACCCGAAAGTACGGAAGAAGAAAATCGTGGCGCGCGATCTGATCATCAAAATTGCGCAAACGCAAATGGAATCGGGTTATCCTTACATCATGTATGTGGATAACACGAACGAGCAGCATGCCCTGAAGAACATCGGGCGCGTGAAGTTCTCCAATCTGTGCAGTGAGATCGCGCAGCTGAGCGAAGTGTCCACGATCAACGATTATAACCAGGAGGATGTGATCCAGCGTGACATTTCCTGTAACCTGGGCTCGCTGAACATCGTGAATGTGATGAAGAACCAGCGGATGCGCGAGACGGTTCATCTGGCGATGGACGCCCTCACTGAGGTCAGCGACCGTACCGAACTGGAGATCGTACCTTCTGTGGCCAAAGCGAACCGGGAGCTGCATTCTGTCGGCCTCGGAGCGATGAATTTGCATGGATTTTTGGCGCTGAACCATATTCCTTATGAGTCCAAGGAAGCGATAGATTTTGCGCGCACGTTCTTTATGATGTTGAACTTCTATTCGATCGAGCGCTCCATGATGATTGCCCGGGAGAGACAAGTGACGTTCAAGGACTTCGAACATAGCGAATATGCGAGCGGAGCTTATTTCAATCGTTATGAGGAGATTGACTATTCGCCGCGTACCGACAAGGTGAAGGCGCTGTTCGCAGGCCATCATATCCCGACACGCGAGGACTGGCTCCGTCTGAAAGAAGAGACGATGAAGCACGGGTTGTACCATGCTTACCGCCTAGCGATCGCGCCGACTGGCTCGATTTCGTATTTGCAGTCGTCGACAGCTTCGATCGCGCCGATAACCCAGCGCATTGAAGAGCGGGAATACGGAGATTCCAAGACGATTTACCCGATGCCATTCCTGAACGAGAGCAATTACTTCTTCTATAAAGAAGCTTACGATATGGATATGTTCAACCTGATTGATCTCGTTGCCGAGGTACAGGTGCACATCGACCAGGCGATTTCTACGATCCTATATGTGAAGGATAACCTGACGACGAGAGACTTGGCAAAATACTATATTTATGCGCAGAAAAAAGGGCTGAAAACTCTCTATTACACTCGGACGAGAAAAAGAACGATCGAAGAGTGCATCAGCTGCGTGATTTAAATGGATAAACTGCTCGTATGTTAGAGTTACAGCTAGGAGGAAAACGAAGAATGACGAAGTTCGATGCGGTGAACTGGAACGCGCCGGAAACGGATTATACGGAAATGCTGTGGACGCAAAATACGTCGCAATTTTGGCTGGACACGGAAATTCCGGTATCCAAGGACTTGAAGTCCTGGACCGAGCTGAGCAGCGCGGAGAAGAATACATTTATGAAGGTATTGGGCGGCTTGACACTGCTCGATACGGAGCAGGGGAACGTCGGCATGCCGCTAATTGCGCAGCATGTGGAAGGGAAGCAGAAGAAGGCGATCCTGATTTTCCAGGCGGCGATGGAGGAAATCCATGCAAAGAGCTACAGTACGATCTTTACGACCGTAGCCAGCAGCGAGATGATCAGCGAAACCTTCCAATGGGTGCGCAGCAATAAGTATTTGCAGTATAAGACGCATCGAATCGATTCCTATTATCGGAATATCGATCAGGGGGAGCAGTTGAGCCTGTATCAGGCGATGGTCGCCTCGGTCTTCCTGGAGAGCTTCCTGTTCTACTCCGGGTTCTTCTATCCGCTGTATTTGGCGGGGCAAGGGAAAATGGTGGCGAGCGGGGAGATCATCAAGCTGATCATCCGTGACGAGAGTGTGCACGGCGTGTTCGTCGGCCTACTTGCGCAGGAAGTCTTCCAGCAATTGAGCGCAGAGGAGCAGGAGATTGCTGAGAAGTTCGTGAACGACCTGCTGATGGATCTGTACAAGAATGAGCTGGAATATACTGAGGAGCTGTACGATCCGATTGGCTTGACTCATGAGGTGAAGAAGTATATCCGTTACAACGCGAACAAAGCGTTAATGAACCTGGGCATCGAGCCGGTCTTTGAAGAGGAAGAGATCAACCCGGTGGTGCTGAACGGAATTCGCACGGAGACGAGTACGCATGACTTCTTCTCCACGAAGGGCAAGGGGTACCAAAAGGGAACCGTTGAGCCGCTGCGTGACGATGACTTTACGTTCCTGGACCAAAGGGTGAAGGAATCGAATATTTGGTAATCGCATTGCATCGCTTGCGGTTTACAATAAAACATCCCATTACACTAGACAGTGTGATGGGATGTTTGTTTTTATGTTACATTATTTTTGATGTGAGCTTGTTCGCTCGTTCAGTCGATAGTTACAGTTACAGGGCGTTTTCGCCGCTGTCGTGGCTGACCTGCCACTCGGTGCCGAACTTGTCCTTGACGCTACCATAGCATTTGCTCCAGAACGTCTCCTGCAGCTCCATGTTCACCGTGCCGCCTTCCTTCAGTTTATGGAACACGGACTTGATTTCATCCAGATCGGTGCTGACGAAAGCCAGAGTGATGTTGTTGCCCTGAACGTAAGGCATTCCTGGAAACACGTCGGAGAACATCACGTTGCTTCCTTTGACGTTGATGCGGGCGTGCATGACTAAATCCTTTGCTTCATCGGGAAGCTTGTACTCCGGATTCGGCGGCGCTTCTCCAAAGGTCATGATATGCGGTGCTTCGGTGTTAAATACATCGGCGTAGAACTCTACAGCTTCGCGGCAGTTCCCATTAAAATTGAAATACACATCAACAGCCATTTGCCACACTCCTTATTGGATTAGGATGATGCTTGACTTCCTTATTGTAGCATTTGGCGGAATGAAAATAAATTATGTTGAATTTTAAATTAGATTTTAAGTGTTGAGATTATTTTGAGGTTCTAGTATATTATTTATAGGAACGTATGTTTGCAGTTCCGATTGTTTTAATTCATGCTTTAGAGATTCTCCTAGGGCAAAGAAATAAAGGTTGTTGAAATATGGTACTATATAGCACCATATAATGGATTTTGGCGACCCTATCCCTGAGCCTGAAGGAGAAGTTGAATACAGCGGTAAGTTTAATCTTCGTGTTCCAAAGAGCTTGCATCGTCATTTATCCGAACGAGCAGCCGCAGAAAATGTATCTTTAAATCAATATTGCTTGTATAAACTAAGTCGCTGAAAGGCGGCTTTTGTTTATTGAAATTATTTTAGCGATAGTTTCGCTAAAATCCCTCATGTTGGAAGTTTTGGAGTATAATATTGCGATAGAAAGGAGGCGGCTAAGTGAAAAGCTTCTTGGAAGAACTCTATTACGGAAAGCTGTATCCGAGCGAGCAGATTGTTTCCGATGATCCCCAATATCGTGCATTAAACCGCCAAATATCGGAGATGATGCAAATGTGGAAGAAGAAGCTGTCGGAAGAGGATTTCAGGCAGCTTGAAGCAATGCTGGATTTGCAGGGGGAATCGCATTCGCTCCACAATATGGCGACGTTCGTCCAGGGCTTTAAGCTGGGGGCCTCCATGATGATCGAGGTATGGGACGGAAAAGAGTAGCTTTATTGAAGAAATTGAGTTTGGGCTTGCAGAAACTTTTTGTGAGAAGTCCGCGTCTTAGTTCTCATAGCAAGTAATTAATGCAAATAGAGGAGAGGTTTCATGAGAACCATGCGTGGAAAACTCGTCAGTAGTCGAGCAATTGTGGTAGGAATGTTATTGTCTCTGACCTTGTTCATGTCTCATACCGTTCAGGCGGCCCCAAGCGCGCTACCGGCGCAGCAAGGCAAGTGGTTGTCGGATGTCGTAGCGATCGCCTCTGGGGACTATGCTGTATATGCGATTAAGAAGGATGGGACCGCTTGGGCATGGGGAGGAATAAGAGACCGGGGGTTGCTGGGCAACGGCTCGATCATTCCAGTCAAGACACCGGTGCGGATGCATATTGACGAGGTGAAAGCTATCGCGGGCGGGCACATGCATGCGCTGATTTTGCGAAAGGATGGTACGGTGTGGGCCACCGGAGATAATAGCGATGGTCAGCTTGGCATCGGTACGACCTCATATCAACCTGTACTTGAACCGGTTCAAGTGCCAGGTTTGGACAATATTGTTGCTATTTCAGCGGACGGTAGTCAGAGCTTGGCTCTTGGAGCGGATGGGACGGTTTGGCAGTGGGGAAGAAAGAACAGTGTACACACACCGTCATCTGTACCAGAGAAACTGGAGGGGGTTCCTGTTATCCAGGACATTGCCGCAGGTTTTTTGACGGTCAGTGCCCTAGACAAGGATGGCCAAGTCTGGATCACCGGATCGGCAGTGACGGACATGAATCCTGATCGCCAATGGGAACCGACTACAGTACAAGGCGATGCGATGAGTAAGGCAATAGCTGTTGCGACAGGCAGTCAGAAGGCTGCAGCACTGCTGGAAGATGGCACGGTTGCCATTTGGAAAAGCTCTAAAACATACCCTACAGCGGGCGATTTATTAAGTCCCACAAAAGTGAAGCATGCTGACCAACTCACGCGGTTGGAAGGGGGCAGCTTAATGATGTTTAGCAGCATCAAGCAGGATGGCACGGTATGGGTATGGGACAGTTACATGGATGCGAGCGAGTATACGGCCGTTCAGGTCGAGGGGATCCATAATGCTATTGATCTGGCGAATACGACTATGCGGGAGCAGTATGCGCTGCTAAGCGACGGTACAGTGATGAAATGGAATTATTACGGCGGGTCAAGCAAGCCATCCAAGCCGCAGCTCGTCGAGGATTCCATTCACGTTGAGATTAACGGGGAGAAGCTAGATTTCACTTATCCGCCGGCACTCGTGAACAATGTGAGCTATGTTCCTCTGCGCGGTGTTTTTGAACATTTGGGCGCTAAAGTGACCTGGATGAACCAAACGAATAGCGTTACCGTTAGTAAAGGAAGCATGAATATCGTCATAAATCTCTATACGCTGGACACAACAATCAATGGGAAAAAGGTCGCAAACAACCTTAAGCCGTTCAACGAAAACTATACAACGATGGTGCCGCTGCGCTTCATTGCCGAGGCGCTGGGCGCCAAGGTCAACTGGTCCAAGGAGCAGCATAGGGTACGAATTGAGCTGCCGAATCCATAAGGTAGAAAGGCAAGAAGGACATCCTCTTCAGAGCGAGGGTGTCCTTTTTTAATGTGAAAAGAAGATTGGCAGCCGGAGCTTAAACCCGGGTCTGAGCCGGAGTGGTCAGGGACGGTTCCTCTCTATTTTCCCTACCCTTCTTATCTCTGCGCTTCTCCCGCAGCAGCAGGGCAAGGGGCACGCTCAATAGCACGAGCAGGGCGGCAAAGACAAAGGAGTCATCAATGCCTAAAGTGTAGGCGGACAGGTGAATCCATTCAGCGCTGGACTTGGCGGCCGATTGCTGCAGCACGGCGGTATGGAGGTTCTGACGCGCATAGAACAGCGAGGTGAACAGGCCCAGGGCCAGAGCGCCAAAGATTTGCCGCAGCCAGTTGATTAACGCAGAGGCGTGGCTATACCATTCCGCCGCAGAGGCATGCATCCCTGCATTCATCGCCGGGGTCATCGACAGGCCGATGCCGATGTAACGGACAGCCATCCAGACAGCGACATAGGCCAGGCTCGTATCGAGCGCCAGATGACTGAATTGCCAGGAAGCCAGAACGATGAGAACAGCCCCGGTAATGACAAGGCGGAAAGCCCCGACCCGCGGATATAAGACACCGGCGAGCAGGGTCGCTACGCCCGAACTTAGGGATGGCAAGAGCAGCAGCAGTCCCACTTCAAAAGGGGACATCCGGTGGATTTCCTGCAAGTACAACGGGATAAAATAAATGCCCGAATACAACCCGATGATCAGAATCGCCGAAACTAGTATACTTGACGTGAAAATTCGATTGCGAAAAAGACGCAGATGCAGCAGTGGCGCTTTGACCCGTAATTCGTGCCGGACGAATAACAGGGTGGAGACGAGGCCAAGGATCAGCACAAAGGTGGAGCGGTAGGACCAGATGCCCCACTGGTGAATGTTGCTGAAATAGAGCAGCAGAGACAGGCTTCCGCATATCGCATACATCATTCCCAGGCGATCCAGCGGGCTCGAAGCGGAAGGCGGGTCGCGGGGAATCCACTTCACGCCCATCCATAAGGTCAGGATGCTTACCGGAATGAGGACGAGAAACATCCAGTGCCAGTTATGCCCGAGCAGCCAGCCGCTGATCGTGGGCGCAAGTGCTGGGCCGAGAATGCTGGAGGCCGACCAGAGGCTAAGGGCGATGGAGCGCTGATGCTTTGGGATAGCCCGAAAAATAATCGTCAGCGTCACCGGTTGGATGATTCCGCAAAACACGCCCTGCAGCATGCGGAAGGCGATCAGGCTATAAATGCTCCAGGAGGCCGCACACAGCGCGGAGCTTACCATCAATCCGGCAATCGAGTACAGAAACACTTGCTTATTGCTGAATCGATCCCCCAAATAACCGCTAAGTGGAATGATTACGCCGGTCGCTAAAGTGAAGCCGGTCATGAGCCATTGAACGGTTGCCAGATCGGAATCGAAAATTTCGATAAAGGCCGGCAGGCCGACGTTCATGGAGCAGACGTTATAGACGGAGATGAATGAGCCGAGGATGAGGACGTAGAGCACAGGCTGCTGTCTCAATGCAATCACTCCTTGCCGTAAATGATTCAAACTTGCCATGAACAAATAAAAAAGAGACATGGGCTGCCTCTATTTGCAGCCGATGTCTCCGGATGTCCGGTCGATTTTCCAACGGGATGACTCTAAATTGAGTCTTATCGTAGCAGTTCGTACAGGGGCTGTCAATGCGAAGAATTAGCTTCATTAATGCGTTGAAAACATGAAAATTTTGTGAAAAAATAATTGACACAAGGCAAATGGGAAGGTAGTATGTTCAATAAATCTAAGTAATCAGATAGGGATTTAACAATAAACCCTTCGACCGGACCTCCGGAGAGACCGCCATCAGCAGATGGGTGCGTCTCTTTTTTTTCGCTCATCTGCTAAAATTGGCGGCTACAGACTGTCTGATTCGCATGACTATCAAGAATTAAAGGGGGTTGTCATTCATGATTCGTTCATTTCTCAAATTGGCAAGCTTGGCGGTGGCATGGCTGCTCGCAGTTGTTCTGCTCGCGGGGTGCGGCGATAAAGCGACATCTGCGGCAAGTTCGGAAAATCCCGACGGTTTGGAGGTAACCGAGCTGCGTTATCAGGGCAGCGTGGGGGGCGTCACTTTTCCAGAGCTCGCCGAAGATCTGGGATATTTGGCCCCGCTCAAGCTGAAGTTCATCGGTACGACGATTAGCGGGCCGCAGGATATTCAAGCGGTGGTCACTGGAGACATCGATTTTGGCGGGGCGTTTAATGGAGCCATCGTGAAGCTGGTTGCGGCCAAGGCGCCGATTACGCCAGTCATTTCCTATTACGGCATCGATGAGAATACATGGTCCGGCTATTATGTGCTGGACGATAGCCCGATTCAATCCGCGAAGGATTTGATCGGGAAGAAGATTGCGGTGAATACGCTCGGAGCGCACCATGAATTTGTCATTAAGGAGTATTTGCGCCGGGAGGGGCTGACGGAGGCGGAGATCGAGCAGGTGACGCTAGTCGTCGTGCCGCCGGTGACCGGGGAGCAGACGCTTCGGGCGAGCCAGGTGGATGTTGCCACCTTAGGCGGGGTACTTCGGGATAAGGCGCTTGAACGGGGCGGGATTAAGCCGCTATTCACAGATAAAGATTTGTTTGGCGTCTTCAGCGCAGGGAGTTATGTGTTAACGAACAAGTTCATCCAGGACAATCCGCAGGCAACGCGCAAGTTCGTCGAGGCGACGGCCAAGGCGATCGAGTGGGCCAGAACGACCCCGCCGGAAGAGGTCAGAGCCCGTTACGCAAAGATCATCAAGGAACGCGGGCGGAAAGAGGATGACAGCAGCATCAAATATTGGAAAAGTACCGGTGTAGCGGGTACCGGAGGATTGATCGCTCCCGAGGAATTTGAGACCTGGGTGAATTGGCTGGTGAAAGACGGCACGATCCGGGAAGGCGAGGTTGACGGAAGCCGGATTTATACGAATGAATTCAATCCATACCGGGACGGAGGGGAGCAGGCTGATGACAACGGCAAAAATTAGTATCCAGCACGTGCATAAGGCTTTTCGGATTAAGCGTAATCTTGGGCATCTGCTGGAATCATCGCAGCCGGTTTCTGCATTGCAGGACATTCATCTGGAGGTAAAGCAGGGAGAATTCATGGTCATCGTCGGTCCGAGCGGCTGCGGGAAATCGACACTGCTCGATTTGCTGGCTGGGCTCACGAAGCCAAGCAGCGGACAGATTTTGCTGGACGGCAAGGAAATTGTCGGGCCTGATCTGGACCGGGGGATCGTTTTTCAGCAATATGCATTATTCCCCTGGAAGACCGCGCTGGCCAATGTGGAATTCGGCTTGGAGGCGAAGGGCATCGGCAAAAAGGAACGGCGGGAAACGGCGCTGGAATATATACAGCTCGTCGGGTTGTCCGGCTTTGAGAACCGTTACCCGCATGAGCTGTCAGGAGGCATGAAGCAGCGAATCGCGATAGCGAGAAGCCTCGCATACGATCCTGAGGTGCTGCTGATGGATGAACCGTTTGCCGCACTGGACGCGCAGACCCGAGAGACACTGCAGAGCGAGCTGCTGCGTATATGGGAGGCGACGAAGAAGACGATTATTTTCATTACGCATGGGATCGAGGAGGCCGTCTATCTCGGGCAGAGGGTCGCGGTCATGAGCTCGCGGCCGGGGCGGATCAAGGAAGTGATCGAGGTGCCATTCCAGGGCCGATCCTCGGAGGAGGACTTGCGGGCTCACCCCGAGTTCGTCAAGCTGCGCCATCACATTTGGGATTTGTTGAAGGATGAAGTGCAGCGTGCGCAGGAACAGGAGAAATCCAGCAGCCTTCATTATCGAGAGCACCCATTAAAAAATAAAGGAGGGGCTTGATGTGGCTAGTTCAAGTACGGGAGAGGCGTTGGTTCGCTTCGAGGCGGAACAGAGGGCGCCAGGGCGCAAGCTTAGTCTCGCAAAATGGTCTGTCGGCAAATTGTACCGCGGCATCAAATCGTCCATCGCGATTGTGGCCTTTCTGCTGCTGTGGGAATTCGCGCCGCGTCTGGGCATCGTTAATGTGACCTTTTTGCCGCCATTAAGCACGGTGGTCTCCGCCTGGTGGCAACTGCTGCTCTCGGGCGACCTTGCCGATCATTTACTCGCCAGTTTAATGCGGTCGATCGGCGGGTTCTTCCTGGCAGTTGCCGTTAGCATACCGCTCGGCTTGGCCATCGGCTGGTGGAAAGGGGTGGCGGAATTCCTAAATCCGCTGCTGGAAATGTTCCGCAACACGCCGGCGCTGGCCATTCTTCCTGTCTTCATTCTGCTGCTAGGGCTCGGAGAGACGTCGAAAATCGCCATTGTCTTCTACGCCTGCGCCTTTCCGCTGCTGCTGAATACGATTAGCGGAGTACGGAACGTCGATCCCCTGTTGATCAAATCGGCGCGCTCAATGGGCTTGTCACCGGTAAGCTTATTCCGCAAAGTCATCCTCCCCGCGTCGGTGCCAACGATCTTCGTCGGCATCCGCCAGGCGGGGGCGAGCTCGATTCTCGTGCTGGTCGCGGCGGAGATGGTCGGCGCGAAATCCGGGCTCGGCTATCTCGTGCAGTATACGCAGTTCAGCTTCCAGATTCCGCAAATGTACGCGGGCATTTTGACCATTTCGGTCATCGGCCTGGTTGTCAACTACTTGCTTGTTCATTTGGAGCGGAAGCTGACATCCTGGAAGCAAACGTATAGCGAATAAACAATAAAACGATGAAAGGATGAGGAATATGGGGAAAACCAAGCGGCAAATGAACCTGAATGTGTTTATCATGAATGCGGGACATCACGAGGCGGCTTGGAGGCGTACGGATACCGAGGCTGAGCGGATTACGGATATCCGGTATTTCCAGCGACTGGCCACAATCGCGGAGCAGGCGAAGTTCGACTCGTTATTTCTGGCCGATATTCTCGCCGTCGGCAAAAACGTGCAATACGGCGTGTCCTCATTTGGTCTCGAGCCGTTTACACTGCTCTCGGCGCTGGCGGCGGTCACTGAGCGAATCGGCCTCATCGGCACGGTGTCGACCACCTATAACGAGCCGTTTCACGTTGCGCGCAAGTTCGCTTCGCTGGACCATATCAGCCAGGGGCGCGCCGGCTGGAACATCGTTACGTCGGGCAATGAAATCGAAGCGAGCAATTTCGGCCGCGAGGGACATCTAGAGCACCGTATACGGTATGAGCGGGCAAGAGAATTTTTGGAGGTGACCACGGGCTTGTGGGACAGCTTCGAAGACGATGCCCTCGTCATTGATCGCGGCACGGGCCAATTTACGGACGGCGGGAAGGTGCACGAGCTGAACCATACCGGACAGCATTTTAGAGTCAAAGGGCCATTGAATGTGCCGAGAAGCCCGCAGGGGTATCCGGTGCTGGTGCAGGCCGGTTCCTCCGAGGACGGCAAGGAATTTGCCGCCGAGTATGCGGAGGCGATCTTTACGGCCCAGCAGACGCTGGAGGAGGCGCAGAGGTTCTATAGCGACGTCAAATCTAGGCTGGCTAAGTACGGACGGCATCCCGACGAGTTGAAAATACTGCCGGGCATCTCCGCAATCATCGGCGAGACAGAGTCGGAGGCTAAAGAGAAGGAGCAGGAACTCAATGAATTGACGATTCCTGCATATGGCTTGAATCAGTTATCCAGCATGCTGAAGGTGGATCTGTCGGGGATTCCGCTCGACGGGCCGCTGCCTGAGCTGCCGAATATAGAAGCGATCAATGGGAACAAGAGCCGGTTTCAGCTTGTGGCCGATTTGGCCAAACGGGAAAATCTGACGATCCGGCAATTGATCCATCGCTTGGCAGGCGGGCGCGGACATCGCACCTTTGCCGGAACCGCGGCGCAAGTCGCGGATCAGCTGGAAGAATGGTTCACCCAAGGAGGGAGTGATGGCTTTAATGTGATGCCGCCGTATTTGCCTGGTGGCCTGGAGGATTTTGCCTCTCAGGTCGTCCCAGAGCTGCAGCGGCGAGGGCTGTTCCGCACTGAGTATGCGGGACGTACTCTGCGGGAGCATTACGGGCTAGAGCGGCCTGCCAATCCATATGCTGCTAGGCCGCTCGTATCCCGATTGGCGGGATGCTAGGTGTAGCCGAAACGATGCACAAATGGGTTAGGCTAGGAGAACGCTGGATTTGTAAGCATGCGGTATGATCCAATAATCTGATGGAGGGAATGCCAATGAGTACGGTAGGAAAAAGCCAAGTGTTTGAAGGAACGACGGTTGAGGTGGTACCGGTGGCAGGCCGGATCGGCGCAGAAATTCGCGGGATTACTCTAACCCCGGATTTGGACCAGGCGACGATTGCGGCGATCAAAGAAGCACTGCTCAGTTATAAAGTCATCTTCTTCCGCGGGCAGCAGCATCTCGACGATGCGGGCCAGGAAGCGCTGACAGGTTTGTTCGGCGAGGCGGTGGCCCATCCGACGGTGCCGATCAAGCAGGGGACGGACTATGTACTGGAGCTCGATTCGCAGCATGGCGGGCGGGCGAATTCCTGGCATACGGATGTGACGTTCGTGGACGCTTATCCAAAGGCTTCGATCCTGCGGGCCGTCGTGGTTCCCGCTTCCGGCGGAGATACGGTATGGGCGAATACGGCCGCGGCCTATGAGCATCTGCCGGAGGACTTGAAGAATCTTGCCGACCGCCTGTGGGCTGTGCATTCCAACGAATATGATTATGCCGCCCAGCGCGATAATGTCTCGAAGGAGGCGATCGAGCATCATAAGAAGGTGTTTACGTCCACGGTGTACGAGACGGAGCATCCGGTCGTCCATGTCCATCCAGAGACGGGGGAGCGTTCGCTAATTCTGGGGCATTTCGCCAAAAAAATCGTCGGCCTGTCTACGGCCGATTCCCAAGCGATTATCAACCTGCTGCAAAGCCATGTTACCCGTCTGGAAAATACAGTACGCTGGCGCTGGTCCGCCGGGGACGTCGTCATTTGGGATAACCGCGCGACCCAGCATTATGCAATCAATGACTATGGCGATCAACATCGGGTCGTGCGCAGGGTAACCGTTGACGGGGAGGTTCCCGTCAGCATCGACGGCCGCAAAAGCATCACGCGTGTGAAGGAGTAGGGAGGCTTAGGGGCGAACATACAGCTGTTGACCGCTTTTCGGAAACGGAGCAGCACGGGTATAGCATCTAATGGGTCAATAATGGCATTGAAGCAAAAGCAAGGCCGTGAACCGAAATTTCGGTACACGGCCTTGTTTAATATGACGCTCTTCCGGCACGCTATTTCGGAATCGAAAAAAAAAGTTGTTATTTACTGTTTGTTCCATATCATTCACTTCATAGGACAAAAAGTATAGCCCCGGGTATAATGGCTCAAATCTGCTTGTTCTAGCAAAATAATCTTGAAAAATAGATTTTGATAGCGTATATTCTTAATTAACATAGGTAGACCATAATTTCCCAAGTATATTATTGGTTTCCAGAATAGTAGATTGAGGTCACAGAAGGCGACCATCAAAAGAATAGGAAAGTGTTAATCGCTAAAGGGTGATCTCGGTTATGGAATCAGTCGCTTTTATGACTTTCTCAACTATCGAGGGTCTAGGCATATTCGCGCTCATGATGACGATCTTCAAAATTAATCCGCTCCCATATTTTTGGCAGGCCTTGTTCGTTATCCTGCTGATGTCGCTGCAGAGCTACTTGCTGCGCAGCGAGCTATCCCTCTATTATTTAGCGCCGATTACCAATATTATGTTGTTCATATTTTTTGTAGCGACCGTTGTCAAGGAGCCCTTGGTCGGGGCCGCCGTAATAACGCTTACCGGTTATACGGCATTCAGTCTGCTGCAGACAATGATCGTGTCGATCGTCTTCGACTCGATTATCGAACCGCAAAGTGTCCTGATTTACGGGTATGCATTGCAGACCTCCAGCGCGATTACGATCGGGCTTATATCTTGGCTGCTCTATAGGATTGGGATCGGATTTACGTGGAGCTTCGAGAAAGTCAGATTCAGGCGGGAGGATTTGATCGTCAGCTCTACGATTTTCATTGTGTTGATATTTTTTACGATTATTCTTTACCGGAATGAGATATGGTCTAACTTATTATTCTTCTCGATTACGCTCTCCTTTTTTCTATATTATGCGGTCAGGAAGGAGAAGAAGGATCATGATCAATATGATGGCTAATCGAATTGCTGTTCAAATCAAGAGAACGGCTCCCGATCATCCAGCCTCAATAGCCGTTCTGCGGTATTCCATCGCCTTGCTCTTGAATGCTGCTCTGATTATCACCTTGACACTGTTGCTGTCGGCGCTAACCGGCAGGACGCATGAAGCATTGGTTATTCTCGTGTCGTTCGCTCTTCTTCGGCAGGTCTCGGGCGGTATCCATCTGAATTCCGGCATGAAATGCGTGCTCTCGACTACTGCGCTATTTACCATTCTCTCCCTCATCGAGCTTAGCGCTCCCTATGTAGTGATCCTAAATGCGATCGCCGCGATGCTTTGCCTCATTTTTGCCCCATCCAGAATACAGCAGCAGACGCGTATTCCTGTTCAATATTATCCCTTGCTTAAATTGATTTCCGTGCTGATCGTATGCTCCAATTTTTTAATCATGTCACCCGTACTTAGCCTTTCCTTTGTTGCCCAGTCGATGCTGTTGACCAAACTAAGGAGGTGAGAATGATGAAAAAAGTAGCCTATGCCAGTGCTTCCATGTTGTCTCTCTTCGCTGCGTTTGTTGTTTCCACGGCTAGCTTCCTGTACATTTATCAAGGCGAAACTCCGGAGGAATTGCTCAAATAATTAAGCATGGTTCCAGATACAAATCAAGAAACCCGGTAGCACTGTGGTAAGAAGCTGCGGGGTTTCTTGGTGTTTTCACATTACCCTATAAGCTGAGAGGGTATAATATAATGTATAATCTAATTGGAAAGTAGATAACTTGATTTCATATATTGAACAACTCAAGCTCAAGACAGGGAAAGGAAAGAGAGATGCTGAGATCGATACTTGAACAGTATCCGCCGGAATATCGCGGGGAGATGCACCAGGGAGCGAGCGGCTGGAATAATACGACTTACTTTGTCGAAGGCGGGCTGCGCCGCAGCGTCCTGCGGATTTATGAAACGCATCAGGATATAGAGAAGATTCGGTTTGAACATACGGTGCTGCAAGCGCTGAACGTTGAGCATACATTGAGTTACCGGGTTCCGCGGCCCGTTTGCACGATTTCCGGGGAGACGACGGTTCGGCTGATTGACGGAACCGGACGGTATGCTTGTATGTTTGAGTACATAGAAGGTACAAGGCCGCAAGGAGATGAGAGCATAGCGGCTCTATCATTTGGGGAAGCAGCTGGAGAAATGATGGAGCATTTGGCGGAAATTGATCCTGGAATACGGCCATCTTATCGGCCGTATTATGAATTGCCACAGTCCTATCCGATATGCAGCCGCGATGTCGTGCTGGAGTTTTGCAAGCAGCCGCCCCCGCCGTTCTTGGATTTGCAGGAACCGCTCGGCGAGTTGGGACTGGCCTATCAGGACTTGCTTGAGAAGCTGCACGGGCTGGAGAAGCTGCCGCAGCAGCTCATTCACGGGGATCTCAATTATTCCAATTTGCTAGTAAATGAGGATGATCCGACGCAGGTAACGGCATTGCTCGATTTCGAGTTCTGCACGAAGGATGTCCGAGCGATGGAGCCGGCTGTCATTATTTCAGGGCTGCTCGGTCAGGGTGAGGACAAAGACCGGGAGGCGGTAAGCCAGTTCTGTCAGGGGTTTGGCAGCCGGGTTCGCCTAACGGGAGAAGAGCTCGAAGCAATTCCGGTGCTTTTGCGGCTGCGCCAAATCGATGTGTTTCTGCATTTTATGAGCCGCTTTCTGCTGGGAACCGACGGTCCGGAGGTGCTGCATGAGCAAATACGGTCCACCTCGGCCGGGCTTCGGCAGTTGGAACGCAGTGGCGAATGGATTATGGAAAGTCTGGTGAGTTACATTCGAGTTTAAAGAGCCTCGCCCCATCGTGGGGCTTTTTTTTGCATATCCAACAAGGATTTATGATCCTGGGCATTTATCACGATATATATTTTATATTGGTTTTTGAGCACCCCCATAAACAGCTATGACATACACGTAATAGGAAGTGATGACTATTGATGGACAGGCCAATAGAACAGATTCTAAAGAAAGTCCAAGAAGAGGGGAACGCGGCGGAAAGGGATATGTTCATCGAACATTATCGTCCGTTTATACTTCGTACGGTTTCTCATGTCTGCAAGCGGCAAATCGGGTGGAACCATGACGAGTCCAGCGTGGGGCTGATCGCCTTTAACGAAGCGATTGACCGGTATAACGAGACGCTCGGCAAATCATTCGATAATTTCGCCTTTATGCTGATCCGCAATCGATTAGTAGATGAATTTCGCAGGCAAGGAAAGATCATGCGCTCTGAAAGCATCGTTTACGACGAGGCTCATGACGAGTTCGAGCAAACTGCACTGGAAATCGCGAGTTCGATGGAGGCATACGAACGGGAGCAAACCGCGTTAGAATTGGCGCAAGAGCTTATGCTTTATGATGAAGCGCTGCAGGAATACGGTGTATCCCTAGAGGAACTAGAGGACTGTTCCCCTAAGCACCGGGATACGCGCAAGCAATTCATTCAGATTGCCAAGCACTTTAGCGGGCATGCGGATTGGATTGATATTTTACATACAACAAAGCGTCTGCCCATGAAGGAGATGCTTGATTTTTTTAAGGTAAGCCGTAAAACATTAGAAAGAAACCGCAAGTATTTGATCGCGCTCGTTCTTATTTATTCCAACGGGGAATTTGCGCATATTCGCAGTACCGTCTCATTTGCGGATGTAGGGGAGTGATAATGATTCAAGGGACCGTAATGAAAATAACAGAACGTTGTATCGTTGTGCTCTGCGAGGATGGGACCTTCCGAAACTTGCCGCATCCGCCGGTCATGCCGGGGTTGGGGGAGAAAATCTCCGTCCCAGCAGCGGGTGAGCCGCAGCAGAGGAGCAGCTATATGCGCTATTTGAAAAAACAGTGGATTTATGCCGCATCTCTGGTGCTGCTGCTGGGCGCCGTGTTTATATTCAACTACTTACAGGGTGCCGAGCAGTCTGTAACGTTAGTAGCTGTCGACATTAATCCGGGTATGGAGCTGATTGTTAATAAGCGCGGGCTGGTTGATCAAGTGAGCCTGCTAAACGAGGACGCCAAGCTGCTGCTGTCCGGGAAGGATTTAAAGAACGAGGATGTCTACGAAGCTCTGCAAATCATTTTTGCCAAGGCAGAGCAGCAAGGTTACCTGGATACAGAATCGGGGAAAAAATGGATCTGGCTGTCGATCGTTGGTGTTGGAGAAGCCGCATACGCGATTGATCCGCAGAAAATTACCGTTCAGGACAAGAACTATAATGTTGAAGTATTTTCGGTGAATGAGCAGCAATGGGAGAAGGCAAAGCAAGAACAGCTCTCATTGAATAAATATATCGTTAAGGAGTTGGCAGCGGAGAAAGGTGTTCCTTTAAACGAGGAGCAGTTGCGCAGCCAGTCGATATTGAGCTCGCTTCAACAGGCAGGGGTTGATCCGCAGGATTTGTTTGATATTGAGCCAGAACGCAATATGGATAAAGACCCTTCCGCTAACAGCGCTCAGAGCGAACCGACAGGTTCAGCCGGTACAATCAACAACAGCGGCGGCGTGCAAGGGGAGCATGAACGAGTTTCCGATGCGCCAGCACAACAGCAGCCGGATACATCCGCCGTCATAGCTCAGGAACAGCCTGCCGCCGAGAAGGCGGACAAATCGCCGCAAGCAGGTTCAAAGGTTGAAGTCCGGAAGTTGAAGTTTGAGGTGAAGCTGGCAGCTGACGGAAAAGTCAAACTCGATTATAAGAACAAGGATGGCAAGTCAGAAGCAGTGTTTGAAAGAAAAGCGAAACAGGATGAGGAGAAGCGGCAGGGTCAGCAAGCCGTCACCTTTGCCGAGCAGCTTATTAAGCAATTGGATTTGAATGAGCAGAGCGACCGGAAGACGGTGCTCAGCCTGCTCATATCGGCGCTGAATATGAAGCAGGATGAATGGCTCGAATTGGAGTTCGAGGCTGAATATTCGAATGGCGGCAAGTTCAAGTTCGAGCTTGAAAATCCGCTGAAGGATCAGATTAAGGCAGAGGAAAAAAAGAAGGAACAGGAGAAGAAGGAACAGGAAAAAGCAAATAAGAAGGCAAAGGAACAAGATAAGAAAAAAGATAAAGAAAAAGAAAAAGATAAAGAAATTCATAAAGATAAGGTGAAGGAGCAGGGAGAGAAGCAAGAAAAAGCAAAGAAGCCAGCCAAAACTGGCAAGAAAGACAATAACGATGATGACGACGACAACGATGATGATTAAGAAGTTTTGAAGCGCCCCCCATAAAAAGACGCCAACCTTCGTAATAACAGATGTACGGAAAACGGTTGGAATGGAGGGTTGTAAATGGCACTGATCAATTGCGATAAATGTGGGGCTCTGATGGTGTGGAAGCGAACCCATTTATGCAGTGAATGTCTGAAGCTCCAGCTTGAAGATGTGTATAAGGTGAAGGACTATCTTGCCCAGCATCCTCAGGCCAGCGTCATGGAGGTGGAGCGGCAGACTAAGGTATCCTTAAGGACGATCCAAGAAATGGCTTTGAAATAATCATCATTGGAGAGGATGGAAATCATGAAAAATAAGAAATTAAAGGGTTTGCTTTGTTTACTGTTTGCCGCATTTCTTGTCTTTGGACAATCTGGCCAAATTATGGCGCGGGAATTCAATGATATTCAAGAAGCAGAATGGGCTGCGGGATACATAACGAAAATGCAATCGAAAAAAGTATTGCAGGGCTTCGAGGACGGTTCCTTCCGTCCGAACCAGCCGGTAACCCGTGTTGAAGCTATCGTTACGGCCGTTCGCTTGATGGGTCTTGAAGGCGAAGCCAAAGCGAAGTCCAGCGATACGAAGCTTCATTTCAAAGATGCGGATCAGTTGGATAAGCGTTATCCATGGGCCAAAGGCTATGTCATTGTAGCGCTGGAGCGCGGACTGTTTGATGCGGCTGAGGACAAGATTTTACCGGATAAACCAGCTAGCCGCGTTTGGGTGTCGAGCCTGTTGGTCAAATCTTTGGGGTTTGAGGAGGAAGCGCTGCGTCAAATGACGAAGATTCCTGACTTCAACGATGCGAAGGCTATTCCGGCAGGCGCTGTCGGTTACGTCAACATCGCCGTAGCCCAGGGCATCGTGAGCGGTTATCCCGACGGTACGTTCAAGCCGAACAAGAACGTAACCCGTGCTGAGATGGCGGCATTGCTGGATCGGACGAATGACGGGCTGCTTCAGAATCAAGGAGCTGTATCCGTTAGCGGCACAGTAAAGGAGATTCAATTTGCGGCTGGAGCAACGGACAGCGTTAATAACTCCGTCAATGGGCAAATCAAAATTGAGGCCGCAAACAAAGAGCTGTTATCCTTCGGAATTTCTTCTGAACTGCCTGTGAAGCACTACAATAAGATGATTTTGGCCAATCAAATTGCCGTCAACGATACAGTGAAATTAATAGTGAAAGATGGAAATGTCGTGGAAGCCGAGCTTGTGGCTGGGAAAGAAGCAGCTTCAAAGGATAAGGATAAGGAACAAGATAAGGAAAAAGACAAGGCAAAAGATAAGGTAAAAGATAAGGTAAAAGATAAGGATAAGAAAACCGAAGTGAAGCCGAACCCTGAACAAAACGCTGGCGCGATTGTAGAATTCGAATTTGAGGCTGAACTGACAGGCAAGCAAAAAATAAAGCTGGAGTATAAGCAGAAAAAGGGAGCAGCTGAGGCTGAGATTGAAATCAACGCCAAAAAAGACAAGGAGAAGCTCAAGGGCCAGCAAGCCGTTCAGTACGTGGAGAAGCTGCTGGGCGAAGCTGGCCTAAAGGACAGTATGAGCAGCAAGGAAGCCGCAGAAAAGTTGATGACAGCGCTGGATATCAACAAAGATCAAGTCAAAGAGCTGGAACTCAAGGTTAAATTCTCGAGCGGGAAGCAATTGAAACTCGACATCGATAATGACGATGAAGATGAAAATAACGATGATCAATAGAAAGTATATACAGCTTAGGTGCCGTAATGGCACCTTTTTTGTGTGCTTGTATGGCGAACAGAAGTATAACTAGCAAATGCGACTTTTGGCGGGAGGGTGGGGCGTATCTGACCGGTACGCTGGAGATCAGCTCCTATTTTGGTACACGCGCACTTGTAGCAAACTGCACCTCCTGGGCATACATTGGATAGACGTTTACCCATTCAAGGAGGATATCACGATGATCGATCCAATTTTACAAGATCCGAATCTGCGCCTGGCGGCTGACTCCAATCAAGTGCTGAACTATCAGCGCGACCCGCATAATTATCTTACCCAAGTGTTCGGTGAACAGCTTCCCGCGATAAAAACCGGGTTTTTCAATATTCATTTAACCAGAGGCATCGTTGTCCAGCCGCATTGGCATACGAATGTCAACGAGCTGGTATACGTCATCAGCGGTGAGGTAATTACTTCCGTGTTTAATCCATTTACGCAAAGATTGATGACCTACTATTTAAAGCCCGGGCAAATCTCTTTGCTTCCAAAAGGGTGGTTTCACTGGATTATCACGGAAAGCGATCATGCACACCTCCTTACGATCTTCGATCAGCCTACTCCCGATATTGTGTATGGCTCGGATTTTTTGCGTTTCCTGCCCAAAGAGGTCGTGCAGGGCGCGTATTGTGTAAACGAAGAGGATTATGCGCGGGCCGTAGCGCCAATTCGGGAATCCGTTATTTTGGGGCCGCCGGTCTGGTGCGAAGGCATGACAGCCAGCCACTACAATCATTACAACCCGGGGTGGGGTTAAAAAAGGCTGCAGTTTAATAGAAGCATCACGTTCATTCGAGTTGGAACAACCGGGTGAATGTGGTGCTTTTTGATGTGCATATGGTATGTTTGATTTGAGCAGAAATCGTCATGCTTGATAGATTCGTTGAGAGGATCGACATACGAATGAAGACAAAGATATTAGAGCTGCCTCTGTCGCCGGGAGTATATCTCATGAGAGATTCGCGGGGGACGGTCATTTACGTTGGCAAGTCCAAAAGTCTCAAGAAAAGAGTGCAATCGTATTTTTACAACAATAAATCGCATTCCCCAAAAGTGAAGAAGTTGGTTCAGCATGTCAAAGATCTGGAGCATATCGTTACTGATACGGAATTTGAGGCGTTCATGCTGGAATGCAGGCTTATACAGGAAATAAAGCCGATGTATAACCGCAAGATGAAAAATCCGCTAGGTTATAGTTATATTCTATTGCGGCAAAAGGGAGATTGGCGATGGCTGGAAATTACGGATACGCTGGATGAGGGCGGTCACGCTCGCTCGTGTTTTTTCGGCCCCTATACGGCAGGCAGAACCAGCCTTGCAAATGCAGTGGAAAGGATTCAGGAATGCTGTAAAATCGCCTGCAATCACCCACCAACCGCATCTTCGGCCAATATTCCCTGCTTGAACTATTCGATTGGCCTTTGTCTTGGCAAGTGTCTTGGCGGCGAAACCGCCCGGCAATTCGATGAAGTAATGGATCGATTCATTGCACTGCTTCAAGGGGCAGACCGCAGTTTATATGATGGAATGGAGCGCAATATGCTCGACGCCGCCGAGCGTTTCGATTTTGAGCAGGCCGCAAAGTATAGGGATGGCATGGAGGCGGTGAATTTGCTCTTAAGTAAAAGGCAAGTGATCGAGTTCGCCGAAGAGAATCACAGCATCGTTGTTTATGAGCACTTAGACGAAGATACGATAAAATTATTTCTGATTAAGAGGAACGTCGTGCTGCACAGCGAGCAATGCTCTGTGGCTTCCACAGCGGACATTGAATCGCTGCAGCGGAGGGTCAAAGTCTTGATTCTCGGCTACTTTACGAAAGACATTGAATTGGAAGCTGCCGAGGTTACCCGGGAAGATATCGATGCTGCACAAATCATCTACAGCTATTTGCAGAGCAGTGCCTGCCGCTATCTTCTTATTCCCGAGAGCTGGGTAGTAGCGGATGAACAATGCGAACTCGACGGCGCGCTGCGAACATTTTTGGACTTTTAGATAGACCTTTGAAAGCTTCACGAGGAATGCTGTCTTAGTGGACTCGAAAAAAAAGATGCCGAAGTATTGCTGTCGCCCGGTGCAGTGTATGGCAAGCCGGGAGACCGGGGAGGCTGGAAATAAGCTTAATGCTGAAGGGAGGAGCATGATCATGCATATCAAGGAGGAACCTGTTGTTCGTACTGGAATGTTGATTCGACGTCCGGTGGAAGAGGTATTTGAGGCAATAGCCGACCCTTCGATCACTACAAAATTCTGGTTTACAAAGAGCAGCGGAAGGCTTGTGGCCGGCAAGCGTATCCGCTGGGAATGGGAAATGTATGGCGTCGGGACAGATGTGGATGTGTTGGAAATAGAACCAAACCGCCGTATTTTGCTGAATTGGTCGCCGCCCGATATCAATTCTGTGGAATGGATATTTACCCCATTTAGCGATAGCGAAACCTACGTTAGTGTTACGAATTCTGGATTTAAGGGAGACGGTGATCAAGCTGTACAGGATGCCCTAGACTCGATGGGCGGATTTACAATGGTGCTCTGTGCATTGAAGGCGCTGCTGGAGCATGGTATCGTTTTAACGGTTGTAGCGGACAAGGCTCCACCTGAACCGGTTTGATAAACAAAGTGTATAACAGTGCACTTCCTTTTCGGCTGAAAACAGCTATAGAGGAGGTGCTTTTTCGTCGTTTCGGATTACGAACTTTTGTTAGGCCAAAGGAGGCCGTGTTGCGACTTATTTCTTAAAATGACGCCATCCAGTCCGTTCGCCTCTGGTCTTACTGGGCCGTTAAAATCAGCGGTCCGTCCGGGGTGACTGCGATCGTATGCTCATATTGCGCCGACAACTTGCCGTCGGCCGTTCTCGCCGTCCACCGATCGTCGTCGATCGTGATACGGAACGTACCTTCGTTGACCATCGGTTCAATCGTAAGCACCATGCCTTCCTTTAACCGAATGCCTTTGCCGGCTGCGCCGATATGCTCGTAGTTCGGCTCCTCATGCAGGCTCCGCCCGATGCCGTGCGCCAGCAGATCGCGTACGACCGAAAATCCATTCGCTTCCGCATGCTGTTGAATCGCCGATGTTATGTCGCCGAGCCGGCCCCCGGGGAGCGCTCGGGCGATCCCCAGATCCAAGCATTCCTTTGTCACCTTCATTAATTTTTGATCCTGCGGCCGAATTTTGCCCACCGCATAGCACCAGCACGAATCGCCGAACCATCCGCCGTATTCCACGACGATGTCGAGCTTCAGCAAGTCGCCGTCCATAAGCGCCCGATTCGAAGGAATGCCGTGAGCCACCACATCGTTGATCGAAGTGCAAGTTTCGGCGGGAAACCCGTTGTATCCTTTCGTAAACTGCTTGCCGCCCAGCTTGCTGATGTGTCTGGCGACAAAGTCATTGATTTCCCGGGTAGTGATCCCAGGCTCGATCAGTTTGGCCACCTCGCGGTGGCAGTCCGCGACGATTTGGCTCGCCGGCTTCATCTCTTCGATTTCTCTAGGTGATTTTAAAATGATCATCTTTTGTTTATCCGCTCCTTATCAATTCTATAATTTTAAAAACCGGGCGATATCCCTGGCCTCCTCGTGCAGCTTTCCGCGGTGAAGGGAAAGCGAGGCGCAGCCGACCAAGGCGGCCAGCAGCATTTCCGCGCGCTGTAGCCGATACGGCGGCTCAGCCGCGTTTCCGCCGGAAGCGGCAGCACTGTCAGCCGCACCGCCCGCCGCACGTTCGGCTTCCAGCAGCGAGGCCAGCGGCGCGAGCACTACCCGGTGAAAGGCGGCCGAGAGCGGGGCCGAGCGCGCTTCAGGCAGCGAGGCAAAGTCCTCACCGGCCAACTTATACAGCAGGTACAGGGCGTGATCCTCCGCCCAGAGCTGCAGCAGCCGGATGCAGGCGGCGGCGAGGGGGACAGGCTCTGCAGCAGTATCCGTTTCGCTGCCTCCGCTTCGGGAAACCGCGGCAGCCGAGTTCCCGGTGTCCGCGGCAGCAGCCAAGCCGAAATGCCCGCCCACCGGAGTCTTTTCTGCAGATGAAGCGCGCGGGACCTCCAGAGTAACCTTCGCATTTAGCGGGACCTCCAGCGGGATCTCCGCCGGAATCTTCAACGGGGCCTTCAGCGGAATCTCTGCCGGAATCTTCAGCAGGGCGTTAGCGGAGCCTCCAACGGGGCCAACAGCCGGCTCTTCCAGTGGAGCATCTAGCCATCCCCCGGCCCGCTCCAACGCGTTCCATAGCAGATCGTGGAGCAAATCGCCCTTATTGCTGTAATAATGGTATACCGTGCCGTAGCCGAGTCCCGCATACGCGGCCACATCGCGGATCTCCAGTAATGGCCCTTTATGCAAAAAAACATCGGCAGCCGCTTTACGGATTTGCGCTAGACGCCGCAGCCGAATCTCTTCATTCTGTTCCTTCGTGCGTGGGGTCATCTCGTCCGTTCACCTCTTTTATTTTTGACCTACTATTATGTCAATATAAAACATCAGCTCGCAATTAACAAGTGATTAGTTGGAGGATTTTCGGCTCAACCTAGAAATCGATGCTTGACCAATGGGGTAGCCTCGAACGAGCCACCATGTTTGGAGCATTGCTACGCTAACGGTTGTCATAGCGCTTAATTGGCCCCAAAAACGGACGTTTCTTTTCTAACGGTTGTATGCGCGCTTATTTGGTCGAATCAGCCCCTCTGCCTATGAAAAAACGGGAAATAGGCCCTCTGGCAACCGTTACATTTTGTAAACCCCCAATTTTACCCAAATAGCGTCGCTCACAACCATTAGATTTTTCCCCCCGCGACTTACGCCCGCTTTTACGCCCGCGCATCTGCTCCTCTGGTCAAGCACCGATTTCCGTTTCGAGCCGGAATTCCCGTTAATCCCCGGGCTGGGGCTTACTAGTTTACAAAATTAAGCATCATCGACGGAATTTATTACGGAAACAGCCATCAGAAAAAATAATATAACTGTATATATTTTACAAAAATGGTTTAACATCCTTTGTGTGAAGGTAACCAAGTAAGATAAAAGATGAGGAGGAGGACAGAAACAAATGAACGAAATGAACCGGGTCAATCATGATCAACCATACTATTCTGTGAATAAGAAGAAGCTTGGACGGGGAAAGCGGGGCAGGGCCATATTTTTAGTTGTCTTGATGTTTGCGCTCATGCTCACGAACACGATAATTCCGGCCGGAAGGGCGGCGGCGGCGAGTGATTTGGATTTGGCTTACCGCTGGGCGCCGGTGCACATTCAGGATACGGATAGCAGCGATTATGACGCAGATTATCTGACGGCCATCGATTTTGATGGCGATTGGAACACCTCGAACAATTGGGAGAACCAATCCGTTGATCCCGGCCGCCTCAAAGGTACAGCCTATTATTCGATCGTGGAAACTTCGACTCACTGGTTTATCTTATACGCCTTTTATCATCCCCGCGATTGGACGGATTTTCCCTTCTTTGGCCTCGATGAGCATGAGAATGATTTGGAGGGCGTTCTGACGGTTGTTCGCAAAGATGGCACGGAGTATGGCCGGCTGGAGGCAATGGTAACGGTATTCCACAAGGATTTCTACTCGTTCAAGCCTAGCGATAGCGCGTACACGAACGGCCAGGAGACGATAGACGGGACGGTTCGCTATCTCAGCTATGACGGGATGAATCATCCGGTAACGTTCCAGGAAGCTAAAGGTCATGGGATCAAGGCATGGGACGGAACCAGCTATGCGAATACCGATGTGATCTATTATTATCCGAGCAGAGATGTTGCCGGCGTGCCAAAGGGAGGCAATGATCGCGATGTAAAATATAAGCTCGTAGATATATTTGCGCCTAATGGGATGTGGGATCACAGGTTTGATCCGCAAACCTTCTCCAGCTGGGGGGCGTTCAACGGCAATAACGGCACGGGCGGCGCTAATGCTCCCTGGGCCTGGGATGACAAGGACGACGGCGGTCAGTTGAAAGGCGGAGAATTAGCCACCGACCCGGCTAAGCTCATCTCGATTTATTTCGGCAACATCGGCAGCTTTAGTAGAGAATATGTTCGCAATCCCTATAATTCTTAGCCCCAAGCACCGAAAGGTGCTTTTTTTATATGAAATTAGAATTATATTTCTATATTTGTCATAAAATTGACAAATATAGTATTTTAATTTAATATGAAATAAATCCATAATATTCCATCTATCAAATGGATACCTCGTATGTATCTCCTTAATGAACGTACCAGTATTCTATTCTTTATTATCTAATCTCTGTCATCAATTCCTGAACCGCAACCTCAAGGAAATCGACATTTCTCTTCAGGACTTGATAATAAAAGCTTGAAGAAAGGAGGACGCCGTTTCTTGTCAAGCGCGGGAACCAGCAAATCTATGTTTGAAAGAGGTGGTTTAAGAAATTAGTAGCGTAGTAGAGTCGGACGTGATGCAATCCTATCCTATCCAAATTTAAAGGAGGAAGATGAAATGACAGCCGAGGTTATGATAGATCGTAAATATTCCAAAGTTAAAATGTTCCTGGTCGCTGCGGGAACGATGCTCGTTATGCTGGCCTGTTCCACGCTATTTGCTGATAGCGCTTCCGCGCACGGACATGTGGTCGATAGCCGTGCTGATTTATGCGCGAAGGGAGAGAACGTGAACTGCGGCAGAATTATTTATGAGCCTTTCAGTATTGAAGGACGAGGGGATTTCCCTGAGTTCGGCGTACCTGACGGGCAAATTGCTAGTGGCGGTAAATTCCTTGAGCTGGACGAGCAGACATCCACGCGCTGGAAGAAAGTGAATATGACGGGCGGGGAGCATACGTTCCATTGGAAAATCGTGGCGAACCACAGCACGAATACTTGGGATTATTATATTACCAAGAAAGGCTGGGATCCGAACAAGCCGCTTAAGCGCTCGGATCTGGAGCTGTTCTGCAGATACATCGACGATGGAGCGATTCCGCCGGACGATGTCTACAATGATTGCTTCATTCCGAACGACCGCCAAGGCTATTACGTAATTGTCGCTGTCTGGGATATCGCGGATACGCCAAACGCCTTCTATCAAGTCATGGACGTGAATTTGAGCATCAATCCAAATGCGCCGACGACTCCACAGCCAGGATTCCCTGGCGATCCGAATCGTTTCGGCGAATATTTGGTCTGGAATGCGATCCGAATCTACAATACGGGTGACGTCGTGTCCCATAACGGACAGTTCTGGGAAGCGCTGTGGTGGACGCAAGGCCAAGAGCCAGGCACTACAGGACAATATGGGCCATGGAAGCTGCTTGGTAACACGCCACCTCAGTGAGTCTCATTAAGATAAGCACAAAACCGGTATAAGTTGTTATATCCTTCTTCAAGAAGGTGTCCAGGTCTAGAAGACATGGGCGCCTTCTTTTTCTTTGGTTGTAGTACATAATAATGAGGACTCGCGGGAATATTTTAACAATAACTCGGATTAGTTCTGACTACTTTATTGAAAAGAAGGGGATGGCATGGAAATCAACCAACAGTCTGAAGCCTATAAGCCTGGAGATATCGTCTATGTCTTTTACCGCAACCCGCATACGCAGGATGTGGCCCATATTCAGCAGGCCGCGGTCGTGAATAACCCGGATAACCCGCAGGAGTTAGCCATGTTCCTATACGAAACCTACTACCCGCTCACTCAGGAAATGGCCGTGTATGCCACGGAAGAGGAGGCGGAGCAGGCCTATCAATACTATTTCGGGACTGCTTCGGAAGGGAGCTTCGAATGATCAAGCCATTTACGCCGAAGCTCGTCTACTTCGAACCGGATGCCTTGGAATATCCGCTCGGTAAAGAGCTGTATGATAAATTCGCTAATATGGACGTCGAAATCCGCTATACGACTTCGCATAATCAGGTCAGGAACCTGCCGGGAGACAATGATTTTCAAAGATATCGGGTGGCGAAGTCTACGCTAGTCGTGGGCATCCGCAAAACACTGAAGTTTGACACGTCCAAGCCCTCGGCGGAGTACGCAATCCCCTTTGCTACAGGCTGTATGGGACACTGCCATTACTGTTATTTGCAGACGACGATGGGCAGCAAGCCCTATATCCGCACCTATGTCAATGTGGAAGAGATTTTGGAGGCTGCGGATAAATATATGGAGGAGCGTGCGCCTGAACCGACCCGATTTGAGGCCTCCTGTACCTCCGATATCGTTGGCATCGATCATCTGACACATACGCTCAAGCGGGCCATTGAGCATTTCGGCCAATCCGAATACGGCAAATTGAGGTTCGTTACAAAGTTTCATCACGTTGATCACTTGCTTGATGCGAAGCATAACGGCAAAACGCGCTTTCGCTTCAGCGTTAATGCCGACTATGTCATCAACAATTTTGAACCCGGAACATCGCCTTTAGCGCAAAGAATCGAGGCGGCTGGCAAAGTGGCAAGAGCCGGGTACCCGCTGGGCTTTATCGTAGCTCCGATCTATTTGCATGAAGGTTGGGAAGAAGGCTACTACCACATGTTTGAGCGTCTGGATGCCGAATTGCCGGAGGATGCAAGGGAGGATATTACGTTCGAATTCATTCAGCATCGATTTACGAAGCCGGCGAAGCGGATTATTGAGAAAAATTACCCGATGACCAAACTGGAATTGGACGAGCATAAGCGAAGATATAAATGGGGTAAATACGGCATTGGCAAGTATATTTATCCTAAAGAAGAGGAAGCGGATTTGAAAACTCATCTTCAAGGCTACATGGAGAAATTTTTTCCAAAGGCAAAGCTAGAATATTTCACTTAATAACGTAAAGCCCTCCGGCCATGGAATATGGATTTGGAAGGCTTTTTGCTATGAGGCAATCCTCACTTGGAAAAAATAGTAGGCATAGCAGGACCGTTGGATTACAATAGATAGTATGGTATTTAATTACAATAAAGCATCAAATTTGAAGGAGGTAATTCATGAAATGTACTACAGGACTGTAATCCACGGTACGCACGCCCATGAGCAGTCACCCGAGAATACACCGGATCTTCATGGGTTCGTCATGATGGGAACGGAGGAGCTTTTTCTCGACCATTTACCTATGTTTCATATGGAAAACCACAGATATCAAGTCATCCTCAAGGCAAGTCTTCCTCCCGATGCCATGAATACCTACGTCCAAGCAAGCCGGCAAAACCCTGACAAAGCCTTTATTCTTGGAAACGTGCAAACGAATTTATTTACCTTGGCGCAGATCGGGCTGGGCCAGATCACTTCATTTGCTGCCGATGTGTTCTGCGGCGTGCCGCAAGACCCGGCCAAGGACATCCCTGTGATTCATAATGTTACCGTTGCCATTGAAAGAGTCGTCCATTTCCGGCACTTTGCCGAAAATATTGATTACCCCAAAAGCTTAACCTATATTCTATTTGGGCAAGGCAAGAATGCATACATTTCCCAATATCTTTCGATCGCTCCAGACTTCCATCATATTATGGAACTCGCCGAGGCACCGGACTGGCTTCATCCTGAGCTGCTGGAAATCGGCAGCCTGATCAATTTCCCTCACATCCCGGGCAGTACTCCCTTTGCAGAAAATCCTCTGACTGTTCCGGAATATCATGTGCAATTCCAGGGACAATCTCCGCTGTATGCCATCCGTATGGGCAAGAGCATTTGGTTTGATGATGAAGAGATTAACCACGGCATGTAACCATATTCGAGAATGGAGTGAAGCACGCATGGGTAAAAAGACGAAGCTCAGCGCAAAGCTCTTTGCCGAACAATTAGAGCAGCATTTGGAATCGCAGAACGAGCAAGAGAGATTGGATTTGGCAGGACCAGGCAGTTCCGCTCTGGAAAGCTGGTTTATCGGCCCGAAGGCCGAAAACGAGGAATTATTTAGTGATCTGATCCAGCAGGCCGTGAAGCAGATTTGCAACGACCGCCGCGAATATTTTCCAGATGACCCGCTTTATATAACGGACGAGATCAAAAACTCGCCTGCATACAAAAATAGTGTTGACGTACTGACCGAGAACTATAGCAAGCTGCTGGAGCAACTGAGCGGGTCGGTCCCTTTTTACAGCTACCGTTATCAGGCTCATATGAACTGGGATTTAACGATGCCAGGGCTGCTCGGATATTTTGCGGCCATGCTGTATAACCAGAACAATGTAGCTGCGGAATCCTCACCCGTAACGACCGTGCTGGAAATGCTGACGGGGGATGATCTATGCGAGATGCTCGGGTACACGATTCCTTCCGACGAAGAAGTAGAGCAGGGGGCAATCAGGCCATGGAGTCATATTACTTGCGACGGCTCGGTGGCCAATTTGGAGGCGATGTGGGCGGCGAGAAATTTGAAATATTATGTCATTTCCGCCGCTGAGGCGTTGAAGAACGAGGAGGAGTTGGCACCGGCGCGCCAGATTTCCATTCCCTTGCTGAGCGGTCAGAGCGGGGTGGTGACCGAGCTAGATACATGGACGCTATTAAATCTTAAAATGGACGATGTACTCGCGCTGCCGGACCGAATCGCGCAGGTGTTGAGCCAGGGAACGGGCAGGGATGAGGCAGAGACCGTCAACCAGGCTTTGAGCAAATATACACTGCAAACGCTGGGCTTTGAAGAATTCTCGCGCAAATATTTAAATGATGTGATGGAACCAGCGGCCATCCTCGTTACATCCACGATGCACTATTCCTGGCCGAAATCTGCGGCAGTGCTCGGCATGGGGGCCAGCAGCATTATTCCTGTGCCTGTCAATATGGATGCTCGCATGGAAATCAGCGAGCTGCGCAAACGGCTTGATCAATGCCTAGCGATCAAGCAGCCTGTGCTGATGACCGTCTGCGTCATCGGCAGTACCGAAGAGAGTGCCGTTGACCCGATTGCAGACGTGATCAAATTGCGAGAGGAATACCGCGAGCGGGGGCTGGAATTTGTCATCCACGCGGACGCCGCTTGGGGAGGCTACTTCGCGTCGATCCTAAGGGACGATACTTACAAAACCTTGCTAATGGCAGGAAAGCGGCCCTATACGCCAGCCATGACGATGAATGAATACGTCACCGCGCAGTACGAAGCATTGAAGGACGCGGATTCTATTACGATTGACCCGCATAAGGCAGGATATATTCCTTACCCGGCAGGCGGTTTATGTTATCGCAATTCATCGATGCGCGATGTAGTCAGTTTTCAGGCTCCGGTCGTTTATCACGGGGGCATCGATCCGACAGTCGGTATTTACGGGATCGAAGGGTCGAAGCCGGGTGCGGCAGCTGCCGGTGTCTACCTCAGCCACCGGGTCATTCGCACCGATCAGAGCGGGTACGGCAAGCTGCTCGGCAAAACACTGTTTAACAGCAAACGCTTATATGCTGCCATTTTAACGATGACGCGCGAGGATGATCCCTTTATCGTAGTTCCGTTCCACCGGATCCCGGCGGAGCGGGAGGGAGCAACGGAGGAGGAAATTAAGGAACAGTTGGCCTACATTAAGGAATTTATCGTGGATAAAACGAATGACGAAATTATCAAAAACGAGCAAACGATGGAGCTGTTCCGCCAGCTTGGCTCCGATCAGTCTATCGTACCGTATACCTTCAATCTAAAGACGGCAGACGGCTTGAACTCGGATCTTGCTCTCGTGAACCGGCTTAACCTCGAAATCTTTAAAATGCTCAGCTTGTCTCCGGACAGACATGAAGTCAGTAATACACCGATGTTCATAACGCAGTCGGCATTTGATCCCAACACGTACGGCCATGGTTTCGTGGATGCTTATAAGCAGCGGTTAGGATTAAACGGCGGAGACGATGAACCGGTCAATTTCCTGCTGTCTACGACAATGAGTCCGTTCCTGACCGACACGGCGGAAGGCAATTTCATTCCAGTTTTGATTGAAGCTTTGCGTGAGACAGTGTTTAAGGCGATTGAGAATATCAAAGTAAATCCATAGTTTATGAACATCCAAGGAGGTGTTTAAGTCATGGCAAAGCCAACATTGTCGCCTTGCGGCAGCTGGAAGTCTCCCATCACAGCACAGGATATCGCTCAGAGCCGAATTTCCTTCCAAGAGATTCTTGTCGATCAAGATACGATTTATTGGGTCGAATCCAGACCGACGGAGCAGGGGCGATATGTGATCGTCAGGGCGGATGAGGACGGAAATATGTCCGACGTTACTCTGCCGGGATACAGTGCTCGAACGCTGGTTAACTCGTACGGGGGCGGGTCTTTTACACTCTCGGGCGGGACGGTCTACTTCTCTAATTTCGTTGCCAGCTCAGGAGAGACGCCCTATGCTAAATATCATGATCAGCGGCTGTTCCGCCAGAAGGAGGGAAGTACCCCTGAGGCGCTAACGGATACGCTGTCAGTCTGTTATGCCGACGGCGTCTACGATCAGCAGCGGGGCCGCTTGATCAGCGTCCGGGAGGACGGGCAGCTAACCCTCCACGGACAAGGAATGCAATCACTCGTATCGATCGATCCGGTGAACGGCCAGCAAGAAATGCTGGCCTACGGGAACGATTTCTACGCGGCTCCGCGCTTATCCCCCGATGGCAAACGCTTGTGTTGGCTTACATGGAACTACCCGAGTATGCCGTGGGATGGAAGTGAGCTCTGGGTGGCCGATGTACACGGTGATGGCACGCTAAGCAATGCGAAGCAAATTGCGGGCGGAACCGAGGAAGCGATTTTTCAGCCTGAATGGTCGCCGCAGGGGGAGCTGTTCTTCATCTCGGATCGCACGAATTGGTGGAATCTTTACCGTTGGGACGGCGATAAGGCGGTCACTGTCTACCAGAAAGCGGCGGATTTCGGTGCGCCTCAATGGACTTTGCGCATGGCTCAGTACGATTTCGTCCCAGATGGCCGGATCATCTGCTCTTATGTAGAACAAGGAGCCTGGAGGCTTGCTGTCATTGACCTGCACAGCAATAAGTTTACGGACATTCCGTCGCGATACACGGAAATCAGTCATTTGCGCGCGGGGACGAATTTCGTTGCTTTTTTGGGAGGGGCCCATGATTCACCTCTCTCCGTCGTCAAGCTCTCGCTGGATACGATGCAGGAGACGGTGATTAAATCCTCTTTGACGAATTATGAGAAGTTACTTCCTTATGTCTCAAAGCCTGAGCCGATCACCTTTGTGACGAGCGGGAATGAGTCGGCATATGCCTTCTACTATCCGCCGCATCATCCTGATTTTGGCATCCCAGAGCAAGAGAAGCCTCCGCTAATAATTAAGAGTCATGGCGGGCCTACGTCGGCAGCCTCAACTGCACTTGACTTGGAGATACAATATTTCACGAGCCGCGGCTTCGCCGTCGTCGATGTGAATTATCGGGGAAGCTCGGGTTACGGGCGTAATTATCGGCTGTCCTTATATGGCAATTGGGGCATTTACGATAAAGAGGATTGCATCAGCGCTGCTAAGTTCCTGGAGCAGAGGGGAGGGATCGACGGCGAGCGCATCTTGGCCCGCGGTGGCAGCGCAGGCGGATTTACGACGCTGTGCTTGCTGGCTTTCTCGACGATTTGCCGGGCGGGAGCCAGCTACTATGGCGTCTCCGATTTGGAGAAAATCGTGGTGAACAGCGATAAGCTGGAAGCACAGTATCCGTTTAAGCTGATCGGGCCATATCCCGAACAAGCGGATCTGTACCGGGAACGTTCGCCAGCATACCATGCTGAGCGAATTACGAATCCGGCCATCTTTTTTCAAGGCCTCGAGGATCCCATCGTCCCGCCGGAGCAAACGGAAGGGATCGTGGCGTCCTTGAATCAGCGCGGAGTTCCCGTGGCGGCCTTCTACTACCCTCATGAGCAGCATGGCTTTCGCATAGCGGCAAACATTAAAAAGTCACTTGAAGCGGAGCTGTATTTTTACTCGCAAATATTAGGCTTCACGCCTGCAGACCCGCTTGAGCCGTTTCCGATCAACAATTTAAAATAACGTCATGTGATCCTTCTCATAGCGCAGCCCCTCTTATTTTGTTATCCCTTCTATAGGAGGTGGATTGCGCATGAAAGTTAGTTATCCATTATCAGAAACGGCCGATTTGAAGGAAATCAAAGAATCTCTCAAACCCTTTGGCGGACGCTGTGCCAAAATCGTCGAAGGAACCCTGGAGTACCAAATCAAAGAAGAGCAAGAGAGCGCAGCTTACGAGGCTTTGAAGGATAAGGGGTATATCGCTTAAGTGCTCAGAAGCATAGGCGCATAGGAGTTAAGAATGATCGAAGTGTAGTTGCATTGAACAAGGGGCTGTCCCCTCAGTCATCATAGATGACCGCGGGGCGCCCCTTTTTTTAGCTCAACTTAAATAAAGCTGTCGTGCACTAAGCAGTCGAACACTAAATGGAATTCATGTATCTAATTATGCTCTAAACGAATACTTCGGAGGATTAGATGGATTTTATGCACATAAAATCAAGAATCCAGCCTATGATGGCCATCCACCATCTTCTAACGACATGAAATACATTTAAATCTACTTTTCTTTCTTTGCTGCCGAAACTAACTACTATAAATCCACTTATATCAGTTGAACAGTTAAAATGGATACTTAAATGATTCTTGATTCAGAGACATATATTCTCTTTCACCATATGACCCGTGTTATTGATGAGAGGATAGAAACGATCCCAGATAAGAGGTAGGCAGTTACTTTCTCAATACTGGAATCCATATTTCACTCTTATACGCCTGAGATGTAACGTCCTTACTCTCGTTCCACAATATTTCCGGGCCCGGCGCGAGCTCATAGCTTGAGGAGGGGAACCACTCCGAATATATACGTCCCCACACATTTTGAAGCGTATCTGGAAACGGTCCGACCGCTTCGAACACCGCCCATGTCGAGGCCGGGACTGGAAGTTGTGCCAGATGATCTGGACATGCCCGGGTTGTCGCAACGCCAATGTAGTGATCCAGCTCGCCTCTTTCCTCCATCCTGCCTTCCGAGAAGTTCGCCGAGGCGCTGATCAGCCCGTTAGGTTCAATATCGGACATAGCTTTCAACTGCCCGATTAATTCGGCATCCAGGCTTTCCCACATCGAAGCTATTTCCGGATTGACGCCTTCAAACACGATTGGGACGCGTTTCATCAAGCCGACAATGCTGAAAGCATCCTTATTTACTATACGGTAGTTCATTTCGCTTCCTCCTTGAATGGATAGTTGGAAGGTCATACGCGGGTATGCTTTAAGAGAATGTCCGCTCAGCCTCGCTTCAGACGGCGTGATGCCATGCAGGCTCTGAAAAGCACGGGCAAAAGCATCCGGTGAGCTGTAACCGTATTTCATCGCCACATCGATCACCTTCGCTTCGCCGTCTCGAAGCTCGAAAGCTGCGGAAGTAAGCCGTCTGCGGCGGACGTATTCCGATAACGGAACGCCTGCGAGGAAGGAAAACATGCGCTTGAAATGATATTCCGAGCAGGCCGCTCGCATTGCGACTTCTTTAAAGTCGATATCTTCGGCCAGATGCTCTTCAATGTACTGCATTGCGTCATTCATACTTTTAAGCAAATCCATGGGATGACCTCCTTGATCCATACGTTAGCAGATAAGTGATATGGCTTTCCCGACATTTCGTGCACGGACTTTGCAGGGTTATTTGAGGTGCGTGTAATCTTCCAGCAGTCTTTGGATGACGGCATAGCGGGGATTCTGCTCGGAGATCAGGCAGCCGAAGGAGAGATCGGAGATGATTAGATTGTCGCTTAAATGTACGGGAATGATGCGGCCGCTCTCCACGTAAGGATCATCATTTAAGCTGTAGCCGGATAACAAGCTGATGGCAAGACCCTCGGCAACCGTCTTCTTGATGACTTCTGAATTGGAACTGTAAAAAAGGATGTTCAAGGGGCCGTATTTCTCGGCAAAAGAATGACTGAAGTTTTCCCAAAATTGGCTGGCATACATAACGATCGGGTAATCCGCCAAATCCTGAAGCTTAAGCGAGCTCTGGAACGCAAAAGGCGAATCTTTGGGGACGATCACTTTAATATCCGCGTCATAGTCCAGTTTCTTGAAGAGGATATGTTCGGGCAATGACTGTTGCTGTGATTTCGAGATTGTGATATAGCCAATATCCACCGTGTGCTGTTTGATGCGGGGGATAATTTTCTTGCTCTCCATTTCGAGGATCGTTACTTTCAGCAGCGGAAAATCCTTATTAAACCGGGACAGAATCTGCGGCAAAAAAGTCATGAGACTCGAGATCGCGGCGATCTTTAATTCTCCGGTATAGGAGGAGGTGATTGTTTGGGCATCCTCTTTGATGCGCTGCATCGTATCGACGATGATTAATGCTTTATTGATAATGCTTCGTCCCTCCTCCGTAGGGGTGGTGCCTGATCTGGATCTTTGGAATAACCGAAGACCCAGTTCCTGCTCCAGCGCAGCAATCGACTGGCTGACGGCAGACTGGGATACGTGAAGCTGCTCTGCGGCAACGGAGATCGATTTGGCGTGTACAATGGCTTTGATGTATTCCATTTGTTCAAGGTTCATAAATCAGAAATCTCCCTTGTATTAGTTAAGCTTATGTTAACATTAAAAACAATAATTTTACATCACTTGCGATTATATTTATATTATTTATTATGATTATCGTAAGGAGATGTAAAAGTGGCATTCAAAAAACAAAATGATGGATTTTCTTTTATTATTTTGGCCGTATTTTTAGGGAACTTTCTGGCCTTTGTGAATTCGGGCACTGTAAATATCGCCCTTCCTTCGATCATGAAGGATTTGCATACGAATATAAATTCCGTCCAATGGATCGTCACGGGTTTTATGCTGGCGATCGGCACGATTGCTCCCGTAGTTGGGTTTCTAGGGGCCAAGGCGGGGTACAAAAGACTATATGTCGCGGGATTGATCGGTTTGACGATTTCTTCCGCGCTCTGCGGCATCTCTTGGAATATTGGATCGCTGATCGCGTTCCGGGTGATTCAAGGCATCTGCGCAGGAATGATCCAAATCTCCACGATGACGATTATTTATCAATCCGTATCGAAGGAAAAGCAGTCGATGGCCATCAGTCTCTGGACGGTATCGGTCATGGTCGCTCCGGCCATTGGGCCTACTCTGGGCGGTTTGATCACCAACGCATGGGGATGGAAGGCCTTATTTTATGCCAATGTGCCTGTAGGCATCATAGCCATCCTGTGCGCTGTGCTTTGCCTGCCTAACCGCAAGGGCTCCGCTAGCGTTTCCCTCGATGCCTGGGGACTGGTCACCGTCGTGGTTGGAAATGTCTCCCTGTTGATGTATTTCACCAAAGGGAGCGATTGGGGCTGGTTCTCGGCTCCGGCCATCGCTTTATTGCTATTAGGCCTTGCAGGCATTGCGGCCTTTATTTGGAGGGAATTAACCGCGAAGGAGCCGCTGCTGAATATCCGCGTATTTCAATATCCGAAATATGCGATGGGTACCTTCTTGAATTGCCTCATTTCAGTAGGACTGTACTCCAGTGTATTTCTCATTCCTTTATTTCTGGAGGAGGCCCAGGGAGCTTCATCCTTCACCAGCGGACTGATCATGCTTCCAGGGGCGATCATCATGATTCTGGTGACGATGGCGACGGGCAAGCTGTACGGCAAATTCGACCCGGTATGGTTCGTAGTGGCCGGCGTATTGCTGCTCTGCATCGCTTCCTGGGAATTCAGCCGACTCACGATGCAATCCTCCATCGGATACGTGATGGTCTGGATGATCCTGCGTTATATCGGGGTAGGCCTTGCGACTTCCCCGGTGACGAATATATCCATGAGCCATATTCCGGCAGAGCATGTCGGTTCGGCGACATCGATCTCGAACTGGTTGCGCCAAGCTGTTGCGGCGCTCGCGATTGCGATCTTCAGCTCAATTCTCGCGGTCAGAACGGGAGCGCATCTTACAGAATTAAGCGGAGAGAAAGTCGGCGAGACTTTGAAACAGGCCGCTTTTCTCTACGGCTCGAACGATACGTTCCTTGCGGCAACCGCTGTTCTTATTTTTGCCGTACCGCTGTCACTCTTATTAAAAAAAAGAAAAGCGAATGCTTAAAGCATAAATACCCTCACACCTTGTATATAAGGCGAGTGAGGGCCTTTTTTTGTGTAAAAACCAATTTGAGGAAAATAATCATGAAAAATACAAATTTTACTGCATACAATCTGTTTATAGAGATAAAAGCTATTTTGGAGAGGAGAAGGATCAGGAATGAAGTTATTGTTCTTCATGATGCCGTATCATGGCCATATTAATCCGACATTATCTGTGGCAGAGGAGCTTGTGCGCCGCGGCGAGCAGGTTGTGTATTACACGACAGAGGAGTTTGCGGGAAAAGTGGAGGGCATCGGTGCCGAGCTTCGCCTCGTTGGCCGGGAATTCGGTTTCTTCATGGAGGAGCCAGATAAGCAGCCTTTGGCGGCTTCGCTGCGAAATGCAGATTTTTATGTAGACAATCTGAACCGTCATGTAGCTCTAGCCTCCGAACTGCTGGAACAGGTGCAAAAGGAGAAGGCGGACGGTGTCATATGTGATCCAATGTGCCTGTGGGGACGCACTGTGGCGGAGCGGCTTAAACTGCCGCGGGCGCTGTTCTTCTCAGGGATTGCCGTAACGGCTGACTCTCCTGTATTCAACTATTTTTCCCAGTTGTTTGACGGAGATATTCCCGAAATCATCACGAATATGTTCCTGAAGCGCGAGCCGCTCATGCTCGCACCGATCCCGAGGCAGTTCCAGCCAGATTCAGCGTATTTAGGAGAAGGCTTTGAATTTATTGGCCCGTCCATCGTGGACAGGGGGACGGATCAGGACTTTCCGATCGAAGAGATCGCCGGATATCCCACGATATACATTTCTCTTGGCAGCATTATTAACAATCCTCAATTTTATGATATTTGCTTGGAAGCATTTGCGGGCAGCCGCTGGAAAGTAGTTATGGTCTCCAAGACACGGCCACAGCAGGTTCCTGATAATTTCTTAATCTATCCGTTCGTCCCTCAAGTGAAAATATTGCAGCATGCCGCTCTGTTCATCTCTCATGGCGGGATGAATTCGGTGATGGAGTCGCTGTGGTATGGCGTTCCCCTCCTGATGGTGCCGCAAAGCTCCGATCAACCGCTAGTAGCCGCCCGGGCCGAGGAGCTTAACTTAGGCAAAAAACAGGACTTCGAGACACTGACGCCAGGCCTGCTGCGAGCAAAGGCAGAGGAAATCCTCGCTGCTCCTGCAATTCGCGAGGGCGTGCGCTCCATGCAGTCGATTCTGCACCATGGCGGTGGAAGCCAGCGGGGTGCGGATGTGATCCAGCAGTATTTTGCTGCTCAGGGGCGGCAGGAGCAGTTGTTGGATTCAGTGACTGAGCAAAGTTAACAAGCCCGTAAGGGCTTGTTTTTATGTTGAGGGTAGCTTTTAAGGAATAGATGGCGGCTTCAATAGGGCAGTTGGTCTTTTCTTTGCCCTTGGTACTAATCTGCGCTATATTTAAAAATACCGACATAGTACGCTTCGATTGTTATAAACACGGACATACATTACAGAGCATAGGAGCAAACTAAACGGGGAATCATCCTTAGCCTGGATCGGCTAGAATACGATAACTAACGTGAAAAGTGGAGATACGATGACAGAGAAAAAAACAATCGCAGAAGCAGGATGGAATTTGGATAACAGTTACGCTCGGCTTCCTGAAATATTTTATACTTTGCAAAAACCGGTGCCGGTGCGCGAACCAAAGCTGGCCGTGCTTAATGAGACGCTTGCGGCAGCCCTTGGCTTGAATGCCCAAATGCTGCAAGGCAGCGAAGGCGCGGCTGTGTTCGCTGGCAATGAGATTCCTGAAGGAGCTTTGCCGCTTGCTCAGGCTTATGCCGGGCATCAATTCGGGTATTTCACCATGCTGGGCGACGGCCGGGCCGTGCTGATCGGCGAACAGATCACGCCGGAAGGGCAGCGGGTGGATATTCAGCTGAAAGGTTCGGGACGAACGCCGTATTCCCGCGGTGGAGACGGCCGTGCGGTGCTTGGGCCGATGCTGCGCGAATATATTATTAGCGAAGCGATGCATGCGCTTGGTATCCCGACGACACGCAGCCTCGCGGTGGTCACGACGGGGCAGCCCGTCATGCGCGAGTCGGAGCAGACCGGCGCAATATTGACCCGCATCGCGGCCAGCCATTTACGTGTTGGCACGTTTCAATTTGCCGCGCAGCGTGGAGAGGGCGAAGAGCTTCGGGCATTGGCGGATTACGCGATAGAGAGGCATTATCCCGAAACGGAAGAGGATACGGCAGGCGGGAACCGCTATCTGGCTCTGCTGCGCCAGGTCATTCGCCGCCAGGCCGAGCTGATCGCGAAATGGCAGCTGGTCGGTTTCATTCACGGGGTGATGAATACAGACAACATGACGATCAGCGGAGAGACGATTGACTATGGGCCTTGCGCCTTCATGGATACTTACGATCCGGCGACCGTCTTCAGCTCCATTGATAGTCAGGGCCGTTATGCCTATGGCAACCAGCCTTATATCGGCGCATGGAACCTCGCCAGATTAGCTGAAGCGCTGCTTCCCCTGCTGCATGAAGATGAGGAGCAAGCTCTTAAGCTGGCGGAAGAGGCGATTGCTGGTTTCACGGAACAGTTCCATGGCCACTGGCTGGGGGGGATGAGGGCGAAGCTTGGGCTGTTTCATGCGGAGCCGGAGGATGAAACGCTCATTAAAGAGCTTCTTAAGCTGATGCACAAGCACCGTGAGGACTACACGAATACGTTTCGGGCTTTAACCTTTGGGCAATGGCAGGGGATGTCCTTGGCCGAGGACGCGGAATTCGAGCCGTGGCTTCAGCGGTGGCAGGCGAGATTAGGCAGGCAGGAGGAAACGCAGGAAGCTTCACATCAGCTGATGCGAAACAGCAATCCTGCAGTCATCCCGCGCAATCATCGGGTAGAAGAGGCGCTTGAAGCGGCAGAGACAGAAGGGGATTACAGCGTGATGGAGCGGTTGCTTGGCGCGCTCGCGAATCCTTATGCGCACACGGAAGAGCAGGCAGAATATTGTACGCTGCCGGAACCATCTCATCGTCCATATCGGACGTATTGCGGCACGTGAGAACCATACAGTTCGTTCGTAACGCAGATAATGAAGTGAATATAGAAAGAAGCAGGGGACTGCGGAAAGGGGCTTGATCGCAAGCCCTTTTTTGCGTTGCATCGTTTATATTTGATCTTCTGCATTCGAAGGGCGGTATGCTAAACTTAAAATAATTCATTTCTCAAATTAGGAGCAGTTTATGCGTACATATTGGGCTTGGTTGGTTTTATTAGGCGCAGCTTGGGTTTGCGCCCTTTTGCAAGTATCTTCGAACACGGCGATGTTCGCTCCAAGATTGATGGGTAGCGCCTTTTTCTTTGCGGCTTATTTCATATCTCCGCTTCTGCGGGCGAAACCGCTCCTGCTAATGATCAATCTGAGCGCTGCCTCGATCGTGGCGAGTGCCGTATTCTGGCCAGAGTTTTCGGGTACGGCTAATCCTTACACGATCCTAGTGTTCTCTCTGCTCGCCGGAAAAGCTGTTTTTAGACTGCCGCAGGCACATGCCTGGATCGTAGGCATCATCATTGTTCTAAGCGCCATTGCTCCTAGAGCGGCGCAATATCCATCCTTGCCTCCCGTCTATCTCGCTTTGTATGCGGCCATGCTCGCGGCTGGGCTGATTGTCTTTCGCATAAGCTGGAAGCGGGGAGAAGAGGCGGAGGCGCGAAACGAAGCCTTGCTAAGCGAGTACCGCAAACTGAAGCGGCGCGTTGCATCCGATGAGGAACTGGCCCGGCAGGAAGAGCGCGCGCAGATTGGCCGGGAAATTCATGATTCGGTCGGCCATAAGCTGACAGCTCTGCTGATGCAGCTCGAAGTATTCCGCATGCAGGCTGAGGGCGAGACCCAGGTGCAGGCCCGACAGCTGAAGGAGCTAGCGCGGGAGAGTCTAGAGGAGACGAGAAGCGCTGTCAAGGCTCTGAAGAGGAGTGAGCCTGGCGGATTGCCGGCGATCATGAGGCTGATCCGCAAGCTGGAGGCGGAGAGCCTAATCAAAATACATTTTACCGTCAAGCATGGGGCGATGTCCGCGCCGTTAACGAATGAGCAGTCGATTGCGGTATTTCGAGCCGTACAGGAAGCTCTGACGAATATTATGAAGCACAGCAGGTCCCGGGAGGCCGAGGTCACCTTTGAAGCGCCCGGGGGAAGCGTTTTCCGCTTTGAGATTGCGAACCCCGGCGCTCCAATCGACCATTTTCGTGAAGGCTTTGGCCTGCAATCGATGCGGGAGCGGATCGAGAGCCATCAAGGCCGGCTGGAGATCCTCCAGCACCATGACCGTTTTATTGTGAGCGGCGTACTGCCGCTAAACTTATATATGACCCGAGGAGAGACGACTGGATGATCAGAATATTACTGGCCGAGGATCAGGCGATGGTTCGCCAAGGCTTAAAAATGATGATAGAGACAGATGAACAGCTTCGTGTCACGGGGGAAGCCGCCAACGGACGGGAGGCGGTTGATTTGAACGAAGGGCATTTGTTCGATTTGGTGATTCTAGATATCCAGATGCCGGTTATGGACGGTCTCGAGGCGGCGCGAATTATTCGCAGCAGATGGCCTGAGCGGAAGGTACTGATGCTCACTACGTTCAACGATGATGAGTATGCGCTGGACGCGCTGAAAAGCGGTGCGAGCGGATACCTGCTCAAGGACGCCGAGCCCGAAGCTTTGATTCGCTCTATTCACAGCTGCATGACTGGAGGATTATCTTTGCAGGACGACGTGGCGGCCAAGGTGATTCCACGGCTGCTCCGCCGAACTGAAGAGGAGGAAGAGCGTTCCATCGATCCTGCCATCACGCCGCGAGAGCTGGATATTCTCAAGCTTGTCGGCGAAGGACGCAGTAATCGGGAAATTTCCGAGGAACTGGGGCTGTCCGTCGGAACGGTGAAAAATCACATGAGCCAGCTGATGGATAAGCTGGAACTGCGCGATAGGACTCAGCTTGCTATTTATGCGATCCGGCATAATGTCGTATAGAAATAATGAAGAATAAAAGTGTATTTTTTACATATATGACTGCAGTCATGGGTAGAGCGTGAATTGATGACGATGGACAGTGTGAGCACTGTCTTTTTGTTTGTATACTGAGCCATAAGTTAAGGATTTGCATACGGAATTGCGGAATTGAAGGAGGCAGGGGAAATGATTGAAGCCTTGGAGCTTAGAAAGACATTCAAAGGGAAAACCGCTGTAGACGAGGTAAGCTTCTATTTGGACGAGGGAGAATCCGTTGGCCTGCTAGGACCGAATGGCGCGGGGAAATCGACGACGATTTCCATGATTTCTTCTCTATTAAAACCGAATGCGGGAGATGTGAGACTGAACGGAACTAGCGTCATCGGCAAGCCGCAGCTTATTCGCCAGGTGCTTGGTGTCGTGCCGCAGGAAATCGCGCTTTATCAGGAGCTGAGCGCTTATGAGAACTTGAGATTTTTCGGTGGTCTGTACCGCCTGAAGGGCAAACAGCTGGAGACGAAAATCCAGGAGCTGCTGGAGATCGTCGGGCTGCGCGATCGGCAGAAGGAGCTGATTAAGACATATTCCGGCGGAATGAAAAGACGGATCAATATCGCCGCAGCCCTGCTGCACGATCCGAAGATCGTAATCATGGATGAGCCGACGGTGGGCATTGATCCGCAATCCCGGAACCACATCCTGGAGACCGTCAGATTATTGAATCGCGAGAGAGGAACGACGGTTTTATACACGAGCCATTACATTGAAGAAGTCGAGCAGCTGTGCAGCCGGATTTACATCATGGATCATGGCCGGATTATCGCCTCAGGGACAAAGGAAGAGCTGCGACGGATTTTGTCTGGGGAGGACACGCTGCTGCTGCAGCTTGATAAGTCAAGCAAAGAGCTGGTTCAGGAGCTGCGATTGCTTCCGCCGATCCGGCAGGTCGATGAGACGGAGAACGGACTCAAGCTGATTGCCGCCAAGCAAAGCAATCTGTTGTCCCAGGTCGTCCAAGCGGCCGAACGGCATCATGTCCAAATTACTAGCATACATGTACAGACGCCAAGCTTGGAGGATGTCTTCCTCCATCTGACCGGGCGGACGTTAAGAGACTAGGGGGGAGCTTAAAGTGATCCCATTTTTGAAGAAGGATTTACTTGTATTTTGGAGGAATAGGAAAGAGCTGACGATTTCGCTTGTCATGCCGCTCATTCTGATTGCTGTGTTAGGCTTCGCTTTGCCGGGCTGGATTGAGAATCCGGCGAAATCACTCGAGATGAAGGTTGCTCTCGTGAACCTGGATGATGAAGCAGCCGCTGTACAGCAAATTCAGAGCGAGCTGGGCCTTGGTCCGGATACGGAGTGGATGTCGCCCATTCAAGCTTTAACCGGGCTGCTCCAATCCGAAGAGGTAGGTAGTCTCGTTCAAGTGCAGCAGCTTAGCAGCGAGGAGGCACTCGGGCAGCTTGAGGAGGAGAAGATCGAGGCAATCATCACCATTCCGGATGGATTTACGTTGGCGGCATTTCATAAAATGCTGCTGAACGAAGGTGAAGGGACCGCGCTTCAAGTGACGGCCAGAGAAGCTTCGCTCCAGATCGATGTGCTCAGGGAATTGATTACAGGACTTATGCATTCAATGAATTTCCAATCTGCATTGCAGCATGTGGGGGGCGAGAAATTGGCTGCCGCAGCTTCAGCGGATTTGGTCGAAGTGGGCGGTTTGGGCGGCCGTGAGGTCATACCCGGAGCCGAGACAGTGACCTCGTTTCAATATTTTGCTTTGGCGATCAGCATCGTGTTTGCTTTGATGTTATCCACTGCAGCATCCACGAAAGCCATGGCAGAGAAAAGGGAGCATACCCTGCAGCGCATTCTGCTTACAGGCTCGCATCCGGTGAAGTATTTATCAGGGAAAATGGGCTCAACCTTCTGCTTATCTATGCTTCAGCTTGCAGTAATTTTACTGGTGTCGCATTTAGCTTTGGGCATATTCCCGGGGCGTTCGCTGCATTTTTGGCTAGGCATGTTCTGTGTACTGGTTCTTTTCTCACTATGTGTGGGCGCGCTGGCTGCCCTGTTCACTGCCCTAGTGTTTCGGCAAAAAGACTCCGTGGCGAGCGGCCTTTCTTTTCTTGTCATTCTAATAGCAGGGACGATTGGCGGCAGCTTCGCGCCGATCTACGTGCTGCCGGGGTGGCTAAAAGCCGCAGGAGAATGGACGCCGAACGGGCTGTCTCTGGCAGTGCTTCTGGAATGGCTGCAGACGGAAACGAACACAAGCCTGACTCTGCCGCTGATTAAGCTTGCCACTTTTGCTTTGGCTGCAGTCGGCTTGGCCATTTGGCTGTTTCCGAGAAGGGGGCGTATCTGATGAATCCGATATTTTTGGCGCAATGGATGAAGGAGAAGCGTTCTCCGATCATGGTTCTCGCATTCTGCGGTCTGAGCATACTTGCTACGCTGCTGTTTGGGTTTGGCATGGACAATAAAATCAAAATCGGCGTTTTTCCGGCGCATGGCGTAGAGTCCTCCACAACAAAGCAGTGGATTGAACTCTTAAATGAAGGCGATGCGATTGAATTTTTCCTGCAGGACGAACAAGGGGCGCGTTCCGACGTGCGCGGGGGCCGGGCCGACGCGGCGCTTCAAGTGACAGAGAACGACTATCGGTTGATCGCGTCCATTGAGAACCCGAATGTAGAGATCGTGGAACGGCATGTACACAGCGTATTTATGGAAGAGCTTCAATTGCGGGCAGCAATGGAACGTGTTGAAGATGCGAAAGGCTTCCGGGAGGAGGTCGAACGCTATATGGAGCAGCCGCCGATCACCGTGCAGCTTAGAGCAACCGACGGAAGTGAACTGGTCCAGTACGACATGGGCCTGCAGCTGCTGTTTACGTTTACGTTATTTCTCGCGGCCTTTACGGTTGGCTTCAAGGTCAACGCCATTACGATGGAGAAAGCATCCGGTATCTGGAGCCGCATGATATTATCACCGATCCGCAAGTCGGAGATGTACCTTGGACATTTGCTCTACAGCATGTTGATCGGTTTTGTGCAAATTTTAGTCGTTCTGCTGCTGTTCCGTTATGTTATTGGATTCAATATAGGGAACCATTTTGGAATGCTGATCTTGGTCGTGGCGCTGTACACTTTGACCATCGTGGCCTTTTGTATGCTGCTCGCCGGAATTGTACGGACTCCCGAGCAATTTAACATGGTGTTTCCATCTCTAATTCCAATCATGCCCCTCATCAGCGGCGGCTACATGCCGCCGGGGACGATCACGAATCCATTCCTGCTGGGAATATCCGAAATATTCCCCTTGAAGCACGCTTTGAATGCTTTGACGGGAATTGCGATTTACGATAAAGGTTGGCTGGACATATTTCCGTCGATGGCTAAGCTGTGCATCATAGCCGTGGTCTGCATGGGGATCGGCATTAATTTGATGGAGCGGCGCAGGGGTTAACTCATGTAAGTGTAATAAATTTGATGGGATTTTTTGAGCGCAAGATAATGTGGAGTTTTACGTGCAAAACAAAAAGGGGTCTTGTTAAGTGAAGTAATCAGCCGTAAGCATATTAACCTATCTGAAATTTAAACAGAAAGGGTTATTTATCAGTACATGAACCCTAAGCTGATATAATTTGGATACAATATGACCACAAGTTGAACACCATGTGAAGGATTTTCGTAGTAGTTATAAACATGGGAAAAACGGGAATGATACGCACAGTTGCATGAGTGCGGCGATGAACCGGGATGAGTGGAGACATGGCCGGCAAACGTAATAAACTGAGGCACTCGATATGTGCCGAAGCAGCCGAGGAAGTGCAAAGGCTGTATATGGGGGTCATAGACCGGGATGAAGCAGTTCTGCAGCAAACAGTGGTGTGTAAAGCAGGAAAGTCCTTCCTGATATCGAATTGATGTTGGAAGGCGGTGTTTGATATGGATTGGCGTGATGAAATCAAGGGTATTGTTGATGATTATTTCGAGCTAAAGACAAGACTATCTTCAACACTAAGGAAGGTTTCATTAGAGCTGAAAGCTTCTCCTTTTGGAATCTCTTCATCAAATGAGCTTGTGGAGCTTAGCCATCTTACTTGGAAAGTGACCTTAAACTTGATTACGGTCCGTGGCTAGTAACGCATAAAGGTGACCGTACTTGCCACTTCTCGCCGATCGGCATTATACACGGCAGCACGTTGGTGTACAGATGATCAGACGCCCCGGCCGTTACCATGACCTTCGACGGCAGCCGGTCATGTAGTGTGGGCAACTTGGTCGGGCATCCGCGACGACGGGCTGCGAGCCTGGGAGTGTACGATCTTCCGAAACGAATCGCTACACCTCAGCAACGATATGATTTGTGCATCTGTCACCGCAACAATATGCAAGTGGGGACAACCGCCGCCAGACGGCATAATCACATACGTCGATCAATCGAAAGTCCGAAGTACTAATCCGGGCTTTTGTTTTTTGTAGGCGAGTTTTCAGCGAATCGGCCGAAGCAAGCGCCGGGGGCGGCCTTTGCTTCAACACAAACATCCTCATCGATAAATGTAAAATAAAAAAAGAGCCAACTTTATGGCTCATTCATTTTATTATATTTATTTAAAACCGAGTAGGGGCAAAAACTTCCCCTACTCGGGCGAATTCAACTTGATTTTTCAGAGTTGAACCACACGACAATCTTTACACCCATTACGAAAATTTCGAGGTGAACGGATCGTTTCATGTGAGTCTCTCCTTTTTATTTTTGTGACCATAATCATTAATTCCCTAAGGTTACCGTTTTATACATCGAGGGATAGCAGGGCATTAAGGCAGCTCTTTTCCCGCGTCGACGTCAAGGTTCAGTTAGGAATTTGGAACAACTATACAATTACTTCTTAAGTAGAGTCTCATCAATCAAATTTATGATAATTGTGTACACGAAATTTTTATTTGCGTTTTTTACATTCGAAAATTGCATATAAGTCATAAGTGTAAGCATTATGAAAGTAACCACTGCGAAAAATATCTTGTCTACTATAGATGTTAAGGAAAGAGTGCTAAGCATGAATATGATAATAGAAACAAGCATGGCAATTATTGCTAAATGATTTGAAGTGAAAGGAGAGCCAGCCAATTTACTTTGGTAGAGGATTTTTATGTTTATTAATTCCTCATCTCCTATTTCGTCCTTGATAAGCATCAAATGGGTTCGAGCAAAACTAACATCGTGTGGGGTTGGGGATTTCTTCTTTTTTGACATTAAATATTTTTCGATTTCCTTTACTCGCTCCTGACTCATAATTGACCTCCCTATATTTAATAGTTTTATCGGCATTTTAGAAGAATTATTAACTCTCTACGGAGGTGGTGATGATGTAATGGCAAGGCAACGAGACCCAAGGCGGACGAAGCGTTTGAGATATGGAAAGCAAGCGAGAGCAAGATTGATCTTGTAGACATAGCCGATATTAACTCGGCATTTCGGCTGGGACCGCCCCAGGGTGGAAGTCCAAGGACAAATGGGAGGCGAAGTTAAACAAAACGCTCCAATGGAAAATACGGAACGTTCCAAAGCAAGAGGCGCGCCCAAAGGAAACAGGATCGCAGTTGGCAACTGTGGGGGGTTCCTAATGCTTGAGGCTTCATTCTGATTATTCACTTTAAAAACGAAGCAGACATGACTATGTAATATGCAAGAATGATTTGGAGTCGTAGGGCCATTCTTCAAGGTGTACAACGACGTATTCCTTCATAAGATTCAAGGTTCCAAAATGTATAGCAAGCCACGGCTTAAACTTAAGCTCAAGGATGCTGCGGGATTCCGTCGCAACAATTTAGGTATAGATGATGCTGCTGTACGCCAAAAAAAGGTGGGACAATCAATCTCAATGGACACGAGTTATTGCCCCTGCTATTGGTGTTCTCATTAGGTCTAATGCCGATTTCGATTGCCCGTTGGTGGCCGGGATGTTGTTGAACGTATACCTCGTATATTTGGTGTTAGACTGCTCCCCATATCGGCGGTCAGTTTGGCAGCTGGGAATATCATTATTGCCATTTACGATAAAGGTTGGCTGGATATTTTCCCGTCGATGGCCAAATTATGCATCATTGCCGTGGTTTGTATGGGGATCGGCATAAATTAGATGGAGCGGCGCAGAGGTTAACTCATGTAATTGTGAACATAACCAATGGTGATGTCATGTTTCTTTTAGGAGAGATTGCTGGAATAATAGAGTTTTTCAGCGAAACACAATCAATAATTTGTGGTCTATAATATTTATGGGAAATAATGGGTCGTGTTGGTTGGAAAATGAAAAAGAGGAGATACTTATGAAGAAATTTGCGGTGTTGATGTGGATCATCGTGTGTTTACTAACTGCTTGTCAGAAGTCCACTCAGTTATCTGGAAGCCAGACAGAACAATCGAATTGAAGCCTCGTCATTCAAAAGTAAGGTTGTTTCAGAGAACATTGACATTAAGCCAGCATTTATTGATGGTATTTTTACGGAAGAAGAATAAGCTATTGTAACGATTCTTAATATTTACATTGAATCTGGATTTAAAGGGGATTTCAGCAGTCTTCCTGTAGTTAAAGAAAATTCAGAAAATTATGGTCCTGTTGATTTCCAAAAAATAATTACCAAAATAAAAAAAGTAGATTTTGATCATGTGCCGAAACCTACAAATGAAAGTGAAAAAAGTGTGATCGTAGAGTATGAGCAGATCTTATTAAATCCAAAGGGTTCAGAGGGTATACAATCGGACGAAAAACAACTTTTTATCTTTAAAAAAGAACAAGGGGAATGGAAATTTGCTGCTACTGCAGACTATTGGGAATGAAACTTTTAACTAAAAATGCGGGGAGCGTGATAGTAGGCTTTCCTCTTTTTTAACTAAAACCTTACATAAATAATTCGAAGTCGTTCCGATATAGAGCGGCTTTTTATTTTTTCGATCAGAGTGTGATGGATAGTGAAGATTCACCAGTGTCTCGTTAAGGTAACGTACGGTAGATTAGCAATGAACCGGGGTAACCAGTGACATGGCCGAGAAAAGTAATAAGCTACGGCGTCCTCGTTATGTGCCGATGCAACCTAACAAGTGTAATGGGTGCATCTGGGGGCCTGGACAGGAACAAAACAGTTTCGTAGTAAGCAAGTTGTGTGTAGCTAGTATTTCTATCGCATACTTAAGTATGTGTTTGGAGATAAATAACAAAATGAAGGAGGACATGGCTATGAATCAAAGCACAAAGGAACTTACGAAAGAACTAGCAGGGCGCGAGGGAATTGAGGTTATTAAAGTAAATCCTCACGAAGAATTCAAAATAACAACCGGCCAGAAGGAAATGAAGCTAACTGGACCGGCTATTATTTTGATCAACCAAGACTAAACTCGACGATAAGGATAGCTTCCTTTTACATGAGCGGCCAAATAACTACCATGAGACGAGGCGTTCATCAGTCCACTATGAATAGATGCTGGAACGCCATCGTATGCATAAGTGCTGCCATCATTGAAACGAACAAATAATGTAGATGAACTTGCATCATATGCAACCGCATCAAGATTTGAGGAACTAACAGAAACCCACTGCATACAATACACCTCCCTTCTGAACTAGGACTTTCGACATTAGGAAGGAAAAACCTTCCTAATGTCGAAATGTGATATTAAAAACACTGGAAAATTGGAGTATAGAACTTTCGAATGAGCTCGCCAATTTGAAGGCGAAGCGAAAAAAATGCAAGAGAAATCACTCAGTTTGGATGTGAAAAGGGGAATTCTCGTATCGCTGTACGAGGCAGCAGATAACGCTTCGGTAGAACAGACTTCTTTGTTAGCAATGCTCAACCCATTGATCGAAGAATTTCATAATAAAGCAACTGAAGCCGCCAAAAGGCAAATGGAAATAGAAAAACTAAGATCGACCTTCACATTGATTGAAGATCGGATCTACAGTGAGTTAAGAAACTTAAAATCTTAATATAAAAGGCATCTTTTCATGTGCTTTTTCTTTTGCTCATATAACACGGCACAAGCCTGATTTTAGGCACGTATGGTCTGGGTGTCCGATTGATTGTATCGGAAATATCGAAGAAGGGCAGGAAAGGGATGCAGCATTGACATACTCGGTTGGGTAAATAATCCTGGTGTTATGGTTGCAGAAGATTTGAAGAAAACAAGCGTGAAATAAACCCGGCAGTTGCGCCTAGTTCCCGGGTTTTGTAATGTATCCCTCTTGTTGCGCGTTCGGCATGCGTTTCCGCCCACATCTTCCACGGCTGGTATCGTGGGGTTCCTAGGATAAGGGTATGAGTATATAAATGACAATTTAACAGAAGAGGAGGAGTAATTGATATTAAGTTGCATCTCTAGTATAAACCCATGAATTTCTACTGCGTCGTCGCTACACTTAATTGAAACAAATAAGCTCCTTTCAGCACTCAGTTTGTATAGGCAGTATTTATTTTAAAAACGTTCTCGTCAGCTTTCTAGGCAAGTTGGCGATACAGCCCTAAGAAACGGTTTAAGGAGTAAGGTTCGAATATCTACCAAAGAGTCTTCCAACATTCATCCCTCAATACTATAATAATTAATAATTACATCTAATTCGTTTTTTACTACTCATTATGAGAAACTATAAAGGTGAACTTATGGTGAAATTATCTAAGACAACGATAGAACGACTAGCGGTACATGCTATTCGAAATGAAGTCAACAAACCACCTTATTTATTAAGGGCAGACATCACTGAAGGGGATAAAGGCATCTCATTTGATGGTGAAATTAATGTATTTATTGATGATTCCGAAAAAGCTGAATCTTTCTATGGTTCTGTCCCGGTACAGGTAAAAGGTACTAACGTGGAGTCTTTTTCTAATGATAAGGTAAACCTTCGACTTAAAATCGCTCACTATAAAAACTATTATAAAAAAGGCGGAGCTGTTATTTTTGTTGTTGAAATAAAAGGTCAAGAAAACAAAATATTCTATAGGCAATTGTTACCACTAGATCTTTCTAACATTATTAAAAATTGTAAAAGCAAGAATTTGAAATCGAATACTATTGAGTTGAAATCTATCGAAGGAACAAATATAGACAAGATATGCAGAGCATTTCTTAATGAACAAATTCATCAACCTATTACGCTTATTGAGGAAGGTAAAGCATTAATTAATAACCAATTTCAAACATACAATATGAGAAGTCTTACATACAATCCCTCGAAGATGGATATTCAAGAAGTATTTGAACATGATTTTTTTATGTATGGAGTAATTGGAAAACTTCAAATCCCTATCAGTGTAGGACGAATTTCATCTATCACTGGAGGTTCGACTATGGATGTCGAAATTAATGGAAAGAGCTATACATTTAATATTTCAACAACGTTTAGTTCGGAGACTTTTACTATTATTTTTGAAAATACTTTAAGTATGACTTTCAAAGATCGAAAATTAAAAATCGATATATCAAAGTTCCATTCTTTGGCCTCACAATTGAAGATAATGCCCTTAATACTTAAACTCATTCAGAGGGAATCAATAAAGTTGCCATTTGGAGAATTTTCACTAAATGAATACTCTGAAAAATCATTAAACTTTATTGAGTCCATGAAAAATCACTTTTCATTCATTAAAGAACTAGAAGAAGCCTATCTTTATTTTGATATTCATCTAGATACAATTTTCTCCGAATCGCCAATGGGGATGCAACTAGGTGTAGGGTTATCCTTCTTAATAAGAGCTTCGAAAAATGAGGATATTTCAGATTTAAAAAGAAAACTTCCTGAAGGAACTGGCCAGGGTATAATTAACTTGATAGTTGGAGATCAAGTGATAGTTTGTATGTATTATGATGGCATTCTACACAACCTCTTTTCAGAAAAACATATTAATGGAAAGGCCATTCTTTCCTATGAACAACCCGATCAATGTGATCATAGTTTGTTCGTTCTTTTAAATGATGATTCGCTAACTAAGGGAATTAATATAGATTTTCATGCAATCAGAAAATCATTTGACAACTTTAATCCTTACTTTAATGAAATTTCTACAAATGTAACAACTAATTTTTGCTTACAATGTATCAATGCTTATGACAAATCAGGAAAAGATGATTTACTTTACACAGCAGACTATATTTTATCTAAGAATTATTTCAAAGAACATCAGGATGGTTTATCAAAAGAATACGCGTTAAACTTAATTAATCGTTTGCAGATTTCGAAAAGACTGCATGGTTTTCTAAAATCAGAAGAAGAAGATCAACTCCTAGATATTAAAGATAGGTTCTCTTTAAAAGAAAATACCGATATACATTTTGGTACAAGTGTTTTATTGGAAAGCAAAAACGAGGCCGAGAGGGTATATTCGAAATTTGATTTAGAAATGAAAGAGATGCTTGAAACGATGCCCATCATGAAACTATACAATGATATGATGCCTTAAAAAGCAAAAGCAGAACACAGTCTACTTGAGTTCTGCTTTTGTTAAACTCAACCCGAATTTCCCCCCTGCTTATTACTACCACGATGATAGTCTAACACAAAAAAATTCATCCAACAGTAGATTCATCTTGAATCTGTTTTTCGACCCCTGCAATAGCCTTTGACAGCGAATGTTCATTACTAATTGGATAGATCCCTTTCCTAACCCGATCCAAGGTATTCTTGTGGCTTAAAAATATTTCATAATATCAAGTAAGAGTATCATTACACTCTCAATAATTCCTGTGGAGCTTTAGGTTGATTGCAAATCGAAAGTTGTTATTAAGATAAGGTATTCGCTCTTACGTATGCCGCAGTTTCTAACCAGTTCCATTTTCGATCTATTTAGAGGCAAAATCGTATTTTTGATGATCCATCAAGTCAATATATTTGCCGCTATTTAGCTTATAGGATGTCTTCAGAGTCGTTTACTTAATTCTTGTTTCTAAAAAATGAAATTATTGGAACTGGTATTCTTCTCTTTACGTATATAGAAAGTAATACTAATTGGAGGAAATAAATATGAAAGATTCTGTAGGGTTTATAATAAAAGCCAATAGACTGTTTGATTATTACGATAAAGAATTATCGTTGTATAGTTTGTTATCGAAAAAAATTAAAACTAAAATCAAAGGATTTCTGTTATGTTTCTTGATAATGTGTGTGTTGACACTGGCGCTTCCAGCTTTTGATGTTCTATATATTTTTATATTCCTGCTGGTACCTTTAGGAGTATCATTCTGGGGTAGGAAATTAGTTCAATCGATTTCAAAACATTTAAAAGAGAATTTCCCTGAGTATGCACCGCTCTTAAAAGACAAGATTATTGATTTTGATAAAGAATTTATTGCTGCCTACAAGTGCAATATGTTAGCAATAAAACTTAGAGAACCTGGAATCAATATAGAGGGTAGAGATCTTAATACACTAATTGAATACTATGAGGAACAAGGCAATCATACTTTTTCGACTCTATGGTGGCCCATTTCTTTTTTCTTAGTAATAGTATTCCCCTTATGGGAAAATCTAATTGGCAAAGTTTATGATCTCAATGAATCAATTGGATTAATTATATTATTATTAGTAATATTGGTTTCACTTCTATCTTTCTTATCGTTACTATTTAAAGGATTAATTGATATGTTTTATCTTTCAAAAGCAAATAAATATAAAGGAATAGCCAAAACATTAAAACTAATAAAATTAATGTACGTCGAGGAATAAAATAATCTAACGATCACTGTTAACAAAACACTTTATCAGAAATGATAAAAAAACTTCTTGGCCGCAAGGATTAAGTATGGATCATGGATGAAAGCAGGAGACGAGGACAGACAAAGAACAGATGCAGGCGAATATAAACAGCCGGGTCGGATTGACCCGGCTGTTGCTTATAAAGATGTGAAGAATACGACGACAGACATGATCATTACTACTATTCCGCCTACTTTACACATGAAATAATAGAAATCACTTGGCTCAGCCTCTCTGACCCAAACCCAATACATCGAAATTTTGAAAAGGAAGTTTTGGAACTTCTCGTATCGGTATCCGCACCATCCGTAAATGAACAAGAGAATGGAAAAAACAAATAAAATCGGTTCGCCTTGCTTCTCGTGGTATTCCGAATAAGCAACGGTGACAAGCCCGCTGGGATGAAGGAGTTCAACTTCGCCTTTTGGCAAAATTTTTTGTCCGTTTGAGTCAAATGCGGTGATTTGGACAAACCAATCTCCGTTCTCGTCATAGCTCATAAGCAGACCGCCATGGTCATTGACCTCGAACAGCTGCCCGTTTGGATAAGTCACTTCATACTTGATGTTAAACTGATCACCTAGCTTATCAATGAAATACTCCTCATTTTCAATAATTACTCTACGATTACTGCCTTCTGTTTGCACTTCGATAGTGGGCCCGGATAAGCTGCGATATTCGGTAACATGATCTTGTTCATGTGCTTGTTTATATTTATGCTGCTCGAAATAGAACACAGATTCGTTGAAATAGGAATGGAAAAAAGGAACAACGAAAATGAAAAAGAGTAGGATGCCAACGATCGTTAAGAGGGTGGAGGCCTTTATTCGTTTGGGTGAAACCGAAATGTTCATGAGACAACATCCTCTCATTCTAAGCCTGTGCTAATTATGATACGCAAGAGCTGAAGGTAAGGTTGCATGAATGGCGTAGGATGATAGCGAAACATGAAGAGCCGTGTCTAGTTGACCGGGCCTAGCTTTGCTTGATATTTTTTATGCAAAAATACGGTCGATCTCTTGAACTTCTTCGGCTGTTAGCAGAACATCGGCGGTTTATAAGTTGTTTAAGAGTTGCTCGGAGTTTTTTGCTCCCGGAATGATGACATCGATCGCTTGTTGCGCCAGGTACCAGGCCAGCACGACATGGGCGATTTCGGCGCCTTTGGCATCGGCGATTGGACGTGTGCGCTCCACTTTATTCAGGTTTTGGGTGAAGGCATCCCCTTGGAAGTACGGCAAACTTGCCCGAAAATCATGGAACTTGTCATCGATCGAATATTTTGCCGGTCAATAGGCCTGATGCGAGCGGAAAATACGGAATAGAGGCTGCTCCAGTGAAAAATTCGAAACTCCGACGGCGCGGATTTTTCCTTCATCTTTTAACTGCTTTAGTGCCCCGATCGCTTCGGCCTTGTCTGTGTTTTGATCTGGATAATGGATGTACATAAACAATTTATAGAGGATTTGCAGTTTAGACCATTCGACATCGACGGCAGCAACAGGCACTGAATCGAAAGCGAAAATCCCCGTCTGACCCCGGTAATACTTGTCTACCTTTAGCACGTAATTCATTTCTTCCAAGGTGTGCAATAGGCGAAAAATGGTCGTTTTATTCATGTCCAGCTCTTCGGCAATTTCGGTTAGCGTCAAAGCGTGCTTGGCCCTCAAAAGATTCAATACTTGCAGCCCTTTCTTTAAGCTGGAAACTTCATATCTGGAAATCATACTCACCTCATCCTCACATAAAGCTTAGAATACCTTCCATGTTGATTCAAAACGTGTGCATTTTGGTTTGCTATGCGAAATTATATAACAATAATAAATGTAAGGGGCACATATACATATAGGAGGATTATTTGCTAAAGGAGGGGGCGAAGATCGGTCGTTCGTTTGGAACAAGCGTTCCCAGAAAGGAAACCGTCGAAAAAGTTACAGGGGCGGCCCGCTATATTGACGATTTTTCGAGATCTGGGCTTTTGCATGCCCAAATAGCTGTCAGCCCCCATGCCCACGCGAAGATTAAATCGATAGATACGTCGAAAGCCTTAAGGATACCGGGCGTAAAGGCCGTCATAACCGGAGAGTATTATCCTGTATTGACTGGGTCGCCGTTGGCAGATCGGCCGCCCATCGCGATTGGCAAAGTGAGATATTATGGCGAGCCTGTTGCCCTGGTTGTTGCGGAAGAAGAATATATTGCAGAGAAGGCTGCGCTTCAGATTCAGGTGAACTATGAGGCTTTGCCTGTCGTCCTTTCACCAAGCGAAGCTTTGCGGATCGGCGCGCCGCTCATTCATGAGCGTATGGCCGTGGCCTCATACGAAAGAAGCGAACAGGTCTATCCGGAGCCGGGAACGAATATCGCCAACCGGACAAGGATCCGCAAGGGGAATATGGTGGAAGGGTGGAGGAATAGCGATCATATCATTACTGTCCAGGTCCGTTTGCCTCAATCGGATCACGCCGCGATGGAAGTACGATGCAGTATGGCAGAAATTTCGCCCGGCGGCAAAGTCAACATACATTCCACTTCGCAATCCCCCTATGTGATCCAAAAGGCAATCAGCCGTTTTATTCAAGCTCCCCTTCATAAAGTTACCGTTCACACTCCATTAGTAGGAGGAAGTTTTGGCGGGAAATCGGCAATTCAGTTGGAGTATCTCGCTTATTTGGCTTCGCTTGCCGTAGGCGGAAGAGCTGTCAAATTGGTGAATTCCAGGGAGCTCGACATGGTCACTTCTCCGGTTCATATCGGATTGGATTCCACGATTAAACTTGGCTGCACCCGGGAAGGTAAAATAATGGCCGTCGAAATTCTGCATCTGTTTGATGGCGGAGCTTATTCGGACCGGGGGGCGATCATGAGCCGTGCGGGAGCGACCGACTGCACGGGGCCTTACCGGATCGATAACGTTCAGTGTGATTCTTTATGTATGTATACGAATCATCCCTATTCAACTTCTTTTCGCGGATTTGGACATCCCGAGCTGACGTTCGCTATTGAAAGAGCTATGGATATGATGGCGGATCGATTGAATATGGATCCTTTAGAGCTTCGTTATATGAATGCCATCGGGCCGGGGGATACAACCCCGACGCAAACCCTGCTGAATAGAAGCAATGTCGGCGATTTACCAACATGCATTGCCAAATTGAAGACGTTAATCCATTGGAACGACCGTCCACGAATCGAAATAAACGGCCATCTCATCAAGGCGAAGGGGATATGCTGCTTCTGGAAAAATTCAAATACGCCAATAAATGCCGGGGCGGGAGCCATTATCAAAATTAATCCGGACGGAAGCATTAATCTGCTGTGCGGTGCCGTGGAAATCGGCCAAGGCACCAGGACGGCTCTTACTCAAATATTGGCGGAACGATTCCGCATGGATGATCGGAAGATACAGATTCGTATGGACATAGATACCGATAAAGATCCGGAGTTATGGAAAACGGTGGCTAGCCGCAGCACCTTTTTGGTTGGCAATGCGATTTTGCAGGCCGCTGACGATGCGATCATGCAGTTAAAAAACTTGGCATCTATCGTACTCCAATGCTCGCCGGCTGACCTGGATGTCGGAGGGGGCAGGGTATTCCGCAAAACTCGCCCTGAGACGGGGCTTGCCATCGAACAAATCGCCTACGGATACACTTTCCCGAACGGCAACACGATCGGTAGTCAGGTTATCGGGCGCGGGAGCTACGCGATGCGCAATTTAACATTATTGGACCCTATTACCGGCAGAGGAAATACTGGACCCGAGTGGACGGTAGGCGCACAGGCCGTCGAAGTGGAGTTAAATACAAGGGATTACACATATAGAATCGTTAAAGCAGCCACGGTCATCGATGCTGGCCATGTCATCAATCCGAATTTCGCCCGTGCTCAACTTACGGGCGGCATGAGTATGGGCTTGAGTCTTGCTAGCCGGGAGGCTTTCCGCTTCAATCCAAAAGGGGCAATATTGAATCGTCAATTTCGAACCTACAAACTCATTCGTTATGGAGAACAGCCCGAATATATCGTTGATTTTGTCGAGACACCTCATCTGGAAGCGCCATACGGACTGCGTGGAATCGGTGAGCATGGCTTGATTGGCATGCCCGCGGCATTGGCGAACAGCTTGTCAACAGCTGCCGGCGCAGAACTTAATCAGCTGCCCCTGACGCCGGAGATGATATGGAGGACAATCCATGATTCCGTTTGATTTTGAATACTACAATCCTACTACCATTCAGGCGGCTGTGGATTTGTATCAGCTTCTGCAACGACAAGGGAAAAGGCCTATGTATTACGGCGGAGGGACGGAAGTCATTACATTTGCTCGAGCCAACTCCATTCAACCGGGAGCTGTGATCGATTTGAAGTCCATTCCAGAGTGTAATGTACTTGCAATGCAAAAGGATACGCTGGTTATTGGAGCGTGCGTTACGTTATCGGCTTTGTCCGAGGCCAACCCGTTTCCACTGCTCAGTGCATCGGCACTGGGAGTCGCTGACCAAACCTCTCGGAATAAAATCACGCTTGGAGGCAACATCTGCGGCAAAATTCATTATAGGGAGGCCGTCCTTCCCTTGCTGTTAGCGAATAGCCGAATGGTTATCGCAGGAACGCATGGGGTCAGAGTGACTTCTATTCATCAGGTTTTCAATCAACAAATGAGACTTGAGAGCGGAGAATTTCTTGTCCAAGTTCTAATTGATCGCGTTTATTTATGGCTGCCTTTCGTGCATTTCAAAAAACGGGAAATTGGCAATGTCGGCTACCCGCTCGTTACAGTAGCTGCGCTTAGAAAAAATGATGAGATACGCACCGCGTACAGCGGCGTGTGCTCATTCCCTTTTCGATCCGCGGAAATCGAACAGGCGTTGAACGATTCATCCTTACCGCTTGTGGCAAGAATTGAACTGGCCATCGGCAAACTTCCGGCTCCATTACTGGATAATGTGGAGGGATCACCCTCTTACCGGAAATTTGTGTTGAAGCAAACGATGGCTGACGTAGTAGATAGATTGGAAAGAAGGTGAAAGCATGTCATCCTTCGATGCCGCTAATTATAAGGTCGGACTTCAGGTGAACGGGGAACAGCGAGATGTCCGAGTGAGGGCTGCGGAGACCCTGCTGTATACGCTTCGCGACAACCTCGGACTTACTGGGTGCAAGCCGGGTTGCAATAACGGAGACTGCGGCGCGTGTACGATTCTGGTAGACGGCCAGCCCATGAAATCATGCCTGATGCTCACTGCGGAAGCCTGGGGAAAGCAAATCATTACGATTGAGGGGTTAGCGGGCTCTGCCATACAGCGCGCCTTTGCCCAAAATCAGGCATTTCAATGCGGTTACTGTACCCCTGGCTTCATCATGAACTGTGAAGGCCTCCGGAATGTTCATCCCCATGCCCATGAAGAAACTGTTCGAGTATGGCTGGAATCTAACATTTGCAGGTGTACCTCCTATGAAGAAATTCATCAAGTCGTAAAGGATGTCTTTGGACTCTATTCTGATAAATGAAGAATTTTTGGGAGCCCGAGGAGGGACAGGTTTGGAAGAAATTCATCGTATTTTGGAAACGATTCAGCATACCGATCTGAGAAGCGTGCTTGCGACGATTGTTCATGTGGAAGGGAGCGCCTATCGCAAAGAAGGAACCTCCATGTTGTTTCTTGAAGATGGTTCGCAAATAGGGGTACTCAGCGCGGGCTGCTTGGAGACGACGCTGTCGCTCAGCGTGCCGGATATTTTGGCCTCAGGGGCTTCGCGCAGCTTCGTGTTCGACATGCAATCCTCGGACCCGCTGTCCTGGGGGGAAGAATCGGGCTGTGGTGGTGTTATTCATGTCACTTTGGAACCGGTAAATGATGTGTTGGCAGAGCATCTGAGCACTTTAAAACAATATTTGGATGATCGGTCCGAAGTCAAGCTCATCAAAAGGTTTGACACAGATGGATCGGTTATTGACTATGGATACTTGACCCGAGATCAGCAACTGTTTGGGGAGTGGAGGGAAGAATTTCCGCCATCGCTTCTGGAATGGACGTCGTACGAGGAATTGCCGAGAAGCGGTATGAAGTACATCGCAACCCTGCAATCGGATGTATTTGTTCATACCTATTATCCCAAACCGCGGTTGATTCTATTTGGTGCCGGACCAGATGCCAGACCCCTCGCCGCAATTGCCGCAAATACCGGTTTTTCCGTCATCGTCTCCGATTGGAGGCCTGATTATTGCGAGCGGCGTTATTTTTCTGATGCCGAAACCATATTAATAGGTTTTCCTGAAGAAACGGTACCGATGATTCATTTTACATCCGACGATTATGCCATTGTCATGACGCATAATCTCAGAAGGGACAAACAGCTGATTCAGTTACTTTCTGAGCGGCAATTAGACTACCTCGGTATCCTAGGATCGAAATCTAGAACGGAGCGCTTATTGCGAGAGGGGCAAGTTCAGATGAAGGTCCATTTTCCCGTAGGATTTGCGATTGGTGCAGAAGGACCGGAAGAAATCGCAGTGAGCATTCTCGCAGAAATCATCTACACTTACAGAACAAAAAGAAAGCTTAGAAGTGGTTCTCTATGAGGGGAAATCAGATTGTCGGCATCTATTTGGCGGCTGGCCAAAGTACCCGAATGGGCTCGGATAAACTTCGGCTTCCGCTCGGTCCGATGAAATTGGGAAATTATGCGCTGGCTGCGGCTCTGAGCTCTAAACTGGATTATGTTTTGGTTATACGAAACAAGGCTGCAGGGGATTGGATTGATGATGCATTTTACCGGGACACGTTCAGACAGAAATGGTCCACGATTCACTGCCCAGAAGCCAATCTAGGCCAAGCGCATTCTCTTCGTTGCGGCGTAAAGGCTGCGCTTGCGATGGAAGCGGCAGCCGTGATGATCATGCTGGCGGATCAGCCTTTAATTACGGATGTGATAATCAATGAACTTCTTGTCTGCTTTCAAGCGCAGCAAGCCAACAGCAGCATTGGTTTCGCGGCCGCAAGTTATGACGGGCTGGCAAGACCGCCTGTTATTTTTGCCCAGCGAATGTTCCCGGAGTTGCTGCAATTGCAAGGCGACCGGGGGGCCAGCAATCTTATTCGAAAGGAAGGGGCGGGGATTATCCTCGATTTTCCAAACCCAGACCTGTTCATGGATGTAGATAACGCTAACGATTATCAGAATTTATTGGAAAAGGTCGCGGCAATACGGAAATCCTGAACGACTTGTTCGGCGTTTGTATATAACGCTATCGGGTACTGGTAGTTCTCCATATGGGCAGGCGTTTGTATTTGCAGTGCCGGATCATTGGAAACCAAGCTGCAGGCCGCCGGGTTAACCAACGTACTTCTCCACTCCGAAATTAGCTTCGCTAATGCGTTCAAATGCTCGGTCCAAATATGTTGATCCTCCGTCGAAAAATTGCCGCTTGCGGACCAACTCGTGAAAATTCGTATCATGTCGGCAAGATTGGCAAACCCGGAGCGAAGTTGATCCATTTGCCGGTTTAATTTTTTCAGGGCAAGGCGCTTTTTACGGCCTAGCGGATTGAAACGCAAGCTTTGCTCTGCTTTATTCAGCTCGGTTGTCGTTTGATGAAGCTCTTGGAATAAGTTTTGCAATTCAGTATGCAGTGTATTGGCTTCACTTAAGGGGGAGCCTGTTTTTACCCAAAGCGCAGCGTTCGTGTAGTGATTGGATAGATGGCCCGCGAATTGGTTCATCTTTGTTTGAGCTTTATTAACGGAATCGGGGGGGAATATGAATATCTGGATGAGTAAGGCGACGATAGCGCCGATAACCGTATCGCGTATTCGATCCAGGGGATAGCTGGGCATTTTGTTATGAAAGTACAGCACTAATAAAATGCTTAGAGCAACTTGGATTAAGAGGGCATGCTCCAATTTCAGCCTAGTTACGATGAAGGCGCCAACAAGAAGAAGCAGTCCAATACTCCAAGCGCTTAAACCAATATATGGCGCTAAAGCTGCAGTGAAAAGAACGCCAGCTACGGTTCCGATCACCCGCTGCCATGCAAATTGCACAGACTTGTCTACGGTTAATTGAATGGACAAAATGACCGTCAGAGGAGCTAAATAAGGATGTTTAGATCCGGCCCATTCCGCGAATACCCAGGACAGTGCTGCAGCTAAAGGGGGTTTCCATACCAGCCCATTGTATTTGATAAAATCGATCCATTTAGATATCATCTTATTACTCTCCATATTTAGCTTTGTCAGAACTATTTTTTCCCGTTTTAACCCGATTATGTGCATGAAACGAAATCAAACAAGCAACGCCCCCGAGCTATATTCAAGCTCGGGGGTGTTAAATAATCCTTTTTATTTGATGGATGCTTCATAAATCTCTTCTATAGATTTGGACAGCATGGCGTCGAATTCATCGTCCGATTGCTCCGCGGTAAGTCCTTCGGCAAGGGCCCGGGAGAAGCTGGCGATCAATCCATAGTTATGCGCCAGTTTTTCGTTGGCTTCCTTTTGCGTGTAGCCGCCGGACAAAGCCACAATGCGTACAACGTGCGGATCTTCCATTAGATCGCTGTAGAAATTGTCTTCCGTTGGAATGGAAAGCTTAAGCATGATCTTTGCGTCTTGATCCAGGGCAGACAGTTGAGCGGAAATTTCATCCTTTAAAATGGTTTCCGAAGCTCTTTTATCTGCACTGTGAATATCGACTTCCGGTTCGATAATCGGAACCAGTCCTTTATTTATGATTTGCTTGCCAATGGTAAACTGTTGTTCAACGACTTTTTTGATACCGGCAGAATTGGCTTCCTTGATGATCGAACGCATTTTCGTTCCAAAAATGTTGCGCTTGACCGCCCGATCCAGCAGGTCGTCTAAGTTCGGGATGGGTTTCAAGAGTTGAACCCCGTCTTCCAGCTCAGCAAGGCCTTTATCGACTTTTAGAAAAGGTACAACGCCCTTTTCCTCCCATAGATAATCGGCCGTATGCTTCCCGTCAATCAATCGATCCATCGTATTCTCAAAAAGAATAGCCCCCAAGATGTACCGGGAGTCAAACGCACTGCTCTTGATAATGCGCGTTCTCATCTGGTGAACTAATTGATACATCTCTTCTTCATTAGAATAACTGTCCTCTTTAATCCCATATTGCAGGAGAGCCTTTGGAGTACTTCCTCCGCTTTGATCCAGGGCTGCTATAAAGCCCTTTCCCTTATGGATTCGCTCGAATTGCTGTGTGTTCATCAATGCTCCTCCTTCCGTGAAATGGACTGATGGAATTTTGATCTCTTCAATTATAACATTCCTGCTGCTGGCATTCCTAATCAGGCTATTTTCTTATTAGTTCAAAATTGTCAAAAGCCGCCCAGTTATTAGCGTTCGCATCCGTCCAAATGCCGATTTCGATTTGGCCGTTGGTGACCGGAATGTTATCGATCGTATACTTCGTATAGTCCGGTATCGGACTGCTTCCCATATTAGCAGCCATTTCAGGAGCGCCGAAGTTCTTAGCATACAGCCGCAGCACATTTTGCCCGCCGCCTGAGCGTACCCATACGCTAGCGGAATAGGTGCCGTTTGGCACCGTCAACAGCTGAGACGTTAATTGCTTGTAATTCGCGGAAGCCCAGTGGGTCAATTTGTAGCTTCCCTCCATTGGAAGGTCTGTATCCACTTTTTGCGCTGTTGATGAACCATCGTGCCACTCCGTCCATCCCGTAGAATCTCCTGACTCAAACCCTGCGTTTATCAAAAGATTAGGATTGTTTCTCACTAATTCAAAATTGTCAAAAGCCGCCCAGTTATTGGCGTTCGCATCCGTCCAAATACCGATTTCGATTTGGCCGTTGGTGATCGGGATGTTATCGATCGTATACTTCGTATAGTCCGGTATCGGGCTGCTTCCCATATCGGCAGTTAGTTCGGCAGCGCCGAAGTTTTTGGCAAATAGCCTTAAATTATTCTGTCCACCGCCTGAGCGAACCCATACGCTAGCAGAGTAGGAGCCGTTTGGCACGGTCAACAATTGAGACGTTAATTGCTTGTAATTAGCGGAAGCCCAGTGGGTCAATTTGTAGCTGCCCTCCATGGGGAGGTCCGTATCTACTTTTTGTGCTGTCGATGATCCATCATGCCAATCTGTCCATCCTGACGCATTCCCTGATTCAAAACCTGGATTAGTCAGGAGGTTATTGGGATTAGGATTAGGAACAGGACCGGGAACAGAAGGCTGTCCTCCACCGGAAATTCTCTTCGTCTTTTGGTCTTGATATAAGGATTGCGGCATCAAATCCGTTCCTGTGCCGATGCCTTCCACAAAATCCTGCGGTGCGGAGCGATCGGAAGGAGAGACCGCATAACTCACGCCGCTTGCTGATCCTCGTGTACCAATAACATAACCGTGGCCATATTGCATGGATTTTACAATGGCTGACTGGCCAGATTGATAAGCTGTTCCGTTGGTATTCCAGAATACGGACTGGGTAGTTGTCCATCCATGCTCAACCGTTCCATACGGCCGATATACCGCCTCGAGATAGTCTCCATTCATGGTCATATTATCAAATAAATTGGCCATCGCCAGATGCATGTGGAAATCCGAAGCGAGACGCGGATAATTTGATGTGCTGTTATGAATGACGTTTCCGCTCGTCCACATGCTCGACAAAGTGAAGCTGTGTCTGGCGTTGGTAGCTGTAGCATTTTGGATCAGATTATCGCTGCCCCGGAGTAAGTACATATATCCATTTCCGCCTTCGCCTTTATATTGCGGTTTTTGGAAGTGCGTATTCTGGATCGTAAGGGAACGGGATTGCATGATGGTCACACCGTAAGACAACAAGTGATAATCCCCGCTATTGGAACTCGGCTTGTAGGAGTTAACGTTGTCCAGCCAACTGTTCTTGGCATTTACGAACGTGATTGCTTTTGAGTCATGCACATCATAGGCTCCTGTACCGGACTTATTGTAATCCAGATCTCCCCAGCCTGAGCCCGTATGCTGCCTCATGCCAATGGAGAAGTTCTCGATCCCTACCTCTGAAATGGCTTCGCCTACCTTATAGACGCGCGCGCCATATCTGGTTTTGAGCGTATAGCGGATCGGGATGTCGACTGTAAGCGTGTTGGTAGAAGCGTCGATCCCGGTAATTTTTCGGTAGAACGTAGGTCCCATTAACGATGAATTCCATTTGCCAGTCATGCCGTGCTCCGCAATCCACGCATTGGTTGCATCGGAGCGCACGATGATAAATTCGTTGAGATTATACCCACTGATGCTGTTGACAGGGATTTTCACGGCTTCTGTCTGTATATCGCTGCGGATATAGGTAGCGGAATTGGTAGGTGAAAACCAGTCCGCATTATTGGACGGCGCCACACGGATGACTGATTTATTCCGCATACTTGTGGAATCATTGAAAATAAAAGTGGACGACTTACCCGCGCCGCGGAGCACGATATTGTTTTTATTAATGGTAAGCGCACTTGCGTTGTTTCCTTGCGGTTTAACCCGGTATGTACCTGCCGGTAAATACACAATGCCTCCGCCGGCGTTACCGGCCGCATTGATGGCGTTCTGAATCGCATTCGTGGAATCGGTCGCCCCGCTTGGGTCGGCCCCGTATTGGGTTACGACGTTATAAGTGGAGCCAGGCGGATTGGTAGGGATGCTTTTTTCGCCTCTCCAATAGCCTGCATAGGAAAAGTCATGAAGAAACCGGCCTTGCCCGTCTTTATACCCCGGAGTCCAATTTGCCGGATATAACGCGCTTCTCCAGGGTGCGGCTGCATTAGCATTGTCGGAAGTGAATGCAAAGGATGTCGTCAGCAAGGCCAACAGGCAAGTGTACGTCATTAGCTTATAAATCGCTTTCTTGATTGTCATTATTACCTCCATGTACATGAATGTTTTTAGGAACTTTGCCCTTGTGCAGTTTCACTTACGCTTGTCATCACCCCCTTCAAAGGCAAATTGTTAGCGCTTGCAAATCTAGTGAAGACTTAAAAGCGTTAATGAAATAGAATCCATAAATTCACATTATTCTAAAATATACCTTATTTATACAAAAAACAACTTTATTTTTATGAAAAATGCCAAAAAGGGTCGAAAAATAGGGGAGATGGGGCTCATCCTGCTGGAAAATAACGATCAGAAGAATTGATAGGGGTAATTGCAGGGATGGCGAACGCGCTAGATGAATCGAATGAAGTGGATAGAGTAAGATGGATAACCAAAATATAACACTAAAAGGAAATTGAATAAACACTCAGTTAATAAAACTGTTATAATATCTAGTTTTAATATATATATTTATTTTACATTTTATCTTCAAAAAGTAATATGTGAGTCTGTATTTAAAATGTACTTAACTAGAAAACTACATAGGATAGTCAAACAATAAAGATAAAGGAGAGAAAAATGAGGATAATACTAGCAACATGGAACAATTCCAAAAAAAAATGGTTAAGTGAAGGCCTTATTTCTTTAAATATTCCAATCTTAACGTTAAAAGATTATGAGAACGGCAATATATCTGATGTAGAGGAAACCGGCGATACCTGTGAGGCGAATGCTTTATTAAAAGCTCGAGCAGTACCTGGCGATGGTGAGTCAATAATTATTGGAGAAGATTCGGGCCTTTTTATTGAGGCTTTGGATGGCTTTCCAGGTGTTAAAACCGCAAGATGGATGGATGGTACGGATGATGTGAGAGCAGAGCAAATTTTAAACAAAATGAAAAATTGCAGCAATCGTAATGCCTACTTTCAAAGTGCACTTGCTGCTATTTTTCCCAATGGTGAATATATTACAGTGGAGGCTAAGCTGCACGGAAAGATAACACTTGAACAAAGGGGAAGCAGGGACTCAGGATATTCGCAAATTTTTGAGCTTTCCCATGGAAAAACTATTGCTGAAATAGAACCTAAAGAGTTCGAACGAAATGATCATAGAAGAACAGCTATCCAAAAACTGAGGAAGATTATTTTGGATTTGAATGTTATAACTCCAAAATAAAGCAAGATGGAGAAGGTGAATTTAATATGAAAAATAAAAATAGGGTGATTGGAATCGCTCTATTGACCGGGGTAGCTGTTCTTGGAGATGCTATGTTATTTGTTGTTCTCCCGATTTATTGGAGAGAATTTGGATTAAATGCAGTGTGGCAGATTGGTATTTTACTTTCGATCAATCGCTTTATTCGACTTCCAATTAACCCACTGGTGGGGTTGTTTTATAAGCATTTTCAATTAAGGACAGGTGTATTGTTAGCTTTAAGCATCGCTATCATCACAACAGCCTCCCACGGTTTATTGCATCAATTTTGGGTTTTGCTCATTATGCGTGCATGCTGGGGAGTGGGGTGGTCTCTTCTCCGTTTAGGCGGCTTTTTAAGTGTGGTAAGTATCAGCAATGATACGAATAGAGGGAGATACATCGGTCTTTATAATGGTTTATGGGGACTCGGCTCTTTATGTGGCATGTTATGTGGCGGGTTCCTTGTAGACCAGACCTCTATTTCATTTGTGACACTCCTATTTTCAATTATTGGTGTACTCTTTTTCCCGCTGGTGTGGTTCATGATTCCTTTACAAACCGAGTATAAAGAACAAGATTCATCACATTTAGCTGGAACCCGTGTAGTATCTTCTTATTTACTTCTTATCTTAATAACTGGAGGAAGTGTAGGCTTAATTATATTTGGTCTATTCTCTTCTACATTAAGCCCACTGATCGGACGTTCTTATACTAGTGAATGGAACATTTTCAGCCTAGTTATTGGAGCAGCAACCCTCACAGGGATAGTTCAAGCGATACGATGGGGCTGGGAACCTTTCATCGCCCCACTATTTGGGAGGATAATTGATTCCAGTCGCTCAAAATATCGCTTGTTGCTGCTTCCTTTATTTTTGGCCGGCTGTTTATTTATCCTGTTAGGGAGCCTTGAATCAATCGGTCTGCTTCTTATATTCTTACTGATATTCCAAATGAGCTCTACGTTACTAGTAACGGCTACCGATACGTTTGCTGCTAATGCAGCAGCACGTACAGACCGGATTAAAGCCATGACATTATATACTATCTTCGTTGATGTAGGGGCAGCTCTAGGACCGTTACTTTCGTATTTTATTATGAGCGTTTATGATGTTTCCACTGTTTATTTTATTGCAGGAGGATTCTTGCTTCTCATGTCTCTTGTTTGGTTCATATTTGCGAAATCTAATCCATATTTTATACAATCGAATCCTTGAAACAAAAGCAAAGTTACTAGACAGTTATCTAGGAGCATTACCCACAAACTTGTTTGATAAAATATAGCAATTAACCACACCAACCACCAAAGAGCTGCCTCCAAGGTCTTCAAACCTTGGAAGCAGCTCTTTTGCTTCCCCCCAAATCCCCTATAAAAAACACACAAAACTTCTTTTGTCAAGGTGTGGAAATTAAGGAATAAACCTTAAAAACGCCTCATTGTCTAGGTAGTGAAACAGGTATATGCTCAAAGATGTAACTGGAAGGATCAACCAAATCAAGAAAGGGGAATTGGTTTGAAAAGAACGATGAGAACGATTTCATTCATGCTGGTCTCAATCATGCTTACCGTATTGGTTGCGGCTTGTAATCAGGGTGGGGGCAAGGTCGATGTGGGGATTGTCCTGCCGACGAAGGATGAGCCCAGATGGGTTCAGGATGAGCAAAGATTTAAGGATGCTCTGAAAGGCACGGATTATTCGACGGAAATTCTGTTTAGCCAAGGATCGTCTGCGAAAGAGAAAGAAAACGTAGACTCCTTGATCGCCAAAGGCATCAAAGTGCTGATCATTTGCCCGCAAGACGGCGACGCAGCCGCTGCTGCGGTGGAATCCGCCAAGAAAGCGGGAGTTAAAGTCATCTCCTATGACCGTCTAATTACGAACACGGATGCGGTAGATTACTATGTCACGTTCGATAGTGTCGCTGTTGGCAAGGCGCAGGCTCAATACTTAGTCGATCATGCTAAAGGCAACGGTCAACCGCTGTACCTTTACGCAGGAGCTGCTTCCGACAACAATGCTTTCCTGTTCTTCCAGGGGGCATGGGAAGTGCTGCAGCCTAAGGTGGCGGACGGTACGTTCAAAATCGCTAATTCCAGCGAAGCCGTTACCCTCCAAAGCACGGCGGAGCTATCCCGCGACCAGATGAGTAAAATCATCGGCCAGGTCACGACGAACTGGGACCCGAACGAAGCTAAGAACAAAGCGCAAACCCATTTAACCGCGGCAGCCGCCGGAGATAAGGGAGATGTCGCTATTCTGGCTCCAAATGACGGTACAGCCCGTTCGATTGCGGACGTATTTGCTTCCGACAGTGCGATCGCGAGCTTCGTGGTAACTGGTCAGGATGCGGAGAAAGCATCGATCCAATACATTATCGACGGCAAGCAATCGATGACGGTATTCAAAGATGTCCGTACGTTGGTCAAAGATGCGATGGGCATGGCTGTAACGCTTCTGGACGGCGGATCGCCGGAAACGACCGGATCTTATAATAACGGCAAAATAGACGTAAACGCCAAGCAAACCGACGTCATCGTCGTAGACAAAGGCAATGTGCAGGCCGAGCTCATTGATTCGAAATATTATGAGGCCAAAGAATTTACGGGACTGTAATCCTTAATTAACTATACCAAGCAGGAATAGTGATAGAGCTGTCTATCACTATTCCTCATGCTGTTAGTGTTTGTAATTCTACCAGTAGGAGTGCGGATGCGATGAGTGAATACTTGCTAGAGATGAACGGCATCTCCAAGGAGTTTACGGGTGTAAAGGCGCTGAGCAACGTGAATTTTAAGGTGCGCAAAGGCGAGATCCACTGTCTTATCGGGGAGAATGGCGCTGGCAAATCGACGCTGATGAAGGTACTTAGCGGGGTATATCCGCACGGTACATATTCAGGGGATATCGTCTTTGAAGGCCAGGTCCAGAGCTACGCCAACATTAACGACAGTGTGAGAGCCGGTATCGCGATCATTTATCAGGAGCTGGCGTTGTTTCCCGATCTGACGGTTTATGAAAATATTTTTGCCGGCAATGAAGTGGAGCGAAGAGGGGTCGTGGACTGGAACCAGACGATTATGCGTGCGAAGGAAATGCTCCGCAAGGTGAAGCTGAGCGTGAACCCGGAGACGCTGATCAAGGATTTAGGCGTGGGTAAGCAGCAGCTGGTGGAAATCGCGAAGGCGCTGAGCAAAGACGTGAAGCTGCTCATACTGGATGAACCGACGGCGGCGCTCAATGAGAATGATAGCGACAACCTGCTCAAGCTGCTGCGCGAATTGAAGGAGCAAGGGATCACCTGCATCATGATTTCCCACAAGCTGAAGGAAGTGATTGAGATCGCGGATAAGGTCACCGTGCTGCGCGATGGCCAGACGATCGTCACCCTGGATGCGTCCAAGGACGAAATTGCGGAGAACGTCATCATTAAGAGCATGGTTGGCCGGGAAATTGATGATATTTATCCGAAAAGAACGGATAGACAATTTGGCAGCCGAATTCTCGAAGTGCGCGGCTGGACTGCTTATGATCCGAATCTCGGCCGCGAAGTCGTGAAGGAGGTTGATCTTCATGTGCGAAAAGGGGAAATCGTTGGCATCGCCGGCTTGATGGGCTCGGGGCGAACGGAGCTGGCGCAGAGTATTTTTGGCAACCCAAAAGCTTATAAGCTGCAAGGCGAGCTGTGGGTAGAAGGAGCCAAGACAGCATTCCGCCATCCGAAGGATGCGATAAAAGCGGGGATAGCTTATGTGACGGAGGATCGCAAGGGGGACGGGTTGTTTCTGCTTCAGGACATCAAGCAAAATATTTCCGCAGCGAATGTACATTCCATCTCTGAGCGGGGCGTCATTAACAACAATGAGGAAGTGAAAATCGCCGGCAGCTACAAGCAGTCCCTTAATATTAAAGCTCCATCCGTCGAGCAGTTGGTCGGGAACTTAAGCGGCGGCAATCAGCAGAAGGTGTCGCTAGGCAAATGGCTGTTTGTGCAGCCGAGCCTGCTGATCCTCGATGAACCTACAAGGGGCATCGACGTGGGCGCCAAGTTCGAGATTTATACGATCATGAACAAGTTGATCAGCCAGGGGCTTAGCATCCTTATGATCTCATCCGAACTGACGGAAATATTGGGCATGAGCGACCGCATCTATGTGATGGCGGAAGGAAGAATTAAGGGCGAGCTGCCCATTGAAGATGCGGATCAAGAAAAAATCATGAAGCTTGCTACGTAATAGGAGGAAGACCGGTGAAATTATTAGGCGAAGCAAGATCGTTGGTAAAGGCGAATATACGGGACTACGGGATGTATATCGCATTGATCATCATTATGCTGACGTTCTCGATTTTGACGAACGGACTGTTCATGTCGTCCCGCAACATCAGCAATCTGATCGATGCTACAGGCTATATAGCTGTATTGGCGGTGGGAATGACGCTTGTTATCGTCATTAGGCATATTGATTTATCCGTGGGCTTTGCGGCGGGCTTTCTAGGTGCGATTGCCGCTATTTTGCTAACCCAGATGGGAATACCTTTCTATCTCACCATTCCTGTCATTTTGGGGCTAGGTATTGTCGTAGGCTTGTTCAATGGCTTTCTCGTGGCGCAAATCGGCATTCCCTCGTTTGTTGCTTCCCTGGCGGGCATGCTCATCTTTCGGGGGGCGCTGCTGCGGGTCACGGAGAAGAGCGGAACGATCATCGTCAAGGATGAGCACTTCAATGCGATCGGCAACGGGTTTGTGCCTGCGATTGCTTATGTGAACGGACTGAATTTGTTCTCGCTGATCTTAGGATTTCTCATCATCGTTTTTTATATTTACAGTGAAGTCTCCAAGCGCCGGAATAAACTCAAATACAATTTTGAAGTCATTTCGGGACCGATGTTTACGATCAAGGTGGTGTTTATTTCTGCGATTATCGCTTACATCACTTGGATTCTGGCCGGTTATAACGGATTTTCGTGGACAGTCATCATCATGCTGCTGGTGGTCGCGGTCTATCATTTTTTAACGACCAAAACGGTGCTCGGACGTCATATTTACGCCGTCGGCAGCAATCCGGAAGCAGCGAACTTAAGCGGCATTAGCGTCAAAAAGATTACGTACATCGTCTTCGGTTCCATGGGGATGCTGTCCGCATTGTCGGGTATTTTGTTTACGGCCCGTCTCCAATCGGCGACGACGACAGCGGGAACACTGTTCGAGCTCGATGCGATTGCGGCGGCTTACGTCGGCGGCGTATCGGCGGCCGGGGGCGTAGGCAAGGTCACGGGTTCGATCATTGGAGCCATCGTTATGGCATCGCTTTCTAGCGGCATGAATCTGCTTGGTGTCGGCATTTCCTATCAATATATGATTCGTGGAGCTGTGCTGGCGATTGCGGTTGTCTTCGACGTGATGACGCGTAAAAAGAGAGCTTAAGGCCAGTGAGGCGAGCGGCCTGATTCCGAAATAGCGCTGGATAAAATGGGATCAGGCCGCATTGAACATAGATCGCATTATTTTTTTGTCTACTTACTTACTTAATATTCATAAAATTCAAATATTTAGAGAGAAATGGACGATATATATGGAAGGAGGTGGTTCATTTGATTGCCTGATAGATTATATCACTTTATTTATCATTGATGGGTAAAAATGTTGATTAATGATGAAATTAGGGTGATGCGGACGAATCTTTAATCTTCATGAACGAAACCGGTTCCGGTGGCTTTGGAACAATGAATTGCAATATTACTTCAAATAGAATGAATCTACATGGGAGGCCCTAATTCATGAATAGAAAAAAACTGTTATTACTGCTATTGAGCCTATCCTTGCTTTTTAACTTTTCTGCGATTATAACGCCGTCTGAGGCGGCTCCGGGAGATCCAGGACGGATTGAAGCCGAGGACTTTATCGACATGAGCGGCATCGAGTTGGAAGCCAGCTCAGAAGGCGGATTTCATATAGCTTATGTTGATGCCGGGGACTGGATGGATTACAGCGTCAATGTGGAAAATGCCGGAAGCTATTTAGTCGAATTCCGCGTTTCCAGCCCCTATGATGGAACCCAGCTGCAGCTCCAGAAGGGTGGACAGGTGCTAGCCACGTTAACGATCCCGAATACGGGTGGCTGGCAGAACTGGGAGACAGTGTCGGCAAATGTTCAGCTGCCTGCGGGCAGCCAGACTTTGAGAGTGTATGCCGTAACCAACGGCTGGAACTTGAACTGGCTGGACTTCAGCTTCAGCACCGCGCAAGGAGAGATCAGCATCCCAGTGACGGGCCCGTATGCCCAGTACTTGGAGATGGGACTGAGCCCGGCGGATTTGAACAATGTGACTACATTAAAAACACAGAATACGAGCGTGAATCACACCCTGAAATATAACACCGGAACGACGGTGACTCTGGGTGTAAACTATATGGTGGAACAGAAGCAGGTGCTGTTCAAAACAACCGATGAGAACGGCAATCCGCTGCAAGGAAATCCGCTTACCTTTACGGTGCATTCAGGCACTGCCGTACAGGTGGATATTATCGACAAGGCGGTCGCGGCAACGCCGGTGTTTACGCCTAGCGGCGGCATTTACGCTTCGGCCCAGAACGTAACGATTACAACGGCAACCTCTGGGGCGACGATCAAGTATACGACGGATGGCTCCACGCCTTCTTCAACATCACCGACGTATACCGGACCGATTTCCGTGACGGCCACGACGACGATCAAAGCGATCGCCACCAAGGCTGACTTGGCGGATTCCGCAGTGGCTTCCGCAACATATACGATAGGCTCCGATTCCGGTGCAAGCAACTTGGCGCTGAACAAGCCAGCGATGGCATCCAGCAGCATCGCCGGGAATGTTGCGGGCGCTGCATTTGATGGCAACAGCGGGACGCGCTGGGAGTCGGAATTCAGTGATCCCCAGTGGATCTACGTAGATCTCGGCGCAAATAATACGGTGACCGGGGTAAGGCTGCATTGGGAGACGGCAAGCGCCAGATCGTATACAATCCAGGTCTCCACAGACGCATCCGACTGGACGGATGCGTACACCCAAGCTTACGGGACGGGAAATACCGAAGACATTACCTTTGATCCTGTAACCGCCAGATATGTACGGATGCATGGGACAGAGCGGACTACGGATTACGGCTATTCGCTGTGGGAATTCGAAGTATTTGGCCAAACGACGCCGTTGCCGCCCAAAGCATCTGCCCCTGTGTTCACTCCAGCACCAGGCACTTACACGTCAGCGCAAAGCGTAACACTGACAAGCACCACGGCGGGAGCAACGATTAAATATACGACGGACGGCTCCACACCGACCCAGGCTTCCGCAACTTATACCGGACCGATTCAGGTTCCGGTCACGACGACGATCAAGGCGATGGCCATCAAGGCCGATATGACCAATTCGGATATTGCAACAGGTACCTATACCATTACGGCGTTCAAAGTGGTATCGCCAGTGAACGGCCAAATGGTGACGACGACCCGCACGCCGACTTTGACTTGGGAGCCCAAGGCTGGGGCTGCGAAATACGAAGTATGGGTGAACCTGACCAGAAACGACTATGATTGGAATGCCTCGGGGAATTTGCTCGACCGGTATACGAAGGTAGCCGAAGTGACGGGTACCCAAGTGAATGCTCCATCATTGGTAGACCGCTGGACGTATAAATGGTACGTAGTGGCTGTGGATGGAAGCGGCAATAAGAGCCAGTCCGACATTGGGCAGTTCAGCGTGTATCTTCCCTACATTGAGCAAGTGGATGACGGTGTAAATATGATTAACGGCAGCCGGGATTTGAATAAAAACGGCACCATCGAGCCTTACGAGGACTGGCGCAATCCGATTTCCGTACGCTTGGACGACTTAATGTCGCGGATGACGACGGAGGAGAAAATCAACCAGTTGTTCTTCTCACCTGAATCACTCGATGGACTGAATGAGAAAGCAGGATATGTGTTCTCTTACGGCACGACCAATTTCATGACGGATGCGCAAATCAAAGTCTCGCGTACGCAGCGGCTGGGGATTCCGATTGCTTTTACCGGAGATAAAATCCATGGCTGGAAGACGGTCTTCCCGACCGGGTTAGGCCTTGCGGCTACCCGCAATCTCGACCTTGCCTGGCAAGTTGGCGACCTGCAGCGCCGCGAGCAAAAAGCTTGGGGCTTCACGGGAACGCTGTCGCCTGTGGCCGAAGTGAACACGAAGGTTCTCTATCCTCGCGTTCAGGAAGGAACGGGTGAGAATGCCGATTATTCCGCGGCGATGATGCGCGCGATGATAGCCGGCATGCAGGGCGGCCCGGAGGTGAACCCGAAATCGATTATGATCACCGTCAAGCACTGGCCAAGCCAAGGCGCTGGCGGGGAGCAGACGGTAGTATATGATAGCACAACGATCAAATGGCATATGAAACCGTGGTATGCCGCAATGGATGCGAACCCGGGAACGGTCATGCCTGGCTATGGCTCAGCGCCATTCCTTGATCCGAGCAGCGAAGGGGCAGGCGTCAGCAAACCGACCTTGGACTATTTGCGGAATGTGATCGGCTTCAAGGGGGTAGTCATGACGGATTGGCTGGCCTCGGCCACCGACATTTCCGTGCGAAGCATTCGCGCAGGCAGCGACGTTATGGGCGGAGCCGTGGCTTCGGGCACGGATTTCAATACGCTTGTCAACGCAGTAGGAATGACGCGAATTGATGAAGCGACACGCAGAGTGCTGGAGCTGAAATTCAAACTGGGCCTGTTCGAGAATCCATACGGCGACCCGGACTACCCGACCACGATTTGGCACAGCGCCGAAAGCAACAACATCGTCAATGAAGCGGCTCGTCAATCGCTGACCTTGCTCAAGAACAACGGTGTTCTTCCGTTAAAGGTAAATAACGGAGATACTCTTGTCGTAGCAGGACCGCGGGCAACGAGCGATGATTTCGCGACCGACAATATTTCGAACGTCATTTGGCAGTCGATCTACCATGACAATCCTCAGGCCAAATCTTACTATCAAGGCATCAAAGACCGGGCGGGAACAGGCGTCAACGTCGTGCTGAATGATGCGGCGCAGGCGAAAGCAGCCATCGTCGTGATCGGGGAGAAGAGCTATACCCACGGCACGGAATGGCCGGATAAGCAGCCAACCATCCCTGCGGACCAAATCGCCGAAATCGATAAATTCCACAGCCGCGGCATTCCGGTCATCGCTGTCGTCGTCATGCCAAGACCTTATGTCTTGACGGATATTCTCGACAAATGCGCGGCCGTCGTCGTCGTTTACCGTCCGGGGAACGGCGGGGGCACGGCAACCTCGGAGCTGTTGTTCGGCGACTACTTGCCGAAAGGCAAGCTTCCGTTCCAGCTTCCGCGCTCTGTCGATCAGATCGGAACGGATAACGTGAACAATCAGCTGGAGAAATGGGATCTGCCTTATGACCTCGGGGCAACCGAAGCCGAACGCGCCCAAATTCGCAGCTACATCAACAACAACCAGCAGGTGCCGACCGACTTTGGTGATCCTCTTTTCCCCTATGGATATGGATTGCAAAACTTTAATCCTTCACGATAAGTTAAAATTAGGACGTCGAGAATTCATTCTCGGCGTCTTCTCATTGGCAAGAAAGTAATCGATTAACGGCACGCATGACGATCGAATTTCGAATGCCTTATTTAGGGAAAAATAAAAAACGCCCACACTCGAGCGTTTCAATGAACATTAAAGTTGAACAGCTTCAAAGTTATTTTCTGTTATCAAAGGTTTGATCTTATTGGCGATTTTATTAACCTTCCAGTTAATTCTACCACCGTTAAACATTAATGTAGATATTCCGCCGAATGAATTTGAATAGTTAATGTTTAAATAATATTCAGCTTTTCCCCTTACTATCTCCCCTAGTGTTATGATTTGAGTCATTTCTATATCTGTTTTTACTTCTACCGCTCTAATCTGATGAATTGCCAGATTAAATGTTGTGCCGCCACCTACAACAGTAAGGTTGTCTTTGGTTAAATAAAGATCACAATACGTATATTGGGTAATCGGAAGACCTGCAACATGGTGAAGTTTCGTTGATACAATAAGACCCAGTTTCTTTAATTCCATTTTCTTTGCTTGTCTAGCAAGAGCTGCTTTTGATTTTCCCTTTACAAGAAGCCCGCCCACAAAAAAAACAACCGCAATAATGATAAAAATACCGCCGTCTTCAAGTTCGGGAATCAACACATCAAGCATAAATAATATGAAGAATATAGCAGCAATAATAAATAATATCGTTGCACTAATAACTCTAAGAGCTTTCATCTTTCTTCTCCCCCAGCAGGTAATATTACCCATAATATTAACATAATTTACGGGAGTATATTACTATTGATTTATTTTTCTAGATGTACATTGGAATCATATTGGGAATCATGTGCTTTTTGATGAAATTTATGTTCATGAATTAGAGAAAGATTGGTTATTGAGAGGAATACCAGGTTTGACTGTTGAGGTTATTCGTAGAGATGACGAATCTTCCTAACTTTCATCCAAGGAAGACTAAACATCCTTTCGAACGTCTTTCGGCAGTCGATCTACCATGACAATCCTCAGGCCAAATCTTACTATCAAGGCATTTGGAAACCCGCTGTTCCCATACGGGTACGGCTTGCAGAACTTTAACCCTTCACCATAGGTGGAGTGGGGATAAGCCGGCTTAGGGAGATAAGACAACATAGATTGAGGTAAAACATATTAATGATGATAGAACGCAACAAGTGGAAGTAACAATAGGGCACCATAAGTTGGCGAAGACGCTGAGATCGAATTCTCGGCGTCTTCTTTTTGGCTAGATGATGATATAATATGTGTGACATGACGTATTTTGGTAAAAAAGGGGACAGACCTGAATTGAGAATGCAAACAAGGCAATTAGTACGTGTCTATAAGGCGGGCCTCGTTATCATTTTGCTCATAGTTATTTCTGCATTGCTCGGCTCAAACGACAGGAAAGTCCAGGATGTTTTTATTCCGTATCTATCCCAGGAGAAATACGCCTTCTCGCTGCTGATCCTGGCGGAGGAGACCGACTATATCAACCAAACTTACATACTCAACGAGATGGTACGCGAGTACCCTGGCTATTTCAATCAAGCAGGGGTATTAACCATAGACTCGGGTGAGGGCAAGCAAATTCGCGATGAAGTGGACATCCGCCAAGTTCCGGCCTATATTTTGCTGGATCATACCCAGGTTATCCTTGTCGAACATGATCTGGAGGCATTTAGAAGCGAATCCACGCAAATGATAGAAGAGAGGCGGCTTTCCCGCTAACCGTAACAGGACACGATCGGCTTAGTCTGAGACTAAGAGGTCGTGTTTTTTTTGCTCGGGTGCTTCTCATTTCACGCTGACTATCTGCTTACGGACCATTGTTCCGCTATTTCATCCTATTGGGCTAGAAACAGGTGTTATTTGAGTAAATAAGGTCTTCTGTGTCCGATAGCTCGTGAAAAATCGGGAAATTGCGCGAATAACGCATCTGCTGTCCGTTAAGGAATGCAGCCCGCCGTCATTTGTTCATTAGTTCAATTCTAGAGACTATTAGCAGCTATAACTGCACTAGTCTCTTTTTCTATTTCGGAGATAGCAGATAGAGGATCGGGCAAGAGCTATCCAAATTACAATCTTTAAAGGGAAAATATTCAAGAAAATAGCGTTTTCTTCCGATAACAATAGAAAGTCTCAAAATTTTTTAAATTCGGAAGGAGCGAAGATTTGTGAAGCATTTGGATGAAACGATGATAGCCATGCTGCAAAGGCAGCAAGCTCAGCAGGCACAGGAGAATGCGGCGGCCGGGAAGACTTGGCAGGATTTTGCCGAGGTGAAGCTGGATCAGCCGTTTGTGCAGGTTGGGCGGGAGACGCTGTCTTTTCAGCGATACTCTTTGTTCGAAGATCAGTTGTCTTTGGTTATGCCCAGCATGTTCAAGCCGATGACCCCGCAAATGGCAGCTTTGAAGTACCCGTCAGAACGCAGGCCCCAGTTGATCTACACCAATGCGCTTAGCACAATTAATGTCGCCTTCAACCATACTGCGACTCCGGTGCGGGGCAGGGAGATTGAGGAATTCACGCAAGGCATCACACAGATTCTCCGCCGGACGCAAAAAATACTCAAGTGGTACGAAGACGGCGTCGTACAGGCGCCTGAAGCAACCGTCGGTTATTGCGAGTTCGTCACGCCGGTGATGAATGGGAGCATTTATAACTTCATGTTTTTCCTGTCCCTCGAAGGACGGGCGCTGATGTGCACCTTCAACTGTCTGGACCAAGAGATGAACGATTGGAGGCCGGTTGCCAAGAGCATGATGGCATCCCTGCGCATGTCGGACGCAGATGCTTCGGCTGAGCTTCGAGAATCGAGACCGGGAGGTGCAGAAGCATGACGGAGGCCGCGCTTACTTACGATAGTCTGGTAGTCAGCCCGTTTGAGCTGGTGAATTTGCTGGAGCTGACGATTGCGAAGAAAGTGAATGATCACGCTTGTTTGAAATTTACGGGCATCGTGTCTGAGGAGGTAAAGGACAGCTATGTGCTCATGTGTGATGCCAGAACCACCGTAAAAATTAGCCAGCGCAACGAACAAGGCACACTGTCCCCGCTATTCTGCGGCATTGTGCGGAATATTGCCGTGAAGGCCGTTCGGGGCGTGTACCATTTGGAAGTCGAAGCGGTGTCGCATACTTTTGAGCTGGATGTGAAAAAAAGAAGCCGTTCCTTTCAGAATAAAAGCATGACGTATCCCGACCTGCTGAACACCGTCAAAGCGCCTTATCCCGGCATTGATATTATCGACGAGGCTACCGGAGGCGGGGCAATCGGCCGGTTGACAATGCAGTACTTGGAGACGGATTGGCAGTTTCTGACCCGGTTGGCCTCGCGGCTGCGTACCGTGCTGATTCCCTCGGTCGTCTTTGACGAACCCAAGTTCTTCTTCGGCTTGCCGGATGGCAGCATCAAAGGAGCTATTAAGGAGAGCCACTATCAAATTACGAAGCGGATGGACCCGTATCGTCACACGACGCAGAACACAAGCGCCAAGGTCCAGGAGAACGACTATATCTATTACGAAGTAGAGTCGGAGCGGGTGTTCCAACTCGGGGACACCGTACAGTTCAAAGGGTCCCTGCTGTATGTTATTGGGGCATTTACCGAAATGAAGCAAGGTCAGCTGACGCACCTCTATACTTTAAGCTCCCGGGAGGGTCTGCGGCCGAATCCTTTTTACAATGATCAAATTATCGGCGTCTCGATTCAGGGCCAAGTCATTGCCGTACAGAAGGATACGGTCAAAGTTCACTTAGCGATCGATGATGCTCAGCAGGCCAGCGATGCGCATTGCTTTCCGTATGCCTCGGTATATACGGCCGAAGGGAACAGCGGCTGGTATTGCATGCCTGAGGTCGGCGACCATGTGCGCGTCTATTTTCCCGGCAACCGGGAGGAGGAGGGCGTGGCCAGCAGCTCGGTACGGCAAAATTCCGACGAAGGCGAGACGAACAAGCTGGGCAACCCGGATCATAAATATTTCCGGACAGCCGCTGGCAAGGAGCTGATGATGACGCCGGAGGAAGTGGTTATCACGGGGAAGGACGGCGAAATATTCATTCGCCTGAGCGAAAGCGGCGGCATCGAGATATCCAGCAGCAAGGAAATTAAGCTGGTCGCGAAAGAGGACATTCTGATGAATGCCGAGCAGAACATCACGATATCGGCTAAGGATAAAATTACGCTGACGAGCAGCGAGACGAGTACCATCGAAATGGACGGGCGCACGGTCATCTCGGGTCTGGAGCTGAAGACGAATTAAACCCGGTTCTCCGGTTCAGGAAGGACAAGAAAGGAGCGATCAGGTTGAGGAACGAAAGTGCGCTGATTCATTTTCGCGACGAGGTGATCCGTCCACAGCGGCAGATCATGCTCGAGCAGTTGGAACAGACTTATCAAGGCTGGCGTCCGGAGCTGGTCAGAGAGTTCATCGCTTCGTTTCGAGCCTGGTGTCAGCAACTGCTGGAGCATCAGGCTGCGGGCAAGAAGGGGAGCATCGGCTATTTGACCTATTCGATGCTGCGGACGGCGATGCAAAACGGAAATATGACGTATTTGGGGGAAGCGCAGGACGAGAACTGGTTTTTGGATCCCCAGCCCGTCAGATGCGGTTATGAAGCCAAATGGGCTTACCTGCCGCTAGAGAAGTGGAAGGAAGCCGTCATGTCCAGACGACGGGAATATGCGGGACAGATCAGCGAGATGGATGTGGAGCGGGAAATGCAGCATGAAGCCGTCTATGTTCATGGTTATGTCGTCGCATTGATTCGTCAGGCCATGCCCGAAGCCGTGCAGTTGGAGGAATTTCTCCAGCTCGATAAGGAGCCAGTGTTCGAAATCCGCGTAGGCGAGTATTTGGATCACAGCGAGGTCGTATATAAGCTGGATGAGCGGAATTTGGACAGCGCAGAGGTGAAGGAATGGCTCGAGGCGGGAAAAGAAGCCGATTACGCCTATGAAGTATACCGTGAGCTGGACTTGGCTGACGGGGATTACAGCGCATTGGATTTTCGCTATGCGCGGTTCGAGGATACGCGATTGAAGGACAGCCAGGTTGCGGAATGCATGCTTGTCGGCACGCGCTTTGAGCGATGTACGCTTGCAGGCGCGAATTTCGCAGGGTCCTACTTGCATGAAGCCAGCTTTGAGCATTGCGAACTGCAAGGGGCGGATTTCAGTTTCGTGGAAGGGATGAGCGGCACCGCTGGCACGGAGGATTGGGACATTCCCGGGTTTATTGGTGTGAATTTTGCCGGAGCTGATTTATCCCATGCCAATTTTACGGGCGCGAATCTGCGTGGAGCCCGGTTTGTCGGTGCGAACCTGACTGGAGCAAGCTTTATTGGAGCCAATGTTCAGGGCGCTGATTTTACGGATGCGGTATTAACGGATGTCGATTTTACCGGTGCCATCCTGGAGGGAGCGCTCATCGATGACAACATTGCCGCATCCAGTATTCAGGCTGGGCGGCGAGCCTTGCATGTCTATTTCGCCGAAGCCGAGGGAGGGTTGAATCTCGATGGAGCTTGATTTGTACATGCTGAGCATGGATGAACGTGTGCATGATCCGGCTGTTCCTGTGGGTGTTTTTGCGGAGATCACCAAAGAAATGCTGACGGAGGAAGGTTGCCATGCGCTTCATGAAGCCAGCTTGCAATTTCCAATCCAGGAGGCCGAGCGGGTGCAATACCCGGATTATTTGGAGCATCCTCTGCCTTTGTTATCGACCCGGCTGAAGCTATTAGTCGAAAAGTTCTGTCCGCAGATGAAGTTCTTCACGGTGCGCTTGCTGGATCTCCGGCGCAAGCATAGCCAGACGTACTGGCTGATGATTCCGCCTCGGGTAGATTGCTTGTCCGCGGAGAGCGAGTTTCGAACGGATGGGGCGCTTCGTCGACTCGTGGTAGGGGGAGAGCAGTTCAATTCGCAGATGCTGTTCCAAGTAGCCGGTGTTGCGGAGACGCAGATTTTGGTTCATCTGGCACTGGCGGAAAGCATATTGCGCAGAGATTTTGACGGAATCCGGCTAACGCGCGTTGAGCGGGCGGGGACTGGAAGCAGCGAATCTACTTACGGTAGTTGAGAAATTTGAAGTGAATTGAGCGAGGAGGTTGTTCGAAGATGGAAATTGTCGGTGCATATTCCCCAAATGAAACTGCGGGTGAAGAACAGAAAAGTTATGTCGTGGCCGGTGCGATCTTAAGCTGCAGCTGTGGGACGCAGTTGAATCGGCTGAAGACGCCGCTATGTCATGGCGTGCATTTGAAGGAGAAGGCGCAAATGAACGTTGCGGATTATGAGGCTATGGTCAATATCATTCCTTTTGGCAACTGCTTCAGCATGCTAAATCCGGCGGTTCAAACCGGGGAAATGGATATCGAGGGTTTGCAAAAAGCGCCTTGCGTTCCCATCATTGCAGAGAAATGGGCCGGGGGCAAAGAAGACGTCCTGATTGAAGGAGAGCCAGCGCTGCTCAGTGATTGCACGACATTTTGCATACACGGCGGACTCATTCAGATTGAGGATGACGGCCAGGAGCTCGATGGAACGTCGGTTGGGTGAGGCAGGGACGAAGAGGGTTATTGATTTATTTTGTTACCAATAACAGCTATATTAAACCAACGATAGACAGGAGGTAATGATGTGCAAGCAGAGTCGACACAGGCAGCAGCAGGATATGGCCAAGTGCGGCTCGTGTGGCCTTACCGCATACAACAAATCAGCGAGCTGCGACTAGAGCGGAACGTAGGTGAGCACGCCAAGCTGTGGTTAACCGGGATTGTGCCGGAGGAAGACAAGGATCGATATATTCAAGAGGCTAGAAGTCAGGACCCGATTACTTTGGAAGAGATGGATGAACAGGGAAAGACAAAGCGTACTCTGTTCCAGGGGATTCTGGATACGATCGCCGTTCGTGTCGTGCGGGGCATTTACTATGTCGAGTTGACGGCTGTTTCCTACTCGGCTCTGATGGATGTTCAGGCTAGAACCCGCTCCTACCAGAATCGGGAGATGAAATGCAGTGAATTGGTAGAGTCTGTTCTATCGGTTTACCCGGGATCGGATTTTATCGATAATGCCATGAGTCATCAGCGCATTGGGCAATTTACGCTGCAGTATAAAGAAACCGACTGGCAATTTCTCAAGCGGGTAGCTTCACGGTTCGGGGCTGTTGTCATTGCGGAATCTGCGGCAGCATCTCCCAAGCTGTGGATGGGACTCCCTGTGGGCCGGCTTCATCCGCTGCAGGAAGATGTCCCTTATACGATCCAGCGCGATTTAAGCGCCCTGGAAGAGGCACGTGGCGACGGAGCTGCGAATTTGCATCCGAGTGATTTCACCCGCTACGTGGTAGACCTTGTGAACTGGTATCCATTAGGAGATATCCTGGAGTTCGCGGGACAGGAACTGGTTATCTCGACCGCGGTCACGCGATTCTCCGGAGGAGAGCTGCGGCATCAGTACATACTTAGCCCGGAGAGAGGCATTCGGCAGAACAAAATTCTCAATACGCCGCTGGCGGGAGCTTCGCTGGAAGGCAAGATCATCGACGTCCAGAAGGATCAGGTACGCGTCCATATGGATGTGGACGGGAAGCAGGCGAAGGAAGAAGCAAGCTGGCTGCCCTATTCTTCCGTCTACACCGCCGAGGGCAATAGCGGTTTCTATTGCATGCCGCAGCAGGGAGATTCGGTGAAGGTGTATTTTCCAAGCCCGCGGGAGGAAGAAGCGATCGCGATGAGTTCGATCCGCCGAGGGGGCCAGCCTTCGCCGAAGATGGAAGACCCCAGCGTCAAGTACTGGGGAACCAACTACGGCAAAGAAATGAAGTTCGGGGGCAGCGAACTAACGCTAACCGCTACGGAAGGGAGCCTGTTCATCTCTTTGGAGGATGAATCGGGCGTTCTGATTCAGAGCGACTCTGGAATAATCATGGCGAGCAAGAAGGATTTGGAGCTTGCTTCGGAGAAGGAAATAAAGATCGAAGCGGAGACTGGGATCTATCTGGTGTGCGGCGACAGCAGCATCGTCATGGACGGAGATACGGACATCCAGGGGACGGAAATCGTTCTGGAAGGGCTGCAGAAGTGTCCGGTATACGTCGAAGATTTGGAGCCGGAACCGGAGGCGCCTTTTGTATCCGAAGTAGAGCCGCCCGAGAAGAAGAAGAGCTTCTGGGAGAAAGCGCTGGATGTGGTTCAGGTCGGTCTGGATGTCGCGGGGCTGATCCCGGGGCTCGGAGAGATCGCCGACCTCGTTAACGCAGGGATCTACCTGGCTCGCGGCGACTACGCGAACGCGGCATTGTCCGCAGCGGCGGCCATTCCGTTTGCCGGATGGGCGGCGACTGGGGCGAAATTCGTGAAGCGCGGCGTCGAAACGTTCATGGCAGGCCAGAAGCTGATGAAGGGCGTAGACCGGGCGGTGGACGCCTTCCAGGCGGTGAAAAAGACCGCCAGCATGGCGCCGAACGCAATGAGGCAGGACCTCGGCAAGGTATGGACGTCAGCCCGGAAGCTGGGCAACAACCTGGGGCTGGGCGAACAGCTCGGGAAGATCAAAAATGCCATGCAGCGCCTGTCGGTCGGCCACCCAAGGCTTGCCCATGCCGTAAGCACATCGGCTAGCGTCAGCCAGCACGTCGCCATGCAATATACCCGCAGCCTAGCGATAGAAGCCGCCATGGAAGCCGGTGGCCGGATCGAATTCATCGGCGACTTCATCGAGCAGATCGGCGGAGACAAGATGCGCGCCGCGCTCACCTGGGTATCCATCGCTACGAACAAGGGGCGTGGGGGCAAGGGCACTACTGGCCTTAACCGCAATTTTGGCTTTACCAACGGGGGTAATGGTGGCTCTGGTGGGAAGCGTGGGGGTAGTAAGGATGGATCGGGAGCACCCCAAAAACCAAAAAAACATCAAGCAGAGAAGAAAAGCGCTCCACAGTCAGGTAATGGACCTTATTCACATCTACAGGATTCTAAGCATGTAGGACCTGGGAAAGATTTTACTCCGGCCCAAAAAAGAAAGATAATTGAAGAAAATATGAAACGAAATGGTGGGGTTGTTAAGTCTGACGATACTGGCCAAATTTTAACTAAACCTCATAAAAGTAAAAAAGGTGTTACACCGGATCCAAATGAGTGGCAAATAGACCATATTCATCCTAAAGATAAGGGTGGTACTAACAGTTTTAGTAATGCTCAAGTATTATCTCGAAAAGAAAATCGAGACAAATCAAATAAGTTACCCTCGAAACTTGATAAGCCGAGGAAGAAAACACCACCAACTAAACCGAAAGGGAGAAAAAAATGAAGCCCGTATTGTTAAATAGTCAACTAAATAAAAAAAAGTTATGGAACGGCTGTATACTTGCATCGATAGCACATGCAATAATGGTTGCTCATTATCCTGAATTATCATATGAACATTCATGGGATGGTTATAACTATAGTGTTATTGATGGCTCGGGAGGAAGAGGTACTATTACATTTAAAGATAATTATATTGTTGGTGCTTTTCGAAATGAGAATTATACTCGAACTGATATCCCCACAGCTTTAGACTTTTTTACTGGCGCACCAAAGGATGTTCTTGAGTTGGCTAAAAATGAAACTTTAGAATATCTTCTTGAAGAGGATGACGATGGCACGATTTCACCGTCAATTACAACTGCATTTTGGGGTGATAACGATACTATTACTTCAGTTGATAATATCGTAAGAATGGTACAATGTGGTGGATATTTATTAGAAAGGCAGTTTACGGAAAATGACTATGCTATTGAATCTTGGAGAGACTACTATGATATGACACCAGAGCAAGTAAACTTGTTAAAGTCTATATATGATAGAAAAGTAAATAATCCTAATGCAAACATCACATTGTCAAAAAATGAAATTGAAATAATTGGAGCAGAGAGTCCTGAGGGTATGAGTGAGAGTTTGACGTCGTTTGAAGAAATAGGGGTATACTGGGAAAACTAAAAACTTGAATTTTATACCATAATTTTTTCGTTACTGGAACAGGTCGACTATGGTCAGGAATAACCATGATAGACCTGTTTTTTCATTTTTGGTTTTCAAAAGATATTTGAAATCATCCAGAAGTAAGCCCGACTATTTAAAGAGTAAGGAAACAGCAAACTAATCATTATTACCAGGTTTGTAATTTTACGTCCAGTTAGCAATATAGTATAAGTATGTTTGATTAGCCAATTACCTATCACTAGTTCGATACAGGACTAATAGTTAGAGGATAATTAGATGTCTGATAATAAAAGCTCATATATTATGTGAAATTGTGTTGTATTTAATAAAATTAGTAAAGGTAAAATTTATGAAAATTGAATTAATGAATAATATACTTCATGCTAGAAACTTATAAAGAACGAGTTCAATTAATATGTCATTTGGCATCATTGAAGATGGTATTACAGAAGATATGCTTAGTCTAAACGATGACTTATTGAACTCCAAAAGAGTCGGTCAATATGTTGATTTTGTAAAAGAAGTATCGGGTTTTTCTTTAGGAAGCATTGTCTTATTTGATTTTCTCAAAATAAGAGATTTTCAGAATTTATTAGAGTTCCTGCCTAATTGGGAGACAGAATGGTTATGTATTGGCAAGATAATGGCGGAGCCATTAGGAATCAATATGAAGGATGGAAAAGTATACTGGTTTTCTGAAATTCCATATAGTGATGAAGGAATAAATTTAGGATCATTTTTTGATTTTCTTAAAGAGTATGTGTTTGGATACAAATATTCTAATGGGCTAAAGAAGATGAATGGTATCAATTTTTGATAAAAAATGAATTAATATACCGAGGCAAGGAGTGAGAAGTTGGCAGAAAAATTAGTACCGACTCTGTTCGGAATATCAATGTACCCAACCGTCTCATTAGATAGTGAGGAGTTAATAAATCATTACCTGGATGTATTTGAATCGGATGAGAAATTTGTACCAATAGATTGGGAGACAGTGAACTAATAAAATTAGATTATTGTCGAACTGAAGCTATAAAAAGGGTAAGCGATGGAAAAGTATCAGAACTCTACCTTCATCGAAATAAATCTATTAAATACACGGGTTATGTAGATGTACAAGCTGATCCAAGGTCATATCTCAGTTTAAAGTTTGATAAAACTATGTCCCGGAAATATTGGTCACAATTTTTTGAATTATCTAATCAATTGGCCAATATTGTAAGACCTCGTTTCGGGAGCACACATATATTTTGGCCAGCAAAATACCCATGGAAAAATGAACGAGAGCGTGATCTTGTATGGATGAATATAAGCGCGCAGCCTATACCCGTTAGATTTCTTCCAAATGGTCCTCTGGGTTTAGGTATGCGCACATATTTTGGAGGTCACGTTTTAGAAATGTTGGGTAGAGATTTTATAAAACGAACACCAGCAATAGTCACGGAATTAGAATGGGGTGGTATTTGTATAGATTTATTGGAAGAACCATGGGAAGCAGATGTCGAAGAAGTATTGGATATCTGGCTTGAGGTGATGGATTATTTCTCCACCTCCAAAGCGATTGCAATTCCAAGTTTTGATGAAGATCGGATGGGTGTATCATTCAGTTCTAATCAAGCATGGGAAGATTATTTAAAAAGTTAATTTATACAATAGGTAGGTGTCATATATGGAGGAGCATTCGAATGAAATAGATAAAATAATGGGACTCATTAATCAAGCTAGAATAGATGAGGAAATATTAGATTTTATAGAAATAGGCGGTCTTGATCTCTCATTTACAGACTTATCCAGTCTTAAAGCGGATCGCATCATGGCGCATAATACAAATCTTAGAGCAGCAACCATGTTAAATGTTTCATTTCGCGATTGTGAATTTGATAAGGCCAATTTTGAAAGCTGTAATTTGGAAGAAGCGGATATAGCGGACTGTGTCTTTAGTGAGGCGAATCTTCGTAAAGCACAGATGAAACATGCAGAAATCCGGATTAGTACCTGTATAGAAACTTGCTTTGATGAGGCCGAATTTTCTTATGGTAATTTATCAGGAACGACTCTTATTGAGGCTACATTCCGGAATGCGAATCTAACAGATATAAGTGCGGTAGAAGCGTTCTTTGATAAAGCTATCTTTAATGGTGCAAATCTCTTAGGTGGAGACTTTTCGGGATCTGACTTTATTGACGCCAATTTAACTAATGGTAATTTTCAAGAAGCTGATTTCACCAATGCAGACCTTGATGGTGTTACCTGGAAGGGTGCTAACATAGAAGGAGCCAAATTTGATAATGGTGTTAGGGAAATCATTTTAAAACAAATATGATTAAGGTTTCATTGGGCGGTCATCTAGATCATATAGATGGCCGTTGTTTATTTGGGTTTCCGAAGCCTTAACTTATGAGATAGAATAGAATATCCGATAAAGTATATGGGGAAATTGGAATATTTTGATCATTGGAGGCTAATTTCCCAATTGACAAATGGTGATGTAGAGCACGGGAGTGTTTGTTTAGAAAATAAGATTTGAATATAGTTTTAAGCCCCCCCCCCCCGAACACAAAGAAATCGAGACCTTTGAGCAAAGGTACAATATTGAACTACTCGAAATTTCGGAGTTGATAAAATGAGAAGAGTAGAATGGCTAGAATCTGATGGACCAGCCAGTGAAGAGCAAATGCAGAAAGTTGAAAGGTACCTTGGAGTAGAATTTCCTAAAGACTATAAGGAATGCGTTATGCAATTCAATGGAGGATACCCAGAACCAGATGTATTTGATATTAATGAGGAAGAAGACGCTATTTTTTCATGTTTATTAAGCGTTACAAATGATGAAGCGAATATATTGGAAGTTTATGATGTATCGTCAAATGTACTGCCAGCTGGAATAATTCCATTTGCTCGCGACCCTTTTGGGAATCTCATCTGTTTTGATTACAGGGGGAAAAGGATACCAACAATTATTTTTTTCGATCATGAAGAAGTTGATGATAAAGCAATAAATCAAATATGTAGCACATTTTCTGAGTTACTGGAACGACTTTATTCTATTGACGATTGATAAACATAGCAAGGGAGCGATTTGTTTGAACGTAAGATTCGAATATAATTTTGAGCCTACTGGAATCAAGGATATTGAGGCACTTGAGGGAAAATATAATATTGAATTACCAGAAGATTATAAAACCTTTTTACTGGAGTATAATGGTGGAAAACCTGTAATAAGAAGATTTTCAACTCTGGACGATAAGCAAACATCATCATTAATGTTACTTTTCCCCTTGTCGGAATCTAATGAGCCTAATTTAGAAGGAAATTATATGGAGTTTAATGAAAGTAAAATAATTCCGTCCAACTTACTCCCTATAGGGGACGACCCTATTGAAAATAAAATTTGTATTTCTCTTTCAGGAAATGATAGAGGATACATATATTATTGGAGTTTAGATATGGAAGATATCGATGAAGAGGATAATTTGCCTTCATACAAAAATATGAGCTTAATTGCAAAAAGTTTTACTGAGTTTACTAATGGATTATTTGTAACAGAAGAATAGTGAATTGAGTTAAAATCATCGGAGAAAGTTTGAAGAAGGTTCAAAGCTTATTCTTAACTTGAACATCAAGTGAGAATAGGTTTTTTTTCATAATATAACGGCACCGGGCGCGATGAGGTCGGACCTCGGCAAGGTATGGACGTCAGCCCGGAAGCTGGGCAACAACCTGGGGCTGGGCGAACAGCTCGGGAAGATCAAAAGTGCCATGCAGCGCCTGTCGGTCGGCCATCCAAGGCTTGCCCATGCCGTAAGCACATCGGCTAGCGTCAGCCAGCACGTCGCCATGCAATATACCCGCAGCCTAGCGATAGAAGCCGCTATGGAAGCAGGCGGCCGGATCGAATTCATCGGCGACTTCATCGAGCAGATCGGCGGAGACAAGATGCGCGCCGCGCGGACGTCATGTAGTTACTATATCTAGTGATAAACCAAACTTAAGTGGAGTACCCCCACAACCTCGCCCAACCGGGCCTTTAGGTAAAGATAGCGACGTCTATTTCACGGATTTAAAGTCAGGTGAAGTAACCCATAAATGGAGACGCGATCCATTTTTTTTCGGGCGGGGGAGAGTGGGTCAAACTGTAAATTGGAGGAAAAACATTGGCAGAAAAGATAAAACCATATCTATTTTATACAATTATGTATCCTTCGGTTACCAAGGATAAAGCAGTGGTGATGGATCAATTATTAAATGTTTTTGATAAATATGATAAATTTGTGCCTACCCAATGGGGGGACTCAGAAGTAACAACAATAGATTATAACCGGTCTGAAATTTTAGAAAAAGTTATGAATAACAAGACATCAGAGGTTTATTTGCACAGGAGTAATGCGGTAAAATTTACTGCTCAATTTGATCTTGATCTAAATATTAGATCTATTTTGACCTTGAGGTTCATAAATCGATGTCAAGCAAATTTTGGCCTCCAACTATTCCATGGGAAACTGACGAACAGCGTCTTCATAGATGGATGAACTTAGCATCTTCACCAGTACCCGTCGAATTTCTTTCGAACGGACCATTAGGTGTTGGAATGCGAACATACTTTGGTGGCTATGTGTTAGAAATGTTTGGTCGAGATTTTCTAATGAATACCCCTGCGGTAGTGACAGAATTAGAATGGGGAGGGATCCGGATTGATCTTAGCGAGAAGCCTTGGAAACTAGAGTTAAATGAGCTGATATTAATCTGGTTGCGTGTTATTGATTACTTGGCGACTTCAAATGTGTTGGCCATACCTCAATTTAGAGAAGATAAGAGAACCGTATTATTTAGTCCTAATGAAGTTTGGAGAAAGTATTTGAAGAAGTAAAAATAGCCCAAATGGAGTTGTTTTAAAATGCATGAACAACCTCAAAAAGTCACTGAAAAAGAAAGCCCTTGAATGAGTGCTCGGGACTGACCCCATAACGTGAGACAAATCAAAACACCTTCAAGAGAATCAAACCATGTCGTAAGATATGGGGATAACCTTGGAGGTGTTTTTGCGTTGGCAACTAGAGTGAGCTACCCCTTAGAAATAAAGATGAAAGCCATAGAAATGAGGCTGGAAGGTGTTCCGGTAAGAGAGGTTATGGAACAGCTGGGAATACGGAATAAGACACAGCTAAAGACATGGATGAGGTGGTATCGAAAGGGCGAAGTACATCGTTTGGAGCAGCCCGTGGGTAAGCAATACAGCTATGGAAAAGGTCCGGAACACTCTTCGGAGCTCGAAAAGGTAAAAGCAGAGAACCGATTCCTGAAGCAGCAGTTGGAATTGCTAAAAAAGTACAAGGAGTTGGAAAGGAGGTGGAACCAAAGGTCGTCATCGACTGGGTCGAGTCCATCCGAGAAGACTTAACGGTATCTGAGGCTTGTACGTGGCTCGGGATCGCTAGAGCTACCTACTATCGCTGGAAAGCAGTCGTGAAGGAAGAGCGCACAGATACAACCGTGGAGAAGATCCGAGAGCTTTGCATCCGTCATAAATTCCGGTATGGTTACCGAAAGATTACCGCACTCCTTCGGACAGAGGAAAGTTTGAATCACAAACGAGTTCAGAGGATTATGCAACGCGAGGGGTTGCAATGCCGCGTGAGGACGAAAAAACGAAAGAGTATCGGGCAACCTGTACATCTAGCAGAAAACTTGCTCCAGCGGCAATTCCATACAGCGGCGCCTTTGCAAAAGCTAGTCACGGACATCACTTATTTACCGTTTGGAGGGAAAATGTTATACCTCTCAAGCATTCTGGATCTGTACAATGGGGAAATTGTAGCTTACAGTATAGCGGACAAGCAAGATACGTCTTTGGTTTTGGATACGCTGAATCAACTTCCAGAGCAGTCAAATATGCTGCTTCACAGCGACCAGGGCAGCGTGTATACATCTCAGGCTTATCAGGCTGCGATAAAAGGAAAAGGCATTACCATGAGCATGTCCCGTAAAGGAACGCCCGGTGATAATGCCCCCATTGAATCGTTTCATTCCACGCTAAAGTCTGAAACGTTCTATCTCGAAAGGTTAACCTGTACAACGACTGCAATCGTGGTACAGACCATTCGAGACTACATCACTTACTATAACTCAATTCGAATTCAAGCGAAACTAAATAACCAGTCGCCGGTAGATTTCCGACGACTGGCTGCTTAAACTTGCTAGGTGTTTTGATCCCTGTCTCACAAACAGGGGTCAGTCCCGCTCATTTAAGGGCTTTCTTTATACCCGCAGCTTGGCGATTGAATCCGCTATGGAATCTGGAGGCCGATAGAATCCGTCGATGACTTCATCAAGAAGATCGGCTAGAGAAAAGATGTTCGCCACGCTTACTTGAAAATCCATCGTAACCAACAAGAGGCGGGAGAAGGGAAACTGATTTTAACGTAATCATGGCTGTAGAGGCGGAGGAATGATATTTCTGGTGGGGAGGGAAAGGATAATAGGGGAACGTTAGGAAGCTGCAGGATGTTGATAAGATATTAAGGGATGGAACCTGTTTATGTTCATGATGGAACAAATGAATTGAAGGTGCTCGGTCATTCTTTATATCTACATAGTCTGACATAAAGACAACTTTTCTCCAATATGTGGTATCATTAAAGTATGGGCTAGTGGCCTATTCAAAGATTAATTGATTAGTGATTTTTCAAGTTAAAATAATTGCCTTCAGGTAATTTAAGAGTATTAGATGAACTAAAAAGGGGATTTTGAAGGATTTCCACAGAATTTGGGGAGAGTGATGAAAATAAAACCAAACAGTTATAAATTTCAAAAGCTAACTCCCATAAAAAACGCTGATTTAAAAATTTATGGGGAAGCTTTGGATTTTGTATTCCAAGAGGAGGGTCTGAGAAACGTTGCAATAACGGGTCCTTATGGCGCTGGAAAAAGTAGCGTTTTGGAATCGTACGAGTACGCACATCCTGACAAAAGATTTTTACATATTTCGCTTGCTCATTTTGAATCGGTAAATATTGAATTGAAAAACGATGAAGATATTGAAAACTCAACTAATGATGCAGTTTTAGAGGGGAAAATACTTAATCAATTAATCCACCAAATTAATCCTTATAAGATTCCACAAACTCAATTTAAGGTTAAGAGGCCAGTGTCAAAATATAAATTATGGTTCGTTGCAGTATTGACTACCTTAAGCTTAATATTTTTGGGATATTTATTGGGATTCAATGCTTGGAGAAGTTTCGTGCAGAACTTATCAAGTGAATTTATAAAGAAGATACTGATTTACACAACGTATGAAGGTTCGCTTTTTTTAGCGGGAATCAGTTTCATTGCTATTTTAATGTATGGCATTTTTAGCTTGATTAAGATTCAATACAACAGAAATATGTTTAAAAAGGTTAATATTCAAGGTAACGAAATTGAGATATTTTCAGATGTGGATGAATCCTACTTCGATAAATATTTAAACGAAGTTTTATACCTTTTTGAAAATGCTGATGCCGAAGTCATCGTATTTGAAGATATAGACAGATTCAACAGTAATCAGATATTTGAAAAATTAAGAGAAATAAATTTCTTAGTTAATAAGAAAACTGACAAAATTATACGATTTTTTTATCTGCTTCGTGATGACATTTTTACTTCCAAAGATAGAGCCAAGTTTTTCGACTTTATGATTCCGATCGTACCTGTTGTAGATGGTACAAATTCATATGATCAGTTTATAAATCATTTCATAAAAGGTGGCATAATCCAAACTTTTGATCAAGACTTTTTACAAGGATTATCCCTGTATATTGATGATATGCGTATTCTTAAAAATATCTATAATGAATACGTCATTTATCATGACCGTATACAATCGACAGAATTGGATTGTAACAAGCTTTTGGCGATGATCGCATATAAAAACATTTTTCCGAGGGACTTTAGCGAATTACAGCTCAGCAGAGGATTTGTCCATAATCTGTTTGCTAAAAAGTCAAACTTCATCGAAGAAGAAAAATGCAGGCTGGAAACTGAAATTTTGAAAAAACAAGAACAAATTCAGGCTGCAGAAAATGAAGTTTGTATTCTAATAGATGAACTTGATGTTATTTTTTTTCAATTTGACGGATTGTTGGATATAGATGGCGCTGGAGAGGGAAGTTACAAATCTAGAGCAGCGTTTATACGAGCAATGAAAAATAATCCTGATAATATTTATCGGAGAAATATACATGGAAATAGGTATAGATTCAATTTTAATGAAGAATATAACAAGATGTCCCAAGATGCTAAGTATATCGAAAGAAAACAGTCTACTCAAAATAAATCTGTTTCAATGCTCGGTAAATTAAAACAGGAAGTCAGCGAATTACAAGAAACAAAGACGTTGTTAGAAAGTAAGAAGCTTCGTGAAATAATCAATAAGCAAAATATAAATAAGATTTTCATTACAACTTTCACTAATGAAATCGGAGAAGAATTCTCCTTCAACGATGTTAAATCGAGCCCATATTTTCCGCTAATAAAATACCTAATTCGGAATGGCTATATTGATGAGAGCTATTCTGATTATATGACTTATTTCTATGAACATAGTCTTAGCAGAGTAGACAAGATATTTCTGCGTAGTGTGACTGATGAAATTGCAAAAGAGTTTACTTACCAATTGAAAGATCCAGCTTTAGTGGTTTCTCGACTTAGGGATGTTGATTTTGACAGCGAAGAATCTCTTAATTTCTACTTATTGGATTACTTGTTAAAGTCAAATCATAAGAATTTGAGCAGATTTCTCAATCAACTAAGGGATAATGTGAGATTTGACTTCATTTGGCAATATTGGAGTAGAGGTCAAGAAAAACCGACATTTATACAGTCACTAAATCACGCTTGGCCGCTTGTATGGAAGGGAATATTAGTTAGCGATCATTTCTCAGAAAACCATAAACAACAATATGCTCTTGATACTTTATACTATTCCACGGATAAAGATATTATTGAACTTAACGTTGATCAATGCATGACCAGGTATATATCAAACAATAAGAGATTTTTGAATATTGACGAGCCAGATATACCCAAAATCATTTCCAAATTGCGATTGTTAGACGTGAAATTCAAGCAAATCGATTATGAAACTTCAGACCCATCTCTATTTAAGACAGTTTACGGAAATAATCTTTATCAATTAAACATCTCTATGATTTATCTTATTCTAAACAAGATATATAGACTTCCGGAAAATGAGAACTATCAACATAAAAACTATACTTTAGTGAGCTCTAAACCTGAAGAAAGCTTGGTTAGGTATGTAAAGAACAATATTGAGCATTATATCGAGATAATTTTTGATCATTGCAATTCGATAATTACAGATGATGAAAATGCCGCTCTTGAACTTCTTAATAATGCTGACATTAGTGCTAATCCAAAGCTAACCTATATTGAATATCTTCAAACAACAATCGAAAAACTTGATAGTGTTGTCGATCAAGAATTTTGGTCAGCCTTGCTTCAACATAGGAACGTGCTATATTCAGAATATAATATTTTGCAATACTACTTTAGTTATGCTAACAAGCTGGATGATAATCTTATCGAATTCATTAATGGCGATGTTACAAGTATAAGTATGGATTACGGTAATATTAAAGCTAACTTTGGAATAAGCGAAGTTGAGGCTTTATATGAAGATATTATACAGTGTAATGAGTTAATGGATGAGAAATATGAGGATTTTATCAAAAGCAGTAATAATTGGAAGTATGAAGATTTTACTTTCGAGGGAATTTCTGGTAGTAAGCTTGAAACTTTAATTAAGTATAATATCATTTCTATGAATGAAATAAATTTGCAGTTCATGAGAGCTAATTATCCGGTGCAACTAATATCCTTCATTTTTTCAAATATTGAACAATATGTTATGGAAGTTATTAATAATGAAAATTTCGAGTTATTCGAGTTGCTAAGACTGTTAGATAAAGATATTCAGGATACTTACAAACTGAGATTACTAGAATATACTTCTGAACCAATAACAGTGAAAGGAAAGAAGTATTCCGAAAGTATCTTACTACACATTTTGAAGAATAATTTAGAAATCGACGATATTCCATATTTAATAAGTTATTATGATCGTTGCAGTCCAAAATTGAAAATAGTGTTTGAAACTATCTTTATTCAAAATATCGAAAAAATTATACTTGATGAGTATGAAGTTCCGTACATTCTTCTAATTGAATTCCTTGGATCGGATATGATTGAGGAATCAAATAAAACCGATTTGTTGCTCTCTCATCTTGTCGACTTAAATGAAAAACAAGCAATAATTTGTTTTCGATTATTGGGTATGTTGGATATAGTAGGTCTATTTTCTGGTAAATGGCCAAAATTAGAAAAGAACGATACTAATGAGAAGATACTAATCACATTCAAAACCAAAGGTTGGATCTCGGGTTTTGATACTGATAAACGAGAGCCCGAATACTTCCGAGCAAGAGGGCGCAGGAATCGTGAACATGTTACCTTTGAACTGTAATAGTTTCTGTGGGTCTACCGAATATTGCATTTCATATGCGAAGAGCCGAAATTCATTTCTTGCCACTACGTAAAGAGCAGAAACAACAGCATGATGAAGTAATGAAAGAGTGCCTCGTTTCCTTTACGAAGTTTTGGGGGTTACATCTGAGGCAGTTCATAAGTGAACTGCCTTTTTTTATTGCTCATTGTATTAAGCTCGCTTAGGATTATCAGTTTGCCCTAATATATAGTCAATACTTACGTTGTAATACTTTGATAGCTTTATCAGTACTAGGCTGGGAACATCTAAGTTTCCACTTTCATACCGCGAATATGTTGCCTGTGTAATATTTAAATAGTCAGCCAATTGAGTTTGAGTCAAATCTTTATCTTCTCGTAAACTTCTTATTCTTTTATACATGAATATCACCCAAGCCAAGTTTAACTTATGCAATAACCGCATATTGACTTTTATGCAGTTTTCGTATAATTTTGGGTGTAAGGCAACTCATGGCAGTTCATACATAGAGAATGCAATCAACTATTATTTATTTATAAGGGGGATGTAACGTCAATGGATAGCATTATAGAAAAAATCTATAATGGATCGCTGCAGCCAGACGCGTACATAAATCCACAAGATCCCGAATACCGCAAGCTTACGAAGCAAACCTCTGATCTCATGGAGGAATGTCAGAAGAGATTCTCCGAAAATGACTTTAGATTCATTGAAGGCATCATCGATTTATATGGGAAGACTTACTCTATGTATTCCACCGCGTCATTTATCCATGGCTTTAAAATCGGTGCTCTGATGATGATCGAGGTATTGGATGGAAAGGAGTAACTTGTATTTGATGATTGCAATAGAGATGTTTACAACACTTAAGAAGGGCTACCGAAACAGCCCTGGAGGGTCAATTGCTGAGAAACCTGCTTGTAATTAAACAGGGTTACTATATGTAAATCGATGCCTGAGCGCATTCCGCACTCTATGTTCAATCCATAATAATGGTTAGTGAATCTTTGCTTTAAAATATACCCTCTTTGATACAAGTAGGTTTACATGCCCCGCATGAGGTGCATTTTCCCCAAGTACAAAAGAAACAAGTCTTTTTTCGATCAACCGTTCCTGATTTACATTTCCAACAATAAATCGAAATAGGTTTCCGATTTCGTTGTTGCTCAATGAGTTTTCCTCTGTGTTGTAAAATCCGGGGATATAACTCACCTCTTTTATTCAATTCTGATAATTGAAGTAGGTTATCATCTCTTGCACTATGATATTTCTGAATCAAGTAACCCCTGTAGAAATCATTGGTAATACTGAGCTGTTGTTTCAGACTTCCCAAAGAAACCACTAATGAGGGAAGGGCCAGCGCCATTATCAATAGCAAAGAGGCATCTTTGTAAAATGGTATAGAAGCTGCGTGAATGTATGAGCATTGCCTCTTTTCGGTCGGCAATATCACGTTGTTTTTGTTCTCTTTCCTGTTGCCGCTTTTGGGAAAGTTGCTTCAAATGTTCCTCTTCCTCTTTTAACTGCTCCGCAGTTTTGTGGATCAGTTGAAATTTGAAACTATAGGTTGTAACTAATTTTTCAGTAGCAACAATTCTTGCAAAGGGAGCCTCGTAGGGCCGATTAATGTACCCAATGTATGCTGAGCCATAATAAACATCGGTGCCAACATGATCTTGACTTGGTCTTAATTCAACGATCGTTCCTTTTCTTAATGATCTAGCGACGCGTACATCTTGTCCAACTTTTTTATCCAGTTTTATCATGTGAAATGAAGTCACCTACGTCCTTATTCTCGTTGAAATCATAATGTTATCGTATCACTAGTAATTCATAGTTGAAAGAGAGAAATTGGCCAACTAATTTGTACGAATTCACATGCAGCGCTAGCGTCTGAATAGTTGAATAAAAATCCAAAAACAAGCGGCTGCTGTCCTCAGCATCCGCTTGCTTCAAATCTATTGAATTCTCTTCCGCAGCAGGACCAGCAGCCAGATGATGCCTGCGGCCAGAATCGTGTGGCCGAGTCCGGCGATGTGGGACAGGAAGCTGATGTCGGTGCCGTTGATTTGCAGCATGCCGCGAACGGCCATGGCGGCGATGGAAATAATAAGTCCGAGGTTATACACGATATACCAGGCCCCGAAGGATTTTGCTTCATGCACCTGGAACAGTTTGGCGAGGATCAGGGCGACGGTGAAGAAGAGGAAGCCCAGCACCAAAATATGCGTATGAAGGGCCACGAGGACGGTCTGCCCGGTGAAGTCGCTATGCTTGGTGATTTCGCGATAGGCTACGCCGGATAACAGGCCAAGAATCGCGTAGAAGAAGGACGTATAATACAATTTTTTCATGATGGAGTCTCCCCTTTAACAGTAGTTCGTTCTAACTTTACGGAGAGTATAGCACGGTTAAATGAACGCAATATGAACACATTATGAAGGATTCATAACAAAGTGATACGTTTCACATTCAAACGAATAACAACAAAATCAGCCGCCGGCGCGAGGCCGACAGCTGATTTATAAATATTCACTATTGAGAATAATTATTCACGGTAGCTATAGAAATATTAGATTATGAATTGCTGTTTTCTTCGCTTCCGTCAACCACGATCTCCAGCTCTCCGGTCATGGAATCGATCAGCAGACCGTGAACCGGGATGTTTGGCGGCAGCAGCGGGTGTTTTTTCACAATTTCGACGGTATGGGTGACGCCTTCTTTTTCGTTGCTGAAGCCGCGCAGCCATTTTCTCAGCTTAATTCCGGAGTTCTCCAAAGTGTTCAGCACGTCGTCGGAAATTCCACGTGCCTTGATTTCGCCGATCATATGCTCCGAGTTCAATGAAGCCATACCGCAGCCGGTGTGACCGACGATGAATACTTCCTCCGCTTGAAGCTCATAGATGGCGACCAGCAGACTCCGCATGACGGATCCGAAAGGCTGGGAAATGACAGCACCGGCATTTTTGATGATTTTCGCGTCGCCGTTCCGCAGGTTCATGGCTTTGGGCAGCAGCTCGACTAGCCGTGTATCCATACAGGTAACGATGGCGATTTTCTTGTCCGGGAATTTGTCCGTGATATACGCTTCGTATTCTTTGTCCTGGACGAATTTCTTGTTATGCTCCATGATCATTTCGATTTGACTCATAGTTGTTGCCTCCTTATTGCTGTTAATTTACTCCTGACTTACTTCCTGACGACGATCGACAAGACGCATATTCGCTTTGTAAAGTTGGGATACGCCATCTAAGCGGAAGGTTCTGCTGGACTGATCCCCTTGAAGGAACAATTTTTCCTCAAAAAAAACGGCTTGTTGACGGTCAATCCAAATGGGATACGAATCGCAGTCCACTTTGATATCATGCGGACCTGGCTCGCTTACGAGCTCCAGCCCCGGGATGCCGCTCATTCCGCATCCGCAGCCTTCCATATCATAAACGAGGCGCAAATGGCCTGGCCGTTCGCCCAGGAACTCGTATATGATGCTGTCTGCTGCGGAATCCAGAGTCATTTTCATGGGAAAGCTCCTTTACTTAGGTTGCGACTAATAAGATCATTCGCATCGGAATCATCACAAAAAACATGGCTTCAAAATTTGATTATACGTTCTGTAAAAAGTATCATCAAGAGGAGGAGTTAAATTTCTGGATAGAGGTGGGAAACAATATGAATCAGACAACCGCTTCAACTTGGGAACAATTTCAAGCACTACTACACAAAATTAAAAGCTATCATGAAGCTGTAGCGCTGATGCATTGGGATCTTCGCACCGGTGCACCGAAGAAAGGGGCGCAGGGCCGCTCCGAGGCGATCGGCGTACTGATGACGGAAGCGTTCAAGCTTCAGACATCGGAAGAAATGGGAAAAATGCTCACAGAATTGAATTCCCCGGCCGTATTCGGCGAGCTTGATGAAATTAAACAGCGGATCATTACGGTCACCCAGGAGGAATATGACCGCAGCGTGAAGATTCCGCCTCAAAAATACCAGGAATACACGGAGCTTACCGCCCTAGCGGAGACGCTATGGGAGGATTTCAAGGAAAAAGGCGATTACGCCGGATTCGAGCCTTATTTGGGGCAAATCGTAGAGAAGACCAGTGAATTTATCGATTACTGGGGGCCGAAGGCGACGCGCTATGATACGCTGCTCCATTTGTATGAGCCGGATTTGACGGTAGAGAAGCTGGATCAAGTATTCGGGCAGCTAAGAGACCGTCTTGTGCCATTGGTGGAAGCGATCAACGAGGCATCCAGCCAGCCGCAAGCTTCTTTCATGAATCAATTGTTCGATAAAGGCCAGCAGGAGAAATTCGGGTTGTTCATGCTGGAACAGATCGGATATGATTTGGAGGCGGGACGCGTGGACGAGAGCGTTCATCCATTTGAGATTACGCTGAATCAGGGAGACGTCCGGATTACGACGAGTTATATGCAGGATGACGTGACCTTTGCCTTGTTCAGCTCCCTGCATGAGGGCGGGCATGCGCTATACGAGCAAAATGTGAGCCCTGATCTTGCGGGAACCCCGCTTGGAGAAGGGGCCTCGATGGGGATCCATGAATCCCAGTCCCGCCTGTGGGAGAACTTCATCGGCCGGAGCCGGGAGTTCTGGATGCGCTACTACGGCGATCTGCAGCAGCATTTTCCAGAGCAGCTGAAGGACGTTACTGTAGATGAATTTTACAAGGCGATCAACCGGGTTGAGAACTCATTAATCCGCATCCAGGCGGATGAGCTGACCTACAACCTGCATATCATTATCCGCTATGAAATCGAGAAGCAGCTGTTCAATGAAGGCTTGTCGGTCAATGATCTGCCGAAGGTGTGGAACGAGAAGTACCAGGCTTACCTTGGGCTAACTCCGCCAAACGACAGCCTTGGCGTACTGCAGGATGTGCATTGGTCCGGCGGTAGCTTCGGCTATTTCCCATCCTATGCGCTTGGCAATATGTATGCGGCGCAAATCGTCCATACGATGCGCAAACAGCTGCCGAATTTCGACGAGCTGATCGCGGAAGGGAACTTCGCTCCAATCAAGGAGTGGCTGACCGAGCAAATCTACAAATATGGAAAAAGCCAAAAACCGGCCGAAATCATCAAACGGGTAACAGGCGAGGACTTGAATCCGGATTATTTGGCCGAATATTTGGAGCAGAAGTATAAAGCGATCTATGGGCTGCAATGACCTCTAGATCAATGGAAACAATAGAATACAGGATTGAAGCTGCATAGGCTTCAAACTCCAAACCAGGGGCCGTCGCTAAGGGTATATGACATATCGTTAGCGGCGGCTTCTTTGTGCATGTCATAACCAAAACAAGGGCATTCGCATATTCTTTACTAAAGCTTCAATTAGAAAGAGGTGACGGAAATGAGGTATATACGTTATGCCGTATGCTGGGTTGCGCCACTTTTCTTCTTCCTTGCGCTTCTTGGCGGCTGCGGAGGGGACGGACAGACGCATAAAGTTAGGATCGGGGAAGTGACGCGCTCTGTTTTTTATGCTCCGCAGTATGTCGCTTTGGAGAAAGGTTTTTTCAAAGAGGAAGGTTTGAACGTGGAGCTGCAGACGACAGCCGGAGGCGATAAGACGATGACGGCTCTCCTGTCCGGTGCGATTGACGTGGCGCTGGTCGGGGCCGAGACCTCGATATATGTCTATCAGCAGGGGGCGGAAGATCCGGTGATCAACTTTGCTCAGCTGACGCAAACAGATGGCACTTTTCTAGTATCCAGGGAGCCGATGGATGATTTTGACTGGTCACAGCTTCGGGGAGCGGTATTTCTCGGGCAGCGCAAGGGCGGTATGCCGCAAATGGCCGGAGAGTTTACGCTGCGCAAGCACGGCATTGATCCTCAAAGTGATCTGGAGTTGATCCAGAATGTCGATTTCGCGAATATCGCTGCCGCCTACGCCTCTGGAACGGGGCAGTTCGTCCAGCTCTTCGAGCCGCAGGCTTCGATTATTGAGCGGGAGGGCAAGGGCCATGTCATCGCTTCCTTCGGTACGGAGAGCGGCCGGCTGCCTTATACGGTATTTATGACAAAGCAGAGCTACATGAAGAAAAATGACGAGATCGTCCAGAAGTTCACGAACGCGGTCCACAAGGCGCAAAATTGGGTGCAGGAGCATACGCCAGCGGAAACGGCCGAAGTGATCTCTCCTATTTTCAAGGATACGGATTTGGATATTCTCGAGAGCTCTGTGAAGCGTTATCTAGAACAGGGTTCATATGCTGAATCGCCGGCCATCGACGAGGAGGCATGGAATAATCTGCTGGACGTCATGGAAGGGGCAGGGGAATTAAAAGGACGGGTATCTGTGGATGAACTGGCGAACAACAAATATGCGAAAACCGCCGTTCAGACATCCCCGTCGCCATAAGGAGAGGACGGTGATCAACCGTATGGTGCCTGTCATTCAACTGCAGGATGTTGATCTTGCCTATGTAACGGACCGTGCAGCGGCGCTGGCACTTCAGGATATGAATCTGTCCGTGGAGGACGGGGAGTTTATCAGCTTGGTCGGTCCGAGCGGCTGCGGCAAAACGACGCTGCTGTCTCTCATGGCCGGGCTGATCGCCCCCTCCAGGGGGCTGGTATTGCTCCATGGCAAGCCTGTAACCGGGCCTACGCCCGAGGTAGGCTATATGCTGCAGCAGGACTATCTATTTCCTTGGCGGAGTATTATCGATAATGTCCTGCTGGGGCTTGAATTAACGAATCGTCTAACCAAACAAAGCGCGGAACTGGCCGAGGATTTGCTGGAGGGGATGGGGCTGGTAGGGACGGCCCATCTGTACCCGCATCAATTGTCGGGCGGCATGAGGCAGCGAGTTGCGCTGGCTAGAACGCTGGCGACGAATCCGGACTTGCTGCTGCTGGATGAACCCTTCTCCGCACTCGACTACCAGACGAAGCTCCAGCTTGAGGATCTTGTAGTCGATACGCTGAAGCAGCGCAGAAAGACCGGAATCCTCGTTACGCATGACTTGTCCGAAGCCATTGCAGTGAGCGACCGGGTCATCGTGCTAGGCTCCAAACCGGGCAGAATTCGGAGCATGTTTGAGGTTCCGCAGAATATCCGTGATGCGCAGCCGTTCTATGCGCGGGATGAGCCGGGATTCAATGCCTTGTTCCATGAAATTTGGGGAGAATTCGAGGCATCCGAGAGAAGGGAGCGAGTCTGATGAGTGTGGAGAAGCCTTTAAATTTCCTAGCCGTTAAGGATCGCCATAACCGGGGGAATCTGGATTCGGAGACTTGGCTGGAGCAGAAATGGCAGCAGCATCTGCAGGCCAAACGCGGAATGAAACGGGCCGTAATCGCAGTCCAAGCAAGCATATTGTTACTGTGTATTCTCCTATGGGAAATGGCCGGACAACTGAGATGGATCGATGTGCTGATTTTCAGCTACCCATCTAAGGTCGGCCAGCAAATCGTGAAAGATGTCGTCAGCGGGGAGCTTTGGCCGCATCTTGCCATGACCGTATCCGAGACCGTGGTCGGCTTCCTGCTAGGTACGTTAATTGGGACACTGCTCGCCGTCATCATTTGGTGGTCGCCGTTTCTGTCCAAGGTGCTTGATCCCTTCATGGTAGTATTCAATAGTATGCCGAAGGTCGCCTTAGGCCCGATTTTCATCGTGTTGTTCGGTGCCGGATTTACTGCGATCGTCGTCACAACACTGTCTATTACGGTCATTGTCACGACGCTTGTCGTATACACGAGCTTCAATGAAGTTGATGCCAACTACACGAAAGTGATACGTACCTTCGGCGGCAGCCGCCAGGACGTTTTCCGCAAAGCGATATTGCCCGCTTCGTTCCCGACCATTGTTTCTACACTCAAAGTAAATGTAGGCATGGCTTGGGTAGGCGTTATTGTCGGCGAGTTTCTGGTCGCCAAAATAGGCCTAGGCTACTTGATCGTCTACGGCTTCCAAGTATTCAATTTCACGCTGGTGTTGTCCAGCCTTGTTATTATCGCACTTGTAGCCACCGCGATGTATCAGCTCGTCGTCTATATCGAGCGCAAGCTCGTACGTGAGCGGTAGATGGATTTACACGTAAGATCGCCTTTCCGATTTCAGCACGTTCGAGAGCAGCTCGACCGGTGCGAGATTGGGGAGGTGTTTTTTTAGAATGGAACTAGTTGAAGGTGAGAAGAGATGGGGGAGTGGGGAGTAGGGATTAAGGGTACAAGGTGAAGGGGAGGACTAGGTTCCGGATACATGGTATAGGAGATAGGGCGTAGGAGTGGCAGGGCTCTAGGGGAGGCTAAAGGGTGCGGGTACAGGGGGTAGATATATGGCGTGGTGCAGTGTTCTGATGTAGGCGCAAGGTACATGCAAAAGGATAGGGTGTAAGATAATACAATATATTCATTGAATATGTGTAATATAGTTGAGTGCTGTATGTGTGGTGTTTTCGCAACATTTGCGTGCCAAGGCAAGACATATGAGTCGCTTATGGACATAC